>CAVVLH010000090.1:0-21968 GCA_963748805.1 uncultured Alphaproteobacteria bacterium | reverse complement strand
GATCGGTCTCAGGAAGAGGAGGTGAAAGCAAAAAGACGCACAAAAACAGGCCGATATCACGAATTCCGACTTAACCATTCGTTAACCAGCTGGCTTAAGCCGCCGTTAATCATAATTTAAATCCCTGCCCCTATGTTTTCGATGAAAGGTGCTTTCGGCCGCGAACCGAATCGGCCGCCACTGCATAGGAAGGTCAACAAATGTCCGGTATTGTTCTTTCGGCATCAGTCCGCCAAAATCTTCTTTCGTTGCAGTCGACGGCAGCACTGCTCGCGACGACCCAGAATGACCTCGCCACTGGCAACAAGGTCAACACGGCGCTCGACAATCCGACCAACTTCTTCACCGCGCAGGGCCTCAACAACCGCGCTTCGGATATCAGCAGCCTGCTCGACAGCATCGGTAACGGCGTGCAGGTGCTTCAGGCCGCCAACACCGGCATCACCTCGCTGGAAAGCCTGGTGCAGAGCGCCCAGTCGGTCGCCACCCAGGCTCTCCAGACCACGATCGGCTACTCCACGAAGTCGAGCTTCACGGTGGCGCTCGGTGTAGGTGCAACCGCCTCCAACCTGTTCGGTGGCACCACGATTGCTTCCGCTTCGTTCGTCGGCACTGCCGTCAATACCACAGCGACGACCGCAACCGCGATCACCGGCACCACCTCGCTAACGACGGCGGCGAACACCAACGCCATCACCGCAACGATTGCCAACAACGACACGCTGACGGTCGACGGTCACACCATCACCTTCAAGACCGGGGCAACTCCGGCCGCCGCCGCGGGCACTTCCGGCCTGGTCGGCAACGTCCTTACCGACGGCAACGGCAACTCGACGGTTTATATCGGGGCGGGCACCACCTCCGACCTGTTGAATGCGATCGACATTGCGACCGGCGTGCAGACGGCTGCGATCAACACCACCACCGGTGTGGCGACGTTGACCACCACGACGGGCGATACCGCCTCCTCGGTCTCCGGCGGTGCAATCCATATTTCGACCGGCACGAACTCCGATCTCAGCCTCAGCTCGAGCAACGCCACTCTTCTGGCCTCGCTCGGCATCGGCAGCGGCACCGCGACCACGACCTTCCCGCGGACACAGTCCTCGAATTCGGCACTGGCCCTCAATTCGACGCTGTCGATCGCGGCGGTCGGAACCGGCACGGCGACCAACATCACGTTCGGTACCGGCGCCAACCAGATCAGCAACCTCAACGAGCTGAACACGGCGCTGGCGGCAAACAATCTTCAGGCCACGGTCGATGCCAACGGCAACCTGACCATCATTACTTCCAACGATGACGCCTCGCAAACGATCGGCGCGGTCGCCAGTTCCAGCAACTTGTTCAACGGCAAGGTTTCACCGCCTCCGGTCGCTGATCCCAACGCCCAGGCTACCCGCGCCGGCTTGATCTCGCAGTACAACAACATCCTGTCGCAGATTACGACCACCGCGCAGGACTCCTCGTTCAACGGCATCAACCTGCTGAACGGCGATACGCTGAAGCTGGTGTTCAACGAGACCGGCACCTCGACGCTGAGCATCACCGGTTCGAACTTCAACTCGGCCGGCCTGGGCCTCTCCAACCTGACGGTGGGCACCGACTTCATCGACAACAACGCCACCAACAAGGTGTTGAAAGCACTGCAAGGCGCCTCCGACCTGCTTCGGTCCGAAGCCTCGAATCTCGGTTCGAACCTGTCGGTGGTGCAGATTCGCCAGGACTTCAACAAGAGCCTGATCAACGTGTTGCAGACCGGCGCGTCGAACCTGACGCTGGCCGATCCGAACCAGGAAGCGGCCAACAGCCAGGCGCTGTCGACCCGCCAGTCGATCGCGGTCTCGGCGCTGGCGCTCGCCAACCAGTCGCAGCAGAGCGTGCTCCAGCTGCTCCGCTGATCGAAGATCAAACGACAGAAGGAAAAACGGCGGGGGAAGCCCTGCCGTTTTTCGTTGATCGTGTGTTTCTGCCGATCGGATAATGCTGCAACTCTGACGTTCCTTGCTGCGACAAGATACGAATGTAGGCAATTGCCTATTCCGTAATTTTGCGGAAGCATTCTACCACCAGCGCTAACCATATTTTAAAGGCAAGAACCTATAAAACTTGGGCAGTTACGGCGTCCGCGTACTGCGTAATCCAGTTCGGAGTGATGAATGTCTCAAGCAGCCCAGGCCTATTCCCGCACGTCTCAGGTTACCGGCAATCCGAGGGAAATAGAGGCGCAGGCGCTGCTGAAGGCTGCCAAGCAACTGCGGGATGTGCAGTCGAACTGGACAGGTCCGGATGCCAAGATGCACAAGGCGTTGCTGTTCAATCGCCGCCTGTGGACGATCTTCATGAGCGCTGCTGAGGCCGACGACAATCCGAATTCGATCGAAGTTCGTCAGAACATCGCCAACATCAGCATCTTCGTCATGCACCAGACAGTCGACATGCAGCTGGCGCCGGACCCCTCCAAGCTGAAGCCGCTGATCGACATCAACTGTAATATCGCGGCCGGCCTTGCGGGCAGGACCTAAAGGCCCTTCGTCAACTCTTCCGCTTCGCTTCGGTCTTTACGCCGTCACGTCGGTGGTGAGCGGACGCGTGGAGCCGTCCTTGCTCAGATCCAGCGAATGAAAATAGGCCGCGCGACGGGCTAACGTCGCTTCATCCGGAAATTGCTGAACCACCTCGCCGGTCAAGGCATCGACCGACTGGAAAACGACCGACGCGGCTGCGGTGTCGAAAAACGCCTGACGCGAGAGATCGCTCGAACCCTGGCTTGGTGAATCATTGCTACTTGCCGTGCTCGCGTCCGTTGCCGTGACGCTTTGATTGGCAGGCAATTGCGTAGGCACGCCGCCGATCGCCGCGTTGCTGGCGGCGGGCGGTAATGAAACTGCGACCGGGGTCCCCACCGGCCTGATGCTGAAATCCGTACTCATGGCAGCCTCCTGGCTCTCCTCGAGTCAAATCCCAACCCCTCGTCATCGGCAATATGAACTAGACGTCTCAACGCATTGTTAGGGAATATGATGAGTACGGCGCTGATCTCTTCGTAAGAATTTTAGGAAAAATGCGATTATTCGTTCGGTATGCGGCGGGCGGAAGGCGAGCCAAGCCCAACCAAGCCCAACCAAGCCAAGGCCAGGTGCCGTGGGCGGCGTCCGCAGTAGAGCTTTCTGGGGATCGCGGAATCATTTACCGATTCAACGACAAACCAATCGGGATAAGCCAATGAACCGCCGTGATCGCCGGGTAGCCGCCCGAGATTCCCGCAAAGCTTCGAGCATTCCCGCCGTAAGCACGCCTGCGGAGCTGTATGAGGCGGGTCTGCGGCACCTGCGGGCGGGGGAACATCTCGAGGCTCAGCTTTGTTGCCAGCGAGCGCTTATGGCGGAGCCCGATAATGCGGATGCCCTTTATCTAATGGGTTTGCTGTCTGCTTATGCCACGCAGCACGATCTCGCTATTGAATGGTTTGCGCGCGCCATCGGCCAGGAGGTCAAACTTCAGTATGTCGTGGCTCTCGGCATCGCCCTGCGAAATCAGGGCCGGTTTGAAGAGGCTCTCAAGGCCTTCGATAAGGCGGTGCAGCTTAAACCGGATGCGGCTGAATTGTGGAAGCACCTCGGCCACATTCTCGTAAGCCTGAATCGCCCGGATCAAGCCGTGCTCAACTTTCAGCAGGCGTTAGTCCTCAATCCTCGTGATTGCGACGCAGCTTTCAACGTTGGGTCCCTGCTGTTCCATCTGGAACGATTGGACGAAGCCCTTTCTTCCTTCGATCTATGCAAGCAGTTGCAGCCGAACCATGGACTGACTTTGCGTAAGCGCGCACTGACGCTGTACGGCCTTAAAAAACTCGAAGAAGCTTTGGACGACATCAAGCAGGCGCATGTGCTCGATCCCCAAGACGCCGCGATATGCAACGATGCCGGCGCCTTTCTGCAACGATTGGGTCGCGACGAGGAGGCGGTGACCTGGTTCGATCGGGCGCTCGGATTACGACCCGACTATCCGGAAGCATTCATCGGCAAAGCATCTTCACTCACGAATCTGCACCGGTTCAATGAGGCTTTCATCACGTATGATGCACTGAAGGCGCTGCATCCGGACAATGTGAAGGCCAATTGGGCGAGATCGCTTCTCGATCTGTTGACGGGGAATTTCGACGCCGGCTGGATTGGGCGTGAAGTGCGTGGGAGTTTTCCGGATTTACCGCTGGCCCACTTTAAATATCCCCAAGCGCGGTGGCTCGGCAGAGAGCTGATCGAGGGCAAGACCATTCTCGTCCCTGTGGACGAAGGCCTTGGCGATGCTATTCAGTTTTCGCGTTACATACCCATGCTGGCCGCGCGGGGAGCGCGCGTCATTTTGGTCGCGCAAAATGTTTTGTGCCCGTTGTTGTCGAAAGTCGGGGGTGTCTCCCAGTGTCTTCCGTTGTCGGCCGCCACGATGTCGGCCACGACGCTGCCGGCGTTTGACATGTATTGCCCGATTTCTAGCCTGCCGCTCGCCTTCGGGACGACCTTTGAAACAATTCCGTCCGCTTCCTATCTACCCGCGTCTGCTGCGGCGCTTTTGGAAACCTGGGAAGCGCGTCTCGGTTCTCACGACAGATTGCGGGTTGGCCTTGCCTGGTCCGGCAATCCGAACCACGATAATGATCATAATCGATCGTTATCATTACGTGCCTTGACGTCTATTCTGGACCTCGATGCGACCTTTGTGAGTTTGCAGAAGGACCTGCGGCCCGACGACAGGGCAACCCTGCTTGAACGGACAGATATCGTCGATTTCGCCGGCAATCTCACCGACTTTGCTGAAACGGCCGCGATCGTGTCGTGTCTCGACCTGGTGATCACGGTGGACACGAGCGTCGCTCATCTGGCCGGTGCGCTCGGCCGGCCAACCTGGATACTGCTGCCTTATACGCCGGATTATCGGTGGTTACTCGATCGCGAGGATAGTCCCTGGTATCCGTCTGCGCGGCTTTTCAGACAAGGCGAATCGCGGGACTACGCCGATGTCATCGACCGCGTGCGGACGGAGCTAATTGCGATGATTTCGGGGAAAGTGCGATCGGCCCGGTAGCGTTCAGATCGGCAGCGCCAGAGCGCTACAGCGAGCGGCTGACCGCCAGCGGCTTGAGGTGCTGCGCGCCCGGATTGACCCGCCGGCCGGTCGCGCCGTAGGTGGTCGGAATGTTGCGGCGCTGAGCCTCGGCGTTGACGCCGCGCACGATGCTTTCGGAAACCGCATGCGCGGTCGCGAGCACGGTGAGATTGACCTGCAACATGGCGCGGAACGTGTCGTGATGACGGCGCAGCGTGGCCAGTAGATCCGGCGAGGTCTTGGCCAGGTAGAGGTGATTGGCCTTCAGGCGCGCGACCACGCCGACATAGTGGCGCGACAGCTCCGCCTTCTTCGATTCGAATGCCATCGCCTCGCGGATTTTGCCGGCGCGCACCAGCTCGGTTTCGCGTTCAATGACGCCGAGCAGCGCGCTCATGGCATTCATCAGATCTTCGGCGAGCTTGCGGGCTTCAGCGGGCGTTGAAATCAACGGGGTCGCCGGCGCCGGCTGTCGTGAAGGAGACGGGTTCATACTTGTTTCCCTTGAGTATTTCCTTGGGTGTTTCCTTGAGGCTGGCCGGCGGTTTTGGCTTGCTGCATGATCAGTGTGCGGTAGACGTTCTTGGCGATGCCGACGCCGCCTGCCTGCGCGAAAGATTTCGAATATTGTTCGATCTGCATGGAGCGCCAGATGCCGGTGCCGGTAGTGTTGCCGAACGGGCCTTCGCCCTTGAGGCCGTTGGTCATCTCCGAGAACATCGAGTTGATGAACATTCCCTCGAAGTTCTGCGCCTGGGTCTGGGCCTTGGCCTTCACCTGCGGCGACACCTTGTTGAGCGCGGCGGCGAAGTCGTAGTCGGGGTGGCCGCCATAGGTGGGCATCGACGCCCTGGCGGCGCTGATGAGCTTGCTGTTGCTGATCTGAGCGAGATCCATCACATCACCTCGATGTCGGCCTGGATGGCGCCGGCGGCCTTGATCGCCTGGAGGATGCCGATCAGGTCGCGCGGGCCGATGCCGAGCCCATTGAGGCCGTCGACAAGCTGTTGCAGCGAGACGCCATCCTTGACCAGCGCGAGTTTCTTGCCGTCTTCGGTCACCGAGACGCTGGAGCGCGGCGTCACCACCGTCCGGCCGCGGGACAGCGGATTGGGTTGACTGACCTGCGGGCTTTCCGAAATCGAGACGGTGAGGTTGCCCTGGGCCACCGCCACGGTGGCGACACGGACGTCGCGGCCCATCACGATGATGCCGCTTCTCTCGTCGATGATGATCTTGGCGCCCAGGTCCGGCTCAACCTGCAACTGCTCGATCTCGGTCAGGAAGGCAACGACATTGCCCTTGAATTCCGGCGGGATCGATAACTGGACGGTCGAGGGATCGAGCGGTTCGGCGCTTTTCGCGCCCAGAAAGTCGTTGACCGCAGCCGCGATGCGCTTGGCGGTGGTGAAGTCGGCATTGCGCAGCGCGAGCCGGACATTGGGCAGGCGATTGAGCGCGAATTCGATCTCGCGTTCGATGATGGCGCCATTGACGATGCGGCCGACGGTCGGAACGCCGCGGACGATCTTGGCGGCTTCACCCTCGGCCTGGAAACCGTTGATGGCGACAGAGCCTTGCGCCACCGCATAGACGTTGCCGTCGGCGCCGAGCAGGGGGGTGACGAGGAGGGTGCCGCCTTGCAGGTTCTTGGAATCGCCGAGCGCGGAAACCGTCACGTCCATGCGGGTTCCCTGGGTTCCGAACGGCGGCAGGTTGCCGGTGACCATGACGGCAGCGACGTTGCCGGTGCGGATGGTGGCGCCGCGGATATTGACGCCCATGCGTTCCAGCATCGCTTGCAGGGATTGCTTGGTGAAGGGGATGTTGTTGAGCGTATCGCCGGTGCCGTTCAGGCCGACGACGAGTCCGTAGCCGACGAGCTGGTTCTGCCGCACGCCTTCGATATTGGCGAGATCCTTGATCCGCGACGTCGCGCCGGCCGGAGCCGTCCATACCTGCAACGCCGAAAGCGCGCACGCGCCCAGCCGCAACCATTTTCCCCAATCAACGCCTGGCATCCTCTGCTCCCCGCTGAGGTATCGAACTGAAAGGGACCGTCCATCACTCCCATGAGGGGCGATCCGCACCCCACTATGCGAGCGCCGTGCCATGCCTTCATTTCAGCTAATGAGCTGATTTGATTGGATCATTTCTGGAGAGCGTCGGCGCTTGGCGAGCCGCAGGCAGCCGAAACTGCCGCATCCCGGCAGATTTTGCCGGGCGATTTACGCCGCGTTAACCATCGCAGGCGATGCTGCACGTCATATCGGCAGGGATCCACCATGCGCATCACAGGACCGAACGGCACCACTCTGGGGTCCCAGACCAGTAACGTCCGGCGGACCAGCACGAGCGGCTTTTCGCTGCCGGACGATGCAGCTTCCGCCAGCGAGACACGCGCGACGCTGGCCACGAAGGCCGCGACGGGTATCGATGCACTGCTGGCGATGCAGGGAATCGAAGAGGATCCGGTCGAGCGGCGCAAACGCTCGGTCCAGCGCGGCAAACGCGCGCTCGACGTGCTCGATGATCTCAAGATCGCGCTGCTGTCCGGTAATTTCGATGCCTCGACCGTGAGCCGGCTGCGGGATGCTTCGGTCAACCTGAAGTCGTCTTCGGGCGACCCGGGTCTGGATGCCGTGCTTTCCGAGATCGAGTTGCGCGTCGAAGTCGAACTCGCCAAGGCCGGGCAGCACTAATTTCAAAATTCACGCCGCGTTGGTCTCAGGCCGCCCTGGCGTGCTGCTGCGCGTCGTAGCGGCGCTGGGCGGCCAGCACTTCCTTCAGGTTGGTTTCGGCCCAGTCGCGCAAGGGATCGACGGCTGTGGCCAGCGTCTTGCCAAGCGGCGTGATCGAATACTCCACCGTTACCGGCACCGTTGCGATCGCGCGGCGCTTCACCAGGCCGTCGCGCTCCAGGCTTTTGAGCACCTGTGACAGCATCTTTTGCGAAATCCCTTCAATGCCGCGGCGCAACTGATTGAAGCGCAAGGCCTCAAAGCGCAGCAGCAAAAGGATCAGCACCGCCCATTTGTCGCCGACCCGGTCCAGAATCTGGCGGGTTGGGCAATCGGCCGAATAGGGATTCGCTTTCATGGCACGTGAACTCCGTAAAGCCCGCTTCCAGCGGGGTTACCCCGGCGTGACCAGGTTAACCTGAAGTGCGTTCTTAACACCAGCTTCCCGATGGATATCTAGTCACCACTGGATACTACTCCAGCTGACCCAAAACTTTAAGAGACGGAGACAAGCATGAAGATCGCCATCGCCGGCGCCTCGGGACGCGCCGGGTCCTGCATCACCGCCGAACTCGCCCGCCGCGGCCATAGCGTCACGGGGATTGCCCGAAACCCGGACAAGATCGCCAAGCTCGCCAATGTCAGGGCGGTCTCGGGCGACGCCAATGACCGGGCGGCGCTTGCCAAATTATGGGCCGGACATGATGCCGCAGTGAGTTCGATTCATTTCCTCGACAGCGACGCCGAAGCCCTGATCGGCGCGGCCAGGGATTCGGGCGTGCCCCGCTACCTCGTGGTGGGCGGCGCCGGCTCGCTCGAGGTCGCGCCCGGGGTGCAACTCGTAACAGTGCCGGATTTCCCGGCGGCGTACAAAGCGGAGGCCGAAAAGGGCGGGGCCTTCCTGGAGCGGTTGCGGCAGGAGAAAGAGCTGAACTGGACCTTCCTGTCGCCGTCGGCGCTGATCGACTTCGGGAACCGGACCGGCAAGTTCCGCCTGGGAACGGACCAACTCCTGGTCGATTCGGCTGGAAAGAGCTGGATTTCGTTCGAGGACTTTGCGGTCGCCCTGGCCGACGAGATCGAGCGCCCGGCCCATATCCGTTCGCGCTTTACCGTCGGCTATTAACCAGACTGGCCAATCCCAAGCCCCGCTCCCGATCAATTTGCCTGTGCAGGGGCTTGGGCCTCCGGGGTAGGCCGGCTACGGCAATATTGTCTGTCGCAAGGCTGCGCTATATAAGGCGCCGCGCGAGGGGGCTTTCTCCTCGCGCGGTGCCGCAAGGGCGCGGTGCCTCAGGTGAAAGATGGGCTGGCCTTGGAAAAGTTGAAGAACTATCGACCGACCGAAAAAGAGCCTTTCATGAACGAGCGCCAGCGCGACTATTTCCGCGCCAAGCTCCTGGCCTGGAAGGACGAAATCCTGCGAGAATCGAAGATCACGTTGCAGACGCTCCAGGAAGAGAACGTCAATCATCCTGATCTTGCCGACCGCGCTTCATCGGAAACCGATCGCGCGATCGAACTGCGTGCCCGTGACCGGCAGCGCAAGTTGATCTCGAAGATCGATGCTGCGTTGCAGCGTATCGAGGACAACACTTACGGCTATTGCGAGGAGACCGGCGAGCCGATCTCGTTGAAGCGGCTGGAAGCGCGTCCGATCGCCACCTTGTCGGTGGAAGCGCAGGAACGCCACGAGAAGCGCGAGAAGGTCTATCGCGACGAGTAGCCGGTTTCGCCGCCGGTATGCGCCGCCGGTCTGAGCGCGGCCGTGAGGCGTTGCGGATCGCCGGTGCCGATGCGGCGCGTCTCGCCGGATATAAAGCGCGATGAGATTTGTATAAATCGTCGTCGCGCTTTAATTATTTGATTGAGCATGATCTCCGCGCCAACGCGTTCCGCGTTTGTCGCGAGGGAAAGCCGCTACACACTTTTCCGGATCATGCTCTAGGCTTGAGTTCGACCGCGTCCAGCCCCGACACCTTATCCCGACACCTTATAAAGGCTGAAGCTAAAGGCTGAAGCCCGGCGCTTTTCCGGATTCCAAAGCCGCTCCGAACACCTTTAAACGCAATTGCCTCGCTGCATCTTTGAATGCAGCGAGGCAATGATGTCGCGTTGAAAATTTGTCCGCAGATTCCCTGCGGCCAGGCTTTAGTCAGCAAGCGGGTCCGGGCGCAGCTGCACGTGATACACGCGCGGCTTCTCATCCTTGCCGGTTTCGCTGTGGAAATAGGCGCGGGTACCGGTGGTTGTCCACACGCCGCGGCCCTTCCAGCCGGCCTTCTCATCGTCGATCCGGCCGTCGGTGTTCTTGGCAAAGAAACCGAGCGGATAGGGCAGGCGGATGTTGACGAACTTGCCGTTCACGAGCGCCAGCAGCGATTTACTGCCGTTGGCGGTAGCGATCGGCACGTCGTTGCCGAGGCCGAGCGTGTTATGGACGTCGACCCACATGTAGTACGCGTGGTTGGCGCTTCCTTGCGGATCATTGACATCCTTGAACTGCGGCCCAGGCATCCGGTACAGCGTCCAGCCTTCATAGCACTGCGCGCCGGTCGCCGCGTTCGGCCCTTCGAGCTTTTCCTTGCACTTGGAACGGTCGAAGCTTGCCATTTGTCCGCTGGACAGCACGGTCCAGGCCACGCCCTTGGAGTCGATGTCGACGCCACGGGCTCCATAGGTGCCGGGTGGTGACTGGAAGATTTCCGAAACGGCTGTATGGGTCGGATCGCTTCCGGGAATGAGCCGCACCAGGTAGGCTGGCTGGTCGATGCGCGAGAAACCCGGGCCCATGGTCTGGCCCCAGATCACATCGCCCTTGACGCTCGGCATCAGGCCATAGAACGCCGCTTTCACCGCTTTGTCCTTGCCGGGTTCGATCGGCTTGTCGGCGGCGACGTAAGGCTCGCGCTTGCCGGTGCCCGAGACGTTCGCGACGATCGGGGTCCAGCCCTGCGACTTCATCGCATCGCCGGTTTCCTCGAACTTCTTGACGTCGAGCCAGCCGACCACGCCGGCATAGGGCTGTCCCCAGCTGAACCAGAGCTTGCTGTCGCTCGGCGAGAACAGAAGGTGATGCGTGCCGAAACACGTATCGATCATCGTCCACTTTTCCGTCTTCGGATCGTAGAACGACGTCTGGCGGGGCGATTCTTTGAGCGGTGCAACCTGGGCCGAAGGCAGGTCCGACCCGGCTTGGCAGCTTGCGGGGTTCGGCGCCTTGCGAATGCGTGCAGTGAGCCAGAGCCGGCCTTTTTCGTCCATCATCGGGTTATGGATCGAGGTGTGACCGTCCCAGATCGGCTCATCGCCCCAGAACACTGACGGTCCCATCGGATCGTCCTCGGAACTCGGTGTATCAGGATCCCGGTACGGCTCCTTGATGTAGGACGCGACGTTCTTGATCGGATCGAGCACCGGCACGTCGTCGGAGCTTTCCTCCGGCGAGCCGTAGATCTTGCCGTAGGCATTCACATGCGGGTTGCGCTTGTCGGTCGAAACCTCGTCGTGGAGATATTCTCCCTTTTTGCCCCAAGCCCACGACGTGATGACGATGTTCCGCTCGACACCGGCCGGACGCTCGGGCTTGTCGAAGGGAAGTTCACCCGCAGCGATGCGGTCAGTCCAGTCGGCGAACATCTTGTAGGCGCGCGGCGGTCCCATACGGCTGAGCGTCAGCGCCATGTTGTTCATGGCCTGGCCGGACTGGACGCGGCGTTCCCACATATCTTCCGAGGTCTTGAACTCGCCGCCGAGTTCTTTCACGTGGGGATTGCGAATGTTCTGGCTGCCCAGCGCGTGGCACGACTGGCAGGAGTTCTTGACGCTGTCGATCCAGACCGCTTGCGAGGTCATGCCAGGTCCGACGCCGTTCGGATTCTTGTCCGAACCGGGAAATTCGCTGGCCGGGGGAATCTTGAGCATCGAGTACCAGTACATGCCGGGATAGTACTCGGCCGCGGCGGCCGCGGTCGGCGCCACTTTGGCCTTCAGGTCGAGGTTCTTGCCTGGCTTTGCATCCTGCTTATCGGAATCGACAAGGCCGTAGCCGCGCACCCAGACCTTGTAGTTGGCTGACGGAAGCTGCGGGATCAGGTATTGTCCGTTGTCATTGGTGACGACGATCTTGGCGTATTTGGTCGGCAGGTCCGTGGTCTCGGCAATCACCCAGACGCCGGCTTCCGGACCGTTGGGGCCGGTCACCACGCCGCCGATGGCGTCGGCTTTGACCGACAGTGTCTTCTTCTGCTGCGCGCTGGCTGGGCCGCTCCATGCCGTCACAAGTGCGGCGATCGCGACCGCGGTGAGACAGGCATTTGAATGGCGACGAAAAGTCATTAATTCGCTCCCGTTTGATAGCTGAACTTCAGCGTTCCAGCTTTTCGACAATGTGAAAATTTGTCTTGAGTTTCTAATAGCATCTGCTGAATACAGATAGCTGTCAACGTGGCCCGTTGCTGCGGCTCGTTCACATATTGGTAGAACTCGTGATGGCTCCCACGGCCGTTGATCTGACGGTTTGCTTGCCAGTGTGACAGTTCGATAATACGAACGTCGGCATCGGGACACCAGTCTCGCCAGCATGGATTGGTAAATGGGAAATCGCCGCTTCTTTGATCGCCCGTCGGGCTTGACGATCGGCGAAATCGTCGCGCTGACAGGTGCCGAAGCGAGCGCAGACGCGTCGATGTCGCATGTGATTACCGGCGTGGCGCCGGCCGATCTGGCCGGCCCGGCCGATCTGGCGTTTATCGACGCCAACAAATTTACCGACGCCCTGATCAATACGCGTGCCGGCGCCTGCCTGATGCCGAAGCGCTTTACCGGCCACGCGCCGGAAGGCCTTATTGTCCTGCGCACCGAGGCGCCTTATCGCGCCTTCGTCGCCGTGCACCGAAAGCTCTATCCGCAGTCCTTGCGGCCGTTCTCGCTGTTTGAAACCGACGGCATTTTCGAAGGCGCAACCATCCATCCCACCGCCCGGCTCGAAAGCGATGTTACGATCGATCCCGGCGCCGTCATCGGGCCGCGCGCCGAAATCGGCGCGGGAAGCATCGTCGCCTCGAACGCCGTGATCGGTCCTGACGTCGCGATCGGCCGCGATTGCAGCATCGGCGCCGGGTGCTCGATCGTGCATACGCTGATCGGAGATCGCGTCGCGATCCATCCGGGTTGCCACATCGGCCAGGATGGCTTCGGCTACACCGAGGATGCCGCCCAGCAAAAAATTCCGCAGACCGGGCGGGTCATCATTCAGAACGACGTCGAGATCGGCGCCGGCACCACGATCGACCGCGGCGGCATCAGGGACACCGTAATCGGCGAGGCGAGCAAGATCGATAATCTCTGTCAGATCGGGCACAACTGCCAGATCGGCAGGCATTGCGTGATCGTGGCGCAATGCGGCCTAAGCGGCAGCGTGACGTTGGAGGACTATGCCGTACTCGGCGGCTCGGTCGGACTGGCCCCGCATGTCACGATCGGAAAAGGCGCGCGGGTGGCGGCGCGTTCCGGCGTCATGGGCAGCGTTCCCGCCGGCGAGACATGGGGCGGCTATCCGGCACGGCCGAGAATGCAGTGGATGCGGCAGGAAGCGACGCTCTCGCTTCTTACGACCTCCAGCGACAAGGGCCGCATCCGCACCAGGCGCACCGAAGCCAAGAAGCCGTGATCGCCGGCGATGCCGATTCGATTCAGCGCGGCACTTCGACGGCGCCGCAATTATACCGGTGCGCCAGCGCGCAATCTTCTTCCTGCGATATATCGATGAGCTTGCTCAGCAGCAGATAGCCGAGCACGAGCGCGACCGCGAGCGTCGCAACGACGATCAGAAGTCCGCGGTTAGACAGATGGCTGTTGGCCTCGTTGCGGGGCCCGGTCGGTGAGGCCGGCCCGCCGCCTTCCTGTGTCATCATGTTTCAAGCCTCAAGTGAGGTTAAAGCATGATCCGGAAAAGCGTGAAGCGGTTTTTCCGAAAAGATCATGCTTCATCAAAGAACTAAGCGCGAGGACGATTCAACCCATCTGATCGTGCTTTGGCGCGGCGGTCGCTACCCGGATTCACATCTGCATCCATCCTGCTAAACTAGGCAAGAATGATTCTCCGCCGCTCCCGCTTCGTTCATCTGTTGCCCGTCGGTCCCGGCCGTACACTGGTCGTGCACGCGATCAGCCATATGCGCCTTCCGGCCGATAGCGAAATATCGGCCCTTCTGGACTATTTTTCGGAAGCCCGTCGTGTGCCCGAGGATTGCGAGGCCATGGTGGCGCTGCTGGCAAAGCCTGGCGACACGAAAGCGGGTCTGCGCGAAGCGATTGAACGCACCGTGATGGAGCTGACGTCACGCGGGATCCTGACCGAGATGACGCCGGAAGACGAACTGGCTGCGATCGGTGCCGAGCTTTCCGTCCAGCACGGACGCGATCCCGCCGAGATGCTGGAGAGCTACCGGCGCAAATTGAAAGAGGGCGGCTCCGCTTATTGGGCGGTCGGCGCCTCCTACGGCCTCGAGGATTTCGGCGGGACCCGCCGGCGCGTCGACGCCGTGCTGTTCGGCGATTGCGATATCCAGATGGAGGCCGATTTCCTGCGCCGGGAGGCGGCGCGGCGCGGCATCGACCTGCGTGTGGCGGCGACGTTTCCCGACGATGTTCGTTTTGCCGGCCGAGCACAAGCACGACGTGATCTTCATCGGCGCGTTGCGGGCGCGGCACCTTGTCGCGGAGGACCTCGACAACGGCCTCAACCCGCACGCCGCCTACATTGGGCATGCCACCCAGCTTCTGACCGGACTTGCGCGAGATGACCTCGGCGCCGATCCTGATCGACAATCTGCCCGAACCGACCGTTCAGCCGCTGGGCTTGGCCGAGCGCGGCGTCAAGGGACATCGCACGCGCTTCCGCCTGACCAATGTGGCGCTGGCCGAGCTCGCGGTCGCCTTCCCCGACGTCTACGTGGTCGATATCGCGGCCGCCCTTGGCGCGGCCGGCGCCGAGCGGCTGCTCGATGACGGCCAGGTCGGCTTCACCCATTTCGGCTCGCCCGGCTGGATGCTGCAGCGGCCGGAGAGCGAAAAGGCCGCCGTCCACGGCCTGTTTCCCGGACATCGCGCCGCTGGCGCACGCGCTCGGCGGCGATCCCTACGGCCGCGAGGCGGTGATGGCCGAAAAGCATATCGATGCGCTGGTCACCGTGACCGGGATCGGCCGCAAGAAATGCGTGATCGTCGATCTCGACGGCACGCTGTGGCCGGGCGTGCTGGCGGAAACCGGCAGCCCGTTCGCCTGGACGCCGGAAATCAGCGGCGCATTTTCCTATCATCGGCCTCTATTTCGGCCTGCACGAGGCGCTGAAATCGCTGAAGAAGCGCGGCATCGTGCTCGCCTGCGTCAGCAAGAACGACGAGGCGACGGTGCGCGAGCTCTGGAAATATCCCGACCACTACCCGCAACATCGGCTGCTGACGCCGGACGATTTCGTCACCTGGCGCGTCAACTGGGACGACAAGGTCGGCAATATCCGCTCCATCGCCGAAGAGCTCGGCTTTGCGCTCGATGCCTTCCTGTTCATCGACGACAATCCGGTCGAGCGCGACCGCGTGCGCCAGCGGCTGCCGGAGGTCGAGGTCTGGGGCGAGGACCCCTTCACCTTGCGCCGGCGCCTGCTCGACGATCCGCGTTTGCAGATTCCGGTGGTGACCGCCGAGGCTGCGTCCCGCAGCGAACTCGTCAAGGCGCAGATCGTCAGGCAGCAGCTGCGCGGCGAGACGATGGGAGAGGCGCAGTACATCGAACAGTTGCAGATCCGATGCGCCATCGAGCGTCTTGGCGCGTCGTCGTCGAAACTGCAACGCGTCGAAGAGCTGTTTCAGCGCACCACCCAGTTCAACACCACAGCTCGAAAATTCTCTTGCGCCGAACTGGCGGCGCTGGCGGCAAATCCGGATGCCCACCTGTTTGCGATCGAAGTGTCGGATCGGCTCGGCGACTACGGCCTGGTCGGGGCCGCCGTCATTATCGAAGGAGAAATCGCAGGGCTAGCCGTCAGTTGCCGGGCGCTCGGGATCGGAATCGAGCATCGCTTTCTGCGTCATATCCTGGACGAGATGAAGAACAGTCCGCTGCCGCTTTGCGGGCGAATCATTCCGACATCTCGTAATATCGCCGTGCGCAACGTCTACCGTGACAACGGTTTCACCGAAGCCGAGCCCGGACTTTGGCGGTCCGCAACGCTTGCTGCCGCCGAACCGCGCGTGCGGGCGGATTCGGAACAGACAATTTTGTTTCGGAATAATTTCGGGCCTGACATGCGCAACACGGAGCAACATATCGACGGCGCGCTGGAAGTTTTCATTAACGCAGCTGAATTATCGCCGAAGAAGATGGAACTTTGAGTTGAGCATTTGCCATGAGCGACACGCACGCAGCTAGCCCTCGAATCATTCTTGGCGATCCAGTCCCCTGGTTCAGCCTGCCGGTCGTAACCGGCGGATCGTTCGATCTGCATGCCGGCGCCGGTCGCTGGGTGGTACTAAGTTTCCTCGGCCCGCTCGCCGACCCGCGCGCGGTAGCCGAGGTCGCAGAATTTCTGCACATGAGCGCGTCGTTCAGCGAGGATCATCTGATCGTCGGCTGCGTATTCACCGGACAACCCAGCCAAACCGATCATCTGGCCGCGATCTCCAGCGGCACTTTGTCTTTCCTGGCTGATCACGACGGCGCCGTCAGCCGGTTGTTCGGCGCTGGCGAGATGCCGCGCACCGTCATCCTCGATCCGATGCTGCGCGCGGTTGCCGATATCGCCTGGGATATTCCGCAAGGACATGCGGAGATGGTTCGCAACGTGCTGCAAGGCCTGCCCCGGGTCGACGATTCCGCTGGTGTTCCGATGTTCGCGCCGGCGTTGATGGTGCCGCGGGTTTTCAGCTTCGGACTCTGCGACTTCCTGATGCAGTTCTACGAGACGCAAGGCGCGGTGGACTCCGGCTTTCAGTTCGACATCGACGGCAAGACCGTCACGTTGTCCGACTGGCGGCTGAAGCGGCGCAGCGATGTTGCGGTCGGCGTGCCGGAGGTGCGCGAACTGATCCGCGACCACATCGTGCGGCGGCTGGTCGGTCCGATCGAGCGCTATTTTCAGTTCAAGGTGACGCGCATGGATCGCTATGTCGTTGCCTGCTACGACAGCGCGGTTGCCGCCCACTTCCACCGGCATCGCGACAATATCAACGCCGGCGCCCAGCATCGGCGCTTCGCGCTCTCGATCAACCTCAACAACGATTTCGAAGGCGGTGACCTGGCATTCCCGGAGTTCGGCACCAAGGCCTACCGGCCGTCGGAAGGCGGCGCGCTGGTGTTTTCCTGCGGCGCGCTGCATCAGGTGACGCCCGTGACCAAAGGCAAGCGTTACGCCTTCCTGGCGTTCATGTATGGTGAGGAAGACGCCATCAAACGCGAAGCCAATAACGCAAAACTACATGCCGGCGAGCTGCAATACGATATGAGCGGTCGGGACCGGCTATTCCCCGAAGAAGTGCTGCCGCAGGCCATTTCTTCGGTCGCCTGAATTTTCGCCACGCCGAGAATCCGAAAGCGGATCGCCGCTGCGCGATCCGCTTTTTTCCGTGCCGGTTTCTTTCCGCCTTCAAAACAATTGCGGCCTCCGTCAGGGGAGCTGACGGAGGCCGCTTTGAACATCGCACCGCGCCTAGGTTCGCGGTACGATGTGGGAGCTCGTTTAGAACGGCAACAGCACGTCCATGACCTGGCTGCCGTAGCGCGGCTGCTGGATGTCGCTGATCTCGCCGTGGCCGCCATAGGCGATGCGCGCCTGCGCGATCTTCGAGGAGTTGATGGTGTTGTCGCTCTGGATATCCTCCGGCCGCACGATGCCGGCGACGATCAGTTCGCGTTTCTCGTAATTGACGCGGATCTCCTGCTTGCCTTCGACCACGAGATTGCCGTTCGGCAGCACCTGGGTGACGATCGCGGCGACGTTGGTCTGCAAGGTTTCCTGCCGTGTGATCGTGCCCTTGCCGTCGGTGCCCATGGTGGAATCCGCGGTGAGGAAGCGTCCGGGCAGCACCGATTGCGCCCGCATGCCGAACAGGCTCGAGCCGAGAAACGCGGTAATGCCGGAGTCTTCGGTGGCGCTGCGGCTGCGCTGGGTCTCGTTGGCGAAGTTGGCCTGGTCGGTGATGTTGACGGTGACGGTCAACAGGTCGCCGATCTGGTGGGCGCGTTGATCCTTGAAGAACGAGCGCGAGCCGTTTCGCCAGAGCGAATTGGGATTGTAGGATACCGTCTCCGGTTTCGGCATCGGCATCTGCACCGGCTTGTAGCCGGGTTGTGTCGTCGGGTTTTCGATCGATGAAAGCTTCGGTTGCTCGCCGATCTGGGAGAGCCGGTCGATCCCGGCACAGCCGCCGGCAAGGCTGACGATGCTCAGCATGGTTCCGGCAAGCGCGATACGTTTGAACCTGGAAATCAACATCTACTTTACTCTGCCTTTGACGTCGTCTGTGCACTATTGCGGCTGGCTACGGAAACCGGTGTCTCTGTCTCGGCAGCTCCGATCGAGGAGGTGGTGTCGGCGGGAAAAAGCCGCGGCATGGCGATGGCAATCGCAACCTGGTCGCGACCGACGACGGTGCCGGTGATGGTGCGCTTGGATTGCAGGTTGAGCACGGTGACGGTGTCGCCGTCGGTGCCGTTATCGACCGCCTTGCCGCGCGCGGTGAGGTAAATCCCGGCTGCTTCGTAGATCAGCGTGACATTGTCGTCTTTTTGCACCAGATCCGGTTTGCCGATGTCGGCCACACGCAGCGCCTGGCCGGCGCGAAGGCCCTTGCGCATCTGCATGCCGACCGCGTGGCCGCGGAGTGCGGCGTCATTGCCGACTTCGGCCTTCGGCCGCCGTTCGGTGATGACGTCGGAGGCCTTCAGTACGTCGCCGCGCTCGACATTGCGCGTCAGAATAGCTGCCTCCAGCATCTCGACGGCAATGCCGGTGAAACGCAGCTTGGTGCGGTTATTGTTGGTATCGTTGGCGATCTCGAAAGAGACGTCGAACCGTCCGCTGCGCGGCTCGTACCGCACCGAGGCGGGTTGCAGCGGGCCGTTGTTCCAGGCCTCCAGCCGGACGTCCTGCACGTCGCGATCGAATGTCAGGCTGAGATTGGCCGCATCGCCAAGGCCGCCGCGATGTTCGATTGCACGGGCGACCTGGGATTCGATCTCCTTGCTTTCCAGCGTGCGCGCCAGCCGCGTCACCGCGACCGACTTGATGTCCCTGGTATCGACGCCGATCACCTGATGCGCCTGAAGCGTGCTGATGACCTGCGCGGTCGGCAGCGTTCCGGTGGTGCCGAGATCGGGTGAGCGATAGATCGCGATCTGCGATGCCGAGCCGGCATTCTCGATCATGTCGCCGATCCGCACGATGTCGCTTTCCACCGTCACCTGCGCGCGAAGCACCGGCGCCGCGATGGTATCTTCGTTCTCCTGCGCGAGCGCGGCGGAGGACGTCGCCACGAGCAGGGCGGTAACGAGCATCGAACGGACAAACATCACCCAACTCCCTTAGCGGAACATCGCGGTAGCCGATTGCATCATCTGGTCGGCGGCCGTGATTACCTTTGCGTTCATTTCGTAAGCGCGCTGGGCGGCGATCAGGTTCGACATTTCCGAGACCACGTCGACATTGGCCGTCTCGAGGCTGCCCTGGTTGATGGTTCCGTAGCCCTCCAGGGAGGCGATGCCGTCCTGCGGCGGACCCGAGGACGGCGTATCCTGGAAGAGGTTGTTGCCGACCGGTTGCAGGCCGGCCTTGTTGACGAAGCGGGTGAGACCGATCTGGCCGATGATGGTGGAGGTCGTGGTCGCCGCGCCCGGCAATTGCACGGAAACCTGGCCCTGCGAGTTGACCGCGAGGCCCGTCGCGTTTTGCGGGATCGTGATGGTCGGCTGCACCGGATTGCCTTGCGCGTTGACGACGCGGCCGGTGTTGTCCATCTGAAAGGTGCCGTCGCGCGTATACTGGAAGCTGCCGTCGGGCATCAGGATCTTGAAGAAGCCGTCGCCGGTGATGGCGAGGTCGAGATCATTGCCGGTCTGTGACAGCGTGCCTTGCGTCATCGAGCGCGGGGTGCCGACGGTCTTGACGCCGCCGCCGATATCGATGCCGACGGGAAGGATAGTGCCCTGCTGCGATGCCTGCGCGCCGACCCGGGCGATGTGTTGATAGATCAGGTCCTGGAATTCGGCGGTCTGCTTTTTGTAGCCGGTCGTCTGCATGTTGGCGATGTTGTTCGAGATGACCTGGACGCTGAGTTCCTGGGCCGCCATCCCGGTCGCAGCAGTGTTGAGCGCTTGCATGGGTTATCTCCTTACGCCGGTACGTCAGCGAGCTGCTGGATGGCGTTCTTTTGCAGTTCGCTCTGTTGCTGCATCAGCGTCGAGATCGAGGTATAGGCGCGGCTGACCTCCATCATCCGGCTCATCTCGACGACCGAGTTGACGTTCGACTTTTCGATGAAGCCCTGCTGCACCATGGATTTGGTGTCGGCTTGCGGCGCGCCGCCTTCACCGGCGGCGTAGAGGTTGAAACCTTCCTTCAGCAACTGCTGGGCGTTGGTGAACGAGACGAGGCGGAGCGTGCCGCGGACCGAATCGGTCCGGCCGTTGCCCTCGACCACCGTGATGGTGCCGTCGGCGGTGATGTTGATGTCGTGGTCGGTTTGCTGGAAGACGATCGGGCCGCCGGTTCCAAGCACCAGATTGCCGGCCGCGGTGACGAGCTGGCCCTGGTTGTTGATCTGAAGTTTGCCGTCACGGGTGTAGCGCTCGCCGCCTTGCGTCTGCACGGTCAGGAAGGCGGAGCCGTTGATCGCGACATCGAGCGGGTTCTTGGTTTCTTCCACCGTGCCCTGGCTCATGTCGCGGAAGGTTCCGCGGTCCTGCACGAAGCTGACGCGCCGATCGCTGGCGACGAAGTTGTCTTCGTGCGCCGGCGTGTTGAGATATTCCTCAAACAGCGTGTTGTCGGCCTTGTAGCCGTTGGTGTTCACGTTCGCGATATTGTTGGCAACGGCATCGAGCTGACGCTCGAGTGCGCTTTGCCGCGACAGTCCGATGAGAAGTGCATTCTCCATCGCCCAAGTTCTCCCCTTCAACGATCGGCCCTTGGCCCTCCCAGGCCGCCTGCCGATCTTCAAACCGTCCGGCTCTCCCAAGCCTGCGGTTCGGGTTAGTCACAGCGAAAGCCGTGCCACTCTGGAAATGAAAATCATTTCAACAGCTTGCGTCTTCAGGCGGGGGCTTCAGGGGGCGGCAATAAGGTCTTGTTGACCATGTTTGCCCGGCAACTTTTTCCCAGTCGGAGGGCAAAAGAAAGGTTCCATTAACCATTATTACCTTAGCGTTCAAAACGAGCGCAGGACGTGCCGCGTTGTATCGCGTCAGAGGGTCGCCTGTCGGCAACGAGTGTCCCGATTCCGAAGTTCGTAGCATTTTACGGAGCCACGTTTCGAACTTCGGAATCGAAGGGAGACCAGTAAACCTTATTCTTTGGTGTGGCTTTGGTTCGGAAGTCCGCGTGACGAATTTGCGGCACAAATGATGCGGACTTCTGAACTGCCACACTAATCTTTTTTTCAAGTCGGAGCGACCCCAAGCGATGGCGGATAACGAGCAGGCGGAAGGCACGGCCGATGCAGCTGTCGCCGCGCCCAAAAGCAAACTCAAGCTGATCATCGCCGTCGTCGCTGTGCTGGCCATCGCCGGCGGCGGGGCGACCTGGTTCTTCTTCATGCGCCATCACGGCGAGGAAGGCCACGCGGAGGCCGCGGCGCCGCCGCCGAAGCCGCCGTCCTATGTCGAAGTGCCGGACCTGCTGGTGAACCTGATCGGCCTGCCCGGCGAGCGGGTGCAATATCTCAAGGTCAAGATCGTACTCGAGGTCAAGGAAGAGAAGCAGGTCGAGGCGATCAAGCCGTCGCTGCCGCGCGTGACCGATATTTTCCAGACCTATATCCGCGAACTGCGTCCCTCGGATCTCAATGGTTCGGCGGGTCTGTTTCGCCTCAAGGAAGATTTGACGCGTCGCGTCAACGCGGCGGTGG
>CAVVLH010000089.1:0-7739 GCA_963748805.1 uncultured Alphaproteobacteria bacterium | reverse complement strand
CCTGATGGTCGGCCGCAGCGAAAGGCATTTCAATGTGCCGACGACGTCCGAAAAATATCAGCTCTACGATTTTCTATCGGGCTGGATGCGCTCGCTGGAACCGGCAGACTTGACGGCTGCCATCAAGGATCTGTGCACGCGTTACGCCGTCGATCTTGCGGCGCTGTCACAGGAGGCCTCGCTGGACTGGCGCGGCCTTGAGATGCTGGCGGCCGATCCGCTGGTGACGCTTGGCGGCGCGACCGTCAACTTTCCTGTTTTGTCGAATATGAAGGAGGCTGCGGCGCTGCGGGAAATGGTCATGGGGAAAGCGGTTATGGAAGCTGCGCTGCGGCGTGACGTCAGGCATTTCGCCTATCCTTTCGGCGACCGGAAATCCTGGCAGCGCAAGCATATGGCCATGGCGGAGGAAGCGGGCTTTACCAGTGCCGTCTCGACCATCCCGGGCGTCATCGAGCCGGCGGGGCATACCCCATTGCTCGCGCTGCCCCGGATTAGCTTGGACGGAAGGCTGCGCTCGATGCGCGCCATGCGCGTGGTATTGTCCGGCGCCGCTCTTTGAGGGGCGGCGGCGCCGGATCAGGCCGGGTCCGGCCGCGACATCCAGCTGACGATCGGCATCGCCGGCAGCACCCAGCCCAGGCCGGCGACGACGTAGAAAATGGCTTGCCGCAGGCCCGAGTTCGCCAACCATGGCAGTTGCGCCACCGTCATTCCCATCAGCGACCACGCGGCCGCAAGCAGCAACAAAGCGACGGTTCCAAACAGTTTACGGGTGCGTATTTTCATGGCGGAACAGTCGGTTTTGTCTCGATTTACGCGCTTTCCGCGCGGGAAGGGGCGGACTATAAGGTGCGCATTCGTGGAGTAAAGTGCGACGCCAATGGCCATTGTTTCCGCCGCTCAAGCTCAGGATATCCGTCCGGTCCGCTGGTGGTTGATTGCGGTTGCCGCATTGATCGCGGTCATGGTGCTGGTCGGTGGCGCTACCCGGCTGACGGAGTCCGGGTTATCGATCGTGGAGTGGAAACCGGTCACGGGCGCCTTGCCGCCGCTGAGTGAAACGGCGTGGACGCAGGCGTTCGATGCCTACAAGAGGATTCCGCAATACCGCCAGATGAACGCCGGCATGTCGCTTGACGAGTTCAAGACCATTTTCTGGTGGGAGTGGAGCCATCGGCTGCTGGGGCGGGTGATCGGCGCAGTCTATCTACTGCCGTTTCTCTGGTTCCTGTGGCGCGGGGGTCTCCGCGGCGAGCTGAAGCGGCGACTGTGGGGGATCTTCGCGCTCGGCGCGCTGCAAGGCGCCGTCGGCTGGTGGATGGTCGCCTCCGGGCTTTCGGAGCGGGTCGAGGTCTCCCAATATCGCCTCGCCACCCATCTCGTGCTGGCGCTGTTGATCTTTGCCGGCATCGTCTGGACCTTGCGCAGGCTCGGCGAAAGCGCGCCTTCGAGTGCGTCGCTACGGTTGAAAGCCGGCGCGGTCGTTGTGCTGGTGCTGACGTTCGTGCAGCTTTATCTCGGCGCGCTGGTGGCCGGGCTTCGCGCGGGCAAGATCTACAACACCTGGCCCGAGATCGACGGCGGGTTTATTCCGTCGGCCGCGCGGTTGTTCTTCGACATGCCGTGGTGGCGCAACCTGTTCGAAAATACACTGACCGTCCAGTTCGAACACCGGATGGTAGCCTACACGCTGTTTGCGACGGCGGTGTGGCATGCGATCGACGCTGTGCGCTGCGGTGCCGCGCGGCCGGTGATCGACGGTGCGCTATGGCTTCTTGGCGTTGTCACCTTGCAGGCGATCCTTGGTATTCTCACGCTGCTCAATCAGGCGCCGATGGATCTCGCGCTCACCCATCAGGCGGTCGCGATCATCGTGCTGACACTGGCGGTCTCCCAAGTGGAACGCCTGACGCGGATACGGCGTGAGCCGTTCGTGCAGGAGATCGGCCAGCCGGTCGCGGCTGCCCGCTAAAGTGCTAGCAATAGCCGACCACGCCGCAGGCATAGGGCAACTGGAAGCGGTAGTTGATATTCGGGCCGCCGTAATACGGGCCCTGATAGTCATAGGAATGCGTCGAGCCGTAATAGCCGGGCAGCGTCGCCGACCCTAACAGGATCGGCGTACGCGGCGGCAAATGGACCTCGGGAAAAGCCTCCGATGGCGTGAAGAGGAGATCGGACTCCTCCTCGACATGGACGGTGCGGCCGTGCCGGGGCGCTTTGTTGTACACGCGCGCGCCTGCATCCGGCATATCAGCCGCAATGGCCGGGCTGAAGGCAAATATCGCAGCCGTCAACAGCAGCATCCCGCGCAACATGGTTCCGCTCCAAATCATCATAGCGAAGATTCAAGCACCCATGAGCGGAACGAAGTGTTAACGAGATCGGAATCTCAGCCTGGCCGCAGCGCCTGATCGAGGTCGGCGATCAGGTCTTCCTTGTCTTCGATGCCGATCGACAGCCGCACCACATCGGGGGCCGCGCCCGACTTGATCTTGGCGGCATCGTCCAACTGGCTGTGGGTGGTCGAAGCCGGATGGATGACCAGCGAACGGGTGTCGCCGACATTGGCCAGATGCGAAAACAGCTTCAGTTTCGAGACCAGGTTGACGCCGGCGTCATAGCCGCCCTTGAGGCTGAAGGTAAAGACGGCGCCTGCGCCCTTCGGCGCATATTTGCGCGCGAGGTTGTTGTATTTGTCCCCGCTTAATCCGGCATAATTGACGGCGGCCACCTCCAGGTGCGGGGCGAGCCACTCGGCGATCGCCTTGGCGTTTTCGCAATGCTTTTGCATCCGCAGCGGCAGCGTCTCGATGCCGGTCAGGATCAGGAATGAATTGAACGGCGATATCGCCGGGCCTAGATCGCGCAAGCCGAGCACGCGGCAGGCGATCGCAAACGCGAAGTTGCCGAACGTCTCCTGAATCTTGATACCGTGATATTCCGGCCGGGGTTCGCTCAGCATCGGATATTTGTTGTCCTTCGACCAATCGAAGGTGCCGGCATCGACGATAATCCCGCCGATCGAGTTGCCGTGGCCGCCGAGAAACTTGGTCAGGGAGTGCACGACGATGTCGGCGCCGTGGTCGATCGGGCGGATCAAATAGGGAGTCGCCAGCGTATTGTCGACGATGAGGGGAACGCCGGCCTTGCGGGCCACAGCCGCGATTGCCTCGATGTCGGTGATGGTGCCGCCGGGATTGGCGATCGACTCGATGAAGATCGCTTTGGTGCGCGGCGTTACCGCGCGCTCGAAACTTTCGATATCGTCCGGATCGGCCCACACCACGTTCCATCCAAAACTCTTGAAGGCGTGCGTGAACTGGTTGATCGAGCCGCCATAGAGCTTGCGTGCCGCGATAAATTCGTCGCCGGGACTGAGCAGCATTTGGAAAGTCACGACCTGCGCCGCGTGGCCGGAAGCTACCGCCAATGCCGCGGTGCCGCCCTCGAGGGCTGCGACACGCTCTTCCAGCACCGCCTGGGTCGGATTGCCGATCCGCGTATAGATGTTGCCGAACGCCTGCAAGCCGAACAGCGAAGCGGCGTGGTCGGCGTCATTGAACACGAAGGACGTCGTCTGATAAATCGGCGTTGCCCGGGCGCCGGTGGTCGGATCGGGCTGCGCACCGGCGTGCACGGCAAGGGTGGAAAAACCGGGGATACGATCGGTCATTCTTGCTTCCTTTATGTCGGTCTTACGCGCAAGCCGCCGCGTTTTGGATCAGAAGGCGAATATCGTGCGAGACGCCGTTGCGCGTCCTCCCTTGGACGGACAATCGCGTTAGCAGCCTCAGCCGTCAAGGCAACATGACAAATCAGGTATTATTCGTGATGGCCGTGCTTCGCGGCACGGTGTCGCAGAAAAAATCTTTCCGCAGTGTGTCAGGAAAGATCGGTTCTGTTCTTCGACGCCCGGTCGGATGCGTCGGTCGTCCCGCCGCCGACGCTGTTGCGGCCCAGCGAAAGCCGCATTCCTTGCGTCGGCATCGGCGCGCGCTTGGAGCTCAAGGTGCGTGAATTGACGCCCATCCAGGAAATTTCTGACGAAAGCCTGCCATATTCGATTTTAGGGCAGCGATTCATCACCACTTTAAGGCCGGCGGCTTCGGCTTTTTCCGCGGCTGCGTCATTGCGCGCGCCAAGCTGCATCCAGATCACCTTCGGCGCTGGCGACATTTTCAACGCCTCTTCAACCGCCGGCATGATGTGGCTGGAGTTGCGGAAGATATCGACCATGTCGACCGGCCGATCGATGTCGAGGAGGGAGGCGACGAACGGTCTTCCAAGCAGGCTCTTGCCAACGTGTCCGGGATTGACCGGGATCATGTCATAGCCGCGCTGGGCGAGATATTTGAACGCGAAATAGCTCGGCCGCACGTTGATCGGCGAGGCGCCGACCATCGCGATCGATTTCACGCCGTTGAGAATCGAGCGGATGTAGTCGTCGTCATAATTGTCGTGATTCATTCTGATCTTTTCCTTGACCCTCATGGTGAGGACGCGAAGCGTGTCTCGAACCATGAGGCCGCAGATGGGATCTCGTCCTTCGAGACGCCGCCAGGCGGCTCCTCAGGATGAGGAGTATATTTATTTATCCTGCCATTTCGGCTCGCGCTTTTCGATGAAGGCGCCGATTCCTTCCTCCGCGTCGCGCGCCATCATGTTCTCGGTCATTACCTCAGCCGCGTAGCGATAAGCCTCACTGAGGCTCATTTCCGCCTGACGATAGAAGGCGGCCTTGCCGACCTTGATCGTGTAGGCGGATTTGCGCGCGACCTGTTGCGCCAGCGCAATCGCCGCATCCCGTTCGGCGCCGGCTGGCACGACCCGATTGACCAGACCGATATCGCGCGCGGTCGCGGCTGAAATGGGCCTGCCGGTCAACAGCATTTCCATCGCGTGCTTGCGCGGAACGTTGCGCGACAGCGCCACCATCGGCGTCGAGCAGAACAGACCGATATCGACCCCCGGCGTTGCAAAAGTCGCCGCTTCGGAGGCAATCGCCAGATCGCAGCTGGCGACCAGCTGGCACCCAGCGGCGGTGGCTATGCCCTGGACTGCGGCGACAACCGGCTTTGGCAGATGGACAATCGCCTGCATCATCGTGCTGCACGCCGTCATGATCTCTGCGAAGTAGGCCCGGCCGCGGTCGGCGTCGCTGCGCCGTGCCGTCAGTTCCTTCATGTCGTGGCCGGCCGAGAATGCTTTGCCGGTAGCAGCAATCACTACAGCACGCACCTTGGCGTCGTCGTGAATTTCCCGCAGCGCGGCGTCGAGCGCTGCAATCAGGCCCTCCGACAGGCTGTTGCGGGCATCCGGCCGGTTAAGCGTAAGGATCGCGACATCGCCGGCCTGTTCGCGCAGCAGGATCGGAGGTTGCGAAACGGGGCTGCGTGCTGTTTGGCTCATCATCGAATTATTCGCCGGCTAACAGGGTGTGAAATGCAAGCCTAATGTAATAGGGAGGGTGAGGCGAGGGCAGGCGGGGAACATGGCCATAGCAAAAATGACGGTATCTGAACTGGAAACATTCCTCCGGCGGGAGTTTCCGCAAGCCTTCAGTGCCGGCGATATCAAGATCGAGGCGGCCGATGGCGTCTCCTGCCGGCTCAGGCAGCGCTATGGTGACCAGATGCTGCGTCCGGGCGGAACGATCTCCGGTCCGACGCTGATGGCACTTGCCGATTTCGCCATGTATGTCGTGCTGCTCTCGGCGATCGGCCCGGTCGGCTTGGCGGTTACCACCAACCTCAGCATTAACTTCCTGCGTAAGGGTATCGCCGGGCAGGATGTGCTCGCCGGAGCGCGGCTGTTGAAGCTCGGCAAGCGGTTGGCGGTCGGAGAAGTGAACCTAATGTCTGGCGGATCGCCCGAACCGATCGCCCATGTGACGGCGACCTATTCCATTCCCGTTGTTCAGGGAATTTGATGGTAATATAAAACCATATTTATAAGATATTGTTTTTGCTTGAACAATTACTTCGATTTGGCGTTGACGCCGCCGCAGGACCGCTCTAGAAACCGGCGCAGTTTGGCGCACGACGTGCGCCTTCTCTTTTTCACGGATTACTCACATGAAAACGTTTTCGGCAAAGCCGGCCGAGGTGACGAAGAAGTGGGTGTTGATCGACGCCAAGGGTTTGGTGGTCGGACGCCTCGCTTCGCTGGTTGCCATGCGCCTTCGCGGCAAACATCTTCCGACCTACACGCCCCATGTCGACTGCGGCGATCACGTCATCATCATCAACGCGGCGCAAGCCGTGCTGACCGGACGCAAGCGTGAGGACAAGGTCTATTACAACCACACCGGTTTCATCGGTGGCATCAAGGAACGCACTGCCAAGTCGATCCTTGAGGGGCGCTTCCCGGAGCGCGTGGTGGAGAAGGCGATTGAGCGCATGATCCCGCGCGGACCGCTCGGCCGCGTGCAACTGGGTAATCTGCGCGTGTATCCGGGGGCCGAGCATCCGCACGAAGCCCAGCAGCCGGAAACGCTCGACATTGCCAAGATGAATCGCAAGAACATGAGGGCCGCATAAGATGGCTGATACCGTGCAGTCGCTCGACCAATTGTCGCAACTCAAGCCGGCCGCTCCGGAAGCGCCGAAATACGTCAAGAAGGTCGATAAGTTCGGCCGTGCCTATGCCACCGGCAAGCGCAAGGACGCGGTCGCTCGCGTCTGGATCAAGCCCGGCGCCGGCAAGGTGATCGTCAATACCCGCGAGGTCGAAGTGTACTTCGCTCGCCCGGTGCTGCGGATGATGATTCAGCAGCCGCTGGTCGCCGCGGCTCGTGCCGGCCAGTATGACGTGATCTGCACCGTGACCGGCGGCGGTCTGTCGGGCCAGGCAGGTGCGGTACGCCATGGCATTTCCAAGGCGCTGACCAACTTCGAGCCGGATCTGCGCAGCGTGCTGAAGAAGGGTGGTTTCCTCACCCGCGATTCGCGCGTCGTCGAGCGCAAGAAGTACGGCCGCGCCAAGGCCCGCCGGTCGTTCCAGTTCTCGAAGCGCTAATTGCTTCGTTACAATTTGCCGCAAACGCGGCCTATACCGATCATCGAAAGCGCCCGCTTGCGGGCGCTTTTTCTTTTCGCATTTTAATAATGAGTTGACGCAGTTTTTCCTGAAAACTTGCGCATCGAGTCAAACGGATTGCCAAGGCAGCGACGTTAGCGTGGCAAATGCGAAGGTCTCGGTTAGGCCCCGCGCCTTGCAATTGTGCATCACAAACTTTTCGGTGACACCATGTCGCTCGATACTTCCACGCTTTATGCCGTCGCCGCGATGATCGCGGCGTTGCTGGGAATGATGCTGTTGTTCTTCGGACTTCAGGAGAAGATTGCCGCGCTGAAGTGGTGGGGATCGGCCTATCTGCTGGGTGCGGGCTCCGTGGCGCTCTGGACGTTCGGCGGCGCCAGGTTCGGCGATATGTTCGCATTGGGGCTGAACGCCGTTGGCTTCCTGACCTGCGGCATGGTGTGGAATGCGTCGCGGCTGTTTCACGGCCGTAAAACCGAGTTATCCCGGCCTGATACTCGGCGCGCTGGTCTGGATTGCCACCGTCATGACGCTGTCGCCAAACGCGACCGCGCTGCGGCTGACCGTCGGAGCCGGTATTGTCGCCGTCTATGCGGCACTCACGGCGGCCGAATTGTGGAGCGAGCGCCGCCGGACCTTGCGCAAACGCTGGCCGTCGGTCGCCGTGCCCGTGCTGCACGGCTTCGTGCTGA
>CAVVLH010000088.1:0-4935 GCA_963748805.1 uncultured Alphaproteobacteria bacterium | reverse complement strand
CCCCGAGCTCGCCGCCCATCAACCGCTCCCAGGAGAGGGCCTGCGGCTTTCCGTCGATGGCCGCGGCCATGGTCTGGTGGAACGCCGTCAGGGCCGGACGGAGCGGCTCCGCGTCGGCCTGGCCGAGGGCGACGCCCTTGCCGATCAGCGACAACGCGGCGAAGAGCCCGCGCGCACTCGGATCGGCGGCCAGCTCGCCTAGAAAAGGCTGGCTGTCGATCAGCGCCTGATCCGGCAGCCAGCCGACATAGCCGTCGCTGCTGAGCTGGCCCCAGGCCCAGCCTTCATCGTTGCGGTCATAGATGGTTGCGCGCTCGCCCTTGAGCGCTTGCGTCGAGAGCTCCGCGTCGGGAGATGGGGCGCGACGAAGCGGCGCCAGCGCATCCGAGATTTCGAATTCCTCGCCGTTGACAAAGCGGGCTGCCTTGACCTTGCCTTCGAGGTATTTCGCGGCAACGTCAGTTCTCGCCGGCGTGAGGCGCGGATCATCATCCATAGCGGCTGCTCAAGAGCCGGTAGATCGCGCGTGCGGCCTGGCACTCGCCGCCCTCGGGGCGCCCCGGTTTGGCGGTCGGCGTCCATCCATAGATGTCGACATGCAGCCAACTCTTGGCTGCTTCGACGAAGCGCTGAAGGAATAACGCGCAGGTGATCGAGCCGGCAAAGCCGCCGGACGGCGCATTGTTGATGTTGGCGACTTTCGAATCGAGCCAGCTATCGTATGGCGGCCATAACGGCAATCGCCACAGCGGGTCGTGCTCTTGCTTGGCACAAGATGAAAGCGCTTCGGCCAGCGTTTCGTCGTCGGTGTAAAACGGCGGCAGATCGGGGCCCAGCGCCACCCGCGCCGCGCCCGTCAGCGTGCCGAGATCGATCAACAGATCGGGTTTCTCCTCGTCGGCAAGCGCCAGCGCATCGGCCAGCACCAGTCGTCCTTCGGCGTCGGTGTTGCCGATCTCCACCGTGAGGCCCTTGCGCGAGGTGAAGATATCGAGCGGACGGAAAGCGTTGCCGGCGATGGCATTTTCGACCGCCGGAATCAAGACCCGCAGCCGCACCTTGAGCTTGGCGTCCATCACCATCTGCGCCAAAGCGAGTACATTGGCGGCCCCGCCCATGTCCTTCTTCATGATCAGCATGCTGCTGGAAGGTTTCAGATCTAACCCGCCGGTATCGAAACATACGCCCTTGCCGACCAGTGTCACCTTGGGATGAGACGGATCGCCCCAGGTAAAATCGATCAGCCGCGGTGCGCGCGGCGACGCCATGCCGACGGCATTGATCAGCGGAAAGTTCTGCCGCGTCAGCTCGTCGCCGACGATGCAGTTGAATTTGGCACCAAAGCCTTGCGCAAGCTGTTGTGCCGCCTGCGCCAGCTCCTCCGGTCCCATGTCATTGGCCGGCGTATTGATGAGATCGCGGGCGAGTGCTGCGGCATTCGCCATCCGCGTGATGTCGGCGATGTCGACGCCGTCAGGGGCCACCAGCCTGACCTCGGGCGGTTCCGATTTCCGATATCGGCCGAAACGATAACAGCCGAGTGCGAAAGCCAGCGTTGCAAGATGCGCCTGATCGGTTTCGATATTGGTGAAACGATAGACGCCCGGCGGCAACAAGCCCGGCAATTGGCCGGGCCGGAACGGATCACGGAATTTGGCGCTCTCATTGTCCAGCCCGAAGACCACCTGCGCGATCTCGCCGTTGGCGTCGGGCAACGCCAGATATGCGCCGGGCTTGGCCGTAAATCCGTTGGCGCGGGCGAATTGTCGGGAGGGTTCGGGAAGAGTGGCGGAGATTGTCTCCCAAGTCGCCGTTGTCGCAAACGTAATGGAAATGGCCGGCGTCGCGGTTGCGGTCTCGAACACGGAGGGCATTGCTTTTTGATCTTCGGTTGAAACGGATGGCGGCAAGAGCTGCTTGCGCGTTTGAAATTCTACAATGGCATGTGATGTCAAACCAGTGCCCACTTTCAGAAAGCCTGCCGCGTGCAGAGCAGGGACTTCCAATCGGTGGCAACGGTGTGAACGGCCGCGCCGTCTACACGTTTCGACGCCATCGTGATAGCCTGCATGAATTGGATCAGCAGGGGATTTCAGATGGCTAAGAAGATAGTTGGGAAAGGTTTGGACGGCCGGCATCGCGATACAACGGGCCGCATCGACAAGAAGCACGGCAACACCCGCATTGGCAGCCTTCGCAAGACCTACGGCGAGCACTTCGCCAAAGGCCGGCGCAAGGACATGATGCTGAAGAACCTGCTGGCGGAAACCGGCACCGACTCGCTGCACGCTTATTTGCGCAAGCACCACAAGTAACCGAGGACGCGGGAGCGGTCCCGGTTGGCCAACTGCTGAACCAAGAGCCGGTGAAGGCCTTTTTCAGGCTGCGATTGCCTTTGCACCGTCCGTGGCGGGGCGGATTTGCGGAGATCACGGGACCGAACGGCGGCGATCCCGGGGCGGCGTTAACCAGGCATTAGGGTTAACAGACTATTGCTGGGCGAAAGTCGGCTCGGTCTGACGCCGATATCCGAGAGTCCCGTGCATGCGTCAGCAGTCCATCCGGCTTCTTGCATCCGTTGCGATGACGGCGATGTTGGCCGCCGATCTGGGCGGTTGCCAAACCATGTCCGATATCACGGGTTCGATATCGCCGAAGAGCTCGGCGAGCGCCGAGACCGACTCGCGTCAGGCGGTCGAAGTCACCGGCGAACGTTACCGCGCCGACCCCAAGAATGCCGAAGCTGCTCTTGCCTATGGCCAGGCGCTGCGCGCCTCCGGGCAGCGCAGCCAGGCGGCGGCCGTGCTGGAGCAGGCCACGATTGCCCATCCCGCCGACAAAGCGTTGTTGGCGGGCTATGGCCGGGCGTTGGCGGACAATGGAAACTTTCAGCAGGCTTTCGAGGTCCTGAGCCGCGCCCATTCGCCTGATAATCCCGATTGGCGGCTGCTGTCGGTGCAGGGCACCACGCTCGATCAGCTCGGTCGCCATGATGAAGCGCGCCGCTATTATGAGAGCGCATTGAAGATCGTTCCCGGTGAGCCGTCGGTACTGTCCAATCTCGGGCTGTCCTACATGCTGTCGAAGAATTTGCCGAAGGCCGAGGAAGCGCTCCGCGAGGCTTATGCCAGTGGCCGGGCCGATGCGCGGGTGCGGCAGAATCTGGCGCTGGTGATCGGCCTGCAAGGCCGTTTCGCCGAGGCCGAGCAGATCGTGCGCGCCGATCTTCCCGCCGACGAGGCGGCGGCCAACGTCGCCTATCTCAAGCAGATGCTGAATTGGAAAGACGATCCGCGTCTCGGCAAAGCGGCAAAACTGCCCGTTGCTTCGCTGAACCGTCCGGAGTGACGGCGTCCCGTTCTATCAAATGGCTGAAATCCTGAAGACGCGGCGGCCCGCGTCTTCAACGCATCATTGCATGGAAGCGATCTTGATGCCGGTCGGCCCAAGGATGACGACAAACAATACCGGCAGGAAGAACAGGATCATCGGCACGGTCAATTTCGGCGGGAGTGCCGCAGCCTTCTTCTCGGCCTCGTTCATCCGCATGTCGCGGTTTTCCTGCGCCATGACCCGCAGGCTCTGGCCCAGCGGCGTGCCGTAGCGTTCGGACTGTTGCAGCGCGAGACAGACCGACTTGACACCCTCGACACCGGTGCGCCTGGCAAGGTTTTCATAGGCAACCTTGCGGTCCTGCAAATAGGAAAGCTCGGCGGTGGTCAGGGTAAACTCCTCCGACAGTGCGACCGACTGCGTCACGATCTCGACGGCGACCTTGCGGAAGGCGGCTTCGATCGACATGCCGGACTCGATACAGATCAAGAGCAGGTCGAGCGAGTCCGGGAAGGCGCGGCGGATCGACAACTGGCGTTTTGAAATCGCATTTTTCAAAAACAGCATCGGCGCCTGCAAGCCGAGATAGGCGGCTGCGATGCAGATGCCGATCTTGATCGGAAACGACTTCTGGAGATGCGAGATCACGAACACGTACAGCACCGCAGAGACGAAAAACACGATCGGCGTTACCGCCCGGAAGAACAGGAACGTGATATAGGGCGCCTGGCCGCGATAACCTGCCTGGGTCAGCTTGTCGCGCGCTGCTTCCTGCGCCAGCCATTTTCCGAGGTTGAAGTCTTCCACCACCTTGGAGACGAGCTGTTTCGGCGTCTGTCGCAACGACACTTTTTCGGTCCTGTTGAGACGCTCGCGCTCCCGCGCCCGGATCCGCTCACGCTCGCTGGCGACCGCCTTCATGCGTTTGGCCAGCCCCTCGCCGGCAAACAGCGGCATGATCAGCGTGTAGGCCGTGGCGCTGACCGCGATAGCGGCAAGCAGCATGGTCATGAAATGAGGGTCGTGAATCTTTTCGACCAGAAAACTAATCATGCGGCACCGTTAGAAGTCGAAGTTGATCATTTTTTTCATGACGAGGATGCCTATCGACATCCAGATCACGCAGCCGACCAGCATCAGCTGGCCGGTCGGATGCGTCCACAATAGCGAAATGTAGTCGGGCGTCGTGATGTAGACGAGGATCATGACGATCGGCGGCAGCGCGCCGATAATGCCGGCGGATGCCTTGGCTTCCATCGACATTGCCTGGATCTTTTCGGCCATCTTCTTGCGGTCGCGCAGCACCTTGGAGAGGTTGCCGAGCGCTTCGGAGAGATTGCCACCCGACTTCTGCTGGATCGCGATGACAATGCCGAAGAAGTTCGCCTCCGGCACCGGCATCCGCTCGAACAGGCGGCCGCAGGCTTCGCCAAGCGGCATGCCGATCGCCTGGGTCTCGATAATGGCGGAGAATTCGGAGCGCAGCGGCTCCGGCGAGTTGGCCGCGACCACCTTCAGCGATTCAAACAGCGGCAGGCCGGCCTTGATGCCGCGAACGATGACGTCCACGGCATCCGGCAGCGCGCGCAGGAAGGCTTTCTC
>CAVVLH010000087.1:0-5963 GCA_963748805.1 uncultured Alphaproteobacteria bacterium | reverse complement strand
ATTGGTCAGGCAAGCGACCTCGTGATCGGGATTGCCGACGAAGAAGAACGGAACCGAATAGCGCTCTCGCCCGGAGGCATTCACGACACGATGTATGGTCGAGCGATAACGATCATTGGTCCAGCGTGCGATCATGTCGCCGAGATTGACGATAAAGGTCCCTGGAATGGGGTCGGCGTGAATCCATTGGCTGGAGACGATATCCTGGACCTGCAATCCCCCTACGGCATCCTGCAGCAGCAAGGTCAGGCCGCCGAAATCCGTGTGGGCTCCCGCGCCTTTCTCGCCGGGGACCGCGTTTGCCGGTTGCGGCGGGTAGTGCAGAAGCCGCAAGGTCGCCAGCGGATCGCGGCTGAATGCGGCGAAATAGTCTTCAGGAAGATCAAGCGAGAGGGCGATGCCCCGCATCAGCCGTTCGCCGAGATCGAGCATGGCGGCGAAATAAGCCTGCATGGTTGGACGGAAGCCCGGCATATCCTGAGGCCAGAGATTGGGTCCCCTGTTGAACCGTCGTGTCGCAACCCGCGGATCGTCCATCGACAGTTCAGGCCCGATATAGAAGCCCTCCTTCAGGTCCGGAGGAGCGCCAGCTTCAAGCGTCTGGGCGCGGAGCGGTTCGTAGCCCCGATTGCAGAACGAGCGGGACTTGTCGACGGCGGACTTGGCCTCGGCGTTGAGATCGAAAAACCGCCTCGCTTCCTCGAACACAGCATCGATCAGACCGGGCGGAATGCCGTGGTTCGAAACGTAAAAGAAGCCCTTGTCGAGGCAGGCCCGTCGAAGCGCTTCTGCAACTTGGCGGCGGTTCGCGGGACTGGAGGAAGATAGCCCAGCCACCTCGATGACGGGCAGGTTTGCCTTGGAAACATGCTTTGCATCAAGTACATAGGTCATGGTCGCGGCCACTCATGTTCGGCGTTCGCATAAACGTAATGAGAACAAGGCGAGCTAGAAAGCACAGAATTTCGTACAACACAGTGCCAAATCGGCATCGCTCTAAACCTGGCGAAATTCGAGGCCTACGGCGTGACCGCCTGTTCGGCGGTTTCGCGCGCGCGGAGTTCATCCGAAAGGATGTGGAGGGTCAGGTCCAGAGTAGCGGGCAGCGCACGACCGCTGCGGACGTAAACACCAAGATCGCTCCAGATCGGTCCGCCCGCGTCGATCGGAACGTGCACGAGCCTTCCCTCGAGAATATGTCGCTCGATGCCAACCCTCGTCTGGAACGCGATACCGATGTTTCGCTCGGCAAGCTCGTGCATCAGATCGACCGAGGAGGAACGAATGACGGGCTGCACGTTGCGCGATAAACGAGCCATCGCGGGCGCAAGAAGTTGACCAATCGAGAGAGCTCCCATTGGCATGATGACCGGATAATCGAAACATGCGGAAAGCGATACTTTGCTTCGACCGGCGAGCGGATGATCCGCGGCCATAATCGCTCCCAGGCGAAATCGTGCAAGAGCGACCTGTCGCAGCTCGGTATGCCGAGGCAGGGCGAATGCGATACCAATATCAACGTCGCCCTGGATTACGGCCTGGGGAATCGCCAGCGATCCCATCGATTCCGCGGCAACCGTGACGCGGGGCGTTCGTTCGCGCATCTGCTTGATAACATCCGGAAGAAGAGCACCGCAGACGCCTTCGACGGCCGCGATTGCCACGTGACCGATGCGCGCGCCCCTAAGCCCTTCGATGTCCGAGCGGGCTCGCTCAAGGTCCTGAAGAACGACGAGAACGTGTCGCGCAATTGCCTCGCCTGCCGATGTCAGCTTGATTCCATTGGGAAACCGTTCGAACAGAGGCGTACCGACCTCCGCCTCGAGATTCAGGATCTGACGATTGACGGCGGAAGAGGCGACATTCAGCCGCCGAGCGGCCTCGCGTATCGAACCCGCGCGGCGAACGGCATCGAAATAAAGCAGTGCGGCGGCATGGATACGCAAATCGAAGTCCCGTTGCACATTGGCGTCTGAGCCAGTGGTCCGATTCTAACATTTGCGTCCCTTTCTGGCAGGCACTTTTGCAAATGTTAGAATCAAAGGACCACTAGCAAACATAAGTTTCTAGTGGAGTTTTGGATTTGACCTTCGCTATTCACGCATTCCCGGCTACGGGACAGCGAATGTCAAATCCGCTCCACTAGGGTGCCACAGTATATTCGAAGGATCGAGCCTCGCTTTTGCGCTCGCCTGACACAACAGCCACGCAGGTGGCGCACCGTGTCTACTCGGCTTTCAAACGATATTCGCGCGATTTCATTCGTTCGATGGCTCGAATGGCTTGGTCGGCTCGTCTGGTTGTTGCCGTACCGTAATCGATCACCCGAAGCACGAAACATTCGGACGGCGCGGACAATACCGCCACCGAAACTACGCTTTCGCAGCCCGGCCAGAGCCGCAGTTCTTCGAGGCAAACTCGGGAAAGCTCCGCGCGATCGATCGCTTTTTTTGAGGGGACTTGCCCCATGCCTGTCTCTCTTTCTCTCTCGAAGCAAAAGGCCCGCCGGAAACGAGCGGGCCAAGGGTGGCTGTTCAACTCAAAGAACCTGCTGGATCGAACAGCGATGACGTTGATCGGGCAAGTCCAAGAGTTGAGCACTAACCTGCGACTGTTCGCGCCAATTTCACCTCTTGAAAGGCTGGCGTCGTGCGCCCGGACGTGGCTTTAATTAGCAACCGGATCTGCGATACAGGCTTCGTCGCTACGACGGCGGCAATTTTACCAATACGGTGTTGAGCAAAAGGACGGTGATGGCCCTCGATATTCTGATAAAAAACGTTGCGGTATGGAATTCCGATGGCCTGCGTGATCTTGCCGTCGCCGACGGTCACTTCGTCGCTGTTCCGCCCGACGCCGAGAAAATTTCGAATTTCGTGCTGGACGCGGATGGAAGGATAGCGGTCCGAGGCTTCGTCGAGCCGCACATTCATCTCGACAAAGCTCTGATTTCCGAACGCGCGCCGTTCAATGTGTCGGGCACGCTGACGGAGGCGATCGAGATTCTCTGGAACATCAAACGCAACTACACGGTCGACGAGATTGCGGAACGAGCGTCCCGGGTGCTTGTTCGGGCGATCGAAAACGGCATCTTGCGGCTGCGCACCCATGTCGACGTCGATCCGATCGGAGGCACCCGTCCGGCAGAAGGTCTGATACGTGCCAGGGAGCGCTTCCGCGACCTCATCGATGTCCAGATCGTCGCATTTCCGCAAGAGGGAATCGTCAAGTCGCCCGGCACCGAAGCGCTGATGCGGGACGTCATGAAACTTGGCGTCGACGTGGTCGGCGGCATGCCATTCAACGAAGCCTCGCTTGCGGACAGCCGCCGGCACATCGAAATCGTTTTCGATATCGCCAAGGAGTTCGACGCCGACATCGACATGCATGTCGACGAGACCGACGATCCGTCTGCGCGTACGCTGGAAGTGCTGGCCGAACTGACTATCGCTAACGGCTGGCAGCGGCGCGTTACCGCCGGCCATACCTGCGCGCTCGCGAGCTATCCGCGTGACTACGCTGATCGCGTCATCGCGCGGCTGAAAGAGGCCGAGATCAACATGATCGCCAATCCCGCCACGAATCTCATGTTGCAGGGCCGGCTCGACGACTATCCCAAGCGGCGCGGTGTGACGCAGGTAAAGGAACTGCTGGCCGCCGGCGTCAATGTCGCTTGCGGGCAGGATTGCGTGCACGACACGTTCTATCCATTTGGACAGAACGACCCGCTCGAGATCGCCTTTCTGCTCTGCCACGCCTCGCACATGAGCCAGCCCGGCGAAATCCGCACCGTGATGGACATGGTTACGCGCAACGGCGCCAAGGCTTTGCGTGCCACGGATTTCGAAGTAGCGAATGGCGCGGTTGCGGATCTTGTCGTGCTGGACGCGCGAGATGTGCGCGAGGCGTTTGCAACGCGCTTGCCGCGGCGCTGGGTCATTCGTAAGGGAAAATTGATCGCCGAACACAGCGTCACTCGCCGGCGCTACTTTGCCCATCCCGTGGCGCCGACGTGAAGCTTCTAAGAAACGGTTACCTCTTCGAGAACCTCTCAGACCGCGGCGCGCTGCTCCTCCCAAGATCGCCGGAAAGGTGAAATCGTGTTACGGTCGCAATGCGGATATGCATCTCACGTCTGATCTAAGAGCTACGCAATGGATCGACGAGCATTCCTGAAGTCTTTCGCCGGCGCGGGTACCATGGCCGCCGCAGGTGGATTGGCTACGCCGGCGATTTCGCAACGCGCCGAAGCGCGGACAGTGCGTCTCGTGCCGCACGCGGACCTCGCCAACTTCGACCCGATCTGGACTTCCGCCTATATTGCCCGCAACGCCGGCATGCTAGTCTGGGACACACTCTACGGTGTGAACGCCAAACTTGAGATCCAGCGTCAGATGGTCGAAGCCGAGGAAGTCTCGAGCGACGGCCTCGTCTGGACCTTCCGCCTGCGGCCTGGCCTCAAATTTCATGACAGCGAGCCGGTCAGGGCCAGCGACGTCGTCGCCAGCATCAATCGCTGGGCTGCGCGCGATGCGCTCGGTCAGATGATCAGGGCTATCGAGCAAGAACTTGTCGCTGTCGATGATCGCACGTTCCGCTGGGTGCTCAAGAAGCCGTATCCAAAGATGCTTCTGGCTCTCGGCAAGATCACGACGCCATGCTGTTTCATCATGCCGGCTCGGATCGCCGCGACCGATCCGTTCAAGCAAATCGGCGAATATATCGGCAGCGGACCTATGCGCTTCGCGCGCAGCGACTGGGTGCACGGGGCGCGGTCGGCGTTCGAACGGTTTGCCGATTATGTGCCGCGCGCAGAAGAAGCGTCCTGGATGGCCGGCGGAAAGCGCATCATCGCCGACCGCATCGAGTGGATCACCATGCCTGATCCGGCGACCGCTGCCGCCGCCTTGCAGAACCGCGAAATCGACTGGTGGGAGGTTCCGCTTCCCGATCTGGTCCCGATGCTGCGCAAAAATCGCAACGTCAGGGTCGATATTCAGGATCGGCTCGGCAACATCGGCATCCTGGCGATGAACCATCTCTTTCCGCCCTTCAATGATGTGCGGGCACGGCGGGCGATCCTCGCTGCTTTGAGTCAGGAAGAGTACATGCGCCCCTTCGTCGGCGACGATGCCAATCTGTGGAAGCCGCAGCCTGGATATTTCACGCCCGGTTCTCCGCTCTACACCGAGCAAGGCGGTGAAGTGCTCAAGGGCGCGCGCAACCTCGACGCCGCCAAGCGACTGCTCGCCGAAAGCGGTTATGCCGGCGAGCCGATCGTTTGCATGGCGGCGCAGGACATCCCGCACTACAAGGCGTGGGGCGACATGACCGCGGATCTGTTAAAGCGGCTCGGCATGAACGTCGATCTCGCAGCGGTCGATTGGGGCACCGTGGTGGCGCGTCGCGCCCAGAAGAACCCGCCCGCGAAGGGCGGCTGGCACATGTATCTCACCGCCATCTACGGCGTTGATTGGGTGTTTCCGACCAGTCCGTTCATGCAGGCCAACGGCACCGCTGTAGCTAATGGCTGGACCAAGAGTCCCGAAGTCGAAGCGGAGGTTGCTGCCTGGTTCGGGGCGAACACGCTTGAGGACGAAAAATCAGCCGCCCGGAAACTGAACGAGGTCGCTCTCAACGAGGTGCTCTGCGCTCCGCTCGGAACGTATCTTCGCCACTTTGCCTGGACGAAGGACCTCTCGGGAGTAACGCAAGGACCGCTGCCGTTCTTCTGGGGAGTCAGCAAGAACGTTTGATCTCTGCCGTGACGTCGTTCTCTGCATTAACTCAACTCGTCAAGCAGTGTCCTGGCTTCCTTGAGGTCAGAGGTGTCGTGCCCCTCCGTGAACTGATCGTAGGTCTTCGAAAGCAAATCGAGCGCTGATCCCGTCCGGTTCTGATAGCGCCAGAGCCGAGCGAGCGTCGTTGCGGCCCGGAGCTTGAACGCCAACGCGCCTTGCTGC
>CAVVLH010000086.1:0-18057 GCA_963748805.1 uncultured Alphaproteobacteria bacterium | reverse complement strand
CGGCCCGCTGAGCGATTGGCATGATCGCATCGTCCAAAATCGGAAGCATCGCAAGGGCCCATGCCAGATGGCACTGGAGCGAGATCGTGTTCTGGGCTCTCGCGCTCTCTTGCGCGTTTCTGTTTCCCTCGCGTTTCCTGATCATGACCGACATCGTGCGGCTGGCGCTGTTTGCGTTGTCGCTCGACCTGATCCTCGGCTATGCCGGCATCGTCTCGCTCGGCCATGCCGCCTTCTTCGGCGTCGGCGCCTATGGCGCGGGGCTCCTTGCCCTTCATGGTATTATCATCGAGCCTGTAGCGGCGCTGGTGGTGGCGGGCCTCGGCGCCACAATCGTCGGCTTCCTGACCAGCTTTCTCGTGATCCGCGGCGTCGATCTGACAAGGTTGATGGTGACGCTCGGCATCGCGCTGCTGTTGGAAGCGCTCGGCGAGCGTTTTTCCAACATCACCGGCGGCACCGACGGATTGCAGGGCATCGAGATGGCGCCGGTGCTTGGCCTCTTCACCTTCGACATGTTCGGCAAGGTCGGTTTCTTCTACGCACTCGCGGTGTTGTTCGTGCTGTTTCTGGTGGCGCGAAGAATCGTGCATTCACCGTTCGGGCTGTCGCTGCGGGCGATCAAGAACAATCCGCTGCGAGCCGCGGCGGTCGGCGTGCCCGTCAACCGCCGCCTGATCGCGGTCTATACGCTGGCGTCCTTCTATGCCGGCGTCGCCGGCGCCCTGTTCACCCAGACCACGCAGCTGGCCTCGCTCGATGTCTTTGCCTTTGAGCGTTCGGCCGACCTGATGCTGGTGCTTGTGATCGGCGGCACCGGCTATCTCTATGGCGGCCTGATCGGCGCCGTGGTGTTCCGAATGTTGCAGGAATTCTTCTCCACCATCACGCCGCAATACTGGCAGTTCTGGATCGGGCTTGTGCTGGTCGTGATCGTCCTGGTCGGCCGCGCGCGGCTGCATCGTTGGGCGCTGTTCGTACCGAATTTGATCGTCCGGCAGTTCGCAGGCAACAAGGCCGCGGTCGCTGTTCCGGAGAGCGACGCGCCATGACGCTGGCTCTGGAAACAAGGGGACTGGAAAAGCAGTTCGGCGGGCTCAAGGTCACGCGCGATCTCTCGCTGAAAATCGCGCAAGGCGCGCGTCATGCCTTGATCGGCCCGAACGGGGCCGGCAAGACCACCGTGATCAATCTGTTGACCGGTGTGCTGAAGCCGAATTCGGGACGGATCTTGCTGGAAGGCAACGACATCACGGACCTGACCGTGCATGGCCGCGTGTTGCGCGGCCTGTCGCGCACCTTCCAGATCAACCAGCTCTATCCTGATCTGACGCCGATCGAGACCATTGGGCTTGCGGTCTCCGAGCGGCTCGGCCGCGGCGGCGACTGGTGGCGGGTGATGGGCACGCGCGACGACGTCAACGCCGAGATTGCCGAAAATCTCGCGCGCTTTCGTCTCACCGATGTCATGAACGAAGTGACGGCGACGCTGCCTTACGGCAAGCAGCGCTTGCTCGAAATCGCGGTCGCGATCGCCACCAAGCCGCGCGTGCTTTTGCTGGATGAACCCGCCGCCGGCGTTCCCGAAAGCGAGCGTCATGATATTCTCGCCGCCGTTGCGCAGCTGCCGCGCGACGTTACGGTGCTCTTGATCGAGCACGACATGGATCTGGTGTTTTCCTTTGCCGACCGGATTTCGGTGCTGGTCAACGGCGCCATGCTGGTGGAAGGCGCCCCTGGCGAGGTGGCGCGCGACGCCAGGGTCAAGGCGGTCTATCTCGGCGAGGCCGCCCAAGATGTCTGATATGGCTGGTCTCTTTGCCGTCGAACATCTGCGCGCCGGTTACGGCGAGGCCGTGGTGCTGTCCGACATGACGCTACGCCTCGCCGAAGGCGAGGTGCTGGCGTTGCTCGGGCGCAACGGCACCGGAAAGACCACGCTGATCAATTCGATCGTGGGGGTGACGCGCCGTTTTGGCGGCAATGTCGTGCTGGCTGGCCGCGATATCACGGCGATGCGGCCCGATCAGCGGGCGCGTGCCGGCATCGGCTGGGTGCCGCAGGAACGCAATATCTTCCGCTCGCTGACGGTGGAAGAAAACATGACCGCGGTGGCGCAAAAGGGGCCCTGGACGGTGAATCGGGTCTACGAGATGTTTCCGCGGCTGAAGGAGCGGCGCCACAATTTCGGCAACCAGCTTTCCGGCGGCGAACAGCAGATGCTGGCGGTCGGCCGCGCGCTGACGCTTAATCCGAAAGTGCTGCTCTTGGACGAGCCGACCGAGGGGCTGGCGCCGATCATCGTCGAGGAACTGTTGCGGGCGCTCGGCACCATCACCCGTTCCGGCGGTATCTGTTCGATCATTGTCGAGCAGAACGCGCAGAAAATTCTGGGGCTTGCCGACCGCGCCGTGATATTGGAACGTGGTGCGATCGTACACGATGCGGCCAGCCACGCCCTGAAGGCCGATGCCGCCGCGCTCGAACGCTTTTTGGGTGTGGCGGGGAAGACGTGATGGATATGTTCGGCGCCATCGCGAGCGCGAGACCCTCATGGTGAGGAGGCGCTTGCGCCGTCTCGAACCATGAGGCCATAATCGCGCCAATCATCGCATCCTTCGAGACGCGGCCTGCCGGCCGCTCCTCAGGATGAGGAGCAGAGCAAGCGCTCGCTACGGACCCCGCAAGGAGACAACAACCATGCAACGAACAAAACCCCCTTTCCGTGCCGATGAAGTCGGTAGCCTCCTGCGGCCGCAGCGCATCAAGGAGGCGCGCGCCAGGCTCGAGAAGGGCGAGATCTCAGCCGACGAGTTGCGCAAGGCCGAGGACATGGAAATCGAGAAGGTCGTGCACCGGCAGGCCTCGACCGGCTTGAAGCTTGCGACCGACGGTGAATTCCGCCGCTCCTGGTGGCATTTTGACTTTCTGTCAAAGCTCACCGGCTGCGAAATGTTCGACGCCGGGGAGGGGATCCAGTTCGCGGGCGTCCAGACCCGTCACGAGGCGGTGCGCGTCACAGGCCAACTCGACTTTCCCGACGACCACCCGATGCTGTCGCATTTCAAGTTTCTGAAGAAGCAATGCGACGCCGCCCACGTGGTGGCGAAGATGACGATCCCGTCGCCGGCGGTGCTGCACTTCCGTGGCGGCCGCAAGTCGATCTCGAAAGAGGTCTATCCCGAGCTCGATGTCTTCTTCCAGGATCTCGCCAAAACCTATCGCAAGGCGGTGAAGGCGTTCTATGACGCCGGCTGCCGCTATCTTCAGTTCGACGACACGGTCTGGGCCTATCTCTGTTCGCAGGATGAATTGAAAAAGGCGCGCGAACGCGGCGACGATCTCGACGGCCTTCAGCAGATCTATGCCCGGGTGATCAACTACGCGCTGGCCGAGCGCCCCGCCGACATGACCGTCACCACGCATGTCTGTCGCGGCAATTTCCGCTCGACCTGGATTTCATCCGGCGGCTACGAGCCTGTGGCCGAGACGCTGCTGGCGGGCACCCATTACGACGGCTATTTCCTCGAATACGATTCCGAGCGCGCCGGCGGCTTCGAGCCGTTGCGCTATCTGCCCAAAGGCAACAAGGTCGTGGTGGTCGGCGTCATCACCTCCAAAAGCGGTGCGCTGGAGAGCAAGGACGATATCAAGCGGCGGCTTGAAGAGGCTTCCAAATTTGTTTCGCTCGACCAGCTCGCGCTGTCGCCGCAATGCGGCTTTGCCTCGACCGAGGAAGGCAACATCCTGACCGAGGAAGAGCAATGGGCAAAACTTCGCCTCGCCGTCGAAGTGGCGGAGGAAGTCTGGGGGAAGTTAGCGGCGCGGGCCATCATATCGACAGATCGAGACGATCTGTTATCGGCAGGCCGATGGCGCCGTCGTTACCCATTCTTAAGGCGAACTTCCTATTCATCTGATATCGATGGAGGAAGTTCGCATGCGCCTCGTCACGGGAGCTGTCACACTACTGACAGTCACATGGCTGACATTGGCCGCCTGTCCGGCGTCGGCCAACGAAGCCTTCATCGCGCAATTGACCAGCAAAGCCGCCGTCGCCGAACAATCCTCGGCCAACTCAGCGAAGACGATGCTGTCGGCGGCGCTGCTCGCCCTTCCGGTGCAGCCGAAGGCGATTAATTCGCCGGCTTCGAACGCGAGCGCTGCGGCGACCAACACTTCTCTGGTGCTTCAGGTCGGCAGCGACAATGTTGCCGCCGTCTCCCAGGCCGGAGCTGGCAATGCGTCTTCGATCATGCAGCATGGCAGCGGCAATCAGGCCACGGTGACGCAACGTCACTAAAAATTCCTAAGCTTGCGCCGGCGTCACCGTCAGCGAGCCGACATGGAGTTCGCCCGGGCCGCCATTGATCAGCGCCCGCACCTGGATGACTCCGGGTTCGGGAATCTCGAGCGGCGTGAAGACCAGACTTGCGGCGACGACGATGCAGGGCGGGGCGCCGCCGTTTTTCGGCAGGCTCGCCAGCAAATTGATCTGGTCCTGAAGCCTCGGCACTTCAATCGCCTCTTCGGCGATCGGATCGGAGCGGCCGGGCACATAACATCGCGACAGCACGGACTCGTAAGGCTGGGTTGCCGGCGAGAAGACGTGGAAGTGGATACAGAATTTCGGCAGCACCAGCGGAAAAGCGGGCGCGGTGAACATCACCGCATTGTAACAGCCGACGAAGGACAGCTTGCCGCCGGGCTCGTTGCGAATGTCGTCGCAGAAGATCGAATAGCCGTATCGTTCCATCATGCGGATTTTTTCCGCTGCCCGAGCTCGGAATTCGAAAGGGCGACGGGCATCGAAACCCGCTTGGCGGCGCCGTTGATGTATTTGATCTCGCCATATCCGACGGTCGACGTCGTCGCCGGCTGGTTTTGGCCGGCCCTGGCGGCAGGTTTTTTCAATTCGAAGGAGATTTCCATGTCCATCGCCCAGGCGAGATCCGCCAGCGATCGCAAGGTGAGGTTGGTCTCCCCCGACAGCTGCCGGTTGATCAGCGCGCGCTCGGTGTCGAGCTTTCGCGCCAGGCCCTGCTGGGTAAAGCCGGCCTCGCGCTTGCGCTCCGAAAGCGCCCGCAACAGCTCGCGCCGTACGCGTCCGATGAAACGGCCGGCATGGCGCGCACGTTCGCCGATATCAAAGTGAAAGTACGTCACCCGGCGTCACCCCCTGCACACACAACGTTTCATCCACACCCAGTTCTCGACGCAGCCGCCGGATCGCAATCCGGTATCCGCGGTAGAGATCGTGATCCTTGATCACGTCGGCCCAGTTTCCGAACACGCCGACGAAGCAGTCCTTCTGCAAGAACCAGCCGAAGATCCGGACATCCGGCGTCTTCAATTCCCAGACCGCATTCTTCTCCGCGCGGATCGACCTGAACTGCTTCATGTAAACCAGAGGCCGGCCGCTCAGGAATGTATTGAAGAGGTCGTCGACCTGTTCGGCTACTGTAGCTTCTCCGAGCCTCCGTTCCGGGCCAGCGCCTTTCGCCAGATCGCCGAGCCAGGCGATGAAATCCGGCGTGCCATAAAGCAATCGCAGCTCCTGGTCGCGCGGATGCATCTCGAGCTGAATTCGCGAGATGGCGTTCGCTTCGACCAGTTCTTCGATTGTCGTCATATGCATCCGCAGCCGCGACCCGATTCCTTAACCGGAATCGAAACGCAGTCTACAACGCGAAAAGCGTCGACACATATGTCGGCGGATAAAAATCCGACGACGATTGCAGCTTTAATGGCTGAACGTGACAGAAAAATTGCAAATCGAAACGCTGTGCGAGGATCAGCGCGCGTCGATTTTCTGGTCCAAATCCGTGGTTGCGATTTATTGCACGGCAAAAAAATCTTTGATGCGAGAAAGCCGGGAAGTCCACGATTTGCAGGGCTTTCCCGTTATCGATTGTAACGGTTATATGAAATTTTCCTCCGCCCATTGTGGTCGGCGTTAACAGCGTGTTAACGGCTCGGCCGAGGGCAGCGATCGTCGCTGACCCCAATTTGGAAAAACAGGGAACTGTCATGAGACATCTCACGGCGCTGGCCATCCTTCTGGCCACGACGTCGCTGGCTTCTGCCGCCAGCAACGAGTCATTCATCCTTCAGGCCGGTAGCAAGAACACCGCGAAGGTCGGTCAGTTCAGCGGCAACAACGGCCAGGCCACCGTTCAAGTGGGCAAGAAGAACTCCTCCGTCACGGCCCAGCAGAACGACGGAAACGGCGCCAACAAGTCCTCCACCGCCGAGTTCGGCAACAACAACTCCTCGCAAGCCGGCCAGATCGGTGGCAACAACGGCCAGTCCACGCTTCAGGTTGGCAATAGCAACACCGCCCTGACCTTGCAGACCAACGACACCGCCAACAAGAACGGTTCGTTCACCGGACAGTTCGGCAACGGCAACAATTCGCAGGCCGGCCAGGCTGGCGGCAACAACTTCCAGACCACGCTCCAGTTCGGCACCGGCAACAAGAACAACGGCAACGCCGCGGTCACCGGTCAGCTGACCGGCACCAATGGCGGCATCAACGATTCCGCCATCCTTCAGGTCGGCACCGACAACGCGGCGAACGTATCCCAGAGCTCCTCGGGTGCGAGCAGCGGCAAGAAGCCAGGTCAAGGCGGCGACAACAACCAGGTCTCGCTGCAGTTCGGCCGCGACAACACTGCCAACACCGATCAGACCTCGAACGGTGCCGGCAACAAGTCCACCGCCACGAGCGGCGTCCTGAACGACTCCGCCACGCTCCAGGTCGGTACCGGCAACACCGCGACCACCAAGCAGAAGGGCTCGACCTCGGGCGACAAAAGCGATCAGGCCACCAACGCCTCGCTGACCGCCCAGTTCGGTCTCGACAACACCGCGACCACCAAGCAGGTCAACGGCAACAACCTGCAGGCCACCGTGCAGGATGGCGTCGATAACGCTGCCAAGACCAAGCAGAAGACGACCGGCAACGGCGAGGGAATCAACGCTTCGCAGACCTTCCAGATCGGCGACAACAACAAGGCGACCACCAAGCAGAGCATCGCGGACCCGCTGAACTCCGGCCTCAACGGTTCGCTGATCGCCCAGATCGGCAACAGCAACAAGGCCAAGGTCAATCAGAACGACACCGGCCTTCAGGCGATGATCGGCGCCAACCTGCAATCCACGTTGCAGGTCGGCAACAACAACAGCGCAACGACGACGCAGACCGCGAGCGTCGGTGTCACCAACACCTCGGTGACGGCGCAGTTCGGATCGCACAACACGGCAGTGGTTACGCAGCACTAAGTGACGTCAGGAGCGGCGGGATCGTCTCCCGCCGCTTTTTTCCTTTGAGAGGCGCCGATGCCGGACGTACGCACGGTTTTGCTCAAAGGTCTCTTCACGGCGGCTTTGGGTTTTGTTGTTTCTTGTGCGCAGGCTGGTGCGACGCCTGCGAAGGTCGAACGGGTCATGGCGATCGGGTGTCGTATTCGGGTCACGGCGGATGGCGAGGCCATCCGTATCGAAGCCGTTGCGACGAGCCGCGAAGACGTGAACGGACGCTACCGGTTCGATATCAGGAAGATCAGTGCTGGTGGCACCAGCCTCAACACGCAAAGCGGCAACTTCAACCTGGAAGCCAACCGGGAAGAAGTTCTTTCGACGACGCTCCTGGGTGCATCCGATGCGGATCACTTCCAGGCCAAATTGGTGCTCGATTCAAATTCCGGGAGTGTCTCATGTGTTTCACCTTGAGCAATCGTTTCGGCGCCGTCGCGTTCACCGCGGCTGTCGCGGCGATAGCTGCCCAGCCTGCTTTTGCGGAAAGTGCCTTCGTCACGCAGGCCGGCAAAGGTTCGTTCGTCGGCCGGTCCCTGATCTCGTCCCCGGTGAGCGCGCCGTCGCCGGCGTTTTTCGCGCCCGCGCCGCCGCGTGGCGGCGTCACCCAGCCCACGCCCGAAACCACCGTGGCTGCAACAGGCGGGAACTTCGCCGGCACGCTGGAGATGGGCAAGAACAACGTCGTGGTCCAGAACCAGTCCGGTTCCGGCAATTTTTCCAATGTCGGCATTATCAGTGGCGCGCATGACAACGTCGCAGTGATGCAAAAAGGGCAGGGCCTGTTCTCCAACCTGTATCTGCTTGGCGTGAAGGGACTCACGGTCGATGTGCTCCAGCCGCCCGGCACGCCGCCGGTGGATCTGCTGATCGGGCGGCAGTCGAACGGCTCGCTGGATTTCTTTCAGCCGAAGGGCGCGCCGCCGGCGCAGATCTTTCGCGTGGGCAACGTGTTGGTCGTCAGGTGATGGATCGTAAGTGATCGGTTGAGCGATGTTGAAGAGGGGGCGAGGGGCTATGAATAAAATGGGATTCCGGATCGCGTGTCTGGTCGGCATGATCGGCTTTGGTCCTCTTGACGCCGGTGTTGGCGACGGAGCAGGTCTATCATCCGATCAGCCCGGCGCTTGGCGGCAATCCCTCCAACGGCACCTTCCTGCTGTCGACCGCGCAAGCGCAAGGCGAAGGCGTCAATTCCGGCAACAACGGGCCGACGATCAACTTTCCACCGATCAATACCGGCACGGGCGGAAATACCGGAACCGGCGGAAGCAGTGGAACGAGCGGAAGCAGCGGCAACGGTGGCTCGGCCGGCGGCGCGAATGCTTCTTTTCGACAGAACTTGAATGCGAACCCCCTTGGTGCGCCGTCAGGCAAATTCTAGCGCGCTTGCCTTGGACGATTAGCGCTCGCTGGGATGACTGTCATACAGCGCTGATAACAGGTCGGGACTGCGTTTCGTTGATCGGGGTGGGGGATAAATTGGTGTTGCGTGTTGCCAGACTGGCGTGCCTGTCGCTGCTCGTGCTGTCGGTCGGAGGGTGCATGTTCACTCCCTTGGCCGGTACGGCCAGGGACCCGATGGATGAAGCCGCCACGCTGGTGCCGGCGACCAAGACCGGTCTTGTCCTCGACGCCTTGCCGCCGCCCAAGCGCAAGCTCGACGTCTCCGTCTATAACTTTCCCGACCTGACCGGTCAGAACAAATCCAACGACAACTTCGCCGAATTCTCGCGCGCGCTCACGCAGGGCGGTGCGGCGATCCTGACCGACGTCGCGGTGAAAGCCGGCGGCGGCGCATGGTTCGATGTCGCCGAGCGCGCCGATCTCCAGCCGCTGTTGCAGGAACGGCAGATCATCCAGAACACGCGGACCGCGATCGATGGCGAAAAGGCGCAGAGCCTGCCGCCGCTTCGCTTCGCCGGCATCATTCTCGACGGCGGGGTGATCGGCTACGACACCAACGAGACCACCGGCGGTGTCGGCGCGGTCTATCTCGGCGTCGGCCCGAACGTGCAGTATCGGCAGGACATCGTCACGGTGGCGCTGCGCGCCGTCAGCGTGCAGTCGGGGCGGGTGCTCGCCTCGGTGACGACGACCAAGACCGTCTATTCGATCAACGTCTCCGGCACCGGTTTCCTGTTCGCCGCGGTCGACAAGCTGCTCCAGGCCGATATCGGCTTTACCAAGAACACGCCGCCGACGCTTGCGGTGCGCGAAGGCATTCAGCTTGCGGTTTATTCGCTGATCTTCGAGGGCGTGAAAAACAAGCTGTGGGAATTCAAGGATCGCGCGGCGGGCGACGCCTTCATGCTTGAACTTGAAAAGCACCAGAAGGCCGTGCCGCCTGAAGTGGTCGCGGCAGCCAAGCTGCAAAGCACGGCCGTCATCGCCAAGTATTGAAGTTTTGCGGTGCGTGCCTGAGGCAGCATCACGTGCCTAAGGCAGCATCGCGTTCGGGCGACGCGCCCACTCTCGGGCCGTTCGCTGCGTGGTTTAGCTATTTGCCCCGGGTCTGCTGCGTCGCGCTGTAGCAGGCGGGCGAGGAGGCGTTGGCCTGGCTGCAGGTGGCAGGTGTCGCGGGGCTGCCCGCCGCAGCATTGGTGGCCGACCCCTCCGGCGCGGAATTCGCGGGCTTGTTTTCTTCGGCAACCGTGGGGCCGCCCGAAATCCGGCCGCGTGCTTGCTGCACCCAGACTTCCGAGGCTTGCGCCGCCGTCATCGAGATGATGAGGCCGATCATCGCCGCAGAGATTGCCGCCCGGCTTCGCATGTTGATCCCTTCTTCGTCCGCGTGCCAACGCATACCATTTAACTCAACTGCGTGCGTTACGTGAGTCCGGAAATGGGTTCAGGCCATTGTTTCGGCGCGACAGCCGTCATCGGCAAGTCATCAACAGGGCGACGGCGCTGTTTTTCAGCGGTCGGGTAAATAGCAGGGGTGCGCGGTCTTCTCGGAGAAGGTTAACCGGGACCCGCCGGTAGTCTTAATAGGAGGTTCCGGTTGCCGGAACCCTGGGTTTCCTCCACGAAACCGGCATGTTTACAGGCTTCATCCCGTTGCTCGTGATCTCGACCGTCGTGCTCTGCGTCTTCGCGTTTGCGGCGGACGCGAGCTAGTTGTTCTTGGTCATTTTAGTTGGAGAGATCGATGCGCCCCATTTTTTTCAGCGCTGCGTTGGTTGCCGCGTCACTGATGGTGTCGTCCGCGCCGGCTTATAGTCGGGGCTTTGCCTGGTTCTTCTCGCACTCCCGGCCGCAAGGATCCTGTGCGGGACAAAGTGTGGTCGCGACCTACTATAGTTCGGGGCGCCGAACGGCGAGTGGTCAAGGCTTCAATGCAGGTGGCTTGACCGCCGCGCATCGCACGCTTCCTTTCGGGTCGCAGGTGGCGGTTACCAATCCTGCAAACGGGAGATCCGTGACGGTGACAATCAATGACCGCGGCCCTTTTACGCGCGGCGTTACGCTTGATCTGGCTCGGGGCGCCGCTCACGCAATCGGCATGACCGGAACGCAGTGGGTTTGCATGTCCTGACCTCGGCGGCGACCGATCACTTTTTCACGTGTTTGGCGCCGTGCGTATGATGATGGACGGAGCTGGGCTCGATCGGCAAAATCACGACATGACCGTGGCGCACCCCGCGCTCGGCGATCACGTGATCGGCGAACGTTTTGACCTCGGCACCACGTCCCCTCAGGACGGTGACCTCGAGACAGGAATCGTGGTCGATGTGCACGTGAAGCGTCGTCTGTGCGAGATCGTGGTGATCGTGGAAATCCTTGGTCAGCCGCTTCGGCAACTCACGAGCGGCGTGATCGTAGATGTAACTCAACGTCGCGATACATTGGCGATTACCGATCGTGTGATCACCGGCGTGTTCGAGGCCGCTCCGCACCAGATCGCGAAACGCTTCCGAGCGATTCGCATAGCCGCGCTGTTCGATGAATTCGTCCACCTCGGCAATGAGGTCGTCGTCGATCGTGATCGTCAGGCGCTGCATGTCGCTTCTCTCCCGGCAAATCGAGTATGATGTTTCTGAATTGACATCATACTTCTGGTTCCCTAATCTTTTAGCATTCGACAGGCGGGTTAGCGAAGTAACGAGCATTCGCGAGGCTGAATTGCCTCGCGAAAGCGCCGTCGCGCGCCCAAGTTTCGTGACGGGGGCTAAAGTTGAAGGGGCTGTCGCGCCGATGTGGACTTGGCTTGTTGGCCGCTTCCATCATCCATCACGAAGCGATCGCGCAGGCATTGCCAAACACGGCCCCCGCAGCCGGTCAAACAACCGAGGCCCCGGCGCTGCAAACCTTGCCGCCGGTCAGGGTATCGGCTCCCCGTTCACCGTCACGACTCCCTCCGAAACGTAAGCCGCCCGTCCGCGCGGCGGTAAATCGTCCGGCGACGGCCGCCGTCAAACCCTCGGGAGCGCCGAACATCGGCTCCGGGCCAGCCGGCGAGGCGCAGACCGCAAGCCAGACCCTGGCCACGGGTGAAGAATTGAACGCCAGACCCGTCACGCGTCCCGGCGAGATTCTCGAAGCCACGCCCGGCCTGATCGTGACCCAGCATTCGGGCGAGGGCAAAGCCAATCAATATTTCCTGCGGGGCTACAACCTCGACCACGGCACCGACATGGCGATCTGGGTCGACGACGTGCCGATCAACATGCGCACACATGCGCATGGTCAAGGTTATGCCGACCTCAACTGGTTGATGCCCGAAACCGTCAATTCGCTCGACATCCGCAAGGGGCCTTACTTCGCCGACGAGGGCGACTTCGCCTCCGCCGGTAATCTTCATATCGGCCTGATCGACAGCGTGCCGAAAGCCATTGCCGAGATCACCGCCGGCAGCTTCGGCTATGAACGCTTCTTCGGCATGGATTCCGTCAAGGCCGGCAACGGCAATGTGCTGGTCGCGGCGGAGATCGCGACCTATAACGGCCCTTGGGCCAACCCGGACGACATGCGCAAGTATAACGGCATGGTCCGTTATACGCAGGGCACGGCGACCGATGGTCTTTCCATCACCGGCATGGCCTATTCCAACACGTGGAATTCGACCGATCAGGTGCCGCAGCGTGCCATCACCTCCGGCCAGATCGGACTGTTCGGCTCGGAAGACCCGAGCGATGGCGGCAACACCAACCGCTTCGCGTTGTCGGCGCGCATGGCCGAGACCGATGATATCGGGTCGTGGAAGGCCAGCGCTTACGTCGTCAAAAGCCAGCTCGATCTTTTCAACGACTTCACCTACTTGCTGACCAATCCCGTGCTTGGCGATCAATTTCATCAGCATGACGATCGCGTCATGGTGGGCAGCAACGCCTCACGTACGTTCGACGGTTCGTTTGCCGGTTTGGCGATGCAAACCACTATCGGAGCTCAGACGCGCTACGACGATATCAGCCTGGCGCTGAGCGATACGTTTCAGCGCGGCTTTCTCGGCAATGTCCGAAGCGACGACGTCGGCGAGGGCAGCATCGGCGTGTATGCGCAAAGCACCGTGAAATGGAGCGACTGGCTGAAGACGACGGTAGGCCTGCGCGGCGACTACTACCAGGCCCATGTCTATTCGATTTTTGACGGCAACAACTCCGGCAATGCGAGCGCGGCGATCGGCAGTCCGAAGTTCACCATGGTGCTCGGGCCATTCAACAAGACCGAGTTCTTTGTTGGCGCGGGCTATGGCATGCACAGCAACGATGCCCGCGGCGCCACCATCACCGAGGAGCCGACCGATCCCTCGACCAAGGTTTCCGCATCGCCGCTTCTGGTTCGCACCAAGGGCATTGAGACCGGTGTGCGGACGAAGATTCTTCCGGGCCTTGATTCCTCGCTCAGCCTGTTCGCGCTCGATCAGGATTCGGAGATCATCTTCAACGGCGATGCGGGCGACACATCTGCAAGCAGACCTAGCCGGCGCTACGGCATCGAGTGGACCAACCGCTATCGCCCGATGTCCTGGATTGATCTCGACGCCGATCTTGCCATGACCCATGCCCGTTTTGTCGGCTTCGACAGCGATCAGGCGGCGATCTATGCCTCGCTTGCCGGGTTTCCGCAGGCGCAGATCGGCAACGCGCCGGGCAACTACATTCCCAATGCGCCGGCGATGGTGGCGTCTGCCGGGATCACGCTCGGCGAAAAGACCGGACTGTTCGGAACGCTGCGCTGGCGCTATCTCGGCACCAGCCCGTTGACCGAGGACAATGCCTTCCGCTCGCCGCCGACCAGCATCTTCAACGCGCGCATCGGCTATCGTTTCGACAACGGATGGCGCATCCAGCTCGATGCGCTGAACCTTTTCAATACTCAAGCCAACCAGATCACCTATGCCTATGGCTCGCTGATCAAGAGCGACAGTCTCTATAATCTTTGCTTTCCGACGCAGATCGCGCCTGCCGCCGTCTGTCAGAACGGCGTCATGGACTATGTGCTGCACCCGATCGAGCCGTTGTCGATCCGGCTGACGGTCGCGGGTGCGTTTTGAATGCTTAGGGTCGAAAGCGTCGCGGCGTTGGCGGCCTGTTCTGCGGATGCAGTGGCCGCTTCGAAAAATTTCCTTGTTTGGAATTTGGGCTTCTTTCAAGAAAGCAGAAAAGATATCGTATGAGCATGTGGACCGTTCGTCTTATTTTAGCGGTGGTGGTTATGGGTGTCGCGTCGGGCGCGCGTGCCGAGACAAAGGACGAATGGATCGCGCTGGGCGCCCGCGTCCACGGCGCGTTCGGACCCTTTATTCCTGTCGGAATTCGTATTGGCCTCGACGCCAAAGAGAAGCTTCATGCGGAGCCGCGCGGCTTGACGGTGACCTACTACAATGGCGCCAAGCCGCCCTGTCCGTGCATTGCCGACGGCGTCATGATCGCCACGCAGGCGAGCCCGGGTCAGGGGACGTTGCAGATTTCGCCGGAAAAGGCACCCGATGGCCTGATGGCCGTTATCGTCATCAAGAACCGCAAGACCGGCGAAGGATTGCGCTACACAATATCGGACGAATGGCTGCCCAAGATACTGGCTTGGCTCACGTCCGATCCATCGGCGCGCTACGACTCGGCAATGAGTGCCGAAGGGCTGTTTCAGGTCGAAAGCGTCAAGTAGTCATGCGCCTTGGGGTGATTGCCGACATCCATGGCAATGTTCTCGCACTCGAGCGGGTCGTTGCCGATCTCCGCGAGCGCGCGGTCGACCGCGTCGTCAATCTGGGAGATTGCGTTTCAGGTCCGCTGTGGCCAAGGGAAACCGCTGACCTGCTGATGACGGTGGGATGGCCGACGCTCCGCGGCAATCATGATCGATGGGTTACCGATTGCCCGCCAGAGAACCAGTATCACGGCGACGCATACGCCTTTTCGGCTCTCGGACGAACCGGCCTGGAGTGGCTGAAATCGCTACCCCCCTCGCTTGAACTCGACGGCGACATCGTCGCTTTTCACGGTCGTCCAGACGACGACAACGCCTATCTGCTCGAAAACGTCGATCATGGCCGGCTCGTACAAGCGTCTGACGACGACATTCGTGGCCGAACCCGTTCGGTTCGCGCCAGGATCATCCTGTGCGCGCACAGTCACATCTCTCGCCATGTTCGGATCGACGGCAAGATCTTTGTAAATCCCGGCAGCGTGGGGCAGCCTGCCTACGTCGATACGACGTCGCCCAGCCACGTCTCGGAGACGGGAAGCCCTTTCGCCCGATATTCGATTATCGATTTCGATGCGGAGAATGCCACGGTCGAGAGCGTTGCCGTTCAATACGATCATATCGCGGCGGCGGCCAGGGCAACGCAGAACGATAGCCCGTCGTGGGCACGCTTCCTCATGACTGGTTTCGCGGGCTGAGCGAGCGGGACACCACCCTTGCAGCATTCAATCTGATTTGCCCGTCGGGCAAATCAGATGATCATTTTTCGCACGACGCCTGGCTTGATGACCTCGATCCGAGCTGCGGGAACGGGAATGCGTGGCTAGAGTCCACGGTTCGAGGCATCAGGGGATCCAGCCTTGCACTGGGGTTACCTCAGGTGGGCAGAAGGTGTTAGGACATCCACGTCATCCCGGGCTGCCCACCCGGCTGTCCCAAGTTCCGGCTCAAACGCCTTTCGATGAAAAACGAAGAGATCCTCGCCCAGATATCGGAGTTCTGCCGCAACGCCGATATGGCGGAATCGACGTTCGGCCGGCGCGCCGTCAATGACGGCAAGCTTGTGCATCGTCTGCGAGAGGGCAAGCGGATCACCATCGATACGCTGGAGCGCATCCAGGCTTTTATGGCGGCCGCGATGCCCGGCGGAATGCCGCCGCCGCGCCCGCTTGACGTCGCGCCCGAGCGGCGCGACCCCCGCGGCAACTTCCGTTTTTTCGAGAACCGGCAGAAATACCTGCTGTTCGTCCATACCTGTAGCGAGAAGCGGGTGATCGCGGAGCGGGTCGCGCTGGAATTGTCGGCGATCCATCCCCGGCCGCCGGCGCTTCGGGTGTTCGATGCCGGCTGCGGCGATGGCACCGTGCTGGCGCGGGTGATGCGCTCCATGCACTCGCGTTTTCCCCATATGCCGTTCTATATCGCGGGCAAGGAGCTCAGCGTCGAGGACGTCCGCCTGACGCTGGACAAGGTGCCGGACCGGCTGTTCGAGCACCCGTCCACGGTCTTTGTCCTGACCAACATGTATTATGCCGAGGCGCCCTGGCTGACGCCGGCCTCGCCCGCGGCAGCCAGCGGCATGATCTGGCACGAAGTTCCCTTGCGAGGGGCCGCTTCCGGCGATTTTGAGGCCCAAATCGCCGAATTAGGGCCGTTTCTGGAGCAGAACTGGCGGGCCAGCGTCTCCCCGCGCTCGGGCATGCCGATCTATGAACGGCCGGTCGCGCTGGTGCTTTACCGGGAAGACCACCGGTTTTTGCTCGATTCGATCATCCCGCGGGCCGGCCGGACCGAGGCCAATTTCGACCTGATCATCGCCTCCCAGCCCTATCGGGCCAAATCCAGCGTTAATTTCCGTGCCAGACGCATTATTGCACCACTGGGGCGGGCTTTAAGGGCCGGGGGCCGGCTGATCGGAATCCACTCCCATGGCGAGGATCCCGGCCTGGAAATTATCCAGGCGGTATGGCCGGGAGAAAATCCTTTCGCGGTGAGCCGTCATGAGCTATTGCGCACGGTAAAATACGAGCTGGGATCGGCCGGGCGCGACCTCAATTTTAATGCTTACGCCGATAACCGCTCGATCTTCCGTTATGATATGGAGGCGCTGCCCAACGAGGTCACCGGCTCGATCGGAACCTCCACGGCCTTTGCAGCCTGGAATGCGGCGGTGTATGTCGCACAGATTGAAGACGACCGGTTGACGGAAATGACCCAGAGTGGCCGTTATCTCGATGCCGTCAGAGATGTTCTGCGCAAGCATAACGGACTCTGGTTTTACGACGAATCCTACGTCATCTCGCGGCGTCGAGATTGACCACTCAGGACACATTTGAAAACACCCGCCGACATCAGGCGGAAAAATGGGGCTACCTTGATGCGCGCGTCTTACCTGTTCACTTCAGAGTCGGTTTCCGAAGGTCATCCGGACAAGGTCTCCGACCAGATCTCGGATGCGATCCTTGACGCCTTCATCGAGAAGGACGTCAAGCTCGGCATCGCCGATGACAGCCTGATCAACACCCGGCTCGGCTGCGAGACGCTGTGCACGACCAACAAGATCGTGATCGCAGGCGAAGGCCGCGGCCAGCTGTTCCGCGACATCCACGGCGTCTCCGTCGTCGATCGCGAACTGATCAGCCAGATCGCGCGCGATGTGGTCAAGGATATCGGCTACGACCAGAACGGCTTCTCCTATCACGGCGCCGACATCGAGGTGCTGCTGCACGGCCAGTCGCCCGACATCGCGATGGGCGTCGATGCCAAGAAAAAGAAGAGCGGCGAGGAAGAGGGCGCGGGCGACCAGGGCATGATGTTCGGTTACGCCTGCACCGAGAGCGAGGTCTATCAGAAGGGCTCGTTCATGCCGGCGCCGATTTTCTTCGCGCACCGCATTCTGAAGGTTCTGTCGGAGAAGCGCCGCAACGGCTCGCTTGCCGATTTGCAGCCCGACGCCAAGAGCCAGGTCACGGTGAAATATGTCGACGGCAAGCCGGTTGGCTGCACCAAGGTCGTGGTCTCGACCCAGCACAACGAAAAGAGCCGCAACAACAAGAAGTATTCGCCCGGCCTGATCAAGGACATGATCTCGACCGCGGTGGAATTGGCGCTGCCGAAGGGCTGGATGCCGGCGAAATCGTCCGACTTCCTGGTCAATCCCACCGGCAATTTCGTGGTCGGCGGTCCCGACGGCGATTGCGGCCTCACCGGGCGCAAGATCATCGTCGATACCTATGGCGGTTATGCCCCGCATGGCGGCGGCGCCTTCTCCGGAAAAGACCCGACCAAGGTCGATCGCTCGGCCGCTTATGCGGCGCGCTATCTCGCCAAGAACGTGGTCGCGGCCGGTCTGGCCGAGCGCTGCACCATCCAGGTCGCCTATGCGATCGGCGTTGCTGATCCGATGTCGCTCCTGGTCGATACCCACGGCACCGGCAAGGTCGATGAGAAGAAGCTGGAAAAGGTGTTGCCGGAAATGTTCCGCCTGACGCCGACCAACATTCGCCGCACCTTGAAGCTCAACCGTCCGATCTATCGCAAGACCGCGTCCTACGGCCATTTCGGCCGCGCGCCGGAAAAGGACGGCAGCTTCTC
>CAVVLH010000085.1:0-74274 GCA_963748805.1 uncultured Alphaproteobacteria bacterium | reverse complement strand
ATACAGGCGGGTTAGGCGGCGCCGACTGCCTACGTCTGGTTTGAATCTCGATGAATACGCTTGCATGGCTTTTCGCGCCAGACGGCCGACCCGCTAAGGTGAGCAAAATTGCTCACATTTAGATTGGCTGCCGGCCGGTGCCACCTTCATCGTTGTGTTACAAGGGCCGCGCACATTCGGTTTGGCGGGCCTGATTGCGTGTTTGATGCCATGAGCGAACGGCGGCACGAACTGACATTTAGCTCGCCAGGAAAGCGCCCGGCCCTCCATGGTTTCGCCTCCCACCCCGGGCTCCGCCAAAGTTCTCGTTGTCGAAGACGAGATGCTGCTGCGCATGCGTGCGGTGGATATCGTCGAAGACGCAGGCTTCACCGCGATAGAAGCCGTGAATGCCGATGAAGCCCTCGCCATCATTGAATCCCGCTCGGACGTCGATCTCTTGTTCACGGATATTCAGATGCCGGGAAGCATGGATGGCATGAAACTGGCGCATGCCGTTCACGAACGGTGGCCATCGATCAAGATCATCCTTGTTTCCGGGAAATTGACGCCGACTGACAGCGAGAGGCCCACCGACAGCCGCTTCTTTGGAAAGCCGCTCGAAGTGAAGCAGATGATCGCGGAGATCCAGGAAATGATCGGTGAAGGCGCACTCAAGCTCGCGCCCGCCGATGTCTCCTTTCGAATAGCCTTGGCGGTCCCCATTGAAGCTCAAGGCCATCGCACGCCGCGAACGTCGAACGGTCAGGCCGCCAATGAATTGCTGACGGCGGAAAACGACAGTCTCCGCTTGTTGCTTGAACAAGCGGGCATCGACGCGGAAGTTTTATTGGAGCAAGCGGGCATTGACGCCAAGGAACGTGAAGCTGCCGATAAATTGCAGAAACTCATCCTGGAAGAACTGCACCACCGGATCAAAAATACCCTCGCAACCGTCAGCGCCATCGCGTCTCAAAGCCTGCGGACGGCGACAAGCATCGAGCACGGCCAACACGCCATTGAAGGACGCCTGATCGCGCTCGGTCGGGCGCACGATCTGCTTTTGCAGGCCCGATGGGCCAACGCGGACCTCGCAACCATGATTCGAGGCGCGACCGAACCATACGACGGCGAAGGCGGAGGCCGATTTCAGGATTTCGGGGCCTGACATCAAAATTACATCGGGCGCGGTGATCGCGCTGGCAATGACACTCAATGAGCTTTGCACCAACACGACGAAATTCGGCGCGTTATCGGTGCCAGGGGGTAGCATCGACATCGCGTGGAGCGTCGACGAGGGAAAGCAAAGGCTGCAAATGACGTGGTCCGAAAAAGGGGGACCCCCGGTATCCGCGCCTTCCCGGCAAAGCTTCGGGACGCGCTTGATCGGATCTCTCGGCCAACAATTGAAAGGCCAGGTCAAGCTGGCCTACGACCCGACCGGCTTTGTCTATGCACTGGATGTCCCCATGACGTCGCTGGTCGCGCCGGTCTGAATTCCCTGCAACCGATGTTGCGGTGGCGGCTTGGTGATGAGGCGACCTGGTGTGCGGCGCCCATCTATTCGACCGGCATCCGATGAACTCGCGGCATCAGTCCACCCCCGCGCTGAGGCCGCTTTCTATTCCCAAATGTGAGCAAAATTGACCACGGATTCAGCACAAAACCGGGCCATAATTCATTATCACCGCACCGCACTCGGCAGCTATCGGTGACGAGAGCAAAGCTCCCGCCTGACCGAAAGGGGGCGTCATGCCGTCTGCTAACCGACGGGCGAAGCCCGAAACCGACACCCGCCGAGAGATGGCCTACTTTATCGAAATGCGGCGCAAAGTGTTACGATACGCCCGGACGTTCCGGCCGGGGGCCGAACGCAATCAGCACCGGCAAATTGCACTCTCGCTTCGCAGACTCTTCAGGAATAAAAAATGGCTCGAAAGCCATACCTTGGACGGCTGACGCGACAGACGTGTTCCTTATAATTATTGCAAGCCGGGAGGCGCAGCCGCTGGGGCAGCCTGCGATTTGACGGCCGTCGTTTGGGCCAAAGGAGGCCTTTGTTATGAGTAAACCGCCCAAGGACGTGTTTGACGCGAAGGTCTTTCTCGCCAAAGTCGGCGACGGGAAAGCGATTCTCGAACTTCACAAGAACCAGAAAATTTTCGAACAGGGCGACGTCGCGGAGACTGTCTTCTACATTCAAAAGGGCAAGGTCAAGCTCACTGTCTTGTCCGAACAGGGCAAGGAAGCCGTCGTCGCGATCCTTGAGCCCGGACATTTCTTCGGCGAAGGCTGCATGAACGGCCACAGACTGCGCATATCGACGACAACGGCCATGGAAGATTGCGTGATCACCTCGATCACCAAGACCGCGATGATATCGGCGCTTCATGACGAGCCCAAATTCTCCGAGCTGTTCATGTCCTATCTGCTGACCCGAAACAGCCGGATCGAGGAGGACCTGATCGACCAGCTATTCAATTCGAGCGAGCGGCGGCTTGCCCGGCTGCTTCTGCTGCTCGCGAATTTCGGCAAGGACGGCGAGCCGCAGCGCATCAGCCCGAATATCAGCCAGGAAACGCTGGCCGAGATGGTCGGCACCACCCGATCCCGGGTCAGCCATTTCATGAACAAGTTTCGAAAGCTGGGGCTGATCAGCTACAACGGCCATATCGAGGTCAACAACTCGCTGCTGTCTGCGGTTTTGCACGAGAAGCCCCTGCTCAAAGAGCGCGAGTAGGCCATCATTAACTTCTCGAATCTGAGCAGTATTGAACAGCATCCCGGAACTCAAGCGAGCATATTTGTTTTCGTCATCACACCGTATTGGCTGCTATCGGTGACAGAGAGTTCGGTACCGCTCCCGCCTGGAGACAAGCCGTGGCTTTACCAGACCAATTGCTGACCGATATCGAGCGCGCCCGCTGTTCCCGTTGCCAAACGCGAATGATGCTGGAACGCGTCTCGGCGGGGCCAATCGGTTTCGAGCACCGGCTGTTCGAATGTCCCAAGTGCGATCAGGTTGAAATACGGGTCATTGCATCCGACCCTCTCAAATCGAACTCGATCGGCTGGCTCGCTGGCGAGCTCAGGACGCCCAACTGAGGCTGACTCGGGGCCATCTTCCGAACTTCACCTCTTGCTGGGGCCACCGATCAATGTGGCGGGCGCTCGTGGCAGCAGGTAACGCACGGTCATGCCCACCAGGTTTTCCTGCGTCACCACCATGACATCGCCGGCTTTCATTTCATTTCGCATCGCCAAACGACATGAGACGAGCCTGTCGTCCGGGGTTGGAAAATCGCCGAGCGACGAATGCAGCTCGCGTGCGTTGATCAGAATGTGCGACATCCCGCGGGAGGCTGCACGCCCAAACTGGGCGTTCAGTTCCTGACCGTAGTGCTCTGACGAAATCATCGCGTTCTCCCTCCAATGTGCGGCTGCGTTATTCACGACCATCACCGCAGGAGCCGGTCAGCGCGGCGGTTGCAACGGCTCTACGCTCAATTGGCCGCGAAGTCTCCGGCTTTGATTCGGTAATCACTTTCCAAAAATGAACCACGGCTGAACCGGCAAGCCGCCTCGATTCCGTGACGACGCGTGATGCGACAGTTCCCTTACCGAAGCTTACCGATCCTTCATGGGAACTTCGTTGAAATCGCGCCTCCCGCTCATACGTATCCGTTCAACAGGGAAGGACGCCATGAAGCAATCCGAAATCTTCCGCGAAAATGCCGAGAACTGCACGCATCTTGCCGAAAGCGCGGATAGCGAGCCTCTCTTCAATCGCTACAAGCGCATGGAAGCAGCGTGGCGCGCGCTTGCCGACGAGCAGGACTGGCTCGACGGCGAAGTTTCGCCTGCGCGTATTTCGGTCGTTCACGCCGGCAACGGCCATGCGCCGGCAGGTCTGGCACATCTCGATTCCATTCACGCGCGGCCGGTGAAAGTATCGCAATGAAAATTCTCGAACACACCGAGAGCCACATTGTCAAAATGCATGATGGATCGGCCTGGCAGATTTTTCCCGGCGATATCGATCAGACGCTGACCTGGTTGCCGACGACGGAGCTTCGGCTGTTCGAGATCAACGACGAGATCGCAACCCACGCGCTGATCAACACCGATGACGGCACGCGGGTTCGCGTCCGCGCGCTCGGTGAACCCTGGCCCGAAACCAAAACAAAGAAGGTTCTCAGGCAGGGTTGACGCAGGATCGACCTGGACCTGCACCCTTCCTCATCCGGAATCCGTTTCTCCCAAGCTCGACCGGGTGTCGCCGTCATGCGGAATTGCGTCTTCCGCCGGCAGAAGGCATGTGGTGAGATGCAAGAAAATTCCGGGAGAAAACAGTGCCCCACCCCAAAAACCCCCTGCCCTCACGCCGGCAATTTCTGAAAACCGCAAGCCTTTTGGCGGGCGCAGCGGCGATTCCCGTGCTCAAGCCAGCGCGCGCTTGGGCGGCCGGCTACCCCGAGCGGCCGATCAAGATCGTCGTGCCGTTTGCGCCGGCCGGCCCGACCGACATCATGGCGCGAATCCTCGGGCAAAATCTCGGCACTGCGTTGCCCGGCCATGTGATCGTGGAAAATCGCGCCGGCGCCGGCGGCAATCTCGGAATTGGCTATACCGCGCACGCCGAAGCCGACGGGTACACGCTGCTCGTCACCTCGAGCGCCTATGTCGTCAATCCCAGCCTATATACGAGCGTGCCGTACGATCCCTTCAAGGATTTCGCGCCGATCGCCGAACTCGGCACCTCGCCCAATGCGATCCTGATCGATCCCAAGCTCGGCATCAATTCGATCGCCGAACTTTTCGCACGCGCCAAGGCCAAGCCCGACGAATTCAACTATGCGAGCCCGGGCGCCGGCACCACGCCGCATCTCTCCGGCGAATTGCTCAAGATCGTGGGCGGGGTCGAGATCACGCATGTGCCGTTTTCCGGCGCCGGGCCTGCGATCCAGGCGCTGCTGGGCGGCGTCACGCAACTCGCGGTCACCGCGCTGCCGCCGGCCATCCCCTATATCGAGTCCGGCGCGATCAAGGCGCTCGCCGTCACCGGCAGCCGCCGCTGGATCGATCTGCCTAATGTGCCGACCATGGTCGAACTTGGCCACAAGGACTTCATCGCCGAAACCTTTCAGGCCTTCATGGCGCCGGTGAAAACACCGCCCGAGATCGTGGCGCTGTTGTCGGCGAAATCGGTCGAGGCGCTGAAGAAGCCTGATATCGTCGAGCAACTGCGCGTCAACGGTTTCGAGGTCATCGCCAACGGCTCGGACGGCTTGCGCCGGCGCATCGAATCCGAAGTGCCGAAATGGCACGATGTCATCGCCAAGGCCGGCATCAAGCCGGTGTGATCCACCGTCCTTCCGGGATGGTGCGTCGGCACCAGACCTGGAAAAACCAAATCAAAGAAAGGACCCCCGTGAAGATCGTCGACCTCAGCCGCGAGCTTTATCACCGCACCCCGAACTATCCCGGCCATTCCGCCATCATCCATGGCCATGTGGAAAACGCATGAAGAATCGTTTGCCGATAGCGGCAACGTGCATGGGCTCGCCTCGATGTATTTCGCCATGCCCGACCATGGCGGCACCCATATCGATGCTCCCTTGCATTTCGACAAGCGCGGCGAGGCCATCGACAAATATCCGCTGGAAAAATGCATCGTGCCCGGCATCTGCATCGACCTGCGCCACATCGCGCCGCGCGCCGAGATCACGCCCGGCGACCTCGAAGCGGCGGTCGAAAAATCAGGCCATCCGGTGCCGAAGGGCGGCACGGTTCTTCTGTGTACCGGCCATCACGAGCGAACCTTTCCGCGCAAGGAATATGGAACGGAAAATTCAGGCGTAAACGTGAAGGCGACCGAATGGCTCGCGCACCAGGGCGTGGTGCATTTCGGCATCGATTCGATGCGACCGGGCCCCGAAGGCAAGGAAAACCTTTTGGTGCACAAGGCCTGCTTCGAGCTCGGCATCACCCATATCGAAAGTCTGTGCAATCTCGAGACGCTGTTGGGCGCGGGTCCCTTTACGTTTATCGGCCTACCGATGAAATGGCGCGGCGGCACCGCCTCGCCGATCCGCGCGGTCGCAGTGTTCGGGATGTGAGGCGGGTTCTGTCTGCCATCCGGCTTTCTTCACCTCTCCCTCATCTCCGTCGCTGTTACAGGTCGATCCAGACTCCAACTTGAAAGGCAAGTCATGAAACGGGTGATGATCCTCAATGGTCCGAACCTCAATCTGCTCGGCGTGCGCGAGCCGCATATTTACGGCACGACCACGCTGGCCGAGATCAAGGCGAGTTGCGAGCGCGAGGCGGCTACGCTCGGGCTTACCATCAGCTTTCACCAGTCCAACCACGAGGGCGAACTGGTGGATCTGCTTCAATCGGCGCGCGAGAGCGCCGATGCCATCATCATCAATCCGGCCGGCTATTCCTTCACCTCGATCGCGATGGTCGATGCGATCAAGGCGTTCGACGGCGTGGTGCTGGAAGTTCACATTTCCAATATTCACGCCCGCGACGAGCATCACCGTCACTCCAAGATTTCCCATGCCGCGACCGGCGTCATCTGCGGGCTTGGGCCTTATGGCTACGTCGCGGCGTTGCGGGCGCTCACGGAGATAAAGAAGGCGTGATGCGTGCACTGAGCCAAGATTTCATGAAATGAATTGAGTCAACCCCGGCATCGGAAGTACGCCCCTCTCCCCGATTGCGGGGAGAGAAGGCAAACTTTATTTACGGCGTCACCGGAAAGCCCGCCGGTAAAGCGATGTCCTTCTCGCGGGCGGCCTGGCGCAACAGATCGGGCCGGTCGGAAATGATGCCGTCGACGCCCATTTCAATCAGCCGCGCCATATCGGCGGGCTGATTCACGGTCCAGACCACGACCTTCAAGCCCAGTGCGTGGGATTCGGAGACGAGCTCCGGCGTGAGATCGCGGAGATAAGGCGACCAGATCGCGCCGCCGGCCGCCTTGATGGTGCGCGGGGTCGATCCTCCGTGCTCGGCCGGATTGAAGCCGGCGGTCCATTCCGATGCCCTGTCGCGAAAAACCGTCGGATCCCTTCCGCTTTGCACCGTCAGATACACGGTCGGGATTTCCGGCGCGAGCTTTTGAACCAGCTGCAACGTCCGCCAATCGAACGATTGCACCATGACGCGGTTTTCGAATTTCTCGGCCCGCAGCACGTCGAGCAGAGCTGCGACAAAGCGCTCCGGCGCAGGCGATTCGTCGGGATGGTTCGGGTCGATCTTGGTTTCGATGTTCAGCCGCACGTGATTGTCGCCGGACCGGCGCACCAGATCGATCAGTTCCTTCAGCGTCGGGATCTTTGCACCCGGCACCGCGCGCTGGTCGGGGAATTGCGCGGCATAGATGCTGCCGGGACGGATTTGCCCGACATCGAATTGCTTCACTTCGCCCAGCGAAAGCTTGACCAGGGGAGTGCCGGGTTCGGCGACATATTTGCCATCGGCACCGCGCGCGAGATCGGGATTCAACCAGCGCTCATGGGAAACCACGACCGCGCCATCGCGCGTCACGCCGATATCGAGCTCCAGCGTGGTGACGCCCATCGAGAGCGCGTTGGCAAATGACGCAAGCGTATTTTCCGGCAACAGCGCGCGGCCGCCGCGATGGGCTTCGATGTCGAACGCAGAGACTTTCACGGCAGAGACTTTAACATCGGTGATGCCCGCTTGTTCTGCGCCCATAGCCCTTGGCGCGATCAAGGCCGCAGCCGCCAAAGCCGCGAAGCACCGAAGGAGTGGTCGTCGAGCGACTGATAGCACGATCTTACCGCGCACCGAATGTCGTTTCACCGAACAGCGTCTTGTGCGAAGCCGGCTGCGAGCGCCAATATTGCGGCGGAGCAAACACCTCACCGCCGAGTTCGGCCGCGGCGTGCCAGGCCCAACGCGGATCATAGAGCATGCCGCGGGCGAGCGCGACCATATCGGCCTTGCCGGAAGCGATGATTTCTTCCGCGTGCCTGGCTTCGGTGATCAGGCCGACAGCCATCGTGGTCACGCCGGTGGCCTCCTTGATCGCCTGCGCAAACGGCAGCTGATAGCCCGGCGACAATGGAATTTTTTGCAGCGGTGAGACGCCGCCGGAGGAGACGTCGATCCAGTCGACGCCGCGCTTTTTCAATTCCCTGGCAAACTCGATGGTCTGTTCGAGATCCCAACCGCCTTCAACCCAGTCGGTCGCGGAGACCTTGATGCCGACCGGCTTTTTCGACGGAAACACCGCACGTACGGCGTCGAACACTTCGAGCGGGTAACGCATCCGGTTTTGCAGCGATCCGCCATATTTATCGGTGCGCTTGTTGGAGATCGGCGACAGGAACTGGTGCAGCAGATAGCCGTGCGCGGCATGCAGTTCGACGGCGTCGATACCGAGCCGGCTGGCCCGCCGCGCGGATTCGACGAAGGCCTCGCGAACGCGCTTGAGCCCCATGACGTCGAGCGCAAGCGGCTTCAGTTCACCGTCCTTGTGCGCCAGTTCGGACGGCCCCACCGTCTGCCACCCGCCCTCGGCGAGCGGTATCTGTTGGCCCCCCTCCCAAGGCTTGTGACTGGATCCCTTGCGGCCGGCATGGGCCAGTTGAATCGCGATCGCGATCGTCGAATGCCTGCGGACCGAAGCAAGAACAGGCCGCAGTGCCGATTCGGTGGCATCGTTCCACAGACCGAGGCATCCCGGCGTGATGCGGCCGATGGCCTCGACATGGGTCGCTTCCATGCAGAACATCGCCGCGCCCGACAGGGCAAGATTGTTGATGTGCGTAAAATGCCAGTCGTTCGCCTTGCCGCCCTCCGCCGAGTATTGGCACATCGGCGCAACCATGATGCGGTTTGCCAGTGCCAGGTCGCGCAGACGGATCGGAGAAAACAGGGCACTCATCAAACGGTATCCGGCATTGGAAATATTCGTTTACAACGATCTATAATTCACTCCGATGACGGTCGTCGAATGTCGAATGCGTGGAACAGGCTTCCGTAAACGCAACGGTCTTAAGCTTTGATGGCGTTAAGGTTTGATCCCGGCGGCCTTGATCACCTCGAGATTCTCCGCAATCTCGCGCGCCACGAAGGCATCCATCTGCGCCGGCGTCATCGGAAACGGCTCGACGCCCAGTTTCATCAGGCTTTGCTGCATCGAGGGCTCGGCGAGAAGCTTGGTTCCCGCATCGTAAAACTTGTCGACAATGTCGCGCGGCGTCTTCGCCGGCATGAATACGCCGAGCCAGAACACGCTTTCCGCATTTTTCAGGCCCACTTCGGCCGGCGTTGGCACGTCGGGCAGCTCGGCGGCGCGTTTCGATGTCGAGATCACGAGCGCGTGTACACGGCCCTCCTTGATCAGCGGCAGCGCGGTTGCGAGCGGGCAAAAGTAGAAATCGATACGGCCGCCAAGAATATCGGCGATCACCTCCGCGCCGCCTCGATATGGCACATGGGTGGTTTCGATTCCGGCCGCGAGACGAAATTTCTCGGCGCTGATATGTACCGCGCTGCCGACGCCGACCGAGCCGAAGACGATCGAACCGGGCCTTGCCTTGGCATCCGCGATGAAGTCCTGCACGGTTTTCCATGGCCGCGAAACCGGCACGATCATCACATTGGCGCTGACGCCGATCATCAAGACCGACGTCAGGTCCCTGCCGATGTCGAACGGCAGCTTGGGGTAGATCGCGGGCGAAATCGCCAGTGCCGAGGATTGGGCGAGGATGTTGTAGCCGTCGGCATCCGCCTTCACGACGGTCGCGGTACCGATCGTGCCGCCGGCGCCTGGCCGATTTTCCACGACGATGGCCTGGCCGAGTTCGGCGGCGAGCCGATCGAACACCACACGCGGCACGACGTCGGCCGCACTTCCCGCGCCAAAGGGGATCGTCGCCTTGATCAGGTGCGAGGGCCAGTTATCGGCCTGCGCCGCGGCCGCAAACACCAAGATACCCGCCACGAATCCCCAACGCACGACGCCACGCATTCGCCACTCCGGTTTCCGCACCCGCCTCGACAAAGACGTCGTGCACAGATTTGACCGCCGGTGCAAGCACGCCAGCATTGCCAATCGGGCGAATGGCCCGAATTGGCGGGCCTTAAGGCCGATGACAGGATAGTGACCTCATCCCTTAAGCGTGAATTGCAGCAGCAACGTGCGCTGAATCAGCGAAAAATTATCGTCGGATACCATGGTCAGCACGGTCTCGCCCTCTTCGGTGACATGGGCGTCGATGCCTTCCATGTTATCGACCTCATTGCCGAGATCGGCCCCGAAAATCGTGGGACCGTCGATTACAGCCCCCGGCGTCACCGAACCGAGCGGGATACGCCGGATACGGATGCCTATTCCGGACAGCCAGGAAAATTTCCGCTCCAGGATCAGGAGATCGCCGCCCGGCAACAGCACGGCATCGCTGACATCGAATTCTTCGGTGCGGCGAACGCTGAACTGGCCCGGCGTCGGGCCTCCGACCAGAAACGCGATGAGATTGCCGGCAGCATCCAGGCCGCGCTCGGAAATCGCGATCAGCGTTCCCGAAAGCGGATGGCCCTTCGGCACGAAGACCAGCGCTTCCAGTCCCTTGTTGTTGGGCAGTTTGCTCGCCGCTTTCGGCAGTGGAACGACTTCACCCCGCGCGCGTGTAAAGCCCTTGCTGAAATCGAACCGCAGCACTTTGTTGACCCGCTCGAGACCGATGTACACGAGCGAGCCATCGATCGCGATCGAACTCCGAATCGTACCAGCCGCGGGCGGCGATGGGTCTGCCGTCTGCGCCCAGCATCGGCGCGGTCTCGACATCGGCAAGCCCCGTCATCGCACGGCCCTGGTACAGGATGCGACCGGTGAACCAGTGGCCGTGGTCGCTGAATGAAATGAAGCGTTCGCCTTTGGCGTCTAGCCGTAGTCCCGACAATCCGCCAAAGCGCGGGAAAGGCGAGGTCAGAGCGAGGCCGCTTCGATATTCCAGCGCGCCAAATCGCACGCGATCATGGTCGTGGCGATCGAACCCGGGGATGGATCGGGCTTTGACCTCGATCGAGGTGGCAGCATCGGCCAGCGATTCTTCGCCCGAACCGGGAAGCGGGACAAATTGCGCCTCGGCGGCGCGGGATATAGCTGTAACCGACACGCCAGCCGCCGCCATTTGGAGGAAACGGCGACGTGAACGGCCCAAGCCCGGCAGTGCTTTTCCGGGCGGGGTCACACCGGGATCAGGAATGCAACCGGCGTCGCGGCGCTTTTGCGGCCGGCGCGGCCCCATGGGTCTCGCTGAACAGTTCGGCCAGCTTTTCGGTGATAGCGCCGCCAAGCTCCTCGGCATCGACGATCGTGACCGCACGGCGATAGTAGCGCGTGACGTCGTGGCCGATGCCGATAGCGATCAGTTCCACCGGCGAACGCGTTTCAATTTCCTCGATGATATGGCGCAGATGCCGCTCGAGGTAATTGCCGGGATTGACCGACAGCGTGGAGTCGTCGACCGGCGCGCCGTCGGAAATCATCATCAGGATCTTGCGCTGCTCGGTCCGGCCGAGCAGGCGCTTATGCGCCCAGTCGAGCGCCTCGCCGTCGATATTTTCCTTCAGCAGGCCCTCGCGCATCATCAGGCCGAGATTCTTGCGGGCCCGCCGCCACGGCGCGTCCGCCGATTTGTAGATAATGTGCCTGAGATCGTTGAGACGGCCGGGATTGGCCGGCTTGCCCGCCGCCAGCCACGCTTCGCGCGACTGCCCGCCCTTCCAGGCGCGGGTGGTGAAGCCGAGGATTTCGACCTTGACGCCGCAACGCTCCAGCGTGCGCGCCAGAATATCGGCGCAGGTCGCAGCGACCGTAATGGGACGTCCGCGCATCGAGCCGGAATTATCGAGCAGCAGCGTCACCACGGTGTCGCGGAAGGTCGCTTCCTTTTCGTGCATGAAAGAGAGCGGGTGATAGGGATCGGTCACGACCCGCGACAGGCGGGCCGGATCGAGAATGCCTTCTTCGAGGTCGAACTCCCAGGCACGGTTCTGCTGGGCCATCAATCGACGCTGCAACCGGTTGGCCAGCCGCGCGACGATGCCTTGCAGATGCGCCAACTGCTTGTCGAGGTAACTGCGCAACCGCTCAAGCTCGTCGTGGTCGCACAGATCTTCGGCCGCGATCACCTCGTCGAATTTCGGCGCAAAGGCGTGATATTCGGGACCGCGCGGCTCGTTTTGCCCGCGCGAATTTGGCCGCGTGGCTTCGCCAGGCGTTTCATCGTCGCCCAGTTCGCCGTCGTCGAACGTGTCGGAAGTAGATGCCTGCGCGCTTTCCATCGCGCTGTCCGACATCTCGTCGGTCGTGGCCTGCGCCTGGTCGGCGCTCATCTCCTGCGCGGCATCGGATTCCGGCGACCCCTCGGCGCCGGACTGGTCGTTTTCGCCGTCGCGGCTTTCATCCTGATTCTCGTCCTCATCGGCTTCCGTGTTGCGGTCGTCGCCCAGTTCAAGCGCAGACAGGAGGTCGTGAACCGCGTCGCCGAATTTCAACTGATCCTCGGCAAAGCGATCGAGCTGGTCGAGCCGCGCGCCAATCTTGTCTTCCAGAAATGGACGCCAGAGGTCGACCACCTTGCGCGCGGCGGTCGGCGGCGCGAGCCCGGTCAGCCGCTCGCGCACCAGCATGGCCAGCGCATCGGACAGCGGCGCATCGGCGCGATCGGTGATCTCGTCGAACTTGCCGCGATGGAAATGATCGTCGAGCATCGCGGTGAGGTTCTTGGCAACGCCGGCCATCCGCCGCGAGCCGATCGCTTCGACACGGGCCTGCTCGATCGCCTCGAACACGCCGCGCGCCTGCGGATTGCCCGGCATCAGCTTGCGGTGCACCTTCGGATCGTGGCAGGCGAGCTTCAGCGCGATCGAATCAGCGTGCCCGCGGACGATGGCAGCATCCTTCCGCGACATCTTGCGCGGCGGTTCCGGCAGCCGCGCCTTGCCCGGCGACAATCCCGGCCGCTCGGCGGCGAAACTGACCTCGAGCTCGGGCTTTTTCGCAATCGCGCGCAGGCACGCCGTGACCGAACGCTTGAACGGTTCGGTCGGTGCTTCCTTCGGTCCGGTGCGGAACTTGCTGTTCGATGTCGTCATAGCGCCTTCGTCAACCAGTGCCGCGTGACGCCACCGGGGTATCCTTCGATCGAGCCAAATTCTTCATATCCGCGTGTGCGGTAAAATCCCGGGGCCTGAAAACTCATCGTGTCGACATAGGCGCGAGTAGCGCCGATACGCCGGGCTTCATCCTCGATTGCCTTGATCAGCCTTGTTCCGAAATTCTTCCCGCGAAGCCCCTGCTCCAGCCAGAAGAACTGAATAAACAGCACTGCGGTCCAGACTTCTCCGACGATACCGCCAACTATCTTGTTTCCCTGGCGCAGCGAGACGGCAAGCCGCTTGTACTTCTGCTTGCCCATTTTTTCGTTGTTATAGCGGATCAGTCCGTCGAGGACCGCCTTCTTTGTCTTTCCGATCGTACGCTCGACGGAAATCGACGGCATGCGTCAGCTCAGCGCAACGTTGACCGCGGATTCGGCAAGCTCGGCATTGAAGCAGCGCTGATAGAACTCAGCCACCAGCGATCGCTCAAGTTCGTCGCATTTGTTGAGGAAGGTGACGCGGAAGGCAAAGCCGATATCGCCGAAAATCTCGGCGTTCTCCGCCCAGGTGATCACGGTACGCGGGCTCATCACCGTCGACAGATCGCCGTTGGCAAAAGCGTTACGGGTGAGATCGGCCAGCCGCACCATCTTGTTGACGATGTCGCGGCCTTCCTTGGTGCGATAGTGATGGGCCTTCGCCAGCACGATCTCCACTTCCTCGTCGTGTGCGAGATAGTTGAGCGTGGTGACGATCGACCAGCGGTCCATCTGACCCTGGTTGATCTGCTGGGTGCCGTGATAGAGGCCGGACGTGTCGCCGAGGCCAACCGTGTTGGCGGTCGAGAACAGGCGGAAGGCCGGATGCGGCTTGATCACCTTGTTCTGGTCGAGCAGCGTCAGGCGGCCGGAAACTTCCAGCACGCGCTGGATCACGAACATCACGTCGGGACGGCCGGCATCATATTCATCGAACACCAGCGCGATATTATTCTGCAGCGCCCACGGCAGGATGCCGTCCCTGAATTCGGTGACCTGCTTGCCGTCCCTGACGACGATCGAGTCCTTGCCGACCAGATCGATGCGGCTGATGTGGCTGTCGAGATTGACGCGTACGCACGGCCAGTTCAGCCGTGCGGCGACCTGCTCGATATGGGTCGATTTGCCGGTGCCATGATAGCCGGTGACCATGACGCGGCGATTTTTCGCAAAGCCGGCAAGGATCGCCAGCGTCGTGGCGCGATCAAACCGGTAATCCGCGTCGACATCGGGCACATGCGGATCGACTTCGGAATAAGCCGGCACTTCAAGATCGCTGTCGATGCCGAATACCTGCCGCACCGACACCTTCATGTCGGGCATTCCAGCGGGCTCCTGAGCTTTGGTCATGGCGGCGGTCGTCATCAATCCTCCGAGGTCTCGGGCGCTCCCGAAACCAGATTTATTGGGTGTGGCTGCGGATGGTTACCTCGCGAAACCTATCAGAGAGCTGCGATGGGCAGAAGCCCAGGCCGCAATCAAAGTTCCGTTGAATTTTCATGTAGATAAGTCGGCAGGTGCAGTTTTGGAAGGCTGCTCTGCGATTCCCGACAAGTTTTAGTCATGTGCGCGCGCGACCAAGGTTAGGAAGCATCTTCCGGAGCCATCCAGCCTCCCGGTGAGTTGTGGTAGGTCTGCGGCCGGGCGACCGGCCCCAAAACTCAAGGATTTTCGTGGCCTCATTGATCGATCCATTGATTTCGTTCGTCTCGACCCATGCCTGGCTCGCCTATTTGACGCTATTTTTGGCAGCGCTGCTGGAGGCGGTTCCAATCGTCGGCGCTGTCATTCCGGGTTCGACCATTATTTTTGCGTTGAGTGCGCTCGTGCCCGGCGGCCAGCTGCAATTGGGCTGGGTCCTGCTGGCCGCGATCGCCGGCGCTTTGCTGGGCGACGGGTCCGCCTTTTTGCTTGGATACCGCGAACAGCGCGAAATCCTGAAAACCTGGCCACTTTCCAATTATCCGCGGCTGGTTTCCCAGAGCGAGGCCTTCTTTCATCGCTGGGGGACGCTCGCGGTATTTTTTGCACGCTTCGTGCCGCCGATCCGGGCCTTTGTTCCCATCACCGCGGGCGCGCTCGGAATGAGGCCGGCGGTGTTCTATGCGGTCAACATTCCGGCGGTTTTGCTCTGGGCGCCCGCCCATGTGCTGCCAGGGGTGCTCGCCGTTTCAGCGCTGCACCGCTACGGCGGCTTTGCGCCCCACGAAGGAATCGCCAAGCACTACTGGATCCTGGCGGTCGTTGTCGGCGCGCTGATCGTTGCTCTGGCGAGCTGGCTGATACGCCGCAGGCGCGGCGGCGGAGCGATAGAGCCGGCGGCTCAACCAGACCACGGCAAGCCGTGAGACGATCCTCTACAGAGCGTTTTCGAGCAAAGTGGCAACCGATTCGCGGCAAGAAAACGCATCAGAAGAAAGTCTTGCTCAGGCGCGGACGACCGTCTTCAGGTAATTGTAGGCCTTGATGATCTCGATCAGGCGGTCTTCCGTGGAACGGTCGCCGCCATTGGCGTCGGGGTGATGTTGTTTCACCAGCGCCTTGTACTTGGCCTTGACGTCATCGAGCGTGGATCCGGCGCCAAGCCCCATCACCTGTAGCGCCTTGCGCTCGGCGTTCATCACCTTGCGCGCTTCCGGCTTGACCTGCTCCTGCGCGCCCGGACCCGGCCGCCAGCGGCCGCGGCCGTTGAGCTCGCTGAACATCTGGAAGGGATCGGACGCACCGTCGAGGTCGCCCTCGCCCTTCTTCGCGCCGCTGTTGGCACCCATTTTCCAGGTCGGACGGTGGCCGGTCAGCGCATCCTTCTGGTAGCGCGCGACATCGTCCGGATTCATGCCCTGGAAAAAATTGTAGGACTGATTGTACTCGCGGACGTGATCGAGGCAGAAATGCCAATACTCACGCGAATTTTCACGCCCTTTCGGCGCGCGATGCGCACCCTTGTTTTTGCACCCCGCCCATTCGCAAGCTACCGCTTCGCTGCCGGCCTGCGCCTGGCGCTTCGCGCTCACCTTGGTGGGCTTGATGCGAATGGAATCGAAGAATTTGGATGAATCGATCGGCATGCTGTCTTTGACTACGCAACGCTTCCGGCTTCAAGTCTTGACATTGCGAAACCCTTCACTCCCGAGATGACATTGACGAGAGGCAACCAAAAGACGTATTGCCGCCACCATGAACACCAAAGGCATTATCACAAACAAGTTGAGCGAAGCTTTCTCTCCGGAAAGCCTCGACGTATCGGACGAATCACACCTTCATGAAGGCCATGCGGGCCACAGGCCGGGCGGCGAGACCCATTTCAGGGTGTATATCGTATCGGCGGCCTTCGAAGGAAAGAGCCGGATCGAGCGTCATCGCATGATTAATGCGACGCTGGAGGCGGAACTAAAGGGCGGCGTCCACGCGCTGGCGATCAAGGCGCAAACGCTAGGCGAAGCGGGAAGCGAAGCCGGCTTAGCTTGACCGGGTTGTCGGTCAGTTCAGCCAAGATTCTCGGCTCAAAATGCCTTGCCCGCCCGCCTCGGCTTTTTTTCGGCGGCTTCGGACTCGCGCGTCACCGCGACGATCCGCAGCGCCGTGATGCGGTTGCGCTCACGCCGCAGCACACGGAAACGAAAGCCGTGGAAGGTGAAGCTTTGGCCCCGATCCGGGATCGAGCGCGCCTCGTGGATCACAAGGCCTGCAACGGTGGTCGCCTCTTCGTCGGGCAGGTGCCAATCCATCGCACGGTTGAGGTCGCGGATCGGCACCGAGCCGTCGACGACCACCGAGCCGTCGGGCTGGGCGCGAACGCCGGCGACCACGACGTCGTGCTCATCGGAAATATCGCCGACGATTTCCTCCAAAATGTCTTCCAGCGTCACCATGCCCTCGACCTCGCCATATTCGTCGACCACGAGCGCGAAGTGGGTTTTACGGCGGCGGAAGGCCTTGAGCTGTTCGGAAACGGGACGCATTTCCGGCACGAACCAGGGCGGCAGCATGATGGTGGAGACGTCGATCTTGGATGTGTCGCCGTCGGCGGCGCGGATAGCGCGCAAGAGATCCTTGGCGTGCAGCACGCCGACAATGTTCTCGGGCTTGTCGCGCCATAACGGGATTCGCGTGTACTCGGTCGCAAGTACCTCCCGCACGAGCTCTTCCGCCGGCAGGTCGGCGTTGATCATCACCATTTCGGTGCGGTGAACCATCACGTCGGAGACCTCAAGCTCGCGCAGGTCCAGAAGCCCGCCGAGCATGTCGCGGTCCTGCTTTTCGACCTTGCCCTCGTGATGAAGCAGGTCGACCGCACCGCGCAGCCGTTCGAACGGCGACAAAATGGGCTGATTGTGGTGCGCCGTAATGTTAAACAACCTCAACAATAGCCGCACCACAGCTTCGACCACCGTGACCAGCGGCCCGAGCAGAACCATCGTGATCTTCATCGGACGCGCTACGGCGAGCGCGACGCGATCCGGCGCATTGATGGCGATCGTCTTCGGCAATACTTCCGCGAAGATCACGACGAGGACCGTCATGAAGGCGGTGGCATAGAGTACGCCGACTTCGCCGAACCATACCGTAAAGATACCGGTGGCAAGCGCCGACGCACCGATATTGGCGATGTTGTTGCCGAGTAACAGCGCGCCAATCAGCCGCTCGCGTATCGCCGAAAAGCTTGAAACGATCTGGGCATCCTGATTGCCCTGCTTCGACAGCCGCAGCATGCTGGCGCGCGAGGCGCCGGTCAGCGCGGTTTCGCTGGCGGCAAAAAACCCGGACACCAGAAGGCAGACCAAAACGATGGAAACCGTGATCCAATCCATGCGCGTCTATCTATTTGGCCGGATCAGGTCCGGCGCTCCAGTGTTCCGATTCCGAAGTTCGCATCACCTTGCGGCCCCACGTTCACGAACTTCGGAATCGAAGCAACACTAGCAAACTTATTGATCTGGTTTGACTTTGATTCAGAAGTCCGCATGACGAAATCGCGGCAACGCTGAAAGGAACGTCAGCGTCGCCACACTAGTTTGGCTTTCAGAAAATCACGAACCAATGACGGTTCGACATCGGGCGCGATGACGGCGCGGCCGATTGCCTCAAGCAAAATGAAGGTCAGCCGCCCGCGCTTGACCTTCTTGTCCTGCGCCATCAGCGCCATCAGGGCGTCCGCATCGGCAAGCCCTTCCTGCGCAAAGCCGGCGATCTCCTGCAAGGCGGTCGGCAAGCCGACGTCGGCCAGATGGCGCTTGATGCGAATGGCGTCAGCTTCGGCAATCATCCCAAGTTGGACCGACAGTTCCGCGGCCAGCACCATGCCGACGGCAACGCCTTCACCATGAAACAGCCGGTCCGAGAAGCCGGTTGCGGCCTCGAGCGCGTGACCGAAGGTGTGGCCCAGATTGAGCAGTGCGCGCTCGCCATTCTCGCGCTCATCGCGCGCGACAATCGCGGCCTTGGCGCGGCAGGAGGTCGCGACCGCATGCTCGCGCGCGGCGGCGCCTGAAAAAATATCGGCGTGGCTTTTTTCGAGCCAGGCGAAGAAAGCCTCGTCGCCCAGCAATCCATATTTGGCGACTTCGGCATAGCCGGCGCGGAATTGCCGCGGCGACAGGGTATCGAGCACCGCGGTGTCGGCGACCACCAATAGCGGCTGATGAAACGCACCGATCAGATTCTTGCCTTGCGGCGAGTTGATGCCGGTCTTGCCGCCGACGGAAGAATCGACCTGCGCCAATAGTGAAGTCGGCACCTGCACGAAATCGACGCCGCGCCGCAGGATCGCGGCCGCAAAGCCGGCGAGATCGCCGACCACGCCGCCGCCGAGCGCGACCACAAGGTCGTTGCGCTCGATTTTGGCCGATATCAGCGCCTCGCTGACCTGTTCAAGGACCGCATAGCTTTTGGAGCCCTCGCCGTCGCCGACCACGACGTGCGACGCCGCAATTCCAGCCTCCGCCAGCGAAGCTTCGGTCTTGGCGAGCCAGTGGCTTGCAACGGTCCGGTCGGTGACGATGGCGGTGCGCGCTCCCGGCCTCAACGCAGCGATGCGCTTGCCGAGCGAGGGCAGGACGCCGCGGCCGATCACGATGTCATAGGCGCGGTCGCCGAGCGCGACATCGACAACGACAGAATCGGTATGTTTCAGCGGTGCAGTCATGATGTCGCGCCCAAACCGTCGTGGCTCTGCGTGGCGGGGGCGACGCAAAGCTTTTCGTACAGTGCGCCGATGCACTCATCGACGATCTTTTCGTGCGGAACGTCGCGCGACCAGACCGTCACGTCGGCCTGGCCGTAGACCGGCTCGCGCTCCCTGATCAGCCGCTCGACGGTGGCCTCGGGATCGGCGGTCTGCAACAGCGGCCGGTCGGAGCGCCGCTTCACCCGCCGCATGATCACGTCGGTATCGACCTTGAGCCAAATCGACACAGCCTTGTCGCGGATACGGTCGCGGGTCTCCTGCCGCATCACGGCGCCGCCGCCGGTGGCGATGACGGCCGGTCCGCTATCGAGCAGACGGGCGATCACCCGCACCTCGCCATCTCTGAAATAGGGCTCGCCATATTTTGCGAAAATTTCCGGAATCGGCATGGCTGCATGGGCCGCCTCGATTTCGGCATCGGCATCGAGGAACGGCAGAGCGAGCCGAACCGACAGCCTGCGGCCGATGGTGGATTTTCCAGCCCCCATCATCCCGACAAGCACGACCGAACGGGCGCCCAAGGCGGCCGCAATCTCGGCATCCCGGGTCATATTGACAGCACTGGGCGAGACGATATCGGGCATTTCCTCGATCAATATTCGGCCGTGGCAGTTGTAGCGACCATACTACCGCCGGTCCTGTAGTTGCTAGTGAGAGCCATAAACCCTTGCAACGAAATGTCGAACATGGTGGTAGTGAAATTGGGTCAATACCGATGAATCCGATGGTTAATCCGCCTGGACCACCAGCCGTATGCCAAGTCTGTTCCGCTTTCTAACCGTCGTGGCGGTCATCGCAGGGGTCGTCTACGGAGCAGTTTTCGCATTGGCGAACTTCGTCAACCCGAAGCCGCGGGAGATGACCATCAACGTGCCACCGGACAAGTTCCTCAAGAAATAGAAGCGGGAAACGCGCATAATGTGGCAGTTCAGAAGTCCGCATCGTTGCTTGCCACGCGTTCGTCATGCGGACTTCTGAACACAAGCCACACTAGAAATGATGGATTTACTAGTGTCCTTTTGATTCCGAAGTTCGCAAATGAGGACGCCGCACGAGGATACGAACTTCAAATAGGCGGTACTGGGAGAGAGTTCGTCAAGCATTTGGGAGTTAGGGTTTGCCGATGCGCGCCAAACCTTCCGACGCCAAGCTGATCGACCTGTTCCTCGACATGCTCGCCGCCGAGCAGGGCGCCGGCGACAACACGCTGGACGCCTACCGCCGCGACCTTACCGATTTTTCCGCCTTCCTGGCCGCCAAAAGCCAAAGCTTTGTCGGCGCCGAGACGCAGTCCTTGCGCGACTATCTCGGCGATCTGGACACCAGGGGATTCAAATCCTCAAGCGTGGCGCGGCGGCTGTCGGCGATGCGGCACCTGTTCCGTTTCCTGCTCAACGAGCGGATTCGCCGCGACGATCCGGCAGCCATCTTGTCCGGACCCAAGCGCGGACGCGGCCTGCCGAAGGTGCTGTCGATATCGGACGTCGACCGGCTGTTGACCCGCGCCAAGGCCCAGACCGAGCAAGCGGACACGTCGCCGCAGGAGCGGCTACGCACGATGCGGCTCTATTGCCTGCTCGAAGTGCTCTACGCCACCGGTTTGCGCGTCTCCGAACTCGTCGCATTGCCATTATCGGCCGCACGCAGTGACGCACGCATGATCGTGGTGCGCGGCAAGGGCAATAAAGAGCGGCTGGTGCCGCTGAACGAGGCCTCGCGACGCGCAATGGCCGACTATCTTGCGGCGATGGAGGCGCTGAAAACCTCGAAAAAGAAAAATGCAGCCGCCTCGAAATGGCTGTTTCCCTCCTTCGGCGAAAGCGGCCACCTGACCCGGCAACATTTTGCGCGCGACCTCAAGGAACTCGCCGCTGCGGCCGGGCTTGCGCCGCGGCTGGTCTCCCCGCACGTGCTGCGCCATGCCTTTGCCAGTCATCTTTTGCACAACGGCGCCGACCTGCGCATCGTGCAAACCCTGCTCGGCCACACCGACATATCGACGACCCAGATCTATACCCATGTGGTCGAAGAGCGCCTGAAAAGTCTGGTGCGCGATCTGCATCCGCTGGCGGAGAGGTAGTGTGGCGACTCTGACGTTCCTTTCAGGGCCGCCGCGAGTTCTTCGAAGGAACGTCCGAGTCAAAGCCACACTAGAACCATATAGTTGCTAGTGTCCCTTTGGTTCTGACATTGGTAAAAGTGGCCGCCGCGATAGGATACGAATGTCAGAACCGGGACACTAGCCCCGAAAGCCGGACACTCCTTGACTTCAGCGCCTTCTCCCCCGAAAGAGCCCTTCCCGCTCACTCCCGAACCCGATGTCGGCCTAAGGGAGCCCGTGCTGACCTTGGAGCGCACGCTAAATATCTGAAGATGCGTGCTTTCTTCGTGCAACCCAGGAGCCGCTTCGCTCCGGGGCGGCTTCGCCCCTATATTGATTTGATGCCGGATCACATGCGCAGCTACCTCGATTTCGAAAAATCCATCGCCGAACTCGATTCCAAGATCGACGAGTTGCGCGTGCTCGCGGCGTCGGGCAGCGACATCGGCGAGGAGATCACCCGGATCGAGGAAAAGGCCGCGCAGGCGCTGGGCGACCTCTACGCCAATCTGACGCCGTGGCAAAAGACGCTGGTGGCGCGCCATCCGCAGCGGCCGCATCTGACCGACTTCATCGCCGGCCTCATCACCGAATTCACGCCGCTCGCCGGCGACCGCAAGTTCGCCGAGGATGAAGCCCTGGTCGGCGGTTTTGGCCGCTTCCGGGGCGAGAGCATCTGCGTGATCGGCCAGGAGAAAGGCGCCAGCACCGACTCCCGCATCAAACATAATTTCGGCATGGCGCGCCCCGAGGGTTATCGCAAGGCGGTACGGTTGATGGAGATGGCGGATCGCTTCGGCATTCCGGTGCTGTCGATCGTCGATTCCGCCGGCGCCTATCCCGGAATCGGCGCCGAGGAACGCGGGCAGGCCGAAGCCATTGCTCGCTCGACCGATGCCTGCCTGTCGCTTGGCGTGCCAAATATCGCGATCATCACCGGCGAGGGGATGTCCGGCGGCGCCATCGCCATCACGACGGCCAACCGCGTGCTGATGTTCGAGCACGCCATTTATAGCGTGATTTCGCCGGAGGCGGCCTCCTCGATCCTGTGGCGCGACGGGACCAAGGCCCAGGAAGCCGCGACCAATATGAAGATCACCGCCCAGGACATGCTTCGATTCGGCGTGATCGACCAGATCCTCAAAGAGCCGGTCGGGGGCGCCCACCGCGACCCCGCTGCCATGATTGCAAGCACCGGCGAGGCCATCGCCCAGGCGCTCGGCGGCTTCGCGCAGCTCGACGCCGGCGCCATCCGCCAGCAGCGACGGCAGAAATTCCTCGATATCGGCCGAAAACCGTTCTGAAGGCTGCCTCTGCCAGAACCGGCTACTGTTCCACTGCCCCATTTATTTCAAATTTCAGCCATTTCGGCCCCAATTGGGCCTCTAGCCGCTCATTTAAGTTTTATTCACTACGCCCAAGGCGACATAGGTCGCGAAGCCAGCCGCAGCTTGCGACGGCAGGGGCTTTAAGGATAATATTTTACTCAATGGCTTCAGGGCGTCGACGCTGGTTTGGGGTGCGAGAATTGCCCGTTGGGTGTGGAGCTTTCCATTGATCCGTCGCTCGTTGGTTCGCGCGCTCTTGGCGTCTGTTGCGGTGTCGGCAGCTATGCTGCTGGCCGGCTGCAATAGCGATGAGATCGGTTCGCTCGCCACCAACGCCAAGGCCAACCAGCCCGTGCCGCCCAAGCTGATCGCGGCGATGGTCGAGAAGAACATGGATCTGCAATCGCCGATCCTGGTCCGGTTGTTCAAGCAGGAAGCCGAGCTCGAGGTCTGGAAGCAGGATCGCACCGGCCGCTTCGCGCTGCTGAAGACCTATCCGATCTGCCGCTGGTCCGGCGATCTCGGGCCGAAGGTCCGCGAAGGCGACCGCCAGGCCCCGGAAGGCTTCTATGCGATCTCGCCGGCGCAGATGAACCCGACGTCGGCCTACTATCTCTCTTTCAACACCGGCTATCCGAACGCCTATGACCGGTCGCTCGGACATACCGGCTCGGAGCTGATGGTCCATGGCGACTGCTCGTCGCGCGGCTGTTACGCGATGACCGACGAACAGATCGCGGAAATCTATTCGCTTGGCCGCGAGTCCTTTTTCGGTGGCCAGAAATCATTCCAGTTCCAGGCCTATCCGTTCCACATGACGCCGATGAACCTGGCGCGGCATCGCAATAGTCCGCACATGGCGTTCTGGAAGATGATCAAGGAAGGCAATGATCATTTCGAGGTGACGCGGCAGGAGCCGAAGGTCGATTTCTGCGAAAAGAAATATGTGTTCGACGCGGTGAAGGCGCCCGACGCCAAGCGCGAGCCGGTGTTCGACGCCTCGGCCAAATGCCCCGTCTATGTGGTGCCGGACGAAGTTGCCGACGCGGTGCGCGAAAAACAGCAAGCCGACGACGCCGAATTCGCCAAGCTGGTCGCGAAGGGCACGCCGGTGGCTCAGCTCAACACCGGCATCGACGGCGGCATGCACCGGATATTCGCGGCCAGGGTCCCCAACGGCAGCACCGGCCTTTCGGAAGCAGGCCCAGCTCCGTCGCCGTTCGCCACGGCCGAGAGGGTGCCGGGCACCATTCCGCTGGACCACGTCAATCCGCCACATGGGCAAGTCACATCGCCGACGGAACCGCTTACCGCGTCGCTGTCGACGGCTCCGTCGACCCGCGTGGCTTCGGCCGCACCGGCGACACAATCTGTGGCCACTGCCTCCCAAAGCGGCGAGTCAGAAGGTTTCTTCTCCAGTCTCGCCCGCAAGGTTGGCCTTGGCGGCAGCGCGGCGGCCGACACCACTGCCACCACGACACAGCCGACCATCCCGGCCAAGCCAAAGGTCGCCGAGGTCAAGCCGAAGCCGGCGAGAACGGACACCAAGCAGGCTTCCGCCAAGCCTGCGCTCAAGCCGGCCGTGACCGAGACCGTAGCCGAGACGCCTGCCCCCGCGGCCGCTCCCGCCGCTTCCAATAGCCTCGTGGCCGGCGCCCAGCCGGTCGTATCGGCGAATTCATTCGAGAGCCGCTTCTCGGCATCCAAATAAATCCCGATCATCTCACCAGACGCGACCGCGAATACGCCATCCCCGAGCTCGCGCTTCGGGGTTGTCTTTCACGCATGATCTCCGCGCAACCGCGTTCGCATTTGTCGCGAGGAAAAACCCGTTCCCACTTTTGGCGATCATGCTTTAGTCTCTCCCAAACGAACAAGAACGCCGGACCATCCTCGCCGATCGCCGGTCGAAAAAACGGGAGAAGGTTATGGCCAAATCGGAAACGTCAGGCCTGCACCGCCGCAGGTTCCTCAAAGGCGTGGTCGCGGCCGGCGGGGCCACGGTAGCCATTCCCAAAACGGCCGGTGCGCAGGCTTCGCAGGCCACAAAAGCCAATGCTCCAATGCCGACCGCGGCCGCCCAGGCCAAAGAGCGCGACCGCCCGCCCGAGGTCGAACGTCTCACGACCGAGAAGACCGGCTCCGACTTCATGGTCGACGTCTGCAAGACGCTCAACCTTGATTACATCGCGTCCTGTCCCGGCTCGACCTTCCGCGCCTTGCAGGAAAGCTTCATCAATTACGGGGCGAACAAGCGCCCGGAATGGCTGACCTGCCTGCACGAGGAAGTGTCGGTCGGGATGGCGCATGGCTACGCCAAGGTGGCCGGCAAGCCAATGGCCGCGATCATGCACGGCACCGTCGGCACGCAGCACGCCTCGATGGCGATCTATAACGCCTATTGCGACCGCGTTCCGATGATCCTCTTTACCGGCAATGCCGGCCCGCTCACCGAGCGGCGGCCCGGCGTCGAATGGTTCCACAGCGTGCAGGACGGCGCGACGACCGTGCGCGACTTCGTCAAGTGGGACGATTATCCGATGTCGCTACAGCATTTCGCCGAATCGACCGTGCGCGGCTATGCGCTCTCTTGCGCGCAACCGCCCGGGCCGGTGTTTATCGTCGCCGACGCCAAGCTTCAGGAAGATCCGCTTGAGGAGCGCGAGGCGCGCAAGCTCAAAATTCCCCGTCTGACCATGTCCTCGCAAACCGCGGGCGATCCGAACGCATTGCGCGAAGCCGCCAAAATGCTGGTGGCAGCCGAATCGCCTGTGATCATCGCCGACCGCTATGCGCGCTCGCAAAGCGCCATGGACGACCTTGTCCGGTTGGCCGAGCTGTTGCAGGCGCCGGTGATCGACAACCGCGCGCGCATGAACATGCCGAACACGCATTACCTTTGCCAGTCGGAGCGCGCAGGCACCCTGGTCGCGCAGGCCGACTGCATCCTGTCGCTCGAGCCCGTCGACCTGTTCGGCCAGCTCAACACCATGCGCGATCAGATCGAGCGCACGGACTCCCCGAAGATCAAGCCGGGCACAAAAGTCATCAGCATCTCGACACATGATCTGCTGATGCATGCGAATTACCAGGATTTTCAGCGCTATGTCGGAGCCGATCTGGCCATCACCGCGGACGCGCAAACGACGCTGCCTTTCCTGATCGAGGCCATACAGCGCGAGACTTCCTCCAACAGCAAGAACGCCAATGAGATGCGCGGCGAGAAGCTGCGTCAGGCCTATCGCGGCGCCTTCGAACGCGCGCGAACGGAAGCAACGTTCGCGTGGGACGCAAAGCCGATCTCCACGGCGCGGCTTTACATGGAGCTGTGGGCGCAAGTGCAGAAGGAGGACTGGGCGCTGGTCGCCGACGGCGACTTCTCATCCCGCTGGCCGCACCGGCTGTGGCCGCTGGAAAAGCATTATCGTTTCATCGGCGGCTCGGGCGCTTACGGCGTCGGCTATCAGCCGGTCGCAGCGCTCGGCGCGGCGCTTGCGCATCGCGACGCTGGCGGCGGTCGCGTCGTGATCAATGTTTGCGGCGACGGCGAATTCAACATGGCGCCGCATACGCTATGGACCGCCGCGCATCACGGCATTCCCTACCTGACCATCATCCAGAACAACCGCGCCTATCATCAGGAGATCATGCACGTCCAGCGGATGGCGAACCGGCACAATCGCGACCTACGTACGGCATCGATCGGCACGACCATCGACAACCCGAACATCGATTACGCGAAAATCGCGATGGGTTACGGCGCGCTCGGCGTCGGCCCGATCGAGGACCCGAACGATCTCGCCGACGCCTTCCGCAAGGGCATCGCCGCCGTCAAGGCCGGACAGCCCGTGCTGATCGATGTCATTACGCAGCCGCGATAAGGGGTGAGCCATGAAGCAGTCCAGCCTCACGCTCCTGGCCTTGATGCTGACGATCGGATCGGTATCCGCGCAACAAGCGGCGCCGCCTTCAGGCAATGCCGAGCACGGCAAGACGATCTATCGCGAGGTCGGCTGTTATCAATGCCATGGACTAGCGGGTCAGGGCGCCATGATGACCGGCCCGCGGGTGTCGCGCACGGAATTTGCCTTCGACGGCTTCCTCAACCAGCTCCGTCACCCCGCCAATCAGATGCCGCCCTATGAAGCCGCCGTCCTTTCCGACGGCGACGCCGCCGACATTTACGCTTACCTGCGGCAGATGCCGGTCCCGCCCGACCCCAACAGCATTCCGTTGCTGAAGATCGCGCGTTGAAAACCATCTACTGTCGTTGATGGACGACGGCGTGAGAGCCTAGGCCCTCACGCGTACTTGCCGTGGCAATGCTTGTATTTCTTGCCCGAGCCGCACGGACAATCCTCATTGCGGCCGACCTTGCCCCATGTCGCCGGATTCTTTGGATCGCGGTTGGCGGTCGCAGCCGGCACCAGCGAGGCGTTGGCGAACGCCATTTCGTCTTCGCCGGTGTTGGGATCGAGCTTGTGGGCTTCCATCGCCGGCAGTTCCGGCTGCTGGTTTTCAGGCGGAACGATTTCGACCCGCATCAATTGCGCCGTCACCGCCTCGCGCAAGTGAGCGATCATGGCTTCAAACAGGCTGAACGCTTCCGACTTGTATTCCTGCAGCGGATCGCGCTGGCCGTAGCCGCGCAAGCCAATCACCTGGCGCAGATGGTCGAGCATCACGAGGTGCTCGCGCCAGAGATGGTCGAGTGTCTGCAACAGAATGGTCTTCTCGACATAGCGCATCACCTCGGGGCCCCACTGCGCCACCTTGGCCGCCATGTGCTCGTCGACGCGGTTTTCGATCCGCGTCAGCAGCTCTTCGTCGGCGATGCCCTCTTCCTTGGCCCACTCCTCGACCGGAAGATCCACATCGAGCACGCGCTTGAGCTCTTCCTTGAGGCCGGCGGTATCCCACTGCTCGGCGTAGGCGTGTTCGGGCACATGCTTGGTCACGACATCCTCGACGAAAGCGTGGCGCATGTCGGTGACGGTTTCGGCGACGCTTTCGTCCTTCATGAGATCGATGCGCTGGTCGAAAATCACCTTGCGCTGATCGTTCTGGACGTTGTCGAACTTCAGCAGGTTCTTGCGGATGTCGAAGTTGCGGGCTTCGACCTTCTGCTGCGCCTTTTCCAGAGCCTTGTTGATCCAGGGGTGGATGATCGCCTCGCCTTCCTTCAGGCCAAGGCGCGTCAGCATGCTGTCGAGCCGGTCAGACCCGAAGATCCGCATCAGATCGTCTTCCAGCGACAGGAAGAACTTCGAGCGGCCGGGGTCGCCCTGACGGCCGGATCGGCCGCGGAGCTGGTTGTCGATGCGCCGGGATTCATGACGCTCCGAACCGATGATGTAGAGCCCGCCCGGCTTGGTCACGGTCTTCGCCGGCCTCGAACCCTTGGCCGGCTCGATCTCGATGGTTTCTTCGGCCTTGAGCACCAGGTCGCGGAAGCGCTCGATGTCGGCCTTGATCTGCTCGATCTTCGCGACGCGCTCGGCTTCGTCGGCAATCCCCGCCGCCTCGTGCTCGACACGCATGTCCAGCGAGCCGCCGAGCTTGATGTCGGTGCCGCGGCCGGCCATGTTGGTGGCGATCGTGATCGCGCCGGGCACGCCGGCTTCGGCCACGATATAGGCTTCCTGCTCGTGGAAGCGCGCATTCAACACCGCAAACAGCTTGGCCGGCTTGCCGGCGCGCGCCGCCGCGTAAAGCTTCTCCATCGCCTTTTCGTTGCCGAAGTCGATCTGCTTGTAGCCGTTCTTCTTGAGGTATTCCGCAAGCACCTCGGACTTTTCGATCGAGGCGGTGCCGACCAGAACCGGCTGCAATCGTGCATTGGCACGCTCGATCTCGGCGAGAATGGCGGCGTATTTTTCGTTCTGGGTCCGGTAGACCTCGTCGTCTTCATCGAGACGCGACAACGGCAGGTTGGTCGGGATTTCCAGCACTTCGAGCTTGTAGATGTCGAACAACTCGTCGGCTTCGGTGGCCGCGGTGCCGGTCATGCCCGACAGCTTTTCGTACATCCTGAAGTAATTCTGGAAGGTGATCGAGGCCAGCGTCTGATTCTCGGGCTGAACCGGCTGATGCTCCTTGGCTTCCAGCGCCTGATGCAGGCCTTCCGAATAGCGGCGGCCGGGCATCATGCGCCCGGTGAACTCGTCGATGATGATGACTTCGCCGTCACGGACGATGTAATCCTTGTCGCGGGTAAACAGCGTATGCGCGCGCAGCGCCTGATTGACGTGGTGAACGACCGAGACGTTCTCGACGTCGTAAAGCGACTCACCCTTCAGCTGCCCGGCGTCTCGCAACAACACTTCGAGCTTCTCCATGCCGCCTTCGGTGAGCGTCACCGTGCGCTGCTTCTCGTCGACGTCGTAGTCGCTCTTGTCGAGCTTGGGGAAGAAGGTGTCGATGGTGTTGTAGAAATCCGAACGGTCGTCGAGTGGACCGGAGATGATCAGCGGCGTGCGCGCTTCGTCGATCAGGATCGAGTCGACTTCGTCGACGATGGCGTAGAAATGCCCGCGCTGGACCATGTCCTCGAGCCGGTATTTCATGTTGTCGCGCAGATAGTCGAAGCCGTATTCGTTGTTGGTGCCGTAGGTGATGTCGCAGGCATAGGCTTCCTTGCGCTCGGCATCGTCGAGGCCGTGCACGATGACGCCCGTGGTCAGGCCGAGGAAGCTGTAGACCTGCCCCATCCAGGAGGAGTCGCGGCGGGCGAGATAGTCGTTGACGGTGACGACATGAACGCCCTTGCCGGCAAGTGCATTGAGATAGACCGCAAGCGTCGCCACCAGCGTCTTGCCTTCGCCGGTTTTCATCTCGGCGATGTCGCCTTCATGCAGCACCATGCCGCCGATCAGCTGCACATCGAAATGCCGCTGGCCGAGGGTGCGCTTGGCCGCCTCCCGCACGGTGGCAAAGGCCGGAACCAGGATGTCGTCGAGGGTCTTGCCGTTCGCAAGTTGCTGGCGAAATTCCGCCGTGCGCGCCTTCAACGCCTCGTCCGAAAGCGCAACCAACTCGGGCTCGAGCGCATTGATGGCATCGACACGGCCCTGGTATCCCTTGACCCGGCGGTCATTTGCGGAACCGAAAAACTTGCGGGCGAGCGCGCCGATCATGCCAAATTCCTGTCCAAAGCTGCCGTGAGGCGGTCCGCCGGGTTGTCTATCAACTCATCGTGACGCGATTCGGACCCGCCCTGACCGGGCATCGATCGTCAAATGGGTGGGAGATCGGCAACCCAGGGTTCAACGGCAAATACGCAGCAAAATGAACGTCCCGCCGTTGGCTCAAGGTCCGGCAGAGATATGGCTGGGCCCAAGGCTTGTCAACGCCGCCCGGGCCTACGGTTGGCGGGGCTCGCGGGGCGGTTCATTCCGGGCTTTGGATGGATCCCTTCGGGCCGGCGGGGCCGGTGTTTACCCTGGCGTCTGCGAAGGCATGTCAGAGGCCATGACGAGCCAGTTTAAGCCCGCTGTCATACTTGCGGCCAAGGCCCCGCCTTTCCGGGATTTCATCATTTTGACAGACTTTTCGCGTTGCCAAGGCAGCTCGATTGGGCGAGTGTCGCGCGGCTTTAGGGCATGATCCGGAAAAGTAGAAACCAGTTTTCCGAAAAGATCATGACCCCACCCAGAAATAGCCCCGCCGCCACGGCCATGTGGCTTTGAAGATAAGGATTTTCCATGACTGCTTCGTCATCAGACGCGAAATTCAGCGCGCGCGCCTGCCTTGCTGCCGTCACCGGCGGATTTGCGATAGTCTTGCTCGCCAGCCTGCCGCTGCGTGCCGAAGACAATCCCGTGCTTGCCAAGGTGAACGGCGCTGAAATCCGCCAAAGCGACGTCACGCTTGCCGAGGAAGAACTCGGGCCGAGCCTCGCGCAGATGGATCCCGCGACCAAGAAGGAAAACGTGCTGGCGTTTTTGATCGATATGAAGATCGTCGCCAAAGCCGCCGAGGACAAGAAGGTCGAGGACCGTCCCGACTTCAAGGCCCGCCTCGCCTTCACCCGCAACCGTCTCCTGATGGATAGTCTCCTGGCTACGGAAGGCAAGGCTGCAACCACCGACGAAGCCATGAAGAAGGTTTACGACGAGGCCGCCAAGCAGATTTCCGGCGAACAGGAGGTCCATGCCCGCCACATTCTGGTTGAGACTGAGGATGAGGCCAAGGCCGTCAAGGCCGAACTCGACAAGGGCGCCGATTTCGCCGAACTCGCCAAGAAGAAGTCCAAGGACCCCGGCGCTGCCGATGGCGGCGACCTCGGCTTCTTCACCAAGGATCAGATGGTGCCGGAATTCTCCACCGTCGCCTTCGCGCTCGAGCCCGGCAAGATCTCCGATCCGGTGAAATCGCAATTCGGCTGGCACATCATCAAGGTCGAGGAGAAGCGTAACCGCAAGGCGCCCGACTTCGATCAGGTCAAGGCCCAGATCGAAACCTACGTGACGCGCAAGGCGCAGGCCGAATATGTCGCCAAGCTGCGCGAAAGCGCGAAGGTCGAGCGCATGGACCAGGCTTCCAACGAACCGGCAAAGCCTGACGCCAAGCCCGCCGACTCCAAGATGGCGCCAGCGAAGAAGTAAATCGACTTCGCTCTTCCCTTCCCTCTCCCCTTGTGGGAGAGGGTGCCGAGCGCAACGAGCGCGAGGCGGGTGAGGGGTTAGCTCGTCTACAGCTTTTGCTTTAGTTTCGTTTTAGATAGACCCCTCACCCGGCTCGATCTCGCTGATGCTCGCTCTCGCCACCCTCTCCCACAAGGGGAGAGGGTAAGATCAAGCCGGGTAATCCAAATGTCCTCGACCGTCTCCCCGCTCGTTCCGACCGATGTTCCCGAAATGCCCGCCATTGCGGGCGTGACGCTTGCAACCGCGTCTGCCGGCATCCGCTACAAGGGCCGCACCGACGTGCTGCTCGCGGTGCTGGACAAGGGAACGACGGTCGCCGGCGTGTTTACCCGCTCGAAATGCCCGTCGGCGCCGGTCGAATGGTGCCGCGCCAAGCTCGGGCGGGGGCAAGCCCGCGCGCTCGTGGTCAACTCCGGTAACGCCAATGCTTTCACCGGCAAGACCGGCCGTCAGGCGACCTCGCTGACCGCTTCGATCGCCGCAAAAGCGGTCGGCTGTCAGCCGAGCGAAATCTTTCTGGCGTCCACCGGCGTGATCGGCGAGCCGCTCGACGCCACCAAGTTCGACGGCGTGCTGGGCGACCTCGCCACGCAGACCGCGCCTGGCGCCTGGATGGACGCCGCCCGCGCGATCATGACCACCGATACGTTTCCGAAGGTGGCGACCGCGACCGTCAAGCTCGGCAAGGCGAAGGTGACGATCAACGGCATGGCCAAGGGCGCCGGCATGATCGCGCCGGACATGGCGACCATGCTGTCCTTCATCTTCACCGACGCGCCGATCCCGGCCGCCGCGCTGCAATCGCTGCTGAAGGCGGGCGTCGAGGACAGTTTCAACGCCGTCACCATCGACGGCGACACCTCGACGTCGGATACGCTGCTCGCTTTTGCGACCGGTGCTGCCGCAAGCCATGGCGCGCCTAAGATCAGCCGCGCCAGCGACCCGCGCCTGAAGGCTTTCGCGAAAGCCTTTCACGCGGTACTGGCCGACCTCGCCGAGCAGGTGGCACGCGACGGCGAAGGCGCTCGCAAGCTGGTCGAGATCATCGTCGAGGGCGCGACGTCGAAAGCGTCAGCTCGGAAAATCGCCATGTCGATCGCCAATTCGCCGCTGGTGAAGACCGCAATCGCCGGCGAAGACGCCAATTGGGGCCGCGTGGTGATGGCCGTCGGCAAGGCAGGCCAGCCGGCCGACCGCGACAAGCTTTCGATCTCTTTCAACGGCATCCGCGTCGCCCATCGCGGCGCGCGCGATCCCGCCTACGATGAAGCGGAAGTATCAGCCGCGATGAAGCAGCCCAAGATCCAGATCAAGGTCGCGCTCGGCCTCGGCAAGGGCCGCGACCGCGTTTTGACCTGCGATCTCACCAAGGAATACGTCGCGATCAACGGTGACTACCGGTCGTGAATGCGGCTTTCCTTGCCGCTCTCTGCCGGGAGGGAGCCAACCGTCCATGCGCACTTGCGCGGCGCGTTCTGAAGGGCGCCCGGTAACGGATCTGCGCGACGTGTCATCCAAATCTCTTTCCACGGCAAAATTACGCGAATTTTACCAGCCGCATTTAGCATCGGTTAACGATCCAGCTTGATCAGATTGATCAATTCTCGACCGCTTCGCGTTCACGTGATCCGCGTAAGCATTGCTTAACGGCCAACCTTCAGAGTTCCGCTCTGCCGAGAGATCGGCGGAGGCTATTCGATCGCCTTCTCCCGTCCTCGATCCTTGAAATGCCAGAGAATTGCCTCTGCTGGAACCTACGGCGATTAGGATGAAGGTCATGCTTCGCGTTTGGTTGTATCGCTTCGCCAGAGATCGCAAGGCGAACGTCGCCGTGATCACCGCGCTCACGATGGTTCCGATCATCTTTCTGCTGGGCATGACGCTGGATTTCACCCAGGCGCTGCGCAAGAAGGAGCAGTTGGACGCGGCTGCCGACGCCGCCGCCATCGCGGCCGTCAGGCCCGCCATGCTGATGCAATCCGATTCGGTGGCCCAGGCTACCGCCAACGCGATCTTCATGTCGGTGGCAAACAGCATCCCCGGCCTGGTCTCGACGCCGACGCCCACAATCACCGTCACTGATGTGGGACTTGGCCGCACCGTCTCGGTTTCGTATAACGCCGCATCCCTCAATAATTTTCCCAAGGTGCTTGCGAACAGCACGTCGTGGCCGCTCAATGGCTCGGCGACGGCCCAGGCGGCGGCGGCGCCCAACATGAATTGGTATCTGCTGATGGACGACTCGCCGTCGATGGGGATCGGCGCGACGGTTACCGACATCAACAATCTCATCTCCGCCACCGCGCCTTCGAAACAGGCAGCCTCGTCCTCGCAGAATTGCGGTTTTGCCTGTCATGAAACCAATATCGCTCACGACGGCGGGACCAAGGACAACCTCACGATCGCACGCAACAACAATATCACCTTGCGGATCGATCTGGTGGCGAATGCGCTGAACCAGTTGCTCATTAGCTGGGCGAACTGCCCGCAGGCGGGTGTGTCGGGCGGCGTCATGCAGTGCATGTCAGCTTTGAACAACACCACCTACAAAGCGGCCCTCTACACGTTCGACACGGGCCTCAATACGCTCGCGACGCTGACCACTCCTACGAGCGCTGGAACGAAGATCAGCAATATTTCACTAATGCCGGTGCTCTATCAGAACTGCGTCACTTCAACGTCCTGCAACACTGACTACGGCACAGACATTGCCGGCGCACTGACGACCCTCAATAGCGGCATGCCCACTCCCGGCCTTGGCAGCAATGCGGCGGGAGATACGCCGCAAGAGGTGATTTTCCTCGTCACCGACGGCGTCGAGGACAAAATCGCCACGACTTGCCCCAACGCGAGCTTCGCGTCGAACAAGCGCTGCCAGCAGCCGCTCGACACCTCGGCGTGCACGACCATCAAGAACCGGGGCATCAAGATCGCGATCCTCTATACGGAGTATTTGCAGCTCATCAACATGGGTCCGAGTAATAACATTACCGACAGCTGGTACATGAGCTGGGTGGACAAGTACGATGAGCCCACTCCTTCAACAGGCACGATCGCTCAAAATCTTCAAGCTTGCGCCTCGCCAGGCTTTTACTCCAGCGTGACAACCGGCGGTGACATTACGGGCGCGCTGACGAACCTGTTCATCAAGGTCGCGTCCAGTACCGCCAGCATCACGCAGTAAGAGAAGCGCCATGGCCGAAGTGAAAATCGCAAACAGACGCCGCAAGCGTTTCGGCGCCTTCATCAGGGACAGCAAGGGCGCCACGGCGGTCGAATTCGCCCTGATTGCGACGCCGTTTCTAGCCATCCTCGCCGCCCTCATCCAGACGTTTCTGCTGTTCTTTGCACAGGCTCTGCTCGAAAATGTCGTGCGGGCATCGGCCCGTCAAATTCTGACCGGGCAGGTGCAAACCGCGGATGCGAGCCTCAGTCAAGCCGCAGCGATAGCGGCTTTTCACCAGACCGTCTGCAATAACGCCGCCGTCCTTTTCAGCTGCACAGGCTTGATGGTCGACGTGCAGGTCGCCAACAACTGGTCTTCAGCCAATACCGGCATGCCGATATTAACCTACGACACCAACGGGAATGTCAACAACACTTGGCAATTCAATCCCGGAAATGCGGGCGACATCGTTGTTGTACGCGTGATTTATCTTTGGCCGGTTTTCTTCGGATCCATCGCTTTCAACATGGCCAACCAGGCCAATGGCACCCGGGAAATCATGGCATCCGCCGCTTTCCAGAACGAACCGGCCGTTCCCTAGAGGTATCAGCCTATGACCAACCTTTTATTTCGCGTACGGAAATTTTCGACCGCCGCCGACGCCGTGGCGGCGACGGAGTTCGCTATCGTAGTGCCATTCATGTTGGTGCTTCTGGTCGGCGGCGTCGAACTCGGGGACGCAATGGCGATCAACGTCAAGGTCAGCGCAACTGCGCACTCTGTCGCCGATATGGTTACGCAGAACACTTCGCTCAGCACCAGCTCGATGCAAAACATTCTGACCGGTGCGACCGCCATCATTGCACCGTATCCCGTCAACAATAACCAACTCACGGTTACGGTGTCTGAAATCTCCAGCGACGCCAACGGCAACATGACCCTTCAATGGAGTCAATCGTACAACGGATCGAGTTTCGGACCGGGAAGGTCGAGCCTTGGCAGTTCGACAAATCCGCCCTACGGCGCCTTGACAGCGCCCACATCGCTCAACGGAACGGTGGGCAATGCAAACAACGCCAACAATCAAAACGACCAGGTTTCGTTCATCGTGAGCGAAGTCAGTTACGCCTATACACCCAATCTCGGCTATACGATCACCGGGACCGTAAATCTTGCGGACCGCTATTGGCTGTTTCCGCGCTGTTCGACCGACAGCCCCGCGAACTCGAACGGTCCGGCGTACTACGACGTCAAATACACCGCCTCGACGGCGACGTGCACCTGTTCCCAGCATTTGCAGCAAAAGACCTGTTAGCGCCTTCAAGAAGTGGCGATGCGATAACCGCCGCTTCTTCGAAGGACAGGCCGAAAGCCGCTTCGTGATCTGATTCCCGGCTGATCAGGTGCGTGACACCTGATCAGGCAAATTTTTTGTTTTCAAGATCGTGTTCTGGTTGGACCTGCCGCCCCAAGTATGGCTTATCGCAAGCTTCGGCGCCGGGTCGGACCGTGAAACGCCGTCCCGGGAATATCGGTCAAGATTGTTTCAGGCAGCGGCAACACATGGCTGATCTTAAACTGACCCTCGTCGTCGCCTGCGCTTTGGTCGACGCCGACAAGCGCGTGCTGATCGCGCAACGGCCGCAAGGCAAGACGCTCGCGGGCTTGTGGGAATTTCCAGGCGGCAAGCTCGAGCCCGGCGAGCGGCCGGAAGCGACCCTGATCCGCGAACTTCACGAGGAAATCGGCATCACCGTGAAAGAGGCGTGTCTTGCGCCGCTGACCTTTGCGAGCCACGCCTATGATGATTTCCACCTGTTGATGCCGCTTTACATTTGCCGGCGCTGGGAAGGCGATGCGATCGCGCGCGAGGGCCAGAACCTCGCCTGGGTGCGCGCCAACAAATTACGCGATTACAAGATGCCGCCAGCCGATATTCCGCTGATCCCGCATCTGATCGATCTGTTGATGTGACACGCAGTCATTCCGGGATGGTGCGCAAGCACCAGACCTCAGATGCGCAATTGCGCATCGGGGAATCTAGAATTCTCAGGTGTGCAATTGCACACCATAGCTCGATGCTTCGCATCGTCCCGGAATGACGAAGCAAGTGTCAGCTTTTCTTCCTTACCGCCTCCGCAAGGCTTGCTTTCGCCGATCCCGGCTTGAGCGGCTGTTGCTGACTTTCATGCGGCGCCCAACCCGACAGCCAGATGATATCGAAGGTGGCGCGAATGCGGCCATCAGGGTCGGCGAAACGCTCGCTGTAGATTTCCGCCATTCGCAGCATCGTGGCGCGGCGGGTCGGTATCCGCCGCCGTTCGACCAGGATCCGCCCATACCGTCGGCCACGACGAACAGGCCGAGCTCGGGGGCGAGGAGGTACGCGTCTTCGTTGCGCTTGCGCTTGCGGCCGATGTCGGTGGCGGCGTAAGCCTTCGCGTCCTGGACATTCCGGGAGGCTCCTTGGCTGCACGCCGGAGCCTACAACGGAAGCCGCGCCCGCCGGGGTGACAATGCGCGCTCAGCCTTCGAGCGCGCCGCGCGCGCCCAGGCGGTACGTGCGCACCGGCGCGCCGCGCTCGAGGCGGTGGTGAGCTAGCGCCGCGCGCGCCTCGCCCTCCGCGCGCCGCTCGTCCGCGCCCGCTGCCAGGCGCGCCGCGAGGCGCTCCACGGCGCGCCGCACGTTGGCGCGCTGCGAGCGCTCGTCGCAGACCCGGACGGTGATCCCGCTGGGCCGTGGTGCACGCGCACGGCCGTCGCCGTCTTGTTCACGTGCTGCCCGCCCGGCCCCGGCGCGGTGGTGGCGGTGATCTCCAGGTCGCGCGGGTCGACGCTCGGCGCCCTTCCCGTCACCCTCGGCGAGCGGGTGTACCGAGACGCCCGCGTACCACCGCTTGCGCGCCGCCCGCCCGCGATCCGCGCTGCGCAGCACCAGCGCGTGCGTGCCGAGCTCGCCGGCGAGCAGGCCGGCGCGTCGCCGGCGACCACCAGCTCCACCGACCACGGCGCGGCGTCGTCACCGCGCAGAGCGATCTCTCCACGGCGAGGCCGCGCGCGTCGCAGAGCGCCTCGATCCGCTCGGCGAGCTGCGCGACGAAGCGCCGCACCTCCACCGGGCCGGCGCCGGCGCTCACCTGGATCACGTAGCGGGCGCGCTCATCGCTTCACCGTCAGCGCGGCAGGAGCTCGGCGACGGGCGTCCCCAGGCCCGCCTCGATCAGGCTCGCCACCACCGGCCCGACCGGCTTGTAGGCGTCGGGGTGCTCCTCGTAGAGCAGCTCCGGATCGCCGCAGAGGACCCGCCCCCCGAGCCTCGTCCGCGCCAGCTCGGCGCGGGTGTAGCGGGCCTTGAGCTTGTCGCGCGCCTCGCCGCGCGTCATGCGGCGGCCGGCGCCGTGGGCCACGGAGCGGAGCCCCTCCTCGCAGTCCGTCGCGCGCAGCACCCACGAGGGCGCGCCCCGGCTGCCGAGGACGACGGTGGGATCGGCGCCGCGGGCCGGCGCCGCGCCCTTCCGGTGGATCCACGCGGGCGCGCCGGCGAAGAGCTCGCGGACGACGTCGTTGTGGGTGACGTCGAAGCCGCCCGCGACCTTGCCGGGCCGCGCGGCGCCGAGGGCCCGCAGCATGCGGTACGCGAGGACGAAGCGGTTGGCGCGCGCGAAGCGGCACGCGCCGGCGAGGTCGGCCAGGTACGGCGCGATGGCGTCCCCGAGGAGCTCCCGGCGGACCACCGGCGCGCCACGGCGCCCCCGAGGCCGCGCGATCCGGAGTGCGCGACCACCACGAGGCCGCCCTTCGCGAGCCCCACCTCGGCCGCCCCGTCCGCGTCGGGCACGGCGGCCACGCGCGCGATCTCGACGAAGTGGTTGCCGCCGCCGACCGAGCCGAGCTGCGCCTCGAAGCCCGCGCGGTAGGGCTCGGGATCGCCGCTCGGCCCGAGCGCGTCCGCGGGCTCGGCGCGACGCCAGCTCCGCCAGCGCGTCGGGGACGCCGTCGAGCTCGGCGAGCGCCCGCGCGCCGCCGTGCCACACGGCGGCGAAGAGCGCGCGCCGTCGCACGCGGCGAGCGGCTCGTCGTCGAGCGCCGCCGCCACGCGGCGCTCGATGGCGTCCAGGCTCATCCGCCCCCGCCCAGCGCCGCGAGGCGCACCCCGCAGCCGCCGTCGCCGCCGACCAGCTCGGGCCGGACGCGATCCGAGAACGCGAAGACCGCGCCGACCGGGATGCCCCGCCCGGCGTGGAGGTCCGGCATGCCCACGGCGCGCACGCACCCGGGCAAGGCGGCGACGCGCCCGAGCTGCTCGACCCCCTCGCCCTCCATCCAGACGTCGTCGCGGGCGACGACGCGGGCGTGGGCAGGCAGGCGGCTCATGTCGATGGCGTGGCTCATGGGACGGCTCCGGAGGTTCGCGGACGCTCTTTGCGGGCGGCGTGCCAGCGCGATCCCGCGGGAAAGCCCGCTCAGCACCGCTCGGTGGTGCGCAGTGCACCGTCCCGACCGGTGCGAGACGCACCGGCGCCGGTGTACGGTGCACCGGTGAAGCGCGCCCTCCTCACGTGGTCCGACGCCGGCACCGAAGGGCCCCGCCGGCCCATCAAGCGCCGCGGCCCGCCGGCGATCGCGGCCCCGTCCTCCGCCTCCTCGACCAGGACGAGAGCCGCTACGACGCCGTGTGGATCCTCACCATCCCCACCGGCGAGGCCCCCGCCGAGCGGCTCGCTGCGGCCGCGCGCACCCGGCTCGCGTTCCCCGTCGAGGTCCGTACCCTCTCCCTCGACGACCCCTCCGACTACGCCAAGCTCTTCCACGCCGTGGGCCCGGTCGCCGCCGCGGCCAGGCGCGCGTTCCCCGCGGACTCTTGTTCGATCGACGTCCTCCTCTCGGCGGGCACGCCGCAAGCGCAGACCCTCTGGGTGGTGCTGGTGCAAGCGGGCCTGCTCCCGGCGCGGATGATCCAGGTGATCCCGGCGGTCTTCGTCGGCAAGCTCCACCCCCGCGCGGTGCGCGAGGTGCGGCTCGACATCGAGGGCTTCCCCGAGATCCGCGCGCTGCGCGCCGAGGTGGCGCGGCTCCGCGCCGAGGTCCGCGCCGCGCCGGCGCTCCTCGGCGAGAGCGAGCCCATGCGCGAGCTCCGCGCCCGCGTGGCGCGGGTGGCCGCGACCGACGTGCCCGTGCTGGTGCTCGGCGAGACCGGCACCGGCAAGGAGCTGGTGGCGCGCGCCCTCCACGACAGCAGCGCGCGCGCCAGGGGCCCCTTCGTCGCCGAGAACTGCGGGGTCTTCGCCGAGGGGGTGGTGGCGAGCGAGCTCTTCGGCCACGAGGCGGGCGCCTTCACCGGCGCGGCGGCGCGGCGGCGCGGCGTCTTCGAGCAGGCGAGCGGGGGCACGCTCCTCCTCGACGAGGTGGGCGAGCTCGCGCCCCGCGTGCAGACCAGCCTGCTGCGCGTGCTCCAGGAGGGCGCGCTCCGCCGCGTCGGCGGCGAGGCCCGGGTCGCCGTCGACGTGCGGGTGGTCGCCGCCACCCACCGCGATCTCGCGGCGATGGTCGCCGAGGGCACCTTCCGCGAGGATCTCTACTACCGGCTGCGCGGCGCCACCCTCGAGGTGCCGCCGCTGCGCGCGCGCCCCGGCGACGTCGAGCTGCTCGCCCGCGCCTTCCTCGACGAGGTGCGCGCCCGCCGCGCCGGCCCGCTCGAGCTCGGCCGCGAGGCCCTGCGCGCCCTCGTCGGCTACCCCTGGCCGGGCAACGTGCGCGAGCTGCGCGCCGAGGTGCTCCGCTGGGGCGTCTTCTGCGACGATCGCGTCGACCTCGCCGACCTCGCCCCCGAGATCCGCTCCCCCGGCCGGCTGCCCGCTCCGGCCCCCCTCCCCTCCGCCCCGCCGGCGCCGATCCCCCTGGCCCTCGCCGTCGAGGCCGCCGAGCGCGCGGCCATCGCCGCGGCCCTCGCCGCCTGTGCCGGCAACCTCTCCCGGGCCGCCCGCGCGCTCGGCATCGATCGCAACACCCTGAAGCGGAAGCTCGCCCGCTACGGGCTCCGCGCGGAGCCTTAGAGCGGATTTTGACAGCGGAGCGCCACTTGGCGCATTCTAGGGGCCGACCCGAGGAGGAACGACCGAGATGCCCCTGATCGAGACCGAGGAGGCCGCGCGCCGTCTGGCCCGCGCCATCGCCAGCGATCTGTCCCTCTACAACGAGGAGAAGATCGTCAGGGCATCCAGAGCGACGACCTCTTCAATGCGCTCGCCGAGGAGATCGAGGAGGGCCGCGCGCTCTACAAGAGCCGCGTCTCGCCGGACCTCTACCAGAAGAACTTCTACGACCGCGCCCTGGTGGACATCCTGGTGAAGTCCAAGGGCCACATCAAATCCAAGATCTGGTAGGCGCGATGGGGCGGGCCGAGGGCCCCTGATGGAAGCCACCGCCCCCAGGACCACGCTCGCCGAAGATCTCCGCGCGCTGGCGCGGTCGCGCCGCGAGCTGTGGATCGTCTACCTCGCCACGCTGCTCGAGTACGTCGGGGTCTACTCCTTCCTCGTCACGTTGCCGCTGTGGCTCTCGGGCGACTTCGGGATGACGGACCAGCAAGCCGGCTGGTGGGCGGCGACCTTCTCGACGCTCCTCTCGCTCTTCGTGTTCTTCGTCGGCTCGATCGCCGACTCGGTGGGCCTCAGGCGGACCCTGATCGCGTCGTTCGCGCTCGCGGCCCTCACCCGCCTCGGCATGTCGCTCGCCGCCACGCAGACCATGGCAATCGTCTCGCTCCTGGCGTTCGGCCTGGCGTTCGCGACCTCGGGGCCGGTGCTCCAGACCGCGGTGCACCGCGCGGCGACCAAGCGGACGCGCGCCTTCGGCTTCTCTCTCTGGTACGTCAGCGTCAACCTCGGCGGCGCGTTCTCGGGGCTCCTCGTCAACGGGGTCCGCTCCCGCTTCCTCGATCCGGAGACCAGGAAGCTCGTCCCCCACGTGGTGACCCTCCCCTTGCTCGGCGCCCACACCATGAGCGCGCACGCGGCGGTGCTGGGCCTCGGCTTCCTCTCGGCGACGCTCGCAGCGGTGGTCGTCCTCTTCCTGCGCAAGAGCTTCGACTCCTACCGGGACCCGGACGACCCGCCCGAGGCCGCCAAGGTCAACCCCCTCCAGGCGCTGCGCGACGTGCTCTCGGACCGCGCCTTCTGGCGCTTCCTGCTCCTCCTGGTGCTGCTCTCGCTGGTACGGATGATGTTCCAGCACATGCACTTCACGTGGCCGAAGTACGTCCTCCGCATGGAGGGCGACGCGTTCCCGGTGGGGAAGGTGTGGGGCCTCAACTCGCTCCTCATCCTCGGCTTCGCGCCGCTCGGGACGGCGCTCACCCGCGGCCGCAAGCCGTTCAACGTGCTCCTCCTGGGCGCGACCATCTCCGCCCTGAGCCCGCTCATCCTCTGCTTCGGCTCGGCGATGCCGTTCCAGCTCGCGATGGTCCTGACGCTGACCGTCGGCGAGGCCCTCTGGTCGCCGCGCCTCTACGAGTACAACCTCTCCATCGCCCCGCGCGGCCGCGAGGCGACCTACGTGAGCCTCGCCGCGCTGCCCTACTTCCTCGCCAAATTCCTGGTCGGCCCGACGTCCGGCTACCTCCTCCAGGCGTTCTGCCCTGCGGAGGGCCCGCGGCGGCCGGCGCTGCTCTGGGGGATCATCGGGCTCCTGACCCTGGCGGGGCCCGCGGGGATCTTCCTCCTCCGCGGGTGGCTCGTGGAGAAAGAGAAGCCCGCGGCCGCCTGAGCGGCCGATGCCCGCGTGGTACGCTGCTCCTCATGCCCACCCAGGAGGGGTTGACCTACCGCGACATGACCTTCGAGATCCTGGAGAGCCAGTACGGGATCCGCGAGGACCGGCGGGGATCCTCTCGACGACGACGTCCCGCAGGTGACCCCCAGCGCGACGCTCCTGGAGAACCTGAGGCGGACCCGGCACGCGGTCATGCTCAACGAGCGCGCCCGCGCCTACCGGCTGATCTCACCCGTGCTGAGCGAGCTGGAGGAGCAGCGCTTCGGCAAGATCATGACCTTCCCCGAGATCTCGCTGGAGGCCAAGGGCGTGGAAGGGTTGCGCGGCAATCCCGACTTCGTGATCTCCGGCAGCCTGACACCCGTCTCGTGCCCATCGTGGCGATCGTGGAGGCGAAGAAGGACGACACCGAGCCTGGGCTGCCCCAGTGCGTCGCCGAGCTTTATGCCTCCTACCTCATCAACGGCAACCGGCCCGGCACGCTCCACGGCTGCGTGACCACGGGGTACGACTGGCAGTTCGTGCGGTTCGAGGGGGCCACCAAGCGGGTCCACGTCGATACGCGGGTCTACCTCATCGCGGAGCCGTCCCGGCTGCTCGGGGTTCTCTGCCACGTCGTCGACGCCGCCCTCGCCGAGATGCCCGAGCTGGCCCGCGAGACCTGAGAGCGTCCAGATCCCCCTCGCCCCCGCAGCGCCCGCAGGCAGGCTTCCATGTCCGCCGGCACCTCGCTCGTCCAGCGCATCGGCTCGCCCGTCACCGGATGGACGAAGCCCAGCACCCGCGCGTGCAGCGCCTGCCGGCCCAGCGCCTCGCCGAGGGCGCGCAGCCGAGCGCCGCGCGGCGGCTTCCCGTAGAGCGGGTCCCCCAGCACGGGCGTGCCGCCGCGCTCGGCGAGGTGAACGCGAATTGGTGCGTCCGCCCCGTCTCCAGCCGGCACGCCACCAGCGACGCTCCGCCGAAGAGTGAGAGCACCCGCACGTGCGTGACGGCGCGCCGGCCCGCGTCGAGGTGCGACGTGAAGCGCTTGCGTTCGGTAGGATGCCGGCCGTGCAGCGTGTCGTACGTCGCCTCGCGCGCGGCGCCGACCACGATGGCCACGTACTCCCGCTCGATGTCGTGCCGCGCGAAGAGCGCCTTGAGCGCCTCCCGCGTCGACTCGTCCTTGGCGACCACCAGGAGCCCGCTCGTGCCCTTGTCCAGCCGGTGGACGATGCCGGGCCGCAGGTGCCCTGCAGGATCGCGCGGATCGGCGCCCGCGCGCTCGAAGCCGCCGCGCGCGAGGAGCGCGTTGACCAGCGTCCGCTCTCGTGGCCGCGCGCGGGCTGGACGACCAGGCCGGCGGGCTTGTCGACGACGAGGAGGTGGGCGTCCTCGAAGACGACGGTGAGCTGGATGGATGCGTCCGGCTCGGCCGTCGTGGCGGGCGGCGGCTCGGGCGAGACCTCGATGCGGGCGCCGGCGGAGACCGGCGTGGAGGCGCGGGCGGGCGGCGGTCGAGGAGGACGCGGCCGTGCTGGATCGAGCGCTGCACCGTCGAGCGGGAGGCGACGAGACCGTCGCGCGCGAGGAGGGCGACGACGAGCGTGTCGAGGCGATCGCGAGGGTCGGTGGGGAGCGCGAGGAAGAGGTGCGGGGTCATCGGCGAGAGTGAGGCGACAAACGCGGTCACGCGACCTCACGGTAGCGTCCATCGGCCCGACGCCGTAGCGGGACGCGCGCCGGTGCGCTACCCTCCCGGCCATGGCTACCACCCTCGAAGCGTTCCGGGCCGCCCTCGAGCGCGCGCCCCTCGGTGAGCCGCTCACGCCCGAGCAGGAAGCCGAGCTGGCGCAGGACCGCGCCGACATCGCCGCTGGCCGGGCCCGGCTCGTCGAGCACGAGGACGTGCCGGCGGTGCTCGAGGAGATGGCCCGGACGCGGGCTGCGTGAAGCTCCGGATCGTCTGGAACTACCCGGCGCTCTCCACCTTCTACGACCTGCGCATCCACGAGGCGACGGCGGTCGATCGCGCCGTGATCCACTTCGCCGAGACGAGCGAGGGGCGCCTGACCAAGGTCGGACCGCACCATCACCTCGCCGCCGGTTCGCACAACGCTGTCCTCGACGTCGACCTCGACGCGGGGACGGTGACGGTGCTCCGCATCTACCGCGTCCGGTCCCGTCCGTAGCGCTCGCTCGCCGAGCGACGGCCGCTCCGCCCTCCATGCTGCACGGGCCGGGCTGCGAACGGAATCCCCCGGCCTCCTTACTGCACGGATCGCGCTCCGTGCTGCATGGGCCGGGGTGCGAACGGTTCGCACCGGGCTCCCTGCTGCACGCACCCGGGTCCAAACGGAATCCCCGGCCTCCTTACTGCACGGACCGGGCTCCCTGCTGCACGCACCCGGGTCCAAACGGTTCGCACCGTGCTCCCTGCTGCACGCCCCCGGGTCCAAACGGTTCGCACCGGGCTCCCTGCTGCACACACCCGGGTCCGAACGGTTCGCACCGGGCTCCCTGCTGCACGCACTCGGTCAAACGGTTCGCACCGGGCTCCCTGCTGCACGCACCCGGGTCCAAACGGTTCGGACCGGGCTCCCTGCTGCACGCACCGGGTCCAAACGGTCCGCACCGGGCTCCATGCTGCACGCACCCGGGTCCAAACGGTTCGCACCGTGCTCCGTGCGGCACGCACCCGGGTCCAAACGGTTCGCACCGGGCTCCGTGCTGCACGCACCCGGGTCCAAACGGTCCGCACCGGGCTCCCTGCTGCACGCACCCGGGTCCAAACGGTTCGCACCGGGCTCCCTGCTGCACGCACCCGGGTCCAAACGGTTCGCACCGCCCTCCGTGCGGCAGGGACCTGGGTCCAAACGGTTCGCACCGTGCTCCCTGCTGCACGCACCCGGGTCCAAACGGTTCGCACCGCCCTCCGTGCGGCAGGGACCGGGGTGCGACTGGTTCGCCCCGCGCTCCTTGCTGCACGGGACCGGGGTGCGAACGGTTCGCTCCGCCCTTCGTGCGGCAGGGACGCGGCTCCAAACGGAATCCCCCGCCCTCCGTAGCGCCCCCGCGCGGCGGTCAAGTGATCCACCGCCCGGCCGCGAGCGACGCGCGCTCACGGGGGGAGGAGGTCGACGCCCTACGCGGAGAACGCACGGTCGACGGTGGCCAGCGTGAGTCCTTCTACCAGGGCCTGGGCGATGATGATCCGGTCGAAACGGATCCCGATGGATCAGGGGGAGATCGTGGCCGCGCTGCACGTGGGGCAAGCAGATGTCGAGCAGCTCGATGTCTGCGAGCGCGCGGTCGACGAACGGAAAGAAGGGTCCGCCCACCTCAATCTTGCCGAGCCGCCGTGCTCGCGTCGGGCGAGGTCGCGTCCCTTGCCTATCCCGACGATGCCGCCGTTGAGCCCGGACTTTCGCGATCTCTCGTACGAATTGTTCGCGGCTGAGGCGCAGCTCGTCTCCCACCTCACGGCGGCGGCGCATACGCAATCCGCCAGACGGTACCGTTGCCGTCCTCGCTCATCAGCAAGGCGCCGTCGTGCGCCACCGCGACGCCCACGGGGCGCCCCCAGACGTGGCCTTCGTCGACCACGAAGCCCGTGAGGAAGTCCTCGTAGGCGCCCGTGGGGATCCCCTTCTCCATCAGGATGCGCACCAGCTTGTATCCCGTGCGGGTCGCCCGGTTCCACGAGCCGTGCAGCGCGGCGAAGCCGTTGCCGCGGAACGACGCGGGGAACATCGCGCCTCGTAGAACGTGAGCTCCAGCGACGCCGAGTGCGGCTGAACGAGCACGTCGGGCACCGTGACCCTGTCCCAGGTCGGGGCGCGCGCCCTTGTGGCGCGGATCCTCGTGGTCGCCGATGTAGTACCAGGGCCAGCCGTAGAACGCGCCCTCGCGGACGCGCGTCACGTAGTCGGGGACCAGATTGTCGCCCAGGCCGTCGCGCTCGTTGGTCGAGCACCACAGGTCCCCGGTGGCGGGGTGGACGGCGAGGCCGACGCAGTTGCGGATGCCGGTCGCGTACAGGCGGCCGCCCTGGCCCTCGGCGTCGAAGACCAGCACGTCGGCCCGTCGCTCCTCGTCGCCCCAGGCCGCGCCGAGGCCGTGGGAGGCCTCCCAGCGCGGGATCCCGTCGCCGGTGAGCGCGGGCGCGCCCTCCGCGACGTTGGATCCCGAGCCCACCGAGACGAACATCCGCGCGCCGTCCGGAGAGAAGGCGAGGTCGCGCGTGGAGTGGCCGCCGGTCGTGCGCGAGAGCTCCGGGACGACGGTCTCCGCCGGGCCGCGCGCGGCCAGGTCGCAAAGCGGGGCAGGCCGCAAAAAGCGGATCGGGACGCGGATCCAAGCGTACGCGCGGGTTGGCGGCGGCTACCGCCCACACGCCTTCGTCCCTGCGCGCGAGCAGGACGCTCGCCTCGCCGTCGCGCAGCGCGACGGCGCGCCCGTACGCACTCCAATCAACGACGTACGGCCAGCGCCCCGGACGCAGCACCGCGTCGTTGAAGAGCAGCATCACCGCGAGCGCGCACGGAATCATGGCGCGCGCGAAGCCGGGCCGGTGCATCGCGCCGAAGGCGGCGGCGATCGCCGTCGCGGCCAGGAGCGGCGCCGCGTAGTGCGAGCCGATGCGGCTGGGCTCGTAGTTCCACGGCTGCATGAAGACGATCTCTGCCAAAAGCGGCAGGCCGAGCAGCAGCGCTCGTCCGGCGGCGAGCGGTGCGAACGCGAACGGCGCGAGCAGCAAGAGGACCATCGCGATCTTTCCGCCGGGATCGTGCACGAGCAGCGCGTAGTGGGGATCGTTCGGGTGCGCGCCGGCGACGCGTTCGAAGCCCCAGAACGCCGCCGCGGTCGCCAGCGCGAGTCCAACCAGCGACAGTCCGATACGCCGGTCCCACCAGAGCGCGCACGCCGCCGCAAACCAGAGTACGAAGAGGATTTCATCCTCTTTGAGCCCCAGCAGCAGCGCGCCGCAGAGCAGTGAGGGCACGAGCGCACGGCGGCGCACCGCCAGCGCTGCCGAAAACGCCAGCACCGGCACGAACACGTTCTCGGAGAAGTTATCGTACGCCAGGCCCTGCGCCGACGGCGTGAGCAGATACGCCACGCTCAGCGCGGCTGCGGCGCGTTCGCTCAATTTCAACTCTCGCGCGAGGAGCGCGAGCGGAATCGCCGCCGAGGCAACGGCGAGCACCTGGACGACGACGAGCGTCTCCGCCCGCGGAACGAGCGCGACGAGCGGCACGAGCGCGACGAGCGCCCAGGAATCGTGCACTTGCAGGTGCGGCCGCCACTCTCCGAAGTTAAAGGTCGATCCGTGCTGCCAGGTTCACGAGCGTTTGCAGATACGTTCCGAGATCCGCACCGTACCGCAGCGCGTACAGTTTGTTCAGGTCGTACGCGATATAGACCGACCGCGAAACGACGGCCGCACCCACCCACGCCGCGCAACTACGCATCCCGCCTCCACGCGCGAACGCGCTCGACGATCGCGCGCAGCGCTTCGACGAACCGTTCCGGGCGAAAACGTCTGCGCGTGCGCGCGCAGGCGCGCCGGATCGAACGCCGAGGGATCGAAGGTGCGCAGCGCTTGCGCCAGCGACTCGTCGTCGGCTCGTCGAAGAACGTGCCGGTCCGCCCTTCGACGATCGTTTCGAGCGCGCCGCCGCCGCGCAGCGCGATCGTCGGACGTCCGGCCGCCGCCGCCTCGAGCGGCACGAGGCCGAAATCTTCTTCGCCCGGCAGAATCGCGGCGCGCGCGCCGCCCCATCAGTGCGTTCAGCCGCGCGTCGTCGACGTATCCGAGCATCGTCGTCGTCGTTCCGCGCGCGAGCTCGCGCAATGCGGCTTCTCGGCCGGGCCGGTGCCCGCGACGTAGCAGCGGCACGCCGGCCCGCGCGGCGGCGCGGATCGCGAGGTCGATGCGCTTGTACGGCAGCAGCCGCGACGCGATCACGAAGTAGTCGCCGCTCGCCGGTTCCGACCGTGAAGCGGTCCACGTCGACCGGGCAATGGAGCACGTCGGCATCGCGACCGTAGTATTCGGCGATCCGCTCGGCGACGTTGCGCGAGTTGGCGACGAAGCGCGTCGGGCGCTGCGCCGCGCGTGCGATCCCAGGCGACCAGGCGCGCGACGAGCGGACGGCCAGCAGCGGCGGCGCCGCCTGAACGCCGCCGACGTAGTCGTCGTACGCGAACGCAAAACGGCTGACCGTGTTGATGTAGCAGACGTGCACCGCTCCGGGCGGCACGATGCACGCCCTTCGCCCAAGCCGTCGTCGAACTGACGATCGTATCGAACTGCGAGAAGTCGAACGCCTCGAACGCGCCGCGGATAGAACGGCGCGAGCAGCGCGAAAACCCTTATTCGCAAACGGGACGCGCGCGAGGTACGAAGTGCGCACGCGCTCCGCGCGGCACGAGATCGCCGACGGCGCGTTCGTCGTAGAGCGACGTGTAGACCGGCGCGTCGCGGCCACGCGGTGGCGATGGTGCGCGAAGACGCGCTCGGCGCCGCCGCGCTGATTCAGGTAATCGTGAACGAGCGCGATTTTCATCGCGCCGTCGTTAGTCTTGCAGCTTCGTGCCGCGGGGCAGCACGAGAGCGATCGTCGGATTGCCGAGGTAGGTGCGCGCGACGCGCTGCAGGTCATCCGGAGTCGTCGCCGCGATCGCGGCCAAGCCGCGGTTGACGAAGTCCGGCGATGCGCTCTGCCGGGCGAAGACCGCCGCGAGCCAAGCGCGCGTCTCCAGCGTCGTCGCGCTGCCCGCGAAGTCTCCGGCCGCCTCGGCCTTGAAGTCCTCGATCGAGCCTTGCAGACGAGTCGCCGCGAGCACGTTGACGACGGAAAGTGCGGTGGCGAACGCGCGGCTCGGATCTCCGATCAGCCCGCCGTTGACGTACAGCAGCAGGCTCGCCGGCGCGCGGTCGTAGTCGTAGTCGGCGCCGACCGAGCGCGATGCGAACGTCGGCGAAACGACGCCGGGAACCTGTGCGATGTCGGAGAGGGTACGGCGCACGAACGCCGCCAGCACGAGCATCGGCCCGAAATCCCGGCTGTTCACGCTCGGGCCCGGGTACTGGGCTATGAGCCAGGGCGAAGGATGTCGCGATGCGTCGACGATCTCGCGCGTCGTTCCGGTCAGCTGCGGCACGTGCACGTGCACGGCTGAGGTCTCGCCGACGGGCAGCGCCGCGGCGAGCGCGGCGAGCGTTCCGGGCGCGAGCGCGTCGAGGTTGCCCGCGGCGCTCACGAGCGCGCCGCCGCGCCGATAGAACGTGGCGTAGAACGCGCGGACGTCGCTCGGAACCAACTGTGCGAGCGCAGTCGTCGTGCCCAGTTCGGGGAGCCCGGCGTTGGCTTGCGTCGAGGACGCTTGATTGAGCATGTCGAGACCGACCTGGAGCGCGACCTGCTGATTCTGCGCGATGCGGCGGCCCAGCGCCTCGCGCGCGCTGCGAACGGTTGCCGGCGAGAAGTCCGGCGCGGTCAGCGCGCTTTGGAAGAGAGCCGCCACTGCGGACGCATTCCCGGCAAGCGCTTCGACGTAGAAGCGCACGTCGTCCGGATCCACGGTGAAGCGGATCGAGCCGCCGCGCGCGGACACCGCGTCCTCCAACGGGATCGCGGGGCCTTCACCCTGCTTGACGGGCGTGCGCAGGATGGTTTGCGCGACGAGCGCGGCCAGGCCGTTCTCGCGCAGGCTTTGGCGATCGAGGCCCGCCTGCAGCACGAGCACGACCCCGACGAGAGCAGCGCTTGCGTCGGCTTGGCTGACGATCGGGATCCCGCCGTCGTTCTGCAGGCTCGGCGAAGGCACCGACATCTCGGCCGCAGGCGAGACGACCGGCAGCGCACCGACCGTGCAGACCAGTGCGGCGGAGAGCAGGCGCGCGAACGTCACGGGGTACTGCTGCCTTTCTGGGGCGTGAGTGCGATCAAATCAACGACGATCGGCTTCTGGAGGTACCGCCGCACGATCTGCGCGACGTATTCGGGATCGAGCGAGCGCGCCGCCTGGACGTACGCGCCGTTGACGATACCGGGAGCGTAGTCGGGCGTCGCCTTCGACCGCATACCAGCCGAGATTGTCGGCCTGCTGCTGCGGCGTCTGCGTGTCGGAGGCTACGTGATAGAGAAAGGCCTCGCGCGCCGCTTCGAACGCACGAACGTCCATCGGCTGGGCGAGAAGTGCGAGAGCGTCGAGCACGCTCTGTTCGGCCTGCTTCGCGCGACCGCCGCCGATCGTGACGAGCATGACGCCCGGATCGTGCAGCGTTACGAACTGCCCGGTCACGAGCGATGCGCTGCCGGCGCGATCCAGCGATCTCGTCACCAGCCCCGTTCGGTCTCTAAAGAGGTAATCGGCGACGAAGTCGAGCGCCGTCGCCGCCTTCTGATCGGCGATTGGCGGACCGACCCAGGCCAGTCCCAAACCGTCAATCGCGCCCGAAGCGGTCGCCGAAGCCGGCGAGGGCGCAAGCGTCGAATCTATCGGCGCGTCCATGTTGCCCGGGCCGCTGCCGTCGGTGACGGCCGACAGGCTCGAGGCGTCAACGTTGCCGGCCAGCGTCAGTACGGCGTTCTGAGAGCGAAACGCACGCTTTGCAAAGTCGGCGACCTGCGGGGTGGTGATGCTCGTCAGATCCGAGACGTTCGTGGGCAGGGGCGGAAAGCGCGCCGGGCCGCCGGCGAAGATCTGCGTGAAGAGCAGGTCGTGCAGCGTGGCGTCGGGATCGTAGCGCTGCTGCACCCCGAGCACGGCCGCGTTCGCGCGCGCGGTTCTCAGCGCGCCGTCGTCCACGGAGGGCGCGAAGTATGCGGCCGTCATCGCCGCGACGACGCGACGCACCGCCGAGGCCGGAACGACCGCGCCGATGCCGACGATGTCGGGATAGACCTCGATCGTCAAGTCGCCGCCGACGCTGTGAACGAGTGCGTAGAGCGATTTGCCGCTCGCGAGCGGCGCGACCGCAACGGCGGTCGCAGCAAGATTCGAAATCCCGGGCGTCGCGTTGTCGTATCCGGCTCCGGGCGCGCGGAACCACAAACCCACGGCCGCAGACGCAACGGTCGGATCGGCGAGCATCACGTACGAGCCGCCTCGCGGCAACGAGCCGGTAGCGCGTTCCGTCGCCGCGCCGGCGGGCGCGACGAAGAGCGACGATGCGACGACGAGCATCGCGGCGGCGATTGCGCGCACCGGCGTCATGCGGGTTCCGGCGAGATCGTCGGCGGAAGGCGCGTGGGTTTCTCGTGGCGTTTCGGCTCCTCGGCCGGACGTTCGCTCGGAGCGCCGGCGGGCGGCGTCCCTTCCGAACTGCGCGGACGGTCGAACGGCCGAGTCGCTCGATGATCGCGCGCACTTCCTCGGCTTCGACCGTTTCGTGCTCGAGCAACGAGGCCACCATGCGTTCGACCTTATCCCAGTTTTCGTTCGAGAAGCTGCTGACCGTTCGCGTAGCAGGACGTCGATGATCTTGCGCACCTCGGCGTCGATCTTGCTGGCGACCTCTTCGGAGTAGTTGCGGTCGTCGCCGAAATCGCGGCCCAGGAACACCTGATGCGCGCCGCGTCCGTACTGGATCGGGCCGAGCTTCGCTCATGCCGTACTGCGTCACCATGCGGCGCGCGATCTCGGTGGCTTTCTCGAAGTCGTTGCTGACGCGCCGGTCGTTACGTCGCCGAACTTGATCTCTTCGGCGATGCGGCCGCCCAGCAGCCATCGTGATCTGCGCGAGCAGTTCGTTCTCGCGTCGGCTAGTGGCGGTCGTCCTCGGGCAGCGACCAGGTGATGCCCAGCGCCATGCCGCGCGGGATGATCGTCACCTTGTGCACCGGATCGGCCTTGTCGAGCAGCCCGCCGACGATCGCGTGACCCGACTCGTGGTAGGCGGTGTTCTCTTTTTCTTGCTGCGACATCACGAGCGACTTGCGCTCGGGCCCGACCATGACGCGGTCGATCGCCTCGTCGCAGTCGATCATCTCGATCGAGTTCTTGTTGCGGCGCGCCGCCGAGCAGCGCGGCTTCGTTGAGCAGATTCTCGAGATCGGCGCCCGAGAACCCGGGCGTGCGTTTGGCCAGCGTTTCGAGCGAGACTTCCTTGGCGAGCGGCTTGTTGCGCGCGTGCACTGCGAGGATCTCCTCGCGGCCGCTTGAAGTCGGCGCGGTCGACGACGATCTGGCGGTCGAAGCGGCCCGGGCGCAGCAGCGCCGGATCGAGCACGTCGGGGCGGTTGGTCGCGGCGATCAGGATCACGCCGGTGTTCTGATCGAAGCCGTCCATCTCGACGAGCAATTGGTTGAGCGTCTGCTCGCGCTCGTCGTGACCGCCGCCGAGGCCGGCGCCGCGCTGGCGGCCGACCGCGTCGATTTCGTCGATGAAGACGATGCAGGGCGCCGACTTCTTCGCTTGGTCGAAGAGATCGCGCACGCGCGACGCGCCGACGCCGACGAACATCTCGACGAAGTCCGAACCGGAGATCGAGAAGAACGGCACGCCGGCCTCGCCCGCGATCGCGCGCGCGAGCAGCGTCTTGCCGGTGCCCGGCGGGCCGAGCAGCAGCACGCCCTTGGGAATGCGCGCGCCGAGCGACTGATACTTCTTCGGGTACTTGAGGAACTCGACGATCTCGGCCAGCTCTTCTTTCGCTTCGTCGACGCCCGCGACGTCGGCGAACGTCACCTTCGGCCGATTCTCGGAGAGCATCTTGGCGCGCGAGCGGCCGAACGAGAGCGCTTGGCTCCCGCCGCTCTGCGCCTGCCGCAAGATGAAGAACAGGAGCAGCACGATGATCGCGAGCGGCCCGAGGGTCATCAGGTTGGAGAGCAGTCCCGCATTGTTCTGCTGGTCGAAGCTGATCGCGCCGCTGCTTGCACCTTGCGGTAGACCTCGTCCACGAAGCGCCTGGTCGACGTTCGGAACCGCCACGCGTGTACTTCGTGCCGTTGGACAGGTCGCCGATCGCGGTCAGACCGGTGGCGTGGAACGACTGGACCTGTCCGGCTTCGAGCTTCTGATAGAACGCGCCGTAGTCGAGGCGGGTCTCCCCTTCGTTCGGCTGGACGAACCGCTCCACGATGATGAAGACGGCGACGACCGCCAGGATGATGAGAACGATGGACCGCAGATTTTTGCTCACGTAGCGTTAGACCGTTATACCCTCTCGAAGCTCGGCCAGATAGGGGAGGTTCCGATACAGTTCCTTATAGTCCAAACCGTAACCTATAACGAAGATATCCGGGACCAGCAGGCCGGCGTAATCCAGCCGCACCTCGACCTCCCGGCGCGCCGGCTTATCGAAGAGCACGCAGGTCCGCAGCGAAGCGGGCTTGCGCTCGCCTAGTAACGCCAGCGCGAAGGCCAGGGTGTACCCGTTGTCTGCAACGTCGTCGAGCAGAAGGACGTTCGCGCCGGCGATCGGTTCGGCGGCGTCCATCGCCAGCCGCACACTCCCGCCCGAGGTCCCCGAGGCCCCGTAGCGCTCCAGGCAGAGGTAGTCCACCAATATCTCGCTCGGTCCGTCCGGCCGGCCAGCGAGCGCCCGGGCTAAGTCGGTCGTGAAGCACAGCGCCCCTTTCAACACCCCGAGCAGCAGGAGCGGTTTCCCTCGGTAGTCGCGCGCGATCTCGGCGGCTAGGCGCTCGACCGCGCCGGCGATGGCGGCCCGGTTGTAGACGGCCGGCCCGACCGAGGGATTCTCCGGCAGGTTCATCCCCGGCCGACCTCCGAGACGGAGCCGCGCTCGATCCGCAACCAGACGCCGGGCTTCATGTGGAAGGTACCGGTCCGCCCCCCTTCGATCGCTCGAACCGCCGCCTCGACGTGTTCGAAATCAATGTCCCGCAGTTCGACTTCGCCGGCCAGGCGGTCGCGGATCGAGCGCCGCAGGTCGGCCCGCGGGGCCGCTCCCGGTCTTCCGAGATGAGCTGCGCCGCGCGGGCTACCGCGGCATCGAGCGCGGGGAACAGCGGGCGAAGCGCGTCGAGCGCCTCGCGAACCGCGTTCCGGCGCTGCGCCGGCTCGGCGTTGGAAGGGTCAACCGCGTAGGGCAGCACGTGCGCGTGGCAATACTCCCGCAGCGTCTCCGACGGCAGGCCCAGGAGCGGCCGCGCCAGATCCACGCCATCGGCCAGAGGCCGCCGCGCACGCATGCCGCGCAGCCCATCCGGTCCCGCACCGCGCAGCAGCGCGAGCAGCACGGTCTCGCTTTGATCCTCCGCGTGGTGCGCGGTTGCGACGACGTTGCAGCCGTAGCGGGTCGCACTTTGAGCGAGCGCGGCGTACCGCGCCTCGCGCAGCGGGCTGCTCCGCGCGAGCGCCGGCCTCGATCGTGAGAACGTCGAGCGGCAGTTCCAAGCGCCGCCGCTACGTACGCCGCCACGCATTCGTCTTGCCAGGCCGAGGCTCGCAGCGCGTGATTGACGTGCGCCAGGCGTAGCTCCAACTGCATCGGCTTATCGAGCGCGTGCAGGGCGGCGGCGAGCGCCACCGAATCCGCGCCGCCGCTGCAGGCCACGAGCACCCGGTCGCCCGCCCGCAGCGCTCCGGCACGGCGCACGGCCTGCTCGATCGCGCGCCCAGGCTGGGCGCCTCTCACGAGCGCCGCACGTGCCGCGCGATTTCGCGCTCGATCGTCGCGCTTGGCCACGTCGGCACGTTTGTCCCAGAGTTTCTTGCCTCGCGCCAAACCGAGCTGCACCTTCGCCATGCCGCGCGTGAAGTAGAGCCGCAGCGGAACGACCGTTAGTCCCTTCTCGCCGACGCGGCCCTGGAGCCGGTCGATCTGTTCGCGATGCAGCAGCAGTTTGCGCGGGCGGTTCGGTTCGGCGTTGGAGAAGCTGCCCTCTTTGTAGCGGAGGAACGTGCATCCCCATCAGCCACGCCTCGCCGTCGCGAAAGCGCGCGTACGCTTCGCTCAGGCTCGCGCCGCCGGCGCGAACCGACTTTCACCTCGGTGCCCGTCAGCACGAGACCGGCTTCGACCGATTCGAGAATTTCGAACTCGTGGCGCGCACGGCGGTTGTCGAGAGTCGGAGCGTTCGAGGCCTTGCGCTCCGCCTCGCTCTGCTGCGTGCGCTGCTGCTTCATCTTGGCCATCGCCGGGCTACCGTTCTCCGAGCAACGGGTTTCGGCGATCTGCGGCGGCATCGAGCGTGCCGCGCGAGACGAAACTGCCTTCGGCGTGGGCGAGCACTGCGCCGGCGGACTCGCGCACGTCGGCCTCGACGCCCAGGACGTTGCGCCGCTGCCAGGTCACGCGGCCGCGCACCTCGATCGGGCGCTTCGAGCGGAACCGGCCGGCGAAAGCGCACGTTCACGCTAGGCCGTCACGCCGCGATGCCCGGCAAAGCCGGCGGCGTGCGCCATCGCTTCGTCGAGCAGCGCCATCACGATGCCGCCGTGCGCGATGCCGCGCCAGCCTTGATAATTCGGCAGTCGAGCGTCACCGCAGCGAGCACGCCGTCGCCGTCGCGATCGAAATGCAGGTGCATGCCCGACCGGGTTGCTCCGGACCGCACGCAAAACAGTTGCCGTCGTCGAACGGAACGTCGGCCATCGTCTACCGCCCGGCCTCCAGACGGTCGGCGAGATATGCCGGCAGTTCTGCCTGGCGAATCTTGCGCTGCACCTCGGCATATCGGATAGTCGTAGCGCACCCACTCGACCGCGCTCCGTCTCCGGATCGTAACGCACGAACGACGCGCTGCGGGATTGAGATCGCGCGGCTGCCCGACGCTGCCGACGTTGACGATGTAGCGCATGCCCTCTTCGAGATCAGTTCGCCGCCGTGCTGCATGTGCTTGTGCCCGATCGTGCCGTCGGCGTCGCGCACCCAATACTCGGCGATGTGCGTGTGCCCGATGAAGACGAGCGGCGCGTCGGTCGCCGCGAACGCCCGAGCGCCGCCGCTTTGTCGAGGATGTACTCGAAGTAGTTCACCGGCGCGCCGTGCACGAGCAGAAACTCCGGGAACCGCAGTTCGTAGGCAGCGCGTTGAGCCACGCGCGGCTTTCCGCGTCGAGCACGCGCTGCGTCCACGCGATCGCGGCGCGCGCCGCGTCGTTGAAATACGCGATGCCGAAGTTGTCGATCGCCGCGAGGTCGTGGTTGCCGAGCACCGTGGCGGCACGCGTTCGCGCAATCTTCGTCGACGCACTCGTTCGGATTCGGGCCGTAGCCCACGATGTCGCCCAGGCACAGCAGCTCGTCGTCGTCGCGATCAGCGCGAGCGCGGCGTCGAGCGACTTCGATGTTCGAGTGGATGTCCGAGACGATCGCGTAACGGTGCATGTCAGCCGACGCTTCGCGCAGCACGTCGCGCAGCGCGTTGCGAAGGCCGCGCGCATCGGCGGCGTGCCGGCGCTGACGCGGACGAACCCGTCGAGCGGCGGCAGCGCCCGGCTTGCGCACCCACACGCCGCGTTCGAGCAAGAGCCGTGCATCACCGCGTCGGCGCGCCTGCGCGTGCCGATCTCGAAGCACACGAAGTTCGTGTGCGACTCGATGTGCCGCAGGCCCAGCTCGCGCGCCAAGGCGTAGTACTCTTCGCGCGCCGCGCGCGTCTCGCGCGACGACCGTCGCGACGAACGCCTCGTCGGCGAGCGCGGCGAGCGCGCCGATCTGCGCGTTGCGGTTGACGCCGAAGTGCAGCCGGATCTTCTGAAAGGTCGCCGCGTTGCGCCGCGGCGCAGCGCGTAGCCGATGCGCGCGCCGGCCATCCCGTAGGCCTTCGAAAACGTGCGCAGCCGGATCGTGACGCTCGTCGATGCCGGCTCCGGAAGCAGCTTCGTCCGGCGCGACGAAATCCGCGTACGCTTCGTCGAGCAGCAGCAGCGCGTCGGCGCGGCAGCGCGCTGCGTAGAACGCGGCGATCGCGTCGCGGCCGACGAACGCGTCCGCTCGGATTGTCGGGATTCGCCAGATAGACGATCGCGCGGCCGTGCGCTCGTGCGCGATGGCGGCGAGCGCCTCGAAGTCGACGGCTGCCGTCGGCGATACGGCGCGACGCACAGCGTTCGCGCCGTAGCCGATCACGTGATAGGCGAAGGTCGGGTAGGTGCCGTGCGACGTGAGGGCGACGCCGCCCGGCGCCGCAGAAGCGCGCAGCCAGACCCATCAGTTCGTCGACGCCCGCGCCGACCACGATCTCTTGCGAGGACGCAGCCGTGCTTGCGCGGCCAGCGCGTCGCGCAGATCGAGCGATTCGGGGTCGCCGTACCACGAGAGGCGGCCCAGCTCGCGAGCCCATCGCCGCGATCGCCTTCGGCGAGGGGCCGAAGGCACTCTCGTTCGCGCCGAGGCGCACGAGCTCGCGCCGACCCGTCTCGCGCAGAGTTCCTCGGGGCCGACGAACGGCGTCGTCGCCGGAATCGCTTCGACGGCGGGCGCCGGACGGATCACGAGTCGAGCGTTAGCCTCCTGCAAAACGATTGACGGTGACCGGCGTGCCGGCCGGCCCTCATCGTCGCGCTCGCCCATCACGACGTACCCGTCGGCACGTGCGAGCAGACTCACTGAAAACGAGCGCAACGCAAAGGGATGCGCCAGCGGACCTCCCGCATCATCCTCCAAGCGAACCGGAACGTACCACGTCCATCCGGCGCGGCTGCGCACCGGCTGCGCCAAACGACGCCGAAACCTCCGCGTCGCGGCGATGGGCGCGCCGCAGAGTGCGCCGAAGATCGGCGCGCAGACCGCTTCGAGCATCATCAGCGCCGAAGCCGGATTGCCCGGCAGCCCGATGACTCGGCTTTCCGCCGATCGGCCCCCAGCAGCGTCGGTTTGCCCGGACTTCACGCGCAGGCCGTGCACGATGACCCCCGGCGAAGCGACCCGAGCGACGGCGGCGGGAAGCCGATCGCGTTCGCCGACCGACGACCCGCCGGTCACGACGACGCCGTCGCACTCCGCAGCGCGCGCACAAGCGCCGCTTCGAACGTGTCGGCTTCGTCGCGCAGCGTCGGATAGTGCTTCGGCAGCGCGCCCATTGCGACGAGCGACGCCGCGACGGCGTACCGGTTCGAATCGCGCACCTGCCCGCGTCCCGGGCGCGACGTGCGGATCTACGAGCTCGTCGCCGCTGGAGAGCACTGCCACGAGCGGCCGGTGGTAGACCGGGACCTCGACGACGCCGAGCGTCGCCAGCAAGCCGATCTGGGGCGCACCGATGCGCCGGCCGGCTCCGAGTAGACGCTCGCCGGCGCGCATGTCGGCGCCGCGCGGAATGACGTTCTCGCCCGCTTCCACGCGGCGCCGCAACGCTCACGACGTCGCCGTGTCAGCGATCGCGTCCTCGATCGGAACGACCGCGTCGGCGCCCGCCGGCAGCGTTCCGCCGGTTGCGATCTTGACCGCACGGCCGTGTGAGAGCGGGCCCGGCGCCTCGCCCATCCGCACCTCGCCCTCGATATCGAAGGATCCGGGCGTCGCACTGGAGAGCAGTGCGAAGCCGTCCATTGCCGAGCGCGGCGCGTTCGGGTAGTCTTCGCCGGCCGAGACGGCCTCCCCAAGCACTCGCCCCCGCGCCTCCTCGAGTGCGACGCGCTCTACGGCCGGCGCGCAGACCTCGACTCGCGAGAAAAACGCGACGATGCGCCTGCTGCGGAGCGAGCAGCGCTTCGACCGCAAATCCTCTCCGCAGTAGGACTGGATTTACGGGCTGCATAATGCGCGGTTCTCCATGCTCGATATCGCCGTAGTTCGCCGCGATCCCGACCGCGTGCGCCTTGCTCTGCGCCGCCGCGGCCTCGATGCGTCGCCGGTGGACGAGATTCTGCGCTACGACGAGGAGTACCGCTCGGCGCTGGCAGCCGTCGAAAAAGCCAAGGCCGAGAAGAATCGCCTCTCCGGCGAGATCGGCGCCGCCGCAGACAAAGCCGCGGCGGCGCGCGAGCTGCGGCCGAAGATAGACGAGGCCGCACGGGAGATCGAACGATGGGACGATCGCGTCCGGACGCTCGCGCCTTCAAATGAAGCGTCGCCGCTGCGCGATGCGCTCGCGAGCCTGCCGAACATTCTGGACGACGCGGTACCCGATGGTACCGACGAGGCGTCGAACGTCGAAGTGCGCCGCTGGGGCGAACCGCGCCGGTTCGATTTCGAGCCGGCGCCGCATTGGGAGATCGGAGAACGCCTGGGCATCCTTGATTTTGCTCGCGCGGCCAAGCTATCGGGCAGCCGTTTCACCGTGCTTGCCGGTGCCGGCGCCCGTCTCTCGCGCGCGCTCGTTGCCTTCTTCCTGGATCGGGCCGCGAAACGCGGCTACGCGGAGGTCGCGCTGCCGCTGCTCGTATCGCGCGGCACGATGTGGTCCACCGGGCAGTTGAGCAAGTTTGCCGATGCGATGTTTGCCGACGAGCAAGCGGATCTCTTCCTCATCCCGACTGCGGAAGTTCCGCTCACCGCACTACGCGCCGGCGAGATCCTCGATGCCGGCGAGCTGCCCGTCAAGTACGTCGCGGCCACGCCGTGCTTTCGAAAGGAAGCGGGCGCTGCAGGCAAAGACACGCGCGGGCTCATGCGCCAGCATCAGTTCGATAAGGTGGAACTCGTTTGGCTGACCACGCCACAGCACTCCGCCGCCGCGCTCGAGGCGCTGACGAACGATGCCGAGTCGCTGCTGCAGGAGCTCGAACTGCCGTACCGCACGGTCGCGCTGTGCGCCGGGGACACCGGCTTCAACGCCGCCAGGACCTACGACATCGAGGTCTGGATTCCCGAGCAGCGGCGGCTATCGCGAGATCAGTTCGTGTTCGAACTGCACCGACTTTCAGGCGCGGCGCGGAGCCATCCGCTTCCGCCCCGAGGCGAACGGCAAGCCCGAACTCGTGCATACCCTCAACGGGTCGGGCCTCGCGATCGGACGCGCGATGATCGCGATTCTGGAGAACGGCCAGCAGGCCGACGGTTCCGTCGTGCTGCCGCAGGCGCTCGTACCCTTCGTTGGGGCTTCGCGTATCGCGGGTTAGGAGACGTCCGCGATGAGTTTGACGAGCACTTGCCGGTCGAGGTAACGGATGTGGCCGTGCTCGCGCTTGAGGGCCTTGCGAAACTCGAGCTCTGCGATGGCGCGGGCGGCGACCTCTTTGACCGTGCCCGCGGCCGCGGCGATCTGCGACTGCGTGATCGTCGAGAGCAGCGCGGCCGCCGGAACGAGCCCGCGCTCGGGCATCGCAAAGGGGAGCAGCACGCGCGCGATGCGGCCGAGAATCGGCAGCGACCCTGCGCGCTGAGCGCTTCGGCGGGCCGAGACGGACGCGCTGCGCAAGCACGATGCCCAGCGCGGTGGGTAGCGGCGCATGATGCGGCGCAACGCGCGAGACGACGTCCCACGGCAGCTTCATGATGCGGGTCGTCTTAGAGAATACGGCGATGCGCGACATCTTCAGGCCGCGATCGAAGTACTCGGCGACGCCGAAGAGTTCGTACGGAAAGATCTCGTAAAGAATACGTTCGCGGTCCCGCCCGCCGCCGTTCGCACGCGCGACGATTCCTTCGGTTACCATTCCCATGAAGGGCCAGTCGGCATTTTCGGAGACGAGCGTCTGGCCGCGGCGTCCGCTCTGCCAGACGGCGGCGGCGCTGAGCTCGTCAAGCACTGCCGCATCGAGCGCGGCAAAGGCCGGGCAGCGTCCGAGCAGCTGCGCCCCGACGTTGCGATCCACCGCCTCGGGCTTGCGATGGGTCAGACGCAGCTGCCAGAGCTGGTTGGCGACTTGGCGCGTCTCGATGACGAAACGATCGGGACTGTCTTGCGTCACGCGAGACGAAAGCGCGCGCGGCTCCTGTTCGGTAATGAGGGTAAGTGAGGCTCCAGATGGAAGACGCTCGACCGCCTTACGTACGGCGTCGGGCCGCTCCCACTCGGGGACGGCGCGCAAGTCCATTTCCGCAGTTTGTGCCACGCCGGTCACGTTCTCGCCGGGCCGAGCGCTCTACTCCCTGAAACGGTCTCTTCCAGAAGGAGTCAGCATGGTACGGTCCCTGGTTTCGCGCTTCGTCGGCTACGCTGCCCTCGCAAGCATGGTATTCGCGGTGCCGGCGGCGGCGTGGGCGCAAACACCCGCTCCGAACGCGCAGACGGACCTGCATTACACGACTTCGATAACTACGGTCTACGGTTCGCAGTACCCGCTCGCCGGCCGTCTCGACCTGCAGTACTTCCCCGGAGGCCATCTGCGCGGCTACTACCACACCGACTTTTACAAGCTGTACATTGACGTCGTCGGCGGGCGGGACGGCGATTATATCTGGTTCGATATCGGGCCGTCGTCCATTGACCTTGGATTGGGCGCGGGGCCCGAAGGCAAGCTCCACGTCGTGGCGACGATGAACGCGGACGGCTCGATTCGCGGCCAGGTCTACCCGCAGACCGCCGCACAGCTCTCGGGCCCCGCGACGCAGTTTCAGGCCGCGAACCCGCAGCCGACCTCCAACGAACAGTACCTGTTCTCAGCGACGCCGACGCAGTCGGCAGCATCGCCGCAGCCTTAAAGCGTTCGCCAGGCGCGCGCGGGCGCGGGCGGCAGCGAATCCATGTGCTTGAGAAAGAGCGTGAGCTGCCAGAGCTGCTGATCCGTTAGCGCCTCACCGAATGCCGGCATGCCGGTGAGACGAATTCCGTGATTGATCTTCCAGTACACGACCCCGTCGGGGTCGTCTTCGACGCCGTCTTTGGCAAGCTGCGGGGGCTTCTGATACAGCCCCTTCGCGACGTTGGACGGCGTGCCGTCGGCCCCACCGTGGCAGACGGCGCAGTTCTGGCGATAGAGCTTGATGCCGGCGGTGAGATTCTCGTCCGTGAGCGGAACCGGATTGGCGATCTTGGGCGCCTCGCGCCCGAGTGTCGCGCGCAGCGAGGTGCGCGCCACCCAACGCTCGATCTTCGATGGCTTCGCGTCGGCGTTGGCCGGCATAACGCCGGCCTCTATCCCAATGTAGGCGAAGAATGCAATCGCGACGAGCGTCGCGACGACGCCGATTACGACCCCGCGTGCCATCGCTGCTCGTGCGGCGCGTCGAACTTGCCGGTCAGAAACTCGTAGACCATCACGAAATCGCCGCAGAACGAGAGGAACGGGTGCTCGAACGTCTTCGGCTGATTTCCTTCGAACACCCAATGCGAGACGAATGCGGGCAGGTACCCGAGGGCAAATCCGCCGGCGATCATCTTCGGCTTGCGGAGCGCGACGCCGCCGAGCCCGACGGCAAGTCCGCAGAGCAAGCCTGTCGCGTGGACGAGTTTCGTCCTGCGGTCGCGGTGCGCGGCGAGGTACTCGGGATAGAACTCTTCGAACGTCACCCGGCCGCCCTCACGAGGCGAGCCCCGAGGTCAGCACGATCGTCGTGGAATCGCGCCCTTTGCGGATCTGCACCGCATCCACGAATGCGTGCATGAGATCTATTCCGCGGCCGCGCTGCTCGCCGCGGCGAACGACGCGTCGCCATCGCCCGAAATCTTCGACGGTCACCACGAGTTCCTGCGTCCCGGCGGCGACCTGCAGTCGGATCAGCCCGGGAGCGCTGCCGCGATATGCATGCTCGACCGAGTTGGCGATGGCTTCGCCGACGGCGACGACCAGCCCGAACCGACGGTCGGCGTCGAGATCGAGCGCGGCGATCTCGTGCTCGAGGATCGCGCGCGCGATCGGCGCGACGACCGGAACCGCAGAAAACGTGTAGCTGCCGACCGGCGCCTCTCGCGAGATGAGCAACAGCGCCGCGTCGTCGCGCGGCGTGGTGGTGCCGAAGACGTACCGCAGAACGTCGGCCGCGCGGTCGGGATCGCGGACCCGCGCCCGCTTGCGAGAGGTGGCGCGAACCGCCTGCAGCAGCCGTTCCTCGCCAGAAGAGGCGCCGCGCCGCGGCGCGACCATCCCGTCGGTATAGAACACCGCGTGCGCCTGCGCGGGGAGCGTGAAGGTCCAGTCCTCGTACGCGGCGTTCGGCGAGCAGCCCAGCGGGAGTCCTCCTGCCGGCAGGCGCCGGATGAAGCCGTTCGCCAGCGCGAGCAGCGGCGGCGGATGGCCGGCAACCGAGTAGACGAGCGTGCTCGCGACCGGATCGTAGATACCGAACGCGGCGGTGACGCTCCCGGGCGGCTCGTGCTCGCCCACCATGGCGTTCAGCCGTTCGAGCACCGCGGCGGGTGATGCTACCACGGCGGCCAGCGCGCGCATCGCCGCACGCACCTCGCCCATCACGACGGCTGCATCCAGACCGCGGCCCGCGACGTCGCCGACGCAGACCGCGATGCGCCCGTCGGGCAGCGCGAAGGCGTCGAACCAGTCGCCGAGCGCGGCGTCGTTGCTGCCGGGGCGATAGGCGGCGAAAATTCGGACGCCGGGGAGCTGCGGAAGTTCGTGCGCGAGTTGGGAGCGGGCCAGACGATCCGCCATACTGCGCTCGCGCAGCATCCAGAGGCGTCCCGCGATGACGAGCGCGACTTGGCTTGCGAGCACGCGAATCGCCTTGCGCGCACCCTCGTCGAATGCCCCCGGCGCGAGTTTGGCGCACGTCATCGTACCGAAGGCGTGGCGCCCCGCCATGATCGGTTCGACGATCGTATCCGTCGCGCCGCGGCTACCCGGCTTGGTGCCGGCAGTGACTCGGATGCCGTCGCCCTGCAGAGAACCGGCGGTCAAATCTATCGTGCAGTAGTCGGCGAGGTCGCGCACGCACGCGTTCGCGATCTGCGCGAGCGTATTGAATACTACGGGGGAAGGAGTGAACGAGCGCGCAGCCTGTACGAGGGCGGAAACCATCTGGTCCACGTGCTCGGCGCAGATCTCGAGCGACCGTACTTTCGTTCTTCTATCCACCTTCACGCGGTCCGTAGAGCGCGTTTCTGCCCGCGCGGCCGCGCGCACCTGCCTCGCGGGCAACGCCGGCAACGTGCTCCGGCCGAAAGCCCAGGCCAACCAGCCTGCCTGGTATGCCGGGTAAAAACGGCAAAACACGCAACAGCAGCGGTAGTTTGTTCAACAACGGCGCACGACCGGCGTCGAGAACCCTGCCTATGACCCTGCTCTGAACGAACAACTGCAGGGCTTGCGTGAGCCGTGCGGGGGTCTCTCGGCGGCGCTGCACCGCGCGCAGATCAGCGACGCTCGGCGCTCCTTCTCCAAATCTTCCCGACAGAAGATTCGCCGCCGCGACCGCATCCTGGATGGCGAGGTTGATGCCGACGCCGCCGATCGGCGACATCGCGTGCGCCGCGTCGCCGATGCATAGCAAGCCCGGCACGATACCAGCGCGTCAATCGGTTGACGCGAACCGTGAGCAGCTTCACGTCGTCCCAGTCGCGCAGTTCGTCCGCGCGATCGGCCAGAAACGGCACGATCGCGGCTATCTCCCCGCGAAACGCTTCCATGCCCCGCTCGCGCAGCCCCTCAAGCGCGCCCTTCGGGATGACGTACGCGCACTGCCAGTAGGCGCCGCGATCTATGAGCGCCATGATGCGGCCGTCGCGTATGTAGCCGAACGTCTCGCGCGGGATCGCTCGCACGCTTGCTCAGCCGGAGCCACAGCACGTCCATCGGCGCGCCGAGTTCGATCGCGTTCGAGCCCGGCCCGGGCGCGCACGACCGATTCGCGCCCGTCGGCGGCAATCGACAAGATCGGCGCGCACGTCGAGCCGGCCCTCGGGCGTTTGGGCGCGGACGCCGACCACGGCGCCGCCCTCCCACAGTAGTCCTCGACCTCGCGCCCCCATGCAGCACGTCGAAGCTCGGGTCCGCGTTTCGCGGCCGTCGCGATGAAGTTGAGGAACTCCCACTGCGGCATGAACGCGAAGAACCTGCAGCGTGTGGGCAGCCGCGTGAAGTCGGCGACCCTCACAAGCGTGTCGCCGACGTTGCCGGCCAGGTGCGTTACCTCTTGATGCGGCTCGCGCAGAAACGCTTCGAGCAGGCCAAGCTCGCCCATCACCTCCAGCGTGGACGGATGGATCGTGTCGCCGCGAAAATCGCGTAAAAAATCCGCGTGTTTCTCGAGCACGAGCACTTCAACGCCGGCACGCGCCAGCAGCATGCCGCCATCATCCCCGCGGGGCCGCCCCCCACGATGCAGCAGCGTACGCGGCGCTCGGTCACGTCAGAGGCGATAGAATCGGTATCGCGCGAAGTCGGCTTCGCGCTCGTTCACGCGCGCCGCGCACGCGGCGGCGATCTCTTCGATGAAGTTCTCGAGCGATTGGTGCGCGACGCCGGGCGTCAGCGCGAGATCGAGGAGTTTTCCTACCGCCTGCAGCGGCACGTCGTAGCGGCCGGTGAGATGGAGCGCGCATTCACCCAAACCGTGCGGATCCACGGCGAACGTTCCATTAAAGGCGGGAAACGCGGAGGGATGGCTGGTCGCTCGAAACGTAATGTCGAAGGCTTGCTTCCGGTTCGTGCCGCTCGCCACCGTGAGATCGATTGGAACCGCTACGTACCCGACGTCGGGCAAATGGAGATCCCCGAGCCCAATGTGCAGCGCAAAGCCCCTCCAAGGGCCTTGCTGCTCGGCGATGGCGCGCAGCAGCTCTCCCAGCGCCGCGACGGCGGGATCGGGTGGAACCTTCAGTATCCGTTGCAGCCGTATCTCCGGCACGTTCGTCCTCCGGAGCCGCGCTTTCGCCGAAGCCCCCCGCCCGCCCGGCAAGAGGCTTTGCATTTTTACCCCGGGCTGCACAAAAAGGCCCAGGCGGCCCGGGACTGATGGCGAGGCAGGAAGCGTCCAACCCTCTAAGTCCAGTCGCTCATGAGCTCAGGAACTATTATGAGCGGCTTTGCGGAGGGCGCGAGATGACTCTTATCGTGATGGGAATATCGGGCCAGGAATCCCCCAGCATCATTGCCACTTGCGATCGCTTGCTTTCCAGCGACCTAACCAGTTATGAAGGCGGCTTCTCGAAAATCCAAGTTGGCGATGATCAGGGCAGATGGCTGGTAGGTTTTAGCGGGGACCCTGACCGTTTCGAGCTGTTTAGGGCGCACTTTCGTCATCACTTGGAAGGACAGGTACCGGACATCGCGGAGGTCAGGATCGCACTCAGTAAAGCCTATGCGAGCCTAAGGCAATCCGCGATTGAACACGAGATTCTCGTTCCGGCGCAGATTGAAGGGCTAAGTGAGTTTAAGGAGCGCGGAACTCAGCTTGGGTCTCTCTACGACGAGATCAGCCGCGAAATTCGTAAGTTTGACGTAGGGATAAGCATCATTGCGGCAGGCTTTGGCTCGAAGCTCGTAGGTCTTTATAGTGTGAGAAAATCCCGGCAGGGTGAGGAGTCATTTTGTTGGTTCATGTGGTGCCCGCGCAATAGGTTCAGGGTGCTATCACGCGCAGTTCCATCTGGACGCAACCTACCGTCTGACAGATACGAAGGCCGCCGCAATCTATAGAAATTCTAGAGGCGAAAATGCTGGCAGACGAGTCTGTGCCCTCGGTGGGAACGTCTACAAATCTATTCATTATGGAAAAACCCGGGGATATAAAATGTCTTAGCCATTCTAGTCTTGAGGCCATAAGGAGAATTTGGGAGCAACAGCGCGCGAATGCCCCCGACATATCGCAGGTACTAGCGTTCGATTCGGTCGGCGGCCAATAGAGCTTAAGCCACCGATTCACTATGCGAAAAAGTAGCGTCAACCCCCAACTCGTAGAACGCAGAGACGAGGCAGCAGAGGTTGTGGCACAGCACCTTGGCAAGAACCTCGTTGACCTGCGCGGTCGGCGTCTTGGCGCGGACGCGGGTGCCGAACTTGGCCTTGATCATGTGGAACGTCGTCTCCACGTTCGACCGCTTATGGTAGTTCTTAAGGAACTCTTCGCGGTTGTAGGTGAAGAAGTCGAAGGCGCGAGCCCACAGCGCCCGGCTCTCGGCGGAGTTGCGCTTCGTCCCGTCCTTACGGTAGTACGCTCCGCCCCGGTTCCGCTGGTTGGACTTGAAGGGAATCAGCGGGAACGCTCCCACCGCGTCAATGGCCTCAAGGTTGGCGTGGCCGATATAGGCGCGGTCAGCCGAGACGGTCTTGACCTCGAACCGCTTGGCGGTAGTTCCGAGGAGTCCGGGTAGTTGCGGGCTATCGTTGGAGTGCCGTCCCGTCACCTCGACGCTCGTCACGACGTTGGTCGTGGTGCCGATCATAACGTGGGCCTTGACCCATTGCGACCGGGACATTTGGCGTCCGTACTTTTGGTCGAACCACCGCTCGTAGATCGAGGTGGAGAAGCCGGAGGAGTCGGCGGCAAAGTCGCTCTCGATTGCACGGAGCGGGGCCGCGCTTTCCTCGATCATGGCCTTGAGAATCGGCGTAACCGTGGGGTCCTCAAGGATACCGAGGATGCTGTTGAAGTGCGGGGCCTTGTCAATGTAGCCGCCGTCGGCAAATTCTTGCATATCCACCATCGCTCGGCGTCCAGACGTTCCGAGATAGACCTTCATAACGGCGCAGAACAGGGCGTCGGAGAGCGGCAGACGCGGACGCCCGTTCTTGTGGACCGGGTTCTCGATATGGGAGCAGAGGCCGTGCAGAAGGCTTGCGACCTGCTCCTTCTCGACGGTCTGCGCCTTGTTATACGCGGCCCAATTCTGCCGATAGGTCACGCGCACCGATTCCGTAACCGTCGTCTCGCCACGGGCGTTCGTAGAGTGCCCGATCGTGTACTCGACGGCGTAGAGGTGCTTGCACTTGATGCCCCGCGTTTCGTAGTCGGGGCAGGTGCAGTTCGGGAGTTGCGTACCCGGCTCCACGACGTAGGTTCCGCTGCCGGATTGCGAGGGGACGACCCAGAGGGCACCCTTCTGCTTGAGGGTTCCGGCCTTGGCGAGAGCGATTCCGCGCTGTTCCCTTGTCTCCATATAAGTATATTACTACAAGGTATAGAGCAAGTCAACCCATTAGGAGGCCCCTTGACGTATATTCCTTTAGGGTATAGTGTAGGACTATGCCGAAAGTTAGGATTTGGGGCTACCGCTGCGAGCGGTGCCAGCATGAGTGGGTTCCGCGCGATAAAGGCCAGGACCCAATGGTCTGCCCGAAGTGCAAGAGCCCCTATTGGAACACACCTCGGCGGTAGGTCATACCGCCGAGATACGTTCCGCCATACCCTGCGCCTGCCGGGGGGTATCTCCGTAGCGGATTTTCTGTGTGAGCGGCTACGGCGCTCGCAATACCAGGACGATCTGCCAGGCGGCTCCGATCACCATCAGGCTAATCGCAACATCGAAAAGCCACGGTGTATCGGTTCGCACGAGTACGAGCGGTGTTGCGTTGTCGCATCCAGGCTGAGGCCCAGAGGTGAAAACCGTGCCCTGAATAGACAGGGCACCGCTGCAAAGTTGCCCATCGGCACCCACCTTCCAGTTTGGTGCAGAGAAGGTCTGAAATGCCACTAGAATCAGACCCGCGCCGAGTGCATTTAGAGCAACCGCCGCCGCGGTTTGAAATTACCGGACGAACCAGCCAGGATAGGGTGGGTAGGAGCCATCCTGATCGCCGTGCCGTTGCTTGTCCTTGCCTACGGGATTGCGAGGTCAGTTTATCCATGAAAGAACCTCTCCTAAAATGCCACATCTCGGCGGCAGCCGACCAGGGCGGAGGCGCTCCCGTACTACACGATAGGGCACCGAGATTCTATCCGGCAATGCATTTGGCTGAAACTGCTCTTGCCTCGCCCGCTGGACCCTTTTTGTGCAGGGTCCCGTAAAAATGCAAAGCCCCGGCAAGAGCCAGGAGAAGGTTTGCCTAGATTCAAAGTTAGGTTAACCTAAATGCAACGCCCCCTCTTTGCCGCGGCGCTCGCTCTGCTGGCGCTCGTCACGTTCTCGCCTGCCCGCGCCCGGGCTGACGCCGACCAGATGCCCTCGGCCAACACGTCGTCGCTGGGCTGCAGCCCCTTTCGGGACCGGTACCGAAAACCACGCCGGCGCCCGGCGAGTCGCGCCGTTCCGGCCTGACCCGACGGCGCGCTATCAAGCGGTCGCCCTGAGGTGCATCCGGGCGAACCAAACTGTTCCATCTCGTCGAACGCGCCGCGCCGTGGACGCTCACGCCCGGTCTGACCGTGATGGCGAACACGTACAACGGCGTCGTTCCCGGCCCGGCGCTGGTCGTCGAACCAAGGCGACACGCGTCGTCATCGACTATCACAACGACGACGCCACGCCCGACACGATCCACATGCACGGCATTCACGACATTCCCGTCTCGATGGACGGCGTCGGCGGCATCTCGCAACCGCTCGTGCCGCCCGGGCGGCCACTTCGAGTACCGCTTCGTCGCCGACACGCCCGGCACGTTCATCTATCACACGCACGGCGACGAAGCGCATGCTCGACTCCGGGCTTGTACGGCGCGATCGTCGTGCGCCCGTCGCATCCGCTGCCCGAACGAACGACACCTCGGCGCACGATTTCCTCGAGATGATTTCGTCCTGGCAGATTCAGAGTTCGGCCGAAAACGTCTTCACCCTCAACGGCAAAGAATATCCCGCGACGCAAACGCTCGACGTGCACGAAGGGCGAGCGCTTCCGCATTCGCTGGATCAACATCTCCGGCGAAGACTTCCATACGATGCACACGCACGGGCACTACCAGCAGCATCGTCGCATCGCGACGCGCAACCGGTGGCAGATCGACGATATGGAAGATACCGTGCTGCTCGGCCGGGCCAGCGCGTCGACGTCGTCGTCAACGCCGAACGCGAGCCGGGAACGTGGCTCGTGCATTGTCACGTCATCGATCATATCGAAGATGCGACCGGCATGCCGGCCGGCCTGATCACCGCGATCCACTACGCCGGCACGCCGAATTTGCTGACCGTCGATGTATCGCGCGATGGCGCCGGTGACGAAGGCCGCGCGCCGCGGGCGCTGAGTTTCTGGTACGACGTTGTTGCTCGGCGCGATCGCCGGCTTGACGATCTTCGTCGGCCTGCCGATCGCGCGTGCGCGAAGCGTCTCGCCGCAAACGGTCGCGCGTGCTCAACGCGCTCGCGATCGGCATCTTGCTCTATCTCGTCATCGAGATCGCGCAGAACGCCATCGCACCGATCACGCAGGGCATCACAGCGTGGCACGCCGGAGCCGACGCCTTTCCCGTCGCGCTCGTTCGGCGTCTTCGTCGCCGGCCTGCTCACCGGTCTCGTCGGACTGGGCAGCGGCGGCGACGCACTTCGCGCGCCGCGCCGCCGCGCAAGCCGAAAATCCGCTGGTCCTGGCCGCGATCATCGCCATCGGCATCGGCGCGCACAACTTCGGCGAAGGGCTTGGCCATCGGCGCGTCGGCGGCGTCGGGGGCGACGGCGATCGCGCTCGCGTTGATCGTCGGCTTCGCGCCTGCACAATGCGACCGAAGGCTTCGGCGTCGCCGCACCGCTGGTCGGGCGCTTCGTGCCGATCTGGACGCAGATCGGCATCGCCGGGCTTGATCGCCGGCGGACCCGACCTTCCTCGGCACGATCGTCGGGCTACGCGTTCTACTCGCCGATGCTTTCGCGTGCTCTTCTCTCTCGATCGCGGTCGGCGCGCTGGTCTTCGTGATCGGCGAGTTCTGGCGTCCTGCTCGCACCGGGCTGGGCGCGCTCGTCACGGCGACATGTGCGTCGGCTTCTTGATCGCCTTCGCGACCGAACTCTATCTCGACATCAACGGGGGCTAGCGCCCGGCGGGGTCGGGAGGCGTCGCGAACTCGCGCAAGGGCTTGGATTCGATCTTAAACCGAATCGCTGCCAGCCGCGCGACGAACACGAAGCCGATCGTGAACCACGCCGCCGCGAACTGCGAAAAGCGAGGGCCCTCGATCAGCCCGACGAAGAGCAGGCAGCCGACGAGTGCGAGCGTCTGCGAGAGCGTTCCCGGCATGAACATGTCGGGCTCGGTGTTGATGAGGATGTCGCGCAGAATGCCCCCGCCTACGGCGTTGACCATACCGACGACGATCACGCCCGGGAGACTCAAGCCCGCGGCGAGCGCGCGATTCATGCCGACGCATGCGTACGCGCCGAGCCCGGCCGCGTCGAATAGCACGATCGCGCGCGTGGCCCACGGCAGACGGCCGATCCATCGGCCGAACGCGAAGACGACGAGCACTCCCGCGGCGACGAGCAACAGGTACGTTTGATTTCGCATCAGCACGGGCGGACCGTCTTGCAAGAAGATCCCGTCGCGCAGCAAGCCGCCGCCGGTGGCCGAGACGAGCGCGATCGTAATCACGCCCAAGATCGCATAGCCGCGCCGCGCGCCGAGCAACGCGCCGCTGATCGCCCACACGAACGTCGCAGAGTAGTCGAAGAGCGGCGGGAGCAGGAACGCCTTAGCCGACAGCACGGCGGAAGACCGGCGTCCCCTCCTTGAATGTTTCCACGACACGGATGTCCTTGATCTCGTCCACCGCCACCGTCGTGGGATTCGTATCGAGGACGACGAGATCCGCGAGCTTGCCGGGCTCGAGCGAGCCCTTCTCCTTCTCTCGCCGTACTGATAGGCGGTATCAATCGTGAGCGCGCGCAGCCCTTCGTGCGGCGTGATGCGCTCGTCCGGCCCGATCACCTGACCTGAGCGCGACGTGCGGCTCACCGAGGTCCAGAGAATGAACATCGGATTCAGGGCGTTACGGCGAAATCGCTGTGGTTGGAGAAACGCATGCCGCGCTCGATCGCCGAGCGCGTCGGGCTGAGAAAGTATGCCCGCTTCTTGCCGAGATTCTCGACGTGGACGTCGCCCCAGAAGAAGGCGTGGTTGGTGAAGAACGAAACGACTAAGCCGTATGTCACGTACTTGTCGAGCTGATCGGGGCGCACGAACTGCGAGTGGACGATCGTCGTCCGCGTTCCCGCGGAGCGCCGGCTGCCTCGTGCGCATCGAGCATCATATCTATCGCGGCGTCGCCGTTGCAGTGCGTCCACGACCTGATGCCGTTGTCGTAGGCGAGCTTCACGAGCGCGTTGAGATCCTCGGGCGTGATGTTCGGCTCGCCGCGCCAATCTTTCTCACCGCCGGGCCCCGGGGTGAGCAGCGGCTTGGTCCAGAACGCCGTCTTGCCTTGCGGCGATCCGTCGCCGACGATCTTCACGCCGCCGATGCGGAAGTGCTTTTCGTAGCGGCGCCTTGAACGGCTCGGCGTTCGTCTTGACGAGTTCCGGCAAACTCCAGCCAGTTTACGAAGCCGACGACGTCGAAGAAGAAACGCCCTTGCTCTGCGGCTTTGTGGTAGAGCGGCCGAGTCGCCGGCTCCATCGGCGCGTCCTGCACGGTCGTATAGCCGTTGCTCGCGTACGTCGTCTGTGCGTCGGCGAACGCTTCCAGTTGCTCGGCCTCACCGGCTGTGGGCATCCCCATGTACACCGGCAGGAACGAGTGCTCCATCAGCAGACCGGCCGCCTCATCGGTTCCGGGGATGCGCGCCGTCATACCGCCTTCGGGCGTGGGCGCGTGCAGGTCGATGCCCGACAGCTTTGAACGCCGGCGGTGTTCAGCAGCGCGCCGTGCAGCGACACGTGCATCACGACGACCGGATTGTCGGGGAAGTGCGAGTCGAGATCGGCGCGCGTCGCGTCGCGGCCTTCCTCGAGCGTCGTGCCGTCGTACCCGTAGCCGACGAGCCACTCGCCCGGCTTGAGCTGCAGCTTCTCCTTCGTCTCGAGCAAGACGGCGACGAGATCGGGTATGTTTTTCATCGCTCCCGACCGGAGGCGCGGAGAGGTTCGCCCATTTCGCCATCCGCACCGCGTTGATGAAGTGGCTGTGGCCATCGAGGAAGCCGGGGAGCAGCGTCTTCCCGCCGAGATCTATCGTCTTCGTGGCCGGCCCCAGCGTTTTCATCACCTCGCCGGCCGAGCCGACCGCCAGGATACGCCCGTCCTTGACTGCGAGCGCCTGCGCCGATGGCTGCGCTTCGTTCATCGTCAGGATCTCACCGCCGGTAAAGATGACGTCTGCGTTCACGATTCCTCCAGTATAGCGATGAGAACGATCTCGGTGCGGGTCTGGCCGCTCCATTCTCCGTCCGGCACGAGACTCCACCGCTTCCCGACTAACTGAAAGAGATATCGCCTCGGATCGCCGGCAAGGTGCACGAAGCCCTTCGCACGCAGGACGCGCGCCGGCCACGACTCGACCTCGGCGCGAAATGCGGCTTCTTCTAGGGGCTCTTCCATCACGATCGTCCAGGTCTGATACGCCTCGCCGTCATCCTGCGGAGCTTGCGCCGCCGGGACAGCGCGCGGGAGCGGGTCGAGCGCCGCAGCGATCGGTACGCGGCCGTAGGTTGCCGGGAGTATACGCGCCTGAGGCGCGGTCTCGTGTAGCCACTCTAGCAGCGCCGATCGTTCGCCTTGCGTTGCGAGATCCATCTTGTTGAGCACGATGAGATCGGCTCCACGCAGCTGGCGAACGACGCTTTCGCCGACGTAACGACGTGCGGTGAGGTCGCGCACGCTCTCGGCATCGGCGACGACGACGATACCGTCCAAGCGATACGGCGGAAGGCTTGCATACAGCGCGACCTTCGCCGGATCGGAGATGCCGGAGCTCTCGACGACGACGTGCTCGGGAGGCGGCGTCCGCCGGCTCAACGTAGTGAGCGTCTCGGCGAAGCCCGCACTGATGCTGCAGCAGACGCAGCCGTTGACCAAGGTGAGCACCTCGCCGTCGGCCCCGGCGACGAGCGCTGCGTCTATGCTCACGCTGCCGAAATCGTTCACGACGACCGCTAGGCGCCGTCCGGCGTTCTGCCGGAGCAGATGGTTGAGCAGCGTCGTCTTCCCCGACCCGAGGTAGCCGCCGAGAACCGTGAGCGGAATGTCATTCACATCCGGCAGTATACCGCGGCGGCCCGGCGGCGACGAGCCGCCTCGCAGGTGAGCCTACGGGGCGCCGCGGAAGCGGGCGCCATGACCAGATGCGTTGCGGTGCTCCTGCTCCTTGC
>CAVVLH010000084.1:0-3461 GCA_963748805.1 uncultured Alphaproteobacteria bacterium | reverse complement strand
CAACATCACCAGCCTGTCAAAACCAAGCGCAACGCCGCTTGCCTCTGGCATGCTTGCCACCGCGGCGAGAAAATCCTCATCCAGCGGATAGCGCTCGCCATATCGGCGCTGTTTTTCGTCCATCGCCTGCATAAAGCGACGGCGTTGCTCGGCTGCATCGGTCAGTTCACCAAATCCATTCGCCAATTCCACACCGCAGGCATAGACCTCGAAACGCTCGGCGACGCGTGGGTCGGACGAGGCCATTCGCGCCAACGCTGCCTCCGGCAACGGATACTCATAGAGTATGGTAAGGCGTCCCTGCCCCAGATTTGGTTCAACGTATTCCACCAATATTTTACTGAAGAGGTCGGACCAGGTGTCGTCACCGGTGACCCAAATCCTTGTACCGGCCGCCGCCGCAAGCTTTGTCCGGTCGCCTTCGCCGCCGTCAATCGTAGCCAGCAGGTCGATTCCCGCGAAGCGCTCGAATGCCCGAGCTACCGTCAAGAGCTCAGGCTCGGCGAAGGGATCGGCGGTTCGCCCTCGAAACGAAAACTGCCCGATTCCGGTCGCCTGCGCCGCCTGCGCGATCAGGACAACTGTATCGGCCATGACCGCATCGTAGGCCGCGTTTGCACGGTACCATTCGAGCATGGTGAATTCGGGCAAATGCAGCCGACCGCGCTCGCGGTCACGAAACACCCGGGCGAATTCGAAAATCCTGGTCTCGCCCGCCGCCAATAACTTCTTGCAGGCGAATTCTGGCGAGGTCCGCAGATACCGCGTCGCGCGTCCGCCGTCGGAGGCGATGAGTTCCGTGCGCGGAGCGTGCAAATGGGTCTCGTTACCCGGAGAGACCTGAAGAATCGCGGTTTCGACCTCGGTAAAGCCTTGTTCGTCGAACCAGGCCCGAACGGTCCGGGTAACGGCGCTCCTCGCAGCCAAAAACGGCTTGATATCGGTGTGCCGGGCGGCGGACCACCCAGGCGACGTGTTCTTGTCGGCAACCATCAGCCAATCGCCTTATCGGGCCGCAAAACGCTAGCTTCGAGGCCCAAAATCAGTATGTTGCAGCCCGAAACCGCCCCCGAGCTCTCCCAGGGACACCCCTGCCAGGCACGATACTGGGCCAGAATATCAGGAAAAACAGCTTTGAAAGTCATCGCCAGCTCTATTCGCAAAGGCAACATCATCGAGCAAGACGGTAAGCTCTACGTCGTGCTCACAGCCGAAAACATCCACCCCGGCAAGGGAACCCCGGTCAGCCAGATCGAAATGCGCCGTATCGGCGACGGGGTGAAGATTTCAGAACGCTACAAGACCACCGATCAGGTGGAAAAAGCGACAGTTGAGGACACCAATTTCAACTATCTTTACGAGGATGCCGACGGCTTCCACTTCATGAACACTGAGAATTACGATCAGGTCCAGGTCTCGAAGGAAATCGTCGGGTCTTCGGCACCTTATTTGCAAGAGAACATGACGGTGAAGTTGTCGCTTCACGACGGTAATCCGGTCGCGATCCAGTTGCCGCAGCGCGCGACGCTGGAAGTCGTCGAAACCGAACCGGTCACCAAGGGACAAACGGCGTCCTCCTCTTACAAACCCGCCGTCCTGTCCAATGGCGTCCGTACCGCCGTGCCGCCGCACGTTGCCGCTGGCACGCGGATTGTGGTGATGACCGAAGACGGGTCTTACGTCGAACGCGCCAAGGATTGAGATCCAGAGTACGGGGAATGCGCCGGGGGGCGTCACAGTGGAATCGGGGGCCAGCACGTTCGTTGCCCGTCTACAGCTAGCCTTCTTCTTTTTGCTCGTTGCCGGCGCGAACGCGTTGGCCGCGGACGAATTCAGAAGCCCGGCTATCTCTGCCGTGCGCGTGGATTGGCGGGCGGCGCTTGACCAACTCCGCACCGAGATCGGCGCCCAGCCCTCGGTCGTCCCGGCATTTACCTTCGCCCGCCGATATCGATTGGCGGCCTCGGATCCGCGCTCGCTGCCGGCTTTCGTGCAACTCAACGCGACAACGTCCCAAATCTTCACCGGGATCGGCCGCAGCACGATTCCCGTGCTGCTGCCGGTCGACACCGCGGCCTATCTCGATGCACGGTGGAAAGGTACATCCGAAAACCTATCGCGCTTTCAGGCCGATTTTCGTCCCGTCGACCTGTTCGACGCGGGTCCCGCCGGCTATGACGCGGTATTTTCGCTCGAGCCCGGTGCAGGCAGCGACATGCCGCGGCGCATCTTTGCCAAGCCGGTGGAAGTCCAGATTACGGGCTCGCTCCTGACCTACGATCTCAACGATCCCCTTGGCGGCAAGGGCGAACCGGTCAAATCGCTGGCCGCGCAATATCCCGATCTGCGCCGATTCATCCGGGAAGGTTATGTGCGCTATGCCTTTACCCGCTTTGGCGTTCCCTATGTGGTTTCGATCCAGTGCCTCGACAGCGTGGCAAAGGCGAAGCGTCTGGCCTGTCGCGAGGCCTATCCGGTCGCCGAGCGGTTCTTGAAGGCGCTGCACGTCGTGGGTGGCCTGCCCTCGCGTCTGCGAATGGATTTCGTTCCGGAAAGCGTCGAGCGTCCCTTCACCGCGTCCCCGGATTTCACCTACCGGCCGCCCGGAGACATCGTGGCCCACAGCGCGTCGCGCAAGATGAACGGGCGCGTCGACTATACCGCCTACTCGCAGATTCGCTTTCCGCTGGAGAAGGCGCCGGCTTTCGCCCATTCGCAATCCTTCCACCCGCGCAAGAGCGACAAGCTCGACGAACTTGCAGTTGGTCCGACCAGCTATCCCTGGCAGGACAATTTCTGTGAAGCGCGCAGTTTCGGGGTCGGCCAATGCGCGAGTGGATTCGGCCATCAAGGCCAGGACATGCGGCCGGCGCCCTGTCCTCCTCACGATGACGGGCCGGAGCATTGCGACCCCAAGCAAAGAGCGGTGGTTGCGGTCCGCGACGCCGTCCTGATCCGCGAGCCGAAGCAGCAAGCGGCGACGCTTCAGGTCAATAACCGCAACGAACACATACGCTTCCGCTACATGCACATGGACCCGTCGGCGATGGACGCCGACGGCATCCTGAACGGCCGCCATGTCGAGGAGGGCGAAAAAATCGGCGTCGTTTCCAATTATCTCGATCGCCCCAATGGCACCACACGTCACCTGCATTTCGACATTCAGGTGTTCACGCGCGACGGATGGTTGTGGATCAATCCCTATGTCACGCTCGTCTCCGCCTATGAGCGTCTGATCCACGGACGCGGGCGCGAAGTCGGACCGCACAGTGTGGCTGCCGCCGATGTGGCCCACGCTCTGCCCGAGGACATGAGCCGTCGGGACATCGAAGAAGGCAGCGAGTAACGCAGCCCGCCCGGTGGCGTTATTCCAGCATGGTCGTGAGTTGGGCCCCCTCATCCGCCACGAACACGGCAATCAGTTCCGCCGGTTCAGTATTGCTCGCATTGGCCGAAACCAG
>CAVVLH010000083.1:0-36513 GCA_963748805.1 uncultured Alphaproteobacteria bacterium | reverse complement strand
CCAAGGGTCATGGCCGCACCGAGTGTGTGAAATGAGCGTGCGTTCATCGGAACGGCCTAGAGTGCAGGACGGCTCCGGCGCCGCCTGCGTGAGGAGTCACGACGGGTAGCGCCGAGAGCGCGGCGTGGCCTGCGGAGGCCGGACCATCCTTCGGGGCCGTCAAGAAGAGAACGAGGCTCGTGATGCCGGCTGCTGCGGCGAGGGCGATGCAACCGTCGCTATACGCGGCGAAGTTGTTGCCATCGTCAGTATTCGCGTAGGTCGGGTTATTGTCGTACGCACTCTTGTTGTGGAGGGCGAGAGCTCCGAAGACCGTGGCGCCGATGGCGGCCGCCGCGGCGATCCCGGCGGCGCCGAGGGCGACGGCGTTGCGCGTGGGCGCCGAGGTGGCGGGAGCCGGCGGCTCGCGGGCGGCGGACCCGATGACGGCGTTGCCGGAGGTGGCGGCGCTGAGGGCGACGGAGGCGCTGGCGAAGCGGCCCCAGGCGCGGATACCGCGGCGGTCGGCGAAGTCATCGAGGGGTCCGCGTCCGCCGCCGACGCGGCAGACAGTGGCGTGACGAGGGCGAGAGCCATCAGAAACGAGCGGGTCAGCATTCGAGTTTTCACTGGCGCATCCATTTCCGGCGCGAGGGCCTCGTATTCACCAATACATGCGGATGATGATTTAGCAGCCGCTGGTCGCCGCGGCTCGTGCCGGCCAGTATGACGTGATCTGCACCGTGACCGGCGGCGGTCTGTCGGGCCAGGCAGGTGCGGTACGCCATGGCATTTCCAAGGCGCTGACCAACTTCGAGCCGGATCTGCGCAGCGTGCTGAAGAAGGGTGGTTTCCTCACCCGCGATTCGCGCGTCGTCGAGCGCAAGAAGTACGGCCGCGCCAAGGCCCGCCGGTCGTTCCAGTTCTCGAAGCGCTAATTGCTTCGTTACAATTTGCCGCAAACGCGGCCTATACCGATCATCGAAAGCGCCCGCTTGCGGGCGCTTTTTCTTTTCGCATTTTAATAATGAGTTGACGCAGTTTTTCCTGAAAACTTGCGCATCGAGTTAAACGGATTGCCAAGGCAGCGACGTTAGCGTGGCAAATGCGAAGGTCTCGGTTAGGCCCCGCGCCTTGCAATTGTGCATCACAAACTTTTCGGTGACACCATGTCGCTCGATACTTCCACGCTTTATGCCGTCGCCGCGATGATCGCGGCGTTGCTGGGAATGATGCTGTTGTTCTTCGGACTTCAGGAGAAGATTGCCGCGCTGAAGTGGTGGGGATCGGCCTATCTGCTGGGTGCGGGCTCCGTGGCGCTCTGGACGTTCGGCGGCGCCAGGTTCGGCGATATGTTCGCATTGGGGCTGAACGCCGTTGGCTTCCTGACCTGCGGCATGGTGTGGAATGCGTCGCGGCTGTTTCACGGCCGTAAACCGAGTTATCCCGGCCTGATACTCGGCGCGCAGGTCTGGATTGCCACCGTCATGACGCTGTCGCCAAACGCGACCGCGCTGCGGCTGACCGTCGGAGCCGGTATTGTCGCCGTCTATGCGGCACTCACGGCGGCCGAATTGTGGAGCGAGCGCCGCCGGACCTTGCGCAAACGCTGGCCGTCGGTCGCCGTGCCCGTGCTGCACGGCTTCGTGCTGATGCTCCCTATTCTGCTTGGCGATCTCCTGCACCCGCATGATCGCCCGTTTGACGACAGTATCTGGGTCACGGTCTTCGCCATCGAATTGGTGCTTTATGCGGTCGGCACCGTCTTCCTGATCTTCATGCTGGTTTCCGAACGCGCCGTGACCGTGCACAAGAATGCCGCCTCGGTCGATCCGTTGACTGGCATGTTCAACCGTCGCGGTTTTGCGGAGGCCTGTTCGCGGGTGATCGAACGCGAAGCCAATGGCGGGCGTCCGGTAACGGCGATGATCTTCGATATCGACCACTTCAAGTCGATCAATGATCGCTTCGGCCATCCCGCAGGCGACGAAATCCTCAAATTGTTCTCGGCCGTCGTCGTGAACAACCTGCGTATCGCCGATCTGTCGGGACGCGTCGGCGGCGAAGAGTTCGCAGCCCTTCTGACATGCCCGCTCGAGGAAGGCGTGATCGTGGCCGAGCGCGTGCGGGAGGCTTTCGAGGCCTCCGGCATCGTCTGCGACGAAGGTCCGGTCGATACCACCGTGAGCATCGGCGTGGCGGGCGGCCCGGCCGGCACCGAACTTGAGGTGTTGCTCGCCGCCGCCGATACCGCGCTCTATCAGGCCAAGCGCGGCGGCCGTAACCGTGTCGAGGCCGCGGAAGAATTGCCGCTGTCGCTGGAGCATTGGCGGCGAAAGAGCGCCGGCTCCGCGCGTCCGGTCACGGGAATGCCGCGTCTGGCGTGAGGGCAGGGAAGCGGATGGTAATCCGTTATTTACCATCCGCTTTGTACCCTTGCGGGCATGGAGTCGATCCGCAGGCCCAATCCCGAAGTCCTTCTGAGCTCGCTTGAGGCCGCCGCCATATCGGCGCGCGGGGGCTTTGCCTGCCTATTCTCGACCGCGGACGAATATGAGGCGGCGCTGATCTCCGAACGCCGCGCCAGCGGTCGATACAATGCCGGACCGAAGCAGATGGCCCGCGATCATGTTCATCGGTTGCGCCATGATGGTGGTCGGTACCGTTCTTCTCGTCACGTGAGTGCAGAGGCGGCTTTCGCAAGCGCCCCTTTTCTTTTTTGCTGGCTCGGTTACAGACATGCCTCCCCAATCGAGAGGCACCATAATGGTCACCGAAATCGCCCAGATCGAAGTCAAGCCCGGCACCGAAAAGGATTTTGAGGCCGCCGTCGCCAAGGCCAAGCCGCTGTTCCTGCGCGCCAAGGGCGGTAAAGGCATGGAGCTTCATAAATCGGTCGAAAAGCCGACCCGTTACCGGCTCATGGTCAAATGGGAAACGCTGGAGAACCACACCGTCGATTTCCGCGGCTCGGAAGACTTTCAGACCTGGCGCGGGCTGGTCGGCCAATATTTCGCGAGCGCGCCCGAGGTCGAGCATACCGAGACCGTGGTGAGCTGAGTTCAAGCCGGGAAAGCTCCGGGCTCCTCGGTCTTGAAGTGATCGATCAGGACCTTGACGATCGCCATCAATGGCAGCGCCAGCGAAATGCCCCAGATTCCGAATACGATGCCGAGCAGGATCTGGAATGCGAACAGCGTGGCAGGCGGAATATCTAGCGCCTGCCGCTGCAAGATAGGCGTCAGAATATAGCTCTCCAGCGCGTGGACGCCCAGGAACAGCCCAAAGGCGCTTCCCGTCGCGATCCATCCGGATGACAGACTGGCCAGCACGACGATCACGCCGGCGACAATCGCGCCGACGGTCGGAATGAACGCCAGCAAGCCCGCCTGGATGCCCAGAATGAAAGAACCGGGGATGCCGATGATGGCAAGCCCGAGCCAGGTCACGGCGAACACGACTGTCATCACGACGATCTGCGCAATCAGCCACCGCTCCAGCGTTTCGCTGATCCTGTCGATGATCGTGGTCGCCTCGGCGCGGTGTTTGGCGGGCGCCAGATATAACAGGCCGTTGCGGTAGACGCTCGGCTGTGCGGCGAAGGTGAGCCCCAGAAAGATCACGATAAAGAAGTTGCCGACCGCGCTGAGCGTGCCCAGGAGAAGTTTCAGGGTCTGGCTCACGATGGCGCCGCCGCTCGATGCAAGGGCGTCCGCGCCGGGAAGGCTGTGCGTCGGGCTTGTGGTCGTGCTGGGTGTGGCGGAAGTGGACGGTCCTGAAGCCGGTTTGGCCAGATCCAGATAGCTGGTGTCGATGCCGTTGCGGTCGAGGAAGGCTTTGACGTTGACGAGTTGCGATTTGATCGTGTCGCTCAGCGCGGTCGCCTGCTGGGCGATGGTGGCGCCGCCAAGGAAAATCGCGCCGGACAACAGCCCGGCCGACACCAGGCAGACGATGGCGAGCCGCAGCCAATGCGGCCAATTGACCAGCCGGCCGAGCAGATGCGTCATGGCGTTGAGCGTCACGCCCAGCAGCACGCCGGCGAAGATCAGAAACAGCGTCGCCGCGAAAGCCCAGGCCAACAGCAACAGGCTTGCGAATGTGACGATACTGATGCCGCCGACGGCGATGGCCCAGGCGAGGTCGTTTCGAGGCTGACGGCGATCGTCTGACGATAGCGGCACGTTTTCTCACTTCCACTGGAGTTGCAGACCCACTCTTTGGTCAAATACGGCCGGTGATCAAGCCGGGCGAGGGGTTCTGGGGCCGATCCGTGGCCCAAAGGCGCCTTCCCGGTGAGGAATGAAACCACCGCAGGGCAGGGCAGCCGTGGAAAATGATGCCAAATTATTGATCCGGCGCAGCCGCAAGTGCATTATCATCCTTTCGAGAGGTTACGAGATGGAAGGGGCATGAGAAGGAAGCCGGTTGTCGGTGTGATCGGGAACTCGCACCGTCTCGAAGGTCGCTTTGACGTCCAGGCGGTTGGCGAGCGAAACCTTCGCGCCATCGCCGAAGTGGCCGGTGCCTTGCCTCTGGTGTTTGCCGGCTGTCCCGAGATCACCGATGTTGCAGCCCTGCTGGACGTGGTCGACGGCATCGTGCTGACCGGCGCCCGCGCCAATGTTCATCCGACCCGCTTCAAATCCGCGCCCGACGCCAAGCACGAGCCCTATGATATCAAGCGCGACGAGGTGGCGTTGACCCTGTCGGAGGCCTGCGTCGCCCGCGGCATCCCGCTGTTCGGCATCTGCCGGGGCCTTCAGGAGATGAACGTCGCTTTCGGCGGTTCGTTGCATCCGGAGATTCGCGAATTGCCCGGCCGGATGAATCACCGGATGCCGCGGCTGGAGACCGGCGAAATCCATCCCGATCCGAAGGTGATCTTCGCCGACCGCCACGAAGTCCGCCTGCTTGCCGGCGGCGCTTTCGCCGAGCTGCTCGGCTGCGACACCATCCGCGTCAATTCGCTGCACGGGCAGGGCATCCTCGATCCCGGCGAACGGGTCGTGGTGGAGGGGATCGCGGAGGACGGCACGATCGAGGCGATTCGAATCGCGGAAGCGCCGTCCTTTGCGCTCGGCGTGCAGTGGCATGCCGAATATGATCCCCAGCGCAACCCGATCAACCGCGCGCTGTTCCAGGCCTTTGGCAAGGCGCTGCTTGAGCCAAAGCGCGTGGCGTAGGTTTTCGTCGCGGGCGCTTTTCACCTCTCCCCGTGGGGGAGAGGTCGGCTGCGAAGCAGCCGGGTGAGGGGGCGTTGCTCTCAGGATAGACCGTAACCCCTCACCCTAGCCCTCTCCCAAAGGGAGAGGGAACGGACCTTGGTCGCGGATATAGTGTCCGGCTTCTGTCTCCTCACGCCGCCTTTCCGATTTTCTCGACCTTTACGCCGCCGCCCTCCAGCAGCATCACCTTGTTGAGCAGCTTCACCAACGCATAGACCGACTGGATCGCGGGCGCCGGCGTGTTGGTCAATTTCGCCATTTCCAGGATCGAGCCGATCAGCGCCTCGGTTTCCAATGACCGTCCGGCCTCGACGTCCTGCAACATCGAGGTCTTGTGGGCGCCGACGGCTTCCGCGCCGGCGATGCGCTTGTCGATGCTGACGCGGAAGGTGACGCCGAGCTTCTGCGCGATGTCCTGCGCCTCCTTCATCATGGTCGCAGCGAGATCGCGCGTCTCGGCGAACTGGCAGATATCGACCAGTGTCGCATGGGTCAGCGCCGAGATCGGATTGAACGAGAGATTGCCCCACGCCTTCAGCCAGATCTCCGAGCGGATATCCGGCAACACCATGGATTTCAGCCCGGCCTTGATGAAGACGTCGTGCAATTCCTTCACCCGCGGCGTCTCCTTGCCGTCGAGTTCGCCGATCGGGAAGCGGTCGCCTTCGACGTGGTGAATGACGCCGGGCGCAGTCGCTGCCGCCGCCGGATAGACCACGCAGCCGATGATACGGCTGGCGTCGATATGTTTGGTCAGCACGCCTGTGGGATCGAGGCTTTGCAGCCGCTGGTTATCGTATTGACCGCCGAGCCGCTGGAAGTACCACCAGGGCAGGCCGTTCTGCACCGTCAACACAATGGTGTCGGGGCCTAGCAGGCAATCGATGTCGCGCACCACCTGCTCGAGGAAATGCGCCTTCACCGCCAGAACAACGATGTCCTGCTTGCCGGCCTCGGTCGCCTTGTTCACGGCCTTCATCCTGGCGGTCTGGACCTTGCCGTCATGCCATTCGAGCTTCAGGCCGTTCTTCTGGATCGCGGCCAGATGCGCGCCCTGGTCGATCACCGTAACCTCGTCGCCCGCGAGCGCAAATTTCGCCGCCAGCAATCCGCCGATGGCGCCGGCGCCGACCACGCAGATCTTCTTCGGCTTCGGCGGCGCGCCGAGCAGATAAGGGCTGGGCAGCACCTGATCGAACACGTTGGAGAGGCTGCCGACGCCGTCGATCACGATGTCGACGACGTTATGGGCGTCCCCCATGGTGCCGGCGCCCAGCGAAGTGCCGCAGGCGATGATGTCGCCGGGCATCAGGGTGACGTCCTTCGAGATCGCGGCCACGAGGCGATGCGGCGGAAAGAACATGTCGGCGACGGGATAGTTCTGCCGTTCCTTGCCGTTCAGCACCGTCTTGACCGACAGCTTCATCGGGTCGAGGCCGGTCGAGATGACAGGGCCGAACACGCCGAAGGTGTCGAAGCTTTTCGAGCGCGCCCATTGCTCGAACGACTTGTCCTTGCGCAGGAGATCAACGGCCGTGACATCGTTCACGCAGGTGTAGCCGAAGATATAGTCGCCGGCCTCGGCCTCCGTGATGTTGAAGCATTTCTTGCCGATGACGATGCCGAGTTCGCCCTCATAGATGATCTTGCCGGTGTAGGTCGCCGGGCGCTCGATCGGCTTGTTGGCGGGATGGTAGGCGTTCGGGGCTTTCAGGAACCACAGCGGCTCTTTCGGCTCCTTGAAGTCGTTCTTGGCGGCGAGCTGATGGAAATTGTTCCAGAGGCAGATCATCTTCGAGGGATCGCAGGGCGTCCGCACCTGCACGTCCGCGAGCTTGAGCGTCTCGCCCATCGGTTTCGCCGCGCCGAACATGTCGCCGGAATGCACGATGATGGTATCGCCCTCGAGCGTGCCGAAGCCGCTCTTGCCCTGGCTCTCGAACCTGATCCACTTGGCCATTGATTGCCTCCCGCTGATGTCGGTGACGTCGTTGGTGCGCGCCATCCGTTGGCGGCCATCTTAATCCCGATCCCGATCCTCGCAATCATGCACTGCATCATTGAGAAGGAGAGGGCAGCCGCACCGGCTTCTCCAAGGGCAGAAAACAAGCGTCAGCGGTCTCGCGGCGTTATCGGCCCGAGCTTCACGGAAATTTGCCCTCGATCAGTGGAGGGCGCAGGGAAAGCCGGATGCCTGGCCGCACCCGCGGCTCGTGCGCAAAGAAAGCACACGAGGTAGTCACCACAGGTTCGACCGGATCATCCGGCTTTCCCCGCGCGATGGTGTTACGGTTTCCTTCGTACTCTTCCCGGTGATCGGGCTTGTTGTCACCGTCATCGGCGGATTGGTCCGCCGATTTAACGCCAGCGTCGAGGCGTCAGAACCACACGACTTCGCCGTCCGCATCGGTACGCTTCGTCTGGCGCACCTCCGCGTCCATCGCAGCCCGCGTCCAACGTTCGTGACGATCGCGAAGCGCCCCTTCCTTGAGGGCGCGGGCCGGGGCGAACTAGTGGCGGTGATTTGCCCGTCGGCGCAAGGAAAATGGCTGCGACGAATTGGCACGACGGGCAAATCAGTTGGTTCGTTCGATAGACGTGTCAAGGATTGCTGTCATTCCGGGGCGGAGCGAAGCGACGAACTACGATGTGCAATTGCACATCGCAGAATTCTATTGCGCCACATGAATGCTGGGAGAAATGGATTCCGGGCCTGCGCCTGACGGCGCATCCCGGAATGACGACGGGTGGGTGCGGCCCGCTGGCACCTCTCCAACTTATTGTCGTAGTGTGGTGTCGTACAAGGTCGGCTAACATCGCCACAGCCAATAAAAACAAGAACCACAGGGAGAGAATGATGCGTAAACGAAACTGGTCGCGCCGGGAGATGCTCGGAGTGTCCGCGGGCACATTGGCCGCCACGCTGTTCGCCGAACCTCTCAAGGCGGCCGCGCCTGCTGCCTCGGCTGTCACGCCGGAGTTGATCGAGGCCGCGCGCAAGGAAGGCAAGGTCTCCTATTACGCGGCGGTCCAGCTCGATGTGGCCGAGCGGCTTGGAAAGCTGTTCGAAGCCAAATATCCCGGCATTTCGGTGCGGGTCGAGCGTTCCGGGGCGGAGCGGATTTTCCAGCGGATCGCGCAGGAGCAGGGCAGCGGGATCCACGCCGTCGACGTCGCCAACTCGACCGATGTCTCGCACTATCTCGAATGGAAGAAGAACGGCTGGCTCGCGCCGTATCTGCCGGAAGACGTCGTCAAGCATTTCCCCGCCGATCAGTTCGATCCCGAAGGGCTCTACGCCACCGCATGCGCCTGGCTGGAAGCGATCGGCTACAACACCAACCTGGTGAAGGCGGAGGATGCGCCGAAAAGCTATGCCGACCTGCTCGATCCGAAATGGCGCGGCAAGCTGGTCAAGGGCCACCCGAGTTACAGCGGCGCTATTCTAACGACGACGTTCGTACTCTCGCGCGATCTCGGCTGGCCGTATCTGGAAAAACTGGCGCAGCAAAAGGTGATGCAGGTGCAATCGGCAGGCGATCCTCCGATCAAGGTCATGCTCGGCGAACGCGCCGTGATGGCCGACGGCAACGACTACAACCTCGTCCTGTTCAAGGATCAGGGCAAGCCCGTCGAGGTGGTGTATCCGGCCGAGGGCTCGCCGCTGATCATCGTGCCGTCCGGCGTGTTCAAGGACGCGCCGAACCCGAACGCCGCGCGGCTGTTTCAGAGCTTCTTCTTCAGCCGCGAGGCCCAGCAGATGCTGGTCGATGAATTCGCCCATCGCTCGTTCCATGCCGAGGTCAAGCCGCGGGCCGGACAAAAGCCGATGTCGGAACTGAAGATGCTGAAATCCGATCCGGTGGCCGTGCAGGCGGCCAGTGAAGAGCTGAAAGCGCACTATGCGAAGGTGTTTCGGGTGTAGCGCTTTTACTGGAGCGCCACTCCGAGTAAAACCCAGATAAACGCCGGAGCGCTCACGCTGGTTCCAGAGAAGCTGATTTATCCCGCGGCGAAGATGGTTCTCGCCGCCCTGCGCTCCTCACTGGCTTGCTGGTCGAGGCGTCCTGATAAATAATCGGCCCGTTTTGGGCGTGCCTTGAACGATTGCCCCCGGATTTCATTATGAATCTCGCTGCTGCTGGGTGTTCCAGCGGCGCTCTCACCGAGTGGCTGTATGGACACAACTAGTAGCCGGAACTTTGGCGTCACCGAGGGGGCGGGACCGGTGCGGGCGCTGATGCGCGAGTGTGACTGGTCCGAGACCCCGCTCGGGTCTCCGGATACCTGGCCGGCCAGTTTGTCGGCAGTCGTGCGGGTCATACTGACGTCTCGTTTTGCCATGTGGATGGCATGGGGACCGGAGCTGACCTTCCTTTGCAACGACGCCTATTTGCCGACGGTCGGGATCAAGCGCGATTGGGTGATCGGAAGCCGATCGGACCGGGTGTGGGCGGAGATCTGGCCCGATATCGGCCCGCGCATCGATCAAGTGCTGAGGACCGGGCAAGCCACCTGGGACGAGGCGCTTCTTCTCTATCTGGAAAGAAGCGGCTTTCCTGAAGAGACGTATCACACCTTCTCTTATTCGCCATTAGCTGACGACGCCGGCGCGATCAACGGGATGCTGTGCGTGGTTGCCGAGGTCACCGAGCGCGTGATCGGCGAGCGGCAACTGGCGACGCTGCGCGATCTCGGTTCGAGGCTGGCCGCCGGCGCCCTCAGGTCAGACGTGACGTCCGCTCTGTTGCAGAGTCTCGAAAGACATCCGCAAGACATTCCGTTCGCCGCGCTCTATTACGTCAGTTCTGGCGACGAGACGGAGCTGGCGGCGGTTCACGGCCTCGAACTTCCCTCCGCGTCTCCGTGGTCGTTTTCCGGGTTGAGCGAACCCGCCCTCGTGTCGGTGGCCCCGGACCTGGTGAACAATTTGCAGCCGGCCCATTGGCAAAAACCGCCGTCGCAGGCCCTGATATCGCCGTTAATTACGACAGAGGGGAGCGCGCCGATCGGCTATCTGGTCACGGGGCTTAATCCGCATCGTTCGCTGGACGACGAATATCGCGGCTTTATCAGATTGTTGGTATCGCAAATCACGGCGGCCGTTGCGCGCGCCGACGAGTACGAGCGCGAAAGAAAGCGGGCTGAAGCCCTGGCTGAGCTTGACCGTGCGAAAACCGCGTTCTTCTCGAACGTCAGCCATGAATTTCGTACTCCCTTGACCCTGATGCTCGGGCCGCTGGAAGACGCTTTGGCGGCCGAATCCAGCCAGGGCCCGCAGAAGCAGCGCCTGGATACGGCGCTGCGGAACGCGTTGCGGCTGCTTCGGCTCGTCAATTCCTTGCTCGATTTTTCCCGCATCGAAGCCGGTCGGGTCGATGTGAGATTTCAGCCCACCGATCTTGCCGGCCTGACCGCGGAACTGGCCTCATCCTTCAGGGCGGCGATCGAACGCGCCGGCATGACGCTGAAAGTCGATACCAAGCCGCTCTCCCAGCCGGCTTATGTCGATCGCGACATGTGGGAGAAAATCGTCCTTAACCTGCTTTCGAATGCGTTCAAGTTCACCTTGCAGGGGGGAATTTCCGTCAAGCTCAGCGAGGCGGAGTCGTCAGTGGTCCTGACGTTGTCCGACACCGGCGTGGGCATACCGGAAAGCGAACTTCCCAAATTGTTCGATCGTTTCCATCGCGTCGAGGGAGTCAAAGGCCGAAGCTTCGAAGGCTCCGGCATTGGACTGGCTCTGGTCCAGGAGCTGGTCAAGATCCACGGCGGCCGCATCGAGGTCCAAAGCGATGTCGGGAAGGGAACAACGTTTACGGTCACCATGCCGCTGGGCTCCGCGCATCTCCCGGTCGACCGGATCAAGACCGCGGACGATGAAGTTGCCTCGCCGGTGCGGGCGCAAGCGTTTGTCGAAGAGGCGTTGCGCTGGCTGCCCGGCCACGATGGCGCGGACATCGTCGTTGAGGTTCCAGTCACGGGACAATTGATTGCGCCGGAACAGAAGGGACGGGTCGTCGTCGCCGACGACAATGCGGACCTCAGAGGATACATCTCCCGGCTGTTGGCCGAAGCCGGCTATGCGGTCGAGCTGGCCGGCGATGGAAATGAGGCGCTGCGGATCTTGCGGCAAAACCGGCCCGATCTTCTTGTGACCGACGTGATGATGCCGGGCATGGATGGATTCGATCTGCTGCGGGAGGTGCGCGCCGACCGCAAGCTGGGCGATCTTCCGGTGATCATGCTGTCGGCCCGCGCAGGCGAGGAAGCCAAGGTCGAAGGGCTGGACGCCGGCGCCGACGACTATTTGATCAAGCCATTCTCGGCCCGCGAATTGCTCGCGCGTGTCGCAGCCAATATCAGCATGGCGCGGATTCGCGCGCACGCCGCTGCCGCGATCACCGCCAGTGAGGCGCGCGAGCGCGAACAGGCCGAACGCGTCCAACTCGCCCTCGATGCCGGCGCGATCGTCGGCACCTGGGTCTGGGCTGTCGAGGCCGATCAGTTTACCGCCGATGAACGCTTTGCGCGGACCTTCGGTCTCGACGCTGAAAAATGCCGAAACGGCATCCGCTTGTCGGATGCCGTTGCCTCAATTCATCCGGACGATATCGAACGGAGTCGAGGCGGGCTATCGAGGAAGTGCTGGCCCGCGGTGGATCCTACCGCTGCGAATATCGCGTGCGGCAGCCGGAGGGACACTATCGCTGGATCGAAGCAAACGGTCGCGTTGATAAGGATGCGAACGGAGCCGCCCGGCGTTTTCCGGGCGTCTTGATCGACATCGAACACCGGCGCCAGATCGAAAGTGCGTTGCGCGAGCTGAATGAGCAACTGGAATCGAAGGTCGCAGCCGCTATCGCCGAACGTGAGAAGATGGAAGAGGCGTTGCGCCAGTCGCAAAAGATGGAAGCTGTCGGTCAATTGACCGGCGGTATCGCACACGATTTTAATAATCTTCTGACGATCATTACCGGCAACGTCGAAATGGCGAGACGGGCTCTTTCAACCGGAGAAGGCGTTCGTGCCGCGCGAGCGATGGACAATGCGTTTAAAGGCGCGGAGCGGGCCGCTTCGTTAACGCAGCGGTTGCTGGCCTTTTCGCGGCGCTCGCCTCTCGCGCCCAAGCCCATCAATGTCGACCGCCTGGTCGCCGGCATGGCTGATCTGCTGCATCGATCGCTCGGAGAAACCATAAAACTTGAAACCGTCTCCAGCCCCGGCCTTTGGCAGGTCGAAGCCGATCCCAATCAGCTGGAAAGCGCTCTTTTAAATCTCGCCGTGAATGCAAAGGATGCCATGGAGCGGGGCGGCACGCTGACGATCGAAACGGCGAATGCCCGCCTCGACGAAGAATATTCTGCCGCCCACGCCGAGGTTGCCCCTGGCAATTATGTCGTCATTGCCGTCACCGATACCGGGCATGGCATGAGCCGCGATACGCTCGCTCGCGTGTTTGATCCGTTTTTCACCACCAAGGAAGTTGGAAAAGGCACCGGTCTCGGACTGTCGATGGTTTACGGCTTCGTCAAGCAAAGCGGCGGCCATGTGAAAATCTATTCGGAGTCCAATTCGGGCACGACGGTCAAAATCTATCTCCCGCGTCTTCTCAACGCGGCGGAAGATGAGGAGAAGATTGAAAGGGCTGTCGACCGTGGCGGACAGGACCATGCGATATTGGTTGTCGAAGACGATCACGACGTTCGGGCCTACACGGTCGAGATATTGCGCGAGCTTGGCTATCGCGTGCTGGAGGCTCACGATGGACCGACCGCGCTCAGGCTGATCGAAATGCTGGATCAACGGCTTGATCTACTGTTCACGGATGTTGTCATGCCCGCGATGTCCGGCCGTGAACTGGCCGACGAAGCCCGGCGCATCCGGCCATCGCTCAAGGTTCTGTTTACCTCGGGCTATACGAAAAATTCGATCGTACACAATGGACGGCTCGATCCGGGCGTCGAGATCATCGGCAAGCCTTTCACCTACCAGGCGCTCGCGGAAAAGATTGCGGACGTGCTCGATATCGGCCGAACCGGACGGGTTCTGCTGGTGGAGGACGATCCGACCGTACGGATGTTTACTTCCGAAGCGCTGGAGGCTGTCGGCTTGCTCGCCGATCAAGCGGGCGCGGCCGCGGAGGCGGTCGGGAAGGTGAGAGCGGCGCAGGGCCGGTATGATGCCGTTCTGATCGATGCGATGTTGCGCGATAAAAAGGTCGAAGCTCTGGCCAGAGAGCTTCGCGCCATGCATGCGGATTTGCCGCTGCTTATCGCCGTTTCAGGACAACACCAGGCGCTGAGCGCGGGATTTGTCGATGACCGCCGTGTCGCGATCATCGAGAAGCCGTATAACGTGGCCAGGCTCCGCGCGGCACTGGAGCAGCTTGGTGTCCGATGCCGGTCTCCCCGCTAAACCGACGGCTGCACGGATTCTACCGCAGCCGAAGCCGCCTGGCATCGGATCTTCTTGTGGTGAGGGTCTGCAAAACGGTGGAACTTGCAGCCAAGTTGAGCGTTACAAGCTTTGGCCCTGTGCAATCCCAGGGAAATTCCTCTCGCCTTCCATCGGTTTGCTTGCGATCCGTAAGTTCTGAGGGATTGGTCAGGCGATTATTTCCGGCATAAAATAAATATTAAAGCAAGTATGACGAGTTCAGAACATTGAGAGACGGTCGGGGCGGGGCAACAGCGGCCGACAGTCTGCGGCAGCACCTACTGGAAATCGCGCGTGAGCGCGACAATGCCTATCAGGCATTGCAGGAGCGCGAGGCCGAACTGGCCCGCATCCAGCGGATCGGCCGCGTGGGCGGCGTCGAAGTCGATCTCCGCAGCGGATTTCGCAATCGCCGCTCTCCGGAATATCTGCTGATCCATGGGTTGCCACCCGAGGCTGCCGGCGAGAGCCACCAGGACTGGGTGAACCGCATCCATCCTGATGACCGGGAGACAACCGAGAAGCAATTCCTCGACGCGGTCGCGGGGACGGTTGAGGACTACACCGCGGAATATCGGATCATACGGCCGAGCGACGGCGAACTGCGCTGGATCGGCGTGGTGGCCAGGATTGAGCGCGACCCGAACGGCCGGGCCATCCGGCTGCTCGGCGCCCACATCGACATCACCGACCGAATGCTGGCGCAACAAACGCTGCGCGAAAGCGAACAACGCTTTCGCCTGATCGCCGATAGCGCGCCGGTGCCGATCTGGGTGACAAAACTCGACCGGACGCGCTCTTTCGCCAACAAGGCTTATGTGGATTTTGTCGGCGTGCCTTACGAGGAAGCGCTCGTTTTCGACTGGCGCAAGGCGCTGCATCCGGACGACCTGGCGCGCATTCTCAAGGAGCAGATCGAAGGTGAATCGTCCCTCGAGCCGTTTGTGCTGGAAGCGCGGTACAAGCGCGCCGACGGCGAATGGCGCTGGCTCCGCTCTGAATTGCAGCCGCGCTGGGATCCGACCGGGAAACACTCGGGCTTTATCGGCGTCGCCCACGACATCACCGCGGCCAAGAACGCAGAGATCGGATTGCGGCGGCTGAACGAAACGCTTGAGGAGCGCATCCTCGAGCGAACCGCCCAGTTAGAGGCCAGCGAAGCGAGAATGAGGGCCATTCTCGAGAGTAGCCACCAATATCAGGTCCTGCTCAGCCTTGAGGGAAGTGTGGTCTACGCGAACAAGACCGCGCTGGCAGGCATCGGGGCCGTGGCAACTGACGTGATCGGAAAACCCTATTGGGACACGCCGTGGTTCAGCGGAACCGAGGGAGTGCGTGAGGCCATCCGTGATGGCTTCGTTCGGGTCATGCGGGGTGAAAACGTCGAGATCGACGACCTCATGCTCGATCTTCCCATCGGCAGCCGTTTTTTTGATTTCACGATGCGGCCGGTCTTCGATCGATACGGCAAGGTGACCGGCGCGGTGCCGGAGGCGATCGACATCACGGAGCGCCGCCAAAGCGAGGAAGCGCTGCGTCAGTCGCAGAAGATGGAAGCAATCGGACAACTCACCGGTGGCGTTGCGCACGACTTCAACAATCTGCTGACCATCATCCGCTCCGCAACGGATTTTCTGCGCCGCCGCGATTTGCCGGAGGAACGGCGACGTCGCTACATCGACGCGATCTCCGATACCGTCGAGCGGGCCGCCAAATTGACCACCCAGTTGCTCGCCTTCGCTCGCCGCCAGCCGTTGAATCCGGAAATCTTCGACGTGAGCAGCCAGGTTGAAAGTTTCGTACAGCTGATTCGTCCGCTGGTCGGCAGCCGTATCCGGGTTGAAACCGATATTGCCGATTCCGAGTGCTTCGCGACTGCCGATGTGGCGCAATTTGAAACCGCCTTGATCAATCTTGCGGTCAATGGGCGAGACGCCATGGAGGGCGAAGGCCGGCTGACCATTGCGGTGAGGAAAGTCGATTCAATTCCAGCATCGCGCGGCGAGAGCGTCAGGCCAGGCGCTTACGTTGCTATCTCGGTCGAGGATACCGGAACCGGAATCGCGCCGGAAAATCTCGCGGCGATCTTCGAGCCGTTCTTTACGACCAAGGAGGTCGGCAAGGGCACCGGGCTCGGCCTTAGCCAGGCATTTGGCTTTGCCAAGCAGTCCGATGGCGATGTTGCCGTCGTAAGCGAGTTCGGCAAGGGCTCCACCTTCACGATCTACCTGCCGCAGGCTGGACCGCCTTTAATGGCAGCCCAGATGGACGCCATCGTCAACGAGACGGTATCTTCCGGCCGGGGGCATTCCGTGCTGGTCGTCGATGACAATGAAGAGGTTGGGCGGTTTTCAGCCGAGCTTCTGGAGGACCTTGGATATGTCGTCAGGCGCGTCACAAATGCCAAAGAGGCGCTGGCGCTTTTGGCCGAGAACGAATTCGCCTTCGATCTCGTTTTCTCCGACGTCATCATGCCCGGCATGAACGGCGTCGAGTTCGCGATCCTGCTTCGCGAACGCTATCCCGGCCTGCCGGTGGTGCTGACAAGCGGCTACAGCAACGTTCTTGCGGAAAATGCCCATAGCGGCTTCGAGCTGATTCAGAAGCCTTACTCCGTCGAATTGCTGTCGCGTATCCTGCGAAAATCTGTAGGGACAAAAAGCTAGCCGCAGCGGACCGGACGGCACAGCAAAAGCCCGCTCGCGGGTTCCGGATTTAACGTTTTCGCGTCGCATTCAGCTTAACGACGGGGTTTTGTTGCAGGCGACTTGGCCCGCGATAAGATCAATTCCAGTCGCGTGGCCCAAGCGCTTGAGCTCACTCGCGATCGCAGGCCGCTGCCAGATGCGGCGGCCTTGCTTCATCCATCCAACAGATTTAACGAGCGTGGCCTCGTGCTGAACGATTTTGAAGACCGATATAATTCCAGCTTCCGCCCTGCCTGGGCTCGCGTCTGGCACATTTGGCACCTGATCCTTCCACGGCGGGCCATCGACGGCGCGATCGTCTGGGGCCGCGTGTGGCGGCGGCACGACGGCCGGCGATGGATTTACAAGCCCATCCTCGATTTCGACGAACGGTAAGAACGTCGGCTGCGGCGGAGATATCACCGTCTGCCGCACGGGTTCGGATGGTGTGGACGGAAAAAGGGGCGCATCGAGGCGCCCCTTTCATTTTCTGGAGGTGTCCATCGTTTGATCGCTGAACCACTTTATTCCGCGGCAAATTAGTATATCGGTATCTGGCCGAGCTTGTTCAAAAGGATAAAATTCAATGGCTACTGCCTTCTCCAACGAGAGACCCGCGCTCATTGGATCTGGTGCCAAATCTGCTGGTGAAGAGAGACGGGTCAGTCTGTTGACGCTCTGCGGGCTTGCGCTCGTGATCGGAGTTATGACCGGATTTGGCGCAGTCGGCTTTCGCGCCCTGATCGCGGTGGTGCACAACCTCTTTTATAATGGCCGGCTGAGCACGGCTTTCGATGCGAATGTGAGCGAGGGGCCGAGCTACTTCGGCGATTTCGTGTTTTTCTCACCGATCATCGGCGGTCTCATCGTCGTCTATCTCGTCAGGCGGTTTGCGCCGGAAGCCAAGGGCCATGGTGTGCCCGAAGTGATGGACGCCGTCTTCTACAAACACGGCAACATTCGCGGCAAGGTCGCGCTGGTCAAGGCACTTGCCTCCGCACTCTCGATCGGCAGCGGCGCGGCGGTGGGACGCGAGGGGCCGATCATCCAGATCGGCTCGGCGCTCGGCTCGGCATTTTCCCAGTTCATCGGCCTGTCGACCTGGCAGAAGATCACGTTGTTGTCGGCGGGAGCCGGCGCCGGCATCGCGGCGACCTTCAATACGCCGCTTGGCGGCGTGCTGTTTGCGCTGGAAATCCTGTTGCCGGAAGTTTCCAACCGGACCTTCCTTCCCGTGGTGGTCGCGACGGGGGCCGCGACCACCATCGGCCGGATCATGATCGGGCCTGAACCTGCCTTTGCCGTCCCGGATGTGCAGTTGTCTCTGGCCAACTCGCTCGCGCCGGTGGAAATCCTGAGCTTCGTGCTGCTCGGCCTGCTTTGCGGCGCCGCGGCGTGGGCCTTCATCCGCCTGCTCGTCCTGATGGAAGACGGTTTTCCAAAGTTGCCGGGAAATGAATACACGCAGAACATCGTCGGAATGGCCACGATCGGCCTGATGATGGTGGTCCTGACCCACGTGTTCGGCCACTCCTATGTCGACGGGGTCGGATATTCCGTCATCCAGGCAATCTTCGATCAGAAGATGACGGCGGCGGGCCTGCTTGCGCTCTTGTTCCTGCTCAAGATGCTCGCCACCACGATAAGTCTTGGTTGCGGCGCCTCGGGCGGCATTTTTTCGCCCTCGCTTTACCTCGGCGCGACGCTGGGCGCGGCCTTCGCCTCGGCCATGGGCATCATCCTGCCAAGTGCCGGGCTGACCCTTCCGTCCGCGGCTATCGTCGGCATGGCGGCGATGGTCGGTGCGGGCACCGGCGGCGTCATGACCGCCATCGTCATGGTGTTCGAGATGACGCGCGATTACGCGATCATCGTGCCCGTGATCGTGGCGGTGGCGCTGGCCGCCGGCGTCCGGCGCGCGCTGATTGGCGAGACGATCTACACCATCAAGCTGCGCCATCGCGGTCACCGCATCCCGAAGGAGCGGCACATCAACCTTTATCTCGTCAAGCAGGCGCAGGACATCATGGAGCGCGGATTTATCGTCGCGCGCGCCGGCACGACTCTGAGGGATGCGATGCTGCCCGACGACATCGACGATGTGCGTCCCATCGTGGTCGAGCGGGACGGGCGGATCGTCGGATTGATCCCGCCGCGCTCGGGATTGTGGGTCGAGGCCCGTACCAATCCGGACGTTCAGGTCGAGAAGTTTGTCGAGAGCCGGCTTGTGATCTGCCGCGACCAGGATCTGCTGAGTCTGGCTTTCGCGCGGTTGAAACGCCACCGCGCCGGCGCGGCGGTGGTTTTTCGCGGGACGGCTCGCCCTCGTGTCGTCGATGTCGTCGGTATCATCACCAAGCGCGCCGTCGCTGATACGGTGATCAATAGTTACGAGGATTGAGCAGCCTGCGAGGAGTGAAGCATTACGATCGGCGCGTTAGCCCTTGACCTCGTGCGCGTCTCGCGTGGACAATGGCAGATGCCGATTGCCGCTCGGGAGCTGGCATGAAACGTTTCGACGCGATCGTCATGTTTGGGAGCCTCTGGCTGTTTGCCTCGATGGTGATCGACGTTCTCACCCCCAATGAACTGACGGTTTATGCCATCGGCGCTGCGATAGCCCCGGCTATGGCGGTATCGGCGCTGCTTTACTGGCTGGAAGTGCCGAGGATCGATTTCGCGGTGTGCTTCTCGGTGCTCTGGATGGTCTCGGGGATGGTGCTCGAACTGATCTCCCCGGTGCCGCTGTCGCCGTTGACGATCGTTGTGACGATCCTGCCGGTGCTGGTCGTGGGTATCGTGATCAATGTCCAATGCTGGCGGCGTTCTTTCGCGGCAACGGTGCCGGGCGCCGAAAAGGCCAGCTGAAGTCCCGATTCTAACATTCGCATCCCTTCTCAGCGAGCACCGTTTGCGAATGTCAAATCCACTCCACTGGTACGAAAAAGGGGCGCCGCAAAGCGCCCCTTTTGTTTTTGGAAACTTGCCCGCGAACTTACAGCGAATAATACATCTCGAATTCGACCGGGTGCGGCGTCATTTCGAAGCGCTCCACTTCGGTCATCTTCAGTTCGATGTAGGCGTCGATGAAGTCGTCGTCGAACACGCCGCCGTTCTTGAGGAAGGCGCGGTCCTTGTCGAGGTTTTCCAGCGCCTCGCGCAAGCTTCCGCACACCGTCGGGATCGCCTTCAGCTCTTCCTTCGGCAGATCGTAGAGGTCCTTGTCCATCGCCGGGCCCGGATCGATCTTGTTCTTGATGCCGTCGAGGCCGGCCATCAGCATCGCGGCGAAGCCGAGATAGGGATTGGCCATCGGATCGGGGAAGCGCACTTCGACGCGCTTGGCCTTCGGGTTCGACGTGTAGGGGATGCGGCAGGAGGCCGAGCGGTTGCGCGCGGAGTAGGCCAGCAGCACCGGGGCTTCATAACCCGGCACCAGACGCTTGTAGGAGTTGGTGGAGGGGTTGGTGAAGGCGTTGATCGCCTTGGCGTGCTTGATGATGCCGCCGATGTAGTTGAGGCACATCTCGGAGAGGTCGGCATATTTGTTGCCGGCGAATACCGGCTTGCCGTCCTTCCAGATCGACTGGTGGCAGTGCATGCCCGAACCGTTATCGCCGTAGACCGGCTTCGGCATGAAGGTGGCCGTCTTGCCGTAGATATGCGCGACCTGATGGATGCAATATTTATAGATCTGCATCTGGTCGGCCATCAGCGTCAGCGTGTCGAACTTCATGCCGAGCTCGTGCTGGGCGGACGCCACCTCGTGGTGATGCTTTTCGACCTTGACGCCCATCTTGGCCATCGCGCCGAGCATTTCGGAGCGCATGTCCTGCACCGAGTCCTGCGGCGGGACCGGGAAATAGCCTGCCTTGGTGCGGATGCGGTGGCCGAGGTTGCCGCCCTCATATTCGGTATCGGAGTTGATCGGCAGTTCCGACGAATCCAGCTTGAAGCCGGTGTTGTAGGGGGTGGTCTGGAAGCGCACGTCATCGAACACGAAGAACTCGGCTTCGGGGCCGAAGAACACGGTGTCGCCCACGCCCATCGACTTGACCATGGCCTCGGCCTTCTTGGCCATGCCGCGGGGATCGCGGTTGTAGGGCTCGCCCGTGGTCGGCTCCAGCACGTCGCAGGTGATGACCATGGTGGTCTCGGCGAAGAACGGATCGATCGTGGCCGTGACGGGATCGGGCATCAGGCACATGTCGGATTCATTGATCGCCTTCCAGCCCGCGATCGACGAGCCGTCGAACATGGTGCCCTCGGCGAAAATATCGTCATCGATCATGGTGACGTCGAAGGTGACGTGCTGCCACTTGCCGCGCGGATCGGTAAAGCGCAGGTCGACGTATTTGACGTCGTTATCCTTGATCGACTTGAGGACGTCCTTGGCGGTCTTCATGAATCCCCCTTTTGGTGACTGTCTTGGTTTGGGGCCGCGGACGGCAGCACCCGGCACAAGGTCAATACAATCGGGGAATGCTCAACACAATATCGGAAAAGCCATGAAAATAGGCAGAGCGGCGATGCCGGATGGGAAATCCGTTCGCCGCAACTGAATATCGCAGCAGATATTGCCTAGATCGCGTCGAGCCCGGATTCGCCGGTCCGGATGCGGATGGCCTCCTCAATATTGGACACGAAAATCTTGCCGTCGCCGATCCGTCCGGTCTGCGCCGCGCGCCGGATGGCGTCGATCGCGCGCTCGACCAGCTCGTCGGAAATGACGATCTCGATCTTCACCTTGGGCAGGAAATCCACGATGTATTCGGCGCCACGGTAAAGCTCGGCATGCCCCTTTTGGCGTCCGAATCCCTTGGCTTCGGTGACGGTAATGCCCTGAAGCCCGACTTCCTGAAGCGCTTCCTTAACCTCGTCCAGCTTGAACGGCTTGATGATGGCTTCGATTTTCTTCACAGGTTGCCTCCCGGCACTTTCTAAGGTCTCAAGACGTTCAGGTTTGTTGTCGCGGGTTGCGCGAAATGGTCGGGTCCGCGGAGTGGCTAGCCTGAGGTTATTCTCTCAATCTCGCCGATCCGGAACTTGCTTCCTCGAAAGCAGGGTCTATGCCAAACTGTTAAGACGCCCGATTTCGGAATATTATCAACCTTTTAACGGGCGTTCAAAGCCATCGGTGAGAATCGGGCAATCATAGTGCAGCACTGCAATTAGGCAAATAGATCAAATGGTGTGCGACCGTCCGGGCTTGGACGTTTGACAATGCGAAAAGTGCCTTCGAAAAGGGCGTTTTTGTCAGGGGATTGGGCATGGAAGTTCTGACGACCGCCGAGATGGAGCGTGCCGACCGGCTCGCGATCGCGGCCGGCACGCCGGGCTTTTCCCTGATGCTGAGCGCAGGGCAGGCGGTCGCTGCCGCCGCGATGGATCTGGTTGCCGAAGGGCCGATCCTGGTGATCGCCGGTCCCGGCAATAATGGCGGCGATGGCTTTGTCGCCGCCGCTGAGCTCGCCGCACATGGCCGGGACGTTTCCGTCATTCTGTTGTGCGAGCGGGACAGCTTGCAGGGCGATGCCGCCTCCGCCGCGCGCGGCTGGAAATATCCGGTGCTGCCATTCAATCCCCAGGCCATCGGCAGGCCGGCGCTGATCATCGACGCGCTGTTTGGGGCTGGCCTCGATCGGCCGGTCAAGGGCGAGCCGTTCGAGATGATCGAGGCGATCAACGCCAATGGCGCACCGGTTCTTGCGGTCGATCTGCCGAGCGGCATCAACGGTACCACCGGCGCCGTCATGGGGACGGCGGTGCGTGCGGTTGAAACCGTGACCTTCTTCCGCCGCAAGCCGGCGCATCTGTTACTGCCGGGACGGCTGCATTGCGGCCACGTGCGTGTCGCCGACATCGGCATCGATGCGCGCGTGCTGACGGAAATCGCGCCCAAAACATCGGAGAATATTCCAGCGTCCTGGGGCGGCGCGTTTCCGGTGCCGACGATGGAGGGTCATAAATATAGCCGCGGCCATGTCGTGGTGGTCTCCGGCGGCATCGCCGCAACCGGCGCGGCGCGGCTCTCCGCGCGAGCTGCGTTGCGGGCCGGCGCCGGACTTGCGACGCTGGCCTCGCCGCGGGAGGCGCTGGCGGTGAACGCCTCGGCTCTGACGGCGGTAATGGTTCGTCCCATCGACACCGTGGCCGAGTTCGCCGAACTGCTCAATGAAAAACGCATCAACGCCTATGTGATCGGGCCGGGCGCCGGCGTCGGCGAGCGCACTGAAAATTTTGTGCTGACCGCGCTCTCAGTGAAGCGGGCGGTGGTGCTGGATGCCGATGCGCTGACGAGTTTTGCCGGTCACCCCGAGCGGCTGTTTGAAGCGATCAAGCGCACGCCGGACGCCCAGGTGGTTCTGACCCCGCATGACGGCGAGTTTCCGCGGCTGTTCAGCGACATCAGCAACAAGAATCCCGGACGCTCCAAACTTGAACGGGTGAGGGCGGCGGCCGAGCGCTCCGGCGCGGTGGTGCTGCTGAAAGGACCGGATACCACGGTGGCCTCGCCCGACGGACGCGCGACGATATCAGCCAATGCACCGCCCTGGCTTGCGACGGCGGGCGCCGGCGACGTGCTGTCGGGCATGATTGCGGGGTTGTTGGCGCAGGGCGTGGGCGCGTTCGAAGCCGCTTCCATCGCGGTCTGGATGCATGGCGAGGCGGCGCAGGAGGCCGGACCCGGGCTGATTGCCGAGGATTTGCCGGAGACGCTACCTGCGGTGACGCGCCGTCTCTACGACGAACTCGGCGTCGAGTACTAACTTACTTTCACTCGACGCTGTACCAGCGCAGGCGCCGCGGCGCGCTCCATTGAGCCTCAATGGCCTCCAGCAGATAGCGCCCGGCAACTTCGGCGGCAAAAGCGATACGTTGCGTCTGTCCGCCATCGATCGCGATCGTATCGAGCCAGAATGGCTTCCAGCCATCGTCGAGCCGATCGAGATGGCGAAAATGATGACCGTGCAGGTGAAAGACGGACGTCGTTGGCGCGCGGTTGATCAGCGATAGCACGACCGCGCGGCCGGGTTTGGTGCGAAAGGCGGGCGGCGGCGTCGACTTGAACGTTTCCGGCGTCAGCCAATCCTTGGGTTCGCCTCCGATGGGAAGATCGAACCGCAGCGCGCTCTTCAGATCAAGCCGCGCCGGCAGGCCATTCGACGGCAGCGCGACCGGCGGGGGAAGCGTCTCACGGCGGATCGGCGCTTGGTCCGACGTCACCAATTGAGCGATCGGCCGTGCCGCCTCGCCGTCATGCATCAGGATTGGCGTGCTGCCCGGCTCCAGCGCCATATCGACAAAGACATCGGCCCGTCCGCCCGGCGCCAGCGCAAGGGCGCCGCTGCGCGCCAGAAACGGCTCGGCGGGCTGACCGTCGAGCGCCATCACCGTGATGTCGTGGTGTTCGATCTTCAGCGCGATCACCTGGCGCTGAAGGCCGTTGATGAAGCGCAGCCTGAGACGCTCACGCCCGCGCACTTTGATGTCGGGCATTCGTTGTCCGTTGACGGTGTAGACCGCCGTCGTGCCTGCGGGATCAAGGCCGGGGGCGATGGCGCTGCCGTCCGGCTTCAGCCGCCAGCCTTCAATCAAAAGCGTCTCGTCGCGATCGATCTGAGCCGGTTCGCTCTCGCTGACGATCAGCGGCAAGGCCCGTGTCGCTCGCGCGGCTCCGTCACCGAGCAAGGCAACGTCGCAGCAATAAGTTCCGGCGTGACGTAACGGGAGTTGGAACGTGTCGCTAGCCGATGGCGCAAGCGCGGAACGTGCGAGCAGCGGCTCGGCAGTTGCTGCGCCATCAATACCGCGCCAGTTGAGAAGTGCCGGCACGAGAAGATCGTTGGTCAAGGTGATGTCGGGGCGATCGCCGCGCCTGAAGCGAAGAGGTTGATCGCCGAGCGACCAGATCGGCGTGGCCGCTTGCCCTTCTCGCAATTCGAGGACGTCCTCCCTCGCAGCGAAGCGCCAGCCGCAAGGCTTGTTCGGCATGGACAGCCCGGTTCGGCCGCCAAAAAGCGCCGGTCGCCAGTCCCGCCGTCACCGCGCGGCGGGTCGGTCGAAAAATGTGATCCGGCATGTACCTTGGCATGGCCGTTGATGCGGACCATTTTCCGCAAGATATGGCAAGCGGCAGACGCGAATAGGAAATTGCTGCGAGGCAAAGGCTCATGGTATACGCCGCCCGCGGCACGGCGGCCAAACTTGCTGCTTCTCTTGCGGGCGTGGCGGAATTGGTAGACGCGCTGGATTTAGGTTCCAGTGACGAAAGTTGTGGGGGTTCGATCCCTCCGCCCGCACCAATGTTCATCGCTTCCAACATCCGATGACATTCCGCTCGCGCCACCCTGGAATTTGGGCGGGCGTGCCCTCGCGAATTTCTCCCTGTGAAATATCCGGGCTACCGAAGGATGGCCTCTTGAAGTTACGCAACTTGCGGCTGGCGGCTTGCCCGCCAAGCATCGGGTTCTGCTTGGGAAACCGACTTTACTTAAGAAATGTGAAAGCATGCCGGGACATACTGACTCGATTTTTAGACGACCTCGATTCTGAATGATGGATTTTGAGAATGCCCCCGACGACTGGCTTTTCGCTCGGAATTCGCGGCCGCATCCTTACCCTGTTTGGCTTCTGTATCGCCGTTCTGCTTGCGGCTGCCGCCTACGGCTTCTGGCAGTATGCGGCGAGCGTTCAGCTGTTTGACCGGGATGTCCGGGCAAGCCAGGCCAACGCCATCGAAGTCTTGACGGTCGAGACCAATTTCAAGAAGCAGGTGCAGGAGTGGAAGGACACACTGCTGCGCGGCAAGAAGCCGGAAGCCCTCGACAAGCACTGGAGCGCGTTCCAGCAACGCGAAAGCGATGTCCGCAATGCGACCGAGCGGATGCGCTCTGGCGTCACCGACGCGGAAGCCTCGCAATTGATCGGCCAGTTCGTCGCCGCCCATCAGCAGATGGGCGAGGCCTACCGGCGCGGGCTCCAGGCTTTCAAGGATCGCGGCTTTGACTCTGCCGTCGGCGATGCGGCTGTTGCCGGTATCGATCGTGCGCCGACCGAGCTTCTGGGCAAAGCGAAAGCGCGCTTCATCGCCGTCGCCGATCAGGACGCGAGGCTCGCTTCCGAAGGCGCCCACCAAACCGGCTGGATGGTCACCTGGCTGCTCGCGTTCTCGGCTGTCGCGGGCGCCGTGATTTTCATGGTGGCGGTGAACCGCACCATTTCGCGGCCATTGATGGGCGTCGTCGGCAGTATCGGCGAACTGGCGGAAGGCAACACGGCCACTGATGTCCCCGGGCAGGAGCGAAGCGACGAAATCGGGAAGGTGGCCTCCGCCATCCAGATTCTGAAAGAGAAGATGATCCAGGCCGAGCACATGAAGGCCGATCGGGCGGCGGCCGAGCTGCGCGCGACCGAGCAGCGCAAGTCGGACATGCTGAGGCTGGCCGATGATTTCGAAAATGCGGTCGGCCAGATCGTCGAAGCGGTGTCAACGGCCTCCAAGGAACTCGAGAGCTCGGCAGGTTCGCTCGCCAGCACAGCCGAACGCGCGCAGGAGCTCAGTACGACGGTCGCCGCCTCGTCGGAAGAAGCCTCAAGCAACGTTCAGTCGGTCTCGGCCGCAACGGAAGAACTGTCATCGTCCGTGGGCGAGATTGGCCGGCAGATCAACGAGACGGCACGCATTGCGAGCGAAGCCGTCGCTGAGGCCCAGGCCACGACCGAGCATGTGAGCCGGCTTTCAAAGGCCGCCAGCCGCATCGGCGACGTTGTCGAGCTGATCAGCACGATTGCCGGCCAGACCAATCTCCTGGCGCTGAACGCCACCATCGAGGCAGCCCGTGCCGGCGACGCGGGCCGGGGGTTTGCGGTTGTCGCCTCCGAGGTCAAGGCACTCGCCGAACAGACCTCGAAGGCGACCGGCGAGATCGGCCAGCAGATTGCCGACATTCAGGCCGCAACCCGGCAGTCGTCCGACGCGATCGGGCAGATCAGCGCCACCATTGAACGCCTGTCGGAGATTTCCGGAACCATCGCGGCGTCGGTCGAGCAGCAGGGGGCGGCCACCCAGGAAATCTCGCGCAATGTGCAGCTGGCGGCATCGGGCACCCAGCGGGTGTCGGCGAGCATCGTTGACGTTCAGCGCGGCGCCAACGAAACTGGGTCGGCCTCCTCGCAGGTGCTGTCGTCGGCACGCGCTCTCACCAGCGAAAGCCACCGGCTGAAGTCGGAAATGGGCCGGTTCCTCGGAACCGTGCGCTCCGCCTAGTGCCCTCTTTCCGAAGTTCGCGAAACGTCGCAGCACTCTCTTGCGCGAACTTCGGTAAGCAAAGGGCACTAGCAAATTTATGATTCTAGTACCGCTTTCGATCTGAAGTCCCTGGAAGAACTCGCCGCTCGCGGTGCAGGGACTTCAGATCGGCGGTACTAGCCATTCTCGTCGTTCATCGCCATATCGGGGGGACGGGCGCGTTTTAGGGCGCGGCCCCATCCGGAACGGTTGATCTCGCGCCGCCATTGGGCTACGAGCGTCAGCCCATCGCCTATGAGCCGCCGGTTGCCTGGGAGCCTTACCACCCGGAGCGCCGGACCGCCAGGATAAGGCAGGAATTTCAAAGGGTTCTGGAAGTCAGCGAAATCGCCAGCGCAAGGCACGACGCCATGCGCTATCAGATACAAGCCGTCCGGCTTTTTGCCGGACCTCGTCAGAAGAAGATTGAAGCCATGCAGGTAACGGAAACGGTCGCCGAGGGATTAAAGCACGAGTTTCAGATCAGCGTTCCCGCGGCTGATCTCGATGCCAAGGCCGATGCGCGTCTGGTGGAATTGAAGGACAAGGTCCGCCTCAACGGCTTCCGTCCGGGCAAGGTGCCGGTCAGCCACCTCAAGAAGGTCTATGGCCGCTCGGTGATGGCGGAAGCCATCGACGAGACCATCCGCGACACTAATTCGCAGCTCTTCACGGAGCGCGGCTTTCGCCTCGCGACCGAGCCCAAGATAACGATGCCGACCGAGGAGAAAGCGGTCGAGGAATTGCTCTCGGGTAAATCCGATCTCACCTACACGGTTGCGATCGAGGTGGTGCCGGCGATCGTGCTGGCTGACTTCAAGAGCTTCAAGGTCGAGAAGCCGGTCGCCGAAGTCACCGAGGTGGAAGTCGAGGATGCGGTCAAGCGCATCGCCGATCAGAACAAGACCTATGCCGCCAAGGGTGACGGCGCCAAGGCCGAAAACGGCGACCGTGTCACCGTCTCATTCAAGGGGACGATCGAGGGCGTGGCGTTCGAAGGCGGTTCCGCCGAGAACATCCCGGTGACCATCGGATCCAACACCTTCATTCCGGGCTTCGAAGAGCAACTGATCGGCATCGCGGGCGGCGAAACCCGTGTCCTGAAGGTCACTTTCCCCGCGAGCTACGGTAATACGGAACTCGCCGGCAAGCCCGCCGAGTTCGAAACCACCGCATCCCTGATCGAGGCGCCGCAGGACATCGTTATCGACGACGAGTTTGCCAAGACCCTCGGTCTGGAATTGCTCGACAAATTGAAGGACGCCGCGCGCGAGCGGCTGGCGGCTGAATTCGCCGGCGCCACGCGCCAGCGCGTCAAGCGCATCCTGCTCGATCGCCTTGATGAAACCCACCGCTTCGAGGCGCCGCCGTCGCTGGTCGACCAGGAATTCGAGCAGATGTGGAACTCGATCAAGTCCGAGATGGAGGCGAGCGGCAAGACCTTCGCCGATGAAGACACGACCGAGGAAGCGGCGAAAGAGGAATACCGCAAGATCGCCGATCGCCGCGTTCGGCTTGGCCTGGTGCTCTCCGAAATCGGCGAGAAGAACAAGATCACGGTCACCGACGACGAAGTCGGCCGTGCGGTGATCGAGCGGGCCCGCCAGATGCCGGGCCGCGAGAAGGAAGTCTGGGACTTCTATCGCAACAACGCCAACGCGTTGGCCCAGCTTCGTGCGCCAATCTATGAAGACAAGGTCGTCGACTTCATCCTTGAGCTCGCCAACGTCACCGAAAAGAAGGTTTCGCGTGAAGAGCTTTATAAGGATGACGAGGCCGAGAAGAGCGCCGCTTAAGCGTCTGTAAGTCCAGCATTAAGGTTGAGACGCGAAAGCGCCTCGGCCTCACGGCTGGCGGCTTTGCGTGCCTGCCAGAATCAGCTTCAAGTGCGCGAGCTGATCTGAGATCTCTGCCCGGTCTTGTGGCTGGGTGGGCTGGTCTTGTGGCCGGAAAACCCTAGCCTATCTTGTCAATTGTCCTTACCACGTCCTGCATCACGGAACGCTCATCCTTCTCTTGCGATTTCCATTCGTATCGCGCTCTTTGACGGATGTTCGTTTCCTGCCAACCTTTGGGTGACTAATGCGCGATCCCGTTGAAACCTACATGAACCTCGTGCCGATGGTGGTCGAGCAGACCAACCGCGGCGAACGGGCGTACGACATTTTCTCGCGCCTCCTCAAAGAACGGATCATCTTCGTCACCGGCCCGGTTGAAGACGGCATGGCAACGCTGACCGTGGCCCAGCTGCTGTTTCTCGAAGCCGAGAATCCGAAGAAGGAAATCTCGATGTACATCAACTCGCCCGGCGGCGTGGTGACATCGGGACTTGCGATTTACGACACCATGCAATTCATTCGCCCGCCGGTATCGACACTGTGCACCGGGCAGGCGGCCTCGATGGGCTCGCTGTTGCTAGCCGCCGGCGAAAAGGACATGCGTTTTTCGTTGCCCAATTCGCGCATCATGGTGCATCAGCCTTCCGGCGGCTTTCAGGGCCAGGCGACCGATATCATGCTTCACGCCCAGGAAATCCTGAACCTGAAGAAGCGGCTCAATGAGATCTACGTCAAACACACCGGCCAGACCTACAAGGCGATCGAGGACGCGTTGGAGCGCGACAAGTTCCTGACCGCCGACGACGCCAAGGCGTTTGGTCTGGTCGACAAGGTGATCGACAAGCGGGCTGAAGAGCCGGCACCCACCAAAACAAGCTGACGAGACAGCCCGACAGGATTAGCTGTTCAGGCCGTCGAATTGGTTGATCTGGCGTTAATGGTTGCCTGGTTGCGGAAAGGTCCCGAAGCGGTCCTTTTTAGCGCCGTTCGGGATGAAAGTTCCGCTTTCGTCCCGGGTTTTTGGCGTGGCAATCGCGCAACGTTCCGCCGATTTCGGCTGATAATTCACCGGTGAAAGCGCAAATCACGGTATTGTCACGGATATTCAGTGACCGGCGAATTAGCGAATTCTTGATAGTCGGGTGCGAGCATGGTTGGCTAGGTCGCACAGGGTATGCTTGCATGGGATTCGAGTGATCGCGATTCTCGCGGACAATCTTGGAATAGGGTCTTTTTTGGTACGAATTTTGCTCTATTTACAAACTCTTGGACTTTTCAGAAGTCGGGGCCGGTAATTACCGGGAATAGGGCGGGCGTACTGGAACGAACTGCGGACGGAGATAAGAATGAGTAAGGTTGGCGCCAGCGACTCCAAGAACACGCTGTATTGCTCGTTCTGTGGCAAGAGCCAGCACGAAGTTCGGAAGCTGATCGCGGGCCCGACCGTCTTCATCTGCGACGAATGCGTCGAGCTCTGCATGGACATCATCCGCGAGGAAAACAAATCCTCGCTGGTCAAGTCGCGCGACGGGATTCCGACGCCGAAGGAAATCTGCAAGGTCCTGGACGACTACGTGATCGGCCAGAGCCATGCCAAGAAGGTGCTCTCGGTCGCCGTTCACAACCACTACAAGCGGCTCAATCACCAGACCAAGCACAACGACGTCGAGCTTGCGAAGTCGAACATCCTGCTGATCGGCCCGACCGGTTCGGGCAAGACGCTGCTCGCACAGACGCTGGCGCGCATCCTGGATGTGCCCTTCACGATGGCGGACGCCACCACGCTGACCGAAGCCGGTTACGTCGGCGAGGACGTCGAGAACATCATCCTGAAGCTGTTGCAGTCGGCCGACTACAATGTCGAGCGCGCCCAGCGCGGCATCGTCTACATCGACGAAATCGACAAGATCAGCCGGAAGTCGGACAATCCCTCGATCACCCGCGACGTCTCGGGCGAGGGCGTGCAGCAGGCGCTGCTCAAGATCATGGAAGGCACCGTGGCTTCGGTCCCCCCACAGGGCGGCCGCAAGCATCCGCAGCAGGAGTTCCTCCAGGTCGACACCACCAACATCCTGTTCATCTGCGGCGGTGCGTTTTCGGGGCTTGAGAAGATCATCTCGGCGCGCGGCCGTTCGACCTCGATTGGCTTCGCCGCGCAGGTGCTGGCGCCGGAAGATCGCCGCACCGGCGAAATCTTCCGTCATGTCGAGCCGGAAGATTTGCTCAAGTACGGCCTGATCCCGGAATTCGTCGGCCGTTTGCCGGTCGTCGCGACTCTGGAAGATCTCGACGAGGCATCGCTGAAGAAGATCCTCACCGATCCGAAGAACGCGCTGGTCAAGCAATATCAGCGCCTGTTCGAGATGGAGAATATCGAGCTGACCTTCGCCGACGAGGCGCTTGGCGCGGTTGCGCGCAAGGCGATCGAACGCAAGACCGGCGCGCGTGGATTGCGCTCGATCCTCGAAAGCATCCTGCTCGAGACCATGTTCGACCTTCCCGGTCTGGAAGGCGTCGAAGAGGTCGTGATCTCGCGCGAAGTTGTCGAAGGAACGGCGCGTCCGCTCTACATCTACGCCGACCGCTCCGACCGGGCGGTGGAGAGCAGCGCCAGCGCTTAAAGACTCTTCAAAGCGCGATGGTTTTTCACCATCGCGCTTTGGTTCGTTGTTTGCGCGTGATCTTTCCGGAAAACCGCGACTCACCCTTCCGGATTGCGCGCCAGGCGCCCCGTAGAGGGCGCGTGTTTGGTGCGGCTGCCGAGCCGTTCGGCGGCCGTCTTCAGCTTAGCCCAAAGCCGTGTTTAGCCCTGTGTAGCAGGGGTTTTCCGCGACTTGACACCCCCCTAGTCGATAGCCACCTAATGTCATTGGCGGCGTGACTTCAGTTTCAAGATTCGCGTCGACAACAGACCGGAAGAGGCGGCCTCATCAGGCCTCACGGTTCCGGCATATCTGGCACCTTGTGGCCGTTGCGCTTGTAGCGGATGGCGTGCAAGGGGGCACAACAAAAGGAAAAGGCCATGACCACCCCAAAACCCCGGCCATCAATCATTCACGGCGAAAGCCACGCCTACCCGGTGCTGCCGCTGCGCGACATCGTTGTCTTCCCGCACATGATCGTGCCGCTGTTCGTCGGCCGCGAGAAGTCGATCCGCGCGCTTGAAGAGGTGATGAAGAACGATGCGCTGATCATGCTGGCGACGCAGAAGAACGCGTCCGACGATGATCCGGCGCCGGATTCGATTTACGAAACCGGCACGCTTGCCAGCGTCTTGCAGCTTCTGAAATTGCCCGACGGCACCGTCAAGGTGCTGGTGGAAGGGCTGGAGCGCGCGCGCGTCGAGAAATACACCGAGCGCAGTGAGTATTACGAAGCAACTGCGGTCGCGCTTGCCGATACCGACGCGACTTCCGTCGAAGCCGAGGCGCTCGCGCGCTCGGTCGTGTCGGATTTCGAGAGCTATGTGAAGCTCAACAAGAAGATTTCCGCCGAGGTCGTCGGCGTCGTGCAGGCGATTACGGATTTCGCCAAGCTCGGCGATACCGTGGCTTCGCACCTGGCTGTCAAGATCGCCGATCGTCAGGCGATCCTGGAGACGCTGTCGGTCACCGCGCGCCTGGAGAAGGTGCTCGGTCTGATGGAGAGCGAGATTTCCGTGCTCCAGGTCGAGAAGCGGATTCGTTCTCGTGTCAAACGGCAAATGGAGAAGACCCAGCGCGAATATTATCTCAACGAGCAGATGAAGGCGATTCAGAAGGAACTCGGCGATGACGAGGGCCGGGACGAACTCGCCGATCTCGAGGAGAAGATCAACAAGACCAAGCTCTCCAAGGAAGCGCGGGAGAAGGCTCAGCACGAGTTGAAGAAGCTGCGCCAGATGTCGCCGATGTCCGCGGAAGCGACCGTCGTGCGCAACTATCTCGACTGGCTGTTGTCGATCCCGTGGAACAAGAAGTCCAAGGTCAAGAAGGATCTGGTGGCTGCCCAGGAAGTGCTGGACAGCGATCACTACGGTCTTGAGAAGGTCAAGGACCGCATCGTCGAATATCTCGCCGTGCAGTCGCGCGCCAACAAGCTGACCGGCCCGATCCTGTGTCTGGTCGGCCCTCCCGGCGTCGGCAAGACCTCGCTCGGCAAATCGATCGCCAAGGCCACGGGACGTGAGTTCGTCCGCGTGTCGCTCGGCGGCGTGCGCGACGAGGCCGAAATCCGCGGCCACCGGAGGACCTATATCGGCTCGATGCCGGGCAAGATCATCCAGTCGATGCGCAAGGCCAAGACCTCGAACCCGCTGTTCCTGCTGGACGAGATCGACAAGATGGGCGCCGATTTCCGCGGCGATCCGTCGTCGGCCTTGCTCGAGGTTCTCGACCCCGAGCAGAACTCGACCTTCAACGACCATTACCTTGAGGTCGATTACGACCTCTCCAACGTGATGTTCATCACGACCGCGAATACGCTCAATATTCCCGGTCCCTTGATGGACCGCATGGAGATCATCCGGATCGCCGGCTATACCGAGAACGAGAAGGTCGAGATCGCGCGCAAGCACCTGATCCCGAACGCGATCTCCAAGCACGGTCTGGACGCCAAGGAGTGGTCGATCGACGACGATGCGCTGCTTCTGATGATCCGCCGCTACACCCGCGAAGCGGGCGTTCGGAACCTGGAGCGTGAGCTTTCGACACTCGCCCGGAAGGCGGTGAAGGAGCTGATGATCTCGAAGAAGAAGTCCGTCAAGGTCACTGAAAAGACGCTCGAGGATTTCCTCGGCGTGCCGAAGTACCGCTACGGCGAAATCGAGACCGACGACCAGATCGGCATCGTCACGGGCCTGGCCTGGACCGATGTCGGCGGCGAGTTGCTCACGATCGAAGGCGTCATGATGCCCGGCAAGGGCAAGATGACGGTCACGGGCAATCTGCGTGACGTCATGAAGGAGTCGATTTCGGCGGCGGCGTCCTACGTCCGCTCCCGGGCGATCACCTATGGCATCGAGCCGCCGATGTTCGACCGGCGCGACATCCACGTCCACGTGCCGGAAGGGGCGACCCCGAAGGATGGACCGTCGGCCGGCGTGGCGATGGCAACCGCCATCATCTCGGTGATGACCGGCATCCCGGTTCGGCATGACGTCGCCATGACCGGCGAAATCACGCTGCGCGGACGTGTGCTTCCGATCGGCGGCTTGAAGGAGAAGCTGCTGGCGGCCGCGCGTGGCGGCATCAAGACGGTGCTGATTCCGGAAGACAACGCCAAGGATCTCACGGAGATTTCCGATGCGATCAAGGGCGGGATGAACATCATTCCGGTCGCCCGGCTCGACGAGGTCGTCTCCAGGGCGCTGGTACGGCCCCCCGTGCCGATCGTCTGGGAAGAGGACTCCGCCAAGGTGCCGGTGGCTTCGCCCGACGCTGGCGACGAGGCCGCCGGTGGCCTGACGGCGCACTGACCTGGTGTCTCGAACATGATAAGACGGCGCCTCCGGGCGCCGTTTTTTTGCCCGCTATTCAGCGCGAAGCGGCCGTATCGGTCCTTGCGCCAGACGGGTCCGCGAGGTTAAACAGCCCCACGTGGGCGGCTAGCTCAGCTGGTTAGAGCATCTCGTTTACACCGAGAGGGTCTGCGGTTCGAATCCGTAGCCGCCCACCATCTTCCAAACCCCGCCACATCGCGACGCCGGCTCAGCATCCGCTGAGCGAGCCGCCGACCATCTCCGTCAGATTGGCCGAGCCCCCGTCCGAAGTCGGAACCGGCGGCGGGCAGATCGTGCTCGACGCATGGCTTGCGGCTGCGGCCGTTGAGGTCGCGGCCTGTGACGAGGTGTTGGGGGCTTCGCCCGAGAGCTGCAACGGCACTTGAGAAGTGTTTGACGACGACGCGCTGAAACCTGAAGCGCCGCTACTGGCCGTCGTGCTGCTCCCCGCCGATCCCGCTGCCGATCCGCCGGACGCGCCGGCCGATCCGGTCGAAAACGCGGACCCCGCCGATAACGACGACGTCGGTACGCTGAGCGGATCGGAGTTAGTTGCAGTGCTGCCGGTCTGGTCGCTCGTCGTCTGAGCCCCGGCGGTCGTTGTGGCCGCTGCGATGCCAAAAACCGTGATGGCGATCAAAACAAGATACCGCATCGCGCCTTCTCCTGCGTTGCTTTCTCCCGCCGCGATCCAAGACAACGCGCGAACCGCCCAAAACGACGATGAAGTTCAAGAAAGGTTGCGGCACGGAATCGTGATTTTTGTTTCGCAATTTTGCCGGCGGAACGATGCGGTTTCGGGTCGATCAAAACCGCGCGGATATTCCCGTGTAGATTTGCGCCTTCGGCGCCGCGCTGTTGAGGCCGAGATTGAGGCCCACATCGAGAATGGTGTGCTGGCTCAGACGGAAATTCATGCCGAAGTCGAGGGTATAGACCGGCGCCGTACCCGGATCGGTTCCGACAGATGAAAACAACTCAACCGTGGCGTTGATGCCCTCGGTGCCGGGCACCGCATGGCTGACGCTGGCGAGGTTGACGAAATTGGCAAAGCGATTGTTGCCGGTTGCGCTTTTCAGATCGTCGATTTCGGTCATCAGCGTGACGATGAAATCGCCGGGCCGAAGCGCCAGCGGCGCGATCAAGCCGCCCTCGACCGCGCCGTTGCTGATGAGCGGCGTCGACGACGGCAGTTTGACGTAAGGTATCAGCGCGAAGCCGACCGGCCCGTTGTCATTGCCGAGCAGATTGATCTTGCTTCGCAGGAAGACGTCGCCGAAGCCGGTGCTGTTCTGAAAATTGAAAGGCGAGGTTCCATCGACGGATTGAGTATATTGCAGTCCGTTGAACTGGACCTCGAGATCCATCCAGTTGGTCACGCCCAGTTTCAAGGTCGGATCGAGCCCCTGAAAACTATGCGTGGCGCCGCCGAATGAATTTGAAATGGTGGTGCTGACGAGGTCGGTCTCGATCTCGAAATGCCCGGCATCGATGGTTCGAACCGAAAAGCCTTTGGCAGGCCGGTCGGGCGCGAACTTCCGCAGAAGATCATCGGGTGTGGGGTCGAAGAGGCTGTAACCGCTCTTGTCGAGATCGTCCGCCTTGGCCAGGCCGGGGATCAAGATGGTCAGGGCTGCGAGTGCCACAAGCCGGGCGATCATATCCTCAACAACCTTCCAACTTGTCCGCTGCGCGTCGGCCAAACATCGCCCCTTGAGTTGCAAACACGGTGCCAGCCTCAACTCCATGACGGGATATCATTCAATCCGCTTTGCCGTGGGGTTGCGTTAAATATTTTGTCATTGTGCCGTGGCTGTTGCGCGCGAGAATATGAGCAACTGCGCGGCCGGCTATTTTTATGCTATTGTCACAGCAGGTCCCTTCATATGACGACGGCGAGTTGAACAACATGGACGCACCCTCAGGCCACGATCAAAACGCCGATCAGATCGCGTACTGGAACGGCGCCGGCGGAAAGCGCTGGGCCGATCGCCAGCCGGTGCAGGACATCCTGCTCCAGCCGATCGCCGATCTCCTGATCGATCGCGCCGGGATCAGGGCCGGCGAGCGGGTGCTCGATGTCGGCTGCGGCAGCGGCTCGACCACGTTCGCTTTCGCGCGCGCTGTGGGGCCAAGCGGGCATGTCATGGGCATCGACATCTCCGCCCCGATGCTGGCGCGGGCGCGGGAAGTGACGCCTGTGGGGGCGCCGGTTGAATTCGTTCTGGCGGATGCGACCGTCCAATCATTCGCGCCGGAGAATTTCGATCTGCTGGCCTCGCGTTTCGGCGTGATGTTCTTTGCCGATCCCACGCTGTCCTTCACTAATTTGCGGCGTGCGATGCGCCGATCGGGCCGGCTCGCCTTTGCCTGCTGGCGCGAGCCGCGCCAAAATCCTTTCTTCATGCTGCCGCTCCAGGCCGTGTATCAACACGTTCCGAAAATGCCGCAGGTCGGCCCCGAAGATCCCGGCCCGTTCTCGTTCGCATCCGAAGGGCGCGTCCACCGTATCCTGAGTAGCGCCGGCTTTTCGGATGTCGCCATGGAGCCCTGCGATCTCGCGCTCGACGTG
>CAVVLH010000082.1:0-9578 GCA_963748805.1 uncultured Alphaproteobacteria bacterium | reverse complement strand
GTTTCCGACCGTGAAACGCGTCATCAGTCATGCCGAGCCGCCGAAGAGTTGAGCGAAGTCCTTGTCGGGTTACCGTTCCTGTTTCGGACTCAACTTCGGATAGGCTTTTTGCGGGCTTTTTGGCGACCGGATTCTTCGTGGACAAGAATTATTTGCTTTAACGAATCGTTGACTCTCGACAGCCCGGAAAAAGTGGATTCAAATCGATCTGATTCGGGGAGCGGAGATTCTCTTCGAATGGGGTGGGTCTGAAGAGCTTTTCCAAAGGGGCATAAGGTATGGCGCGCGCACACGCGGCGAGCGGGTGTGTCCAATCCGATTCGATCAAGGGATTGGCGCAATCGATCGCGAAGCCAGCCTATCACAGGCTGTTGTTGGCGGAGCCTGCGCTCCGGCGTGCAGTACCCACACTGATCATTGCGTTCCTGATCACGATTTGCCTCGGCGCCTTCGTACAGGTCATCGATCAGACCCGTCAGAAGCGCGCGGCCACCAAACGCGACCTCGCGGCCGCGGCCGATCTGCTCGCCGAACGTCTCGACCGCATCGCATCGGTGCGACAGGATCGCGCCGCATCGTTCGAGCGCCTGCAATTGCTGCTGCCGGGCCTCATTCCGTCATGGGCCATCGCTGCCGGGCGGCACGTCATCGTCACAGGCAGCGACCAGCGTATTCTCGCCCGCCTGCCGATCGAATCCGCATTCGGCGATTCCACCGGCATCCTCGACGTCATCAGCGCCGTGGTACCGCCCTCCTCGTCCGGACAACCGGCAGGCGTCACCGACATCATACTGCCAAACGGCGATGGCGCGATGGCGGTCCGGCAGGCCGTCCGGTCGTTGCCCGGCCAGGTCATCGTCATTCAGGAAAAAACCGATTCGATCTGGCGCTCCGACGCGGCGTTGTCGGTCACGCTGTCTGCGACCACCGGCTTCGTCGTGCTGATCCTCGGCTTTGCGTTCCACTGGCAATCGACCCGCGCCCGCGAGGGTGACCTCATCAACGACGCCGTGCGTGGACGCATCGATACCGCGCTCAACCGCGGCCGTTGCGGATTGTGGGACTGGGACCTGTCGCGCGGCCGGATTTTCTGGTCGCAATCGATGTTCACCATGCTGGGGCTGGAGAACCGCAGCGACCTCCTGACCTTCGGCGAGGTCAATGCGCTGGTGAATTCGGACGACATCGATCTGTTCGAGATCGCCGATCAGCTGATCTCGGCGAAGATCAACTATATCGACCACACGTTCCGCATGCAGCACACCGACGGTCACTGGATCTGGCTGCGGGTGCGCTGCGAACTCAGCCAGGGCGCGGCCGACGCCGGCCTGCATCTGATCGGCATCGCCGTCGACATCACCGAGCAGAAGAGCCTGGCGGAGAAGACCGTCGAGGCCGACTTGAGGCTGCGCGACGCGATCGAGACCATCCCCGAGGCCTTTGTACTGTGGGACGCGAGCGACCGGCTGGTGCTCTGCAACTCGCATTTCCAGCGGCTGCACAAGCTGCCGGATTCGGCGGTTACCCCGGGCACCTCCTACGAGACCGTCATCGAGGTCGGCAGAATGCCGGAGGTGCGGACCCGCCTGCATGAAGTCGCCAACCAGGCGCCGGGCGCACGGACCTTCGAGGCGCAACTGGATGACGGAAACTGGCTGCATATCAGCGAGCGCCGGACCAAGGACGGCGGCTACGTTTCGGTCGGCACCGACATCACGCGCATCAAGGAACACGAGCAGAAGCTGGTCGATAATGATCTACGGCTGCGCGCCACGGTGATCGATCTCAAGCGCTCGCAAAGCGAACTCGAGCGTCAGGCCATCGAGCTTGCGGATCTCGCCGAGAAATATTCGAGGGAAAAAACCCGCGCCGAGGAAGCCAACCAGACCAAGTCAAAGTTCCTCGCCAATATGAGCCACGAACTGCGCACCCCCCTCAATGCCATTATCGGCTTCTCCGAAATCATGGAAAGCGGCATGTTCGGCTCGCTCGGCTCGGAAAAATACCAGGAATATTGCCACGACATTCTCACCAGCGGGCATTACCTGCTCGAGGTGATCAACGACATCCTCGATATGTCCAAGATCGAAGCCGGCCGGATGAAGCTCGACAAGGAAAAGCTCGATCTGGCGAAGACGCTGGCCGAATCTTTGCGCGTCGTATCGGGCCGCGCCGACGACAAGAACCTCGATCTCGACGCGGAAATCGATGGCCCGATCTCGATCGTGGCGGATCGCCGCGCCACCAAGCAGATCATCGTCAACCTGCTCTCCAACGCCGTCAAGTTCACCCCGGACGGCGGCAGGATCGTGGTCCGCAGCCGACAGGTCGAGGATTCCATCGTGCTGCTGATTGCCGATACCGGGATCGGTATCGCTCCCCAATCGCTGCGGCGGCTGGGACGGCCGTTCGAGCAGGTCGAAAGCCAGTTGACCAAGACCTATCACGGCTCGGGGCTCGGGCTCGCCATTGCGCGATCGCTGACCAACCTTCACGGCGGCTCGATGCGACTGCGCTCGAAGCTCGGCAGCGGAACGGTGGTGCGGGTGTGCCTGCCCTGCAACGCCGCCGGCGATACCAAAACCGCAGCCGCAGCCTGACTCGGTGACGTGGATTTGTTACGCGAGCGACGGCGCGACCTCGCGCGCAATCTGAACCAGCGCGGCGATCAGTGGCGTCATCGGGTCGCGCTGCGGGATCACCATCCCGATGCTGTAGTCCACCACCGGATCGACGATCGGAATGCTTCGAACCCTGTCCGCAAGCCCCAGCGTTTCCGCAAGCTTCGCCGGCATCACACTCGCCCAACGGCCGGTCTTTACATGGGTGTAGAGAACCAGAAGCGAATTCGAGGTCAGCGTCGGCGTCGCCTCCGCCCCGACCGATCGGAGCGCGCGGTCGATGATGCGCCGGTTCTGCATGTCCGGCGTCAGCAGGCAGAGAGGAACCTGGCCGACCTCGGTCCACGTTACCTGCTCGCGGTCGCCGAACATTCCGTCCGGCGAGGTCAGCAGGCGATAGCTTTCATTATAGAGCGGAATAGTGCGGACATGGCCGATCGGTTCGTTCTCGATGTAGGTCAAGCCGGCATCGACCTCGAGATTTTCCAACAGGCCCAGCACGTCCGCCGACGTGCAGGACACCACCCGAAAGCGGACTTCCGGATAACGGGCGCGAAACGGCGTCGTCAGCGAGGCGACCATGCCGAGCACGGTCGGTATCGCCGCGATCCGGATTTCGCCGGAAAGATTGTCCTTCAGCGAGTTGATTTCCTGGCGCATCGCACGGGCGTCGCCGACAATCCTCCGCGCCCAATCCAGCGTGCGCTCGCCTTCCGGGGTAAACCCCTGAAAGCGCGAGCCGCGCTGCACCAGCATCACGCCCAGAATTTCCTCGAGCTGCTTGAGGCTGGTGGACATCGTCGGCTGGGTGACGCCGCACGCCTCAGCCGCGCGTCCGAAATGACGTTCCTTGGCCAGCGCCAGCAGTAGTTCAAGCTTGTCGATCAAGACGTCCCCCAACGGTTTCAAGGGTAACGAATATCACGGCTTGGCCCTGGCCCGGCGAGGCTAAAGGTCCAATGCCGAAAACACCCAAATCGCGGGCGTTTGGCCTCGAAAACGGGCCGCCAAAGCACCATCTCATCGGAAACCAAGCGCTATCTATTTGTATTTCATATTAGCCGATATCACTTTCCTATCGATTGTCTTTCGCTATCGCAGCATGAGACGGCTTTATTGATTCTTAGAACGATTCCGTCTTTGAATAGTTAGTGATAAGATACTGATAGAGAAAGCAGATCATGTCTGTCTACGAACCGTGGGACGCCGGGCGCGGCGCCGAAATCATCGCCGAGCACAGCCATCTGGAGGGTGCGACGCTGGTGATCCTGCACGCGCTCCAGGAAGCCTTCGGCTACGTGCCGGAACCGGCCGTTCCCATGGTGGCGGAAGCACTCAATCTGTCGCGCGCCGAAGTCCACGGCGTCTTCACCTTCTATCATGATTTCCGTCACAAGCCGGCGGGCAAACACGTCCTGAAACTCTGCCGCGCCGAAGCCTGCCAGGCCGCAGGTGGTGATGCGCTTGCCGCGCGCGCGGAAGCCAAGCTTGGCGTTGCGATCGGCAACACGACGCCGGACGAGCGCGTGACGCTGGAGCCGATCTACTGCCTCGGCCTTTGCGCGACCGCGCCTTCGGCGATGCTCGACGGCCGCCTGGTCGGAAGGCTGGACGAAGCGCGCATCGACGCGCTGATCGCGGAGGCGCAGCAATGAAAATACGGATTTTCGTTCCCCGCGATGCTGCTGCCATCTCCGTCGGCGCCGATGAGGTTACGACTGCGCTGGAGCAAGCTGCCGCAAAGCGCGACGTGCCGATCCAGATCATCCGGAACGGATCGCGCGGGCTGATGTGGCTGGAGCCGATGATCGAGGTGGCAACCGTGAAAGGCCGCGTGGCTTACGGTCCGGTGACGCCTGAGGATGTGCCTTCCCTGTTCGACGCAATGGCCTCCAATGGCCAGCATAAACTCCGGCTCGGCCTCACCGAAGAAATTCCCTGGCTGAAGCGCCAGACTCGCCTCACCTTTGCCCGGTGCGGCATCATCGATCCGCGCTCGGTGGAGGATTATCGCGCCCATGACGGCTACAAGGGCCTCGAGCGCGCGCTGACGCTGACATCCGATGCGATACTCGCCGACGTGACGGCGTCGGGATTGCGCGGCCGTGGCGGCGCGGGCTTTCCGACCGGCATCAAATGGAAGACGGTGGCGCAGACCAACGCCGACCGCAAGTTTATCGTCTGCAACGCCGACGAAGGCGACAGCGGCACCTTTGCCGACCGCATGATCATGGAAGGCGATCCCTTCGTGGTGATCGAGGGCATGACCATCGCCGGCGTTACGGTCGGCGCCAGCAAAGGCTACATCTACATCCGCTCGGAATATCCGCACGCGGTCGAAGCGATGAATGCCGCGATCGCGGCAGCCAAGGGTGCAGGCTATCTCGGCCAACGCATCTGCGGCTCCCAGCACCATTTCGATCTGGAGGTGCGGGTCGGCGCCGGGGCTTACGTTTGCGGCGAAGAGACCTCGCTTCTGGAAAGCCTCGAGGGCCGGCGCGGCCTCGTCCGCGCCAAGCCGCCGCTGCCGGCACACAAGGGCTTGTTCGGCAAACCCACGGTGATCAACAACGTGCTGTCGTTTGCGGCGATCCCCTTCATCCTTGCCGGCGGCGCCAAAGCCTATGCTGATTTCGGCATGGGCCGTTCGCGCGGCACGATGCCGATCCAGCTCGCCGGCAACGTCAACTATGGCGGCCTGTTCGAGATCGCCTTCGGCATCACGCTCGGCGAACTTGTCGACGAGATCGGCGGCGGCACCTTTACCGGCCGTCCCGTCCGCGCCGTGCAGGTCGGCGGCCCGCTCGGGGCTTACTTCCCCCGCGCGCTGTTCGATACGCCATTCGATTATGAAGCTTTTGCCGCACGCGATGGCCTGATCGGCCATGGCGGCATCGTGGTGTTCGACGACACCGTCGACATGGCCAAACAGGCGCGGTTCGCGATGGAATTTTGCGCGATCGAATCCTGCGGCAAGTGCACCCCCTGCCGGATCGGATCGACGCGAGGCGTCGAGACCATCGACAAGATCCGCGCCGGCGAACGCGTCGAACAGAACCTCGCCATCGTCGAAGACCTCTGCAACACCATGAAATTCGGTTCGCTCTGTGCCCTTGGAGGCTTCACGCCCTACCCCGTGATGAGCGCGCTTAAACACTTCAGGGAAGATTTCAGCCCGGCTCCCAAGAGCCTTCAGGCTGCGGAATAAATAAAGGAGATCGCCATGTCGCTGATCCAGGAAACCGATTTCGGAACCCCGCGCTCCAAATCCGAGACCATGATCACGCTCACCATCGACGGCCAGAGCGTCACGGTGCCGGAGGGCACCTCGATCATGCGCGCGGCGATGGAAGCTGGCACCCAGATCCCTAAACTCTGCGCCACCGACATGGTGGACGCGTTCGGCTCTTGCCGGATGTGCCTGATCGAAATCGAAGGCCGCGCCGGAACGCCGGCGTCCTGCACCACGCCGGCGATGGCGGGCCTGGTGGTCCACACCCAGACCGAACGGCTGAAGAAGCTGCGCAAGGGCGTGATGGAGCTCTACATCTCCGACCACCCGCTCGACTGCCTCACCTGCGCCGCCAATGGCGATTGCGAGTTGCAGGACATGGCCGGTGCGGTCGGCCTGCGCGACGTGCGTTACGGCTATGAAGGCGAGAACCACGTTTTCGCCAAGACCAATGGTGCGCCGAATGCGGCCTGGATGCCGAAGGACGAATCCAATCCCTATTTCACCTACGATCCTTCGAAATGCATCGTCTGCTCGCGCTGCGTGCGGGCCTGCGAGGAAGTCCAGGGCACGTTCGCGCTGACGATCTCGGGCCGCGGCTTCGACAGCCGCGTTTCGCCCGGCATGAGCGAAAGCTTCCTCGGTTCGGAATGCGTCTCCTGCGGCGCCTGCGTCCAGGCCTGCCCGACCGCGACGCTGACCGAAAAATCCGTGATCGAAATCGGCCAGCCCGAGCATTCGGCCGTCACCACCTGTGCCTATTGTGGTGTCGGCTGCACCTTCAAGGCGGAAATGCGTGGCGAGGAAGTCGTTCGCATGGTGCCGTACAAGGACGGCAAGGCCAACCGCGGCCATTCCTGCGTCAAGGGCCGTTTCGCGTGGGGCTACACCAACCACAAGGAACGTATCCTCAAGCCGATGATCCGCGAAAGCATCGATGATCCCTGGCAGGAAGTCTCCTGGGATGAAGCGTTCAACTTCGCGGCCGCCAAGCTGAAGGGTATCCAGGCGAAGTACGGCCGCGACGCCATCGGCGGCATCACCTCCTCCCGCTGCACCAATGAAGAAACCTATCTGGTGCAGAAGCTGATCCGCGCCGGGTTCGGCAACAACAACGTCGACACCTGCGCCCGCGTCTGCCATTCGCCGACCGGTTATGGCCTCGCCACCACCTTCGGCACTTCGGCCGGAACGCAGGATTTCGACTCGGTCGAACATTCCGATGTCATCATGGTGATCGGCGCCAACCCGGCAGCCGCCCATCCTGTGTTTGCCTCTCGCATGAAGAAGCGGTTGCGCCAGGGCGCCAAGCTGATCGTGGTCGATCCTCGCCGCACCGAGATGGTGGAATCGCCGCACATGAAGGCGCTGCATCTGCCGCTTGATGCCCGGCACCAACGTCGCGGTGCTGACGGCGCTGGCGCATGTCATCGTCACCGAGGGCCTGGTTGATGAGGCCTTTGTGCGCGAACGTTGCGACTGGAGCGAGTTCCAGGATTGGGCGGCCTTCGTTTCGCAGCCGAACAACAGCCCTGAAGCGACCGCGATCATGACCGGCGTCGATCCGAAGGATTTGCGCGAAGCCGCACGGCAGTTCGCCACCGGCGGCAACGGCGCCATCTATTACGGGCTCGGCGTCACCGAGCACAGCCAGGGCTCGACCACGGTGATCGCGATCGCCAACCTTGCGATGGCGACCGGCAATATCGGCCGCCCCGGCGTCGGCGTGAATCCGCTGCGTGGCCAGAACAACGTGCAGGGCTCCTGCGATATGGGCTCGTTCCCGCATGAATTGCCGGGCTATCGCCACATCTCGGGCGATGCGGTGCGCGATCAGTTCGAGGCGATGTGGAACGTCAAACTCAACCCGGAGCCGGGCCTGCGCATCCCCAACATGTTCGACGCCGCAATCGAAGGCACGTTCATGGGGATCTATGTTCAGGGCGAGGATATCCTGCAATCCGATCCGAACACCAAGCACGTGGTGGCCGCGCTGTCGTCGATGGAATGCGTCGTCGTCCACGACCTCTTCCTCAACGAGACCGCCAATTACGCCCATGTCTTCCTGCCGGGCTCAACTTTCCTCGAGAAGGACGGCACCTTCACCAACGCCGAGCGGCGCATCCAGCGCGTTCGCAAGGTTGTCTCGCCTCGCAACGGCATGGCCGACTGGGAAGTCACCATCGGCCTCGCCAAGGCGATGGGTTTCGAGATGAAGTACAATCATCCGTCCGAGATCATGGACGAGATCGCAGCGCTGACGCCGACCTTCGCCGGCGTCTCGTTTGCCAAGCTCGACGAACTCGGCTCGGTGCAGTGGCCCTGCAACGAAAAGGCGCCCGAGGGCACGCCGGTGATGCATGTCGACGGCTTTGTCCGCGGCAAGGGCAAGTTCGTCATCACCGAATATGTCCCGACCGACGAGCGGACCGGGCCGCGCTTCCCGTTGCTACTCACCACTGGCCGCATTCTCAGCCAATACAATGTCGGCGCGCAGACCCGCCGTACCGAGAATGTGGTGTGGCATGAGGAAGATCGGCTGGAGATCCACCCGCACGACGCCGAGCAGCGCGGCGTGCGTGACGGCGATTGGGTACGGCTCACCAGCCGTGCCGGCGAAACGACGCTGCGCGCCCTGATCACGGATCGCGTCGCGCCGGGCGTGGTCTATACCACGTTCCACCACCCGGACACGCAGGCCAACGTCATCACCACCGACTTCTCCGATTGGGCCACCAACTGTCCGGAATACAAGGTCACGGCAGTACAGATCTCGCCTTCCAACGGGCCGTCGGAATGGCAGAAGGCCTATGACGAGCAAGCCCGTCATTCGCGGCGTATCGCACCACTGGAAGCCGCGGAGTAATCCGTGCGCGATCCAGTTCGCACCGTCGATCGTCTGGTATGGCGGGATAACCGCCTCACCGAAGGCACGCGTGCGATTCCGGAAGAGACCGCGCTGGCGCTGACCTATAACGGCGGCACCTACGCGGTCATGATGGGCACACCGCAAAATCTCGACGATTTTGCCGTCGGCTTCAGCCTCAGCGAAGGGGTTGTGCAGTCGCGTGAAGAAATCGCTTCGCTTGAGATCGTCGATCTCGACGACGGCATCGAGCTGCGGATGTGGCTGGCGGACGAAAAAGCCTCTCACCTTAGCGAGCGGCGGCGGCATATCGCCGGCCCGACGGGCTGCGGGCTTTGCGGAATCGATTCGATTGCGGAGGCCGTACGCCCGACCGCCGTCGTCGCCAAGGGACGTTCGTTCACGCCGCGCGAACTCATGACGGCGACGGCCAGCCTTTCGCCGTTGCAACCGATCAACATCGAGACCCGCGCCGTTCACGCCGCGGCGTTCTGGACACCGTCGGCCGGCATCGTAGCCCTGCGCGAGGACGTTGGCCGCCACAACGCCCTTGATAAGCTGGCCGGCGCAATCGCTCAAAGCAAAACCGACGCGAGCCAAGGCATGGTTCTGCTGACCAGCCGCGTCTCGGTCGAAATGGTGCAGAAGACCGCGGCGATGGGCGCGCCCGTCTTGGTTGCCGTTTCGGCGCCGACGGCGCTCGCTGTCGGAATTGCGGAAGCCGCCGGCATTACCCTGGTCGCGGTGGCGCGCTCCGACGGTTTTGAGATATTCACCCACCCGGATCGCATCGATGCCGCGGCGATCACGCGAGAAGCCGCGCAAGGAACCGCTCATGTCGCATAACACCGAAGACCGG
>CAVVLH010000081.1:0-27287 GCA_963748805.1 uncultured Alphaproteobacteria bacterium | reverse complement strand
AAAGTAACTAAATGAAAATTGCGATTGCGTTGCGCGCCTTGGCCAACGAGCGCCGCTTGCTGATCCTGGATTGGCTTCGCGATCCCGAGCGGCATTTCCGGGCGCAAGCGGACGGTGATCTGGTGGAAGACGGCGTCTGCGGCCTCCTGATTGCGGAAAAGCTCGGCGTCAGCGCGCCGACCTTGAGCGAGCACATGCGGGTCCTGATCGCGGCCAAACTGGTCAAGACCAAACGCATCAAGCAATGGACGATGTACAAGCGCGACGAAGACGCCATTGTCTCCATTAAACGCGTGATTCACGAGAAGGTTTGAACAGCAGGGCGCTCTCCCCATGATGCTCATCGGCCAATACGATTCTCCCTTCGTCCGCCGCGTCGCGATTGCGCTCAGGCTCTACGGCTTCACATTCCAGCACAGACCGTGGTCGACCTTCGGCGACGCCGAGCTGATCGCGGCTTATAATCCGCTGCGGCGGGTGCCGACGCTGGTGCTCGACGACGGCGCGGCGCTGATCGACTCGACCATGATTCTCGACTGGCTGGATGAGACCGCAGGCCCGGAGCGCGCCATGCTGCCACCGAGCGGCGTGGAACGGCGACACCAGCTCTGGCTCTGCGCGCTCGCGACCGGGCTCGGCGACAAGTCGGTCAGCCTCGTCTACGAAAGCGCGCTGCGCCGCGAACAGCTCAAGCTATGGGTCGACCGCTGCGAGGCGCAGATCACCGGGGCGCTCGACGCGCTGGAGAAGGAATGCGTCGCGATCAAGACGCCGTATCTTTTCGGGGAGCGGATCGGACATGCCGATATTGCCGTCGCCTGCGTGTTGCGCTTCACGCGCGAAGCGCACCCCCGGCTGTTCGATGGCGCGCGCTATCCTTCATTGAAAGCCCACGCGGCGCATTGCGAGGCGTTGCCGGCGTTCAGCGAAATCGTGCAGCCGCTGATCCCGCCGAAGGGCTGAATATCGTTGCAATGCAGCGTCGGCTCTCCCGTATTTTTACGGGGTCGCGCGTCGGCGTAACCGGAGTTCCGTATTCTTGCGGACGAATAAAATACGATGAAGTCCGTCTCCATATGAATTGTTAGCAAGTCAACCTTAAACTGCATGTACCGGCGTTTGCGTTTTTGATTGACATCGGGTTCCGCTGGCTTGGGGGCCTCGCGCAATGTTTAGGTTGAACGGCAATTCGAATCGGAATGACGCGCTGGCGCAGCTCGATGCACTGCACAAATCGCAGGCCGTCATCGAGTTCGACCTCGACGGCAGGATCATTACGGCGAACGAGAATTTCCTGGGCGCAATGGGCTATTCGCTGACGGAAGTTCAAGGCCAGCATCACCGGATGTTTGTCGATCCGGCCGAGGCCAACAGCGCGGAGTACCGCGAATTCTGGGCCAGGCTCAACCGCGGCGAATTCCACGCGGCTGAATTCAAACGCCTTGCCAAAGGCGGCCGTGAAATCTGGATCGAGGCATCCTACAACCCGGTCCTCGGACGCGACGGCAATCCCTACAAAGTCGTCAAATTCGCAACCGACGTCACCGCCAAGAAAATCAACAGCATGGAGTGCGTCGGCAAGATCGAGGCGATCAGCCGCTCGCAGGCGGTGATCGAATTCGGCCTGGATGGTACCATCGTCACCGCCAACGAAGGCTTTCTCGGCGCGATGGGCTATTCGCTGCTGGAAATACAAGGTCGGCATCACAGCATCTTTGTCGATCCGGCCGAGCGTGATAGCGCGGCCTATCGCGAGTTCTGGGCGCATCTCAATCGGGGCGAATACCGGTCGGGCGAATTCAAGCGAATCGGCAAAGGCGGGAAGGAAATCTGGATACTGGCTAGCTACAACCCGATCCTCGACGAGAAGGGAAAACCGTTCAAGGTCGTCAAATTTGCAACCGACGTCACCGAGCAGAAACTGAAAAACGCGGATATGGAGGGACAGATCACCGCGATTGGCAAGTCGCAGGCCGTGATCGAGTTCAATGTCGACGGCACCATCATCCGCGCCAACGACAATTTCCTGAAGACGCTCGGTTATGAACTCGGCGAAGTCCAGGGCCGGCATCATCGCATATTCGTCGAACCGACCGAGCGGGACAGTGCTGCCTACTCCCTATTCTGGGCCGCGCTCAATCGCGGCGAGTATCAGTCCGGCGAATTCAAACGGATCGGCAAGAATGGCAAGGAAGTCTGGATCCAGGCTTCGTATAACCCGATCCTCGACCTCAACGGCAAGCCTTACAAGGTCGTCAAATACGCCAGCGACATCACGCAACAGGCGCTGATCCGCATGCGCGCCGAGCGTGCGCGCTCCTTGATCGAGTTGGTTGCGGCCGGAAGCGAAGAGATGACGGCGTCGATCCAGGAAATCTCCCAAACCATGGTCAAATCCCGTGAGCAGGCGTCGGAAGCGGAGCGGCAGGTCAATTCTGCCGATATTCAGGCGCAGCGGCTTACGTCGGCGGCGCAGTCCATGGAGGGGATCACCGAGTTGATCAGCAACATCACCGGCCAGATCAACCTGCTCGCGCTCAATGCCACGATCGAATCTGCGCGGGCGGGCGAAGCCGGTCGCGGCTTTGCCGTCGTCGCCGCCGAGGTCAAGGGGCTGGCCAATCAGGCGAAGAGCGCCACCGACAGGATATCGGCCGAGATTGATTCGCTTAACGGGATTTCCAAAGACGTCGTCGCCGCCCTGAACGCGATCAAGGGCGCGATCGAGTATGTCGGCGAGTTCGTGACCAATACGGCCGCCGCCGTGGAGGAGCAGAGCGCCGTGACCAGCGACATGTCATCCAACATGCAGAAGGCGGTCGCCGAACTGGCGGCCTAGTTTCATCGCGAGTCCTGCTCCCCTCATGCCGAGGAGCGCGCCCACCCGAGCAGGCCGAGCGCTAGCGAGGCCGTCGCGAATGGTGCAAAAGAAGCGCACGTCTCGAAGGATGAAGCCAATAGCGGGGCCTCATGGTTCGAGACGGTGCATTCGCGCCTCCTCACCATGAGGATTATAGAGGCTGTCGGCGCTCGACGTCAGCGCGGGGAATCAGCGAGCCAGGCCGCGAGCACCGCGCGCTCGTCGGCGGTGATTTCGGTGATGTTGCCCGGCGGCATGGCGCTGGACCAGGCCGCGTTTCGTCCGATCAGGCGGCTGTTGCGCAGGATCGCTTCCGGATCGTCGAGGCGCACGCCCTTGGGTGCTGCGGTAATTCCGTCAAACACCGGCTCGGCGGCGTGGCACATGCTGCAACGGGACATCACGATATCCTGGGCGGCGGCAAAGTCGTGCTTGGGCACCACCGCGCTCACCTTGGCGTCGCGCGGACCGGCGGTCGAGAGGAACGCGATCGCGATCATGCCGAGCGCCGCCACGCCCCACACCCACCACGGCGATTTGCGCCCCGCATGGCGCTCGTTGAAGAAATGGCGGATCACGGGACCAAGCGCGAGCACGATCGCGGCGATCAGCCAGTTGAAGCGGGTGCCGAAGATCAGCGGGTAATGGTTGCTGATCATCAGGAACACGACCGGCAAGGTCAGATAGTTGTTGTGGACCGAGCGTTCCTTGCCCTGCTTGCCGAGTTTCGGGTCCGGGTTTTCGCCGGCGAGCAATGCCGCGATCACCTTCTTCTGGTTCGGGATGATGGTCGCGAACACATTAGCGACCATGATGGTGCCGATGATGGCGCCGATCTGGTTGAAGGCGCCGCGGCCGCTCAGCACGTGGGTGAAGGCATAGGTCAGCGCCACCAGGAAAATGTAGCCGCCGATCGCAAACGGAAGTTCGTAAGCCGAGAGACCACTGCGGCAGGCCGCCTCATACAACAGCCAGGCGAGCGCAAGGCTGAAGAATGAGAACAGGCCGGCTTGCATCGGCGTCAGGTCGAGGACCGACTTGTCGACCAGAAACAGTTCGGCATCGAGATAATAGACGATTACCATCAGCACGAAGCCCGACAGCCAGGTGGTGTAGGCTTCCCACTTGAACCAGGTCAGTTCGCTCGGCAGCTGCGCCGGCGCGACCAGGAATTTGACGATGTGATAGAAGCCGCCGCCATGGACCTGCCACGCCTCGCCATGGGCGCCTTCCGGCAGACCTTCGCGCGGCTCAAGCGAGAGATCGGTGTGGATGAAGTAAAACGAACTTCCGATCCAGCCGACGGCTGCGATCACATGCAGCCAGCGGAAAATCAAACTGGCCCATTCCGACAGTATCGATGCCCACATCGCCGGCTCCCGCGCGCCTCTGGTCAGGCTTCTCCCGGTTATCCTGGCCAGATTCCCCATATTCTGTGTCGCATTGATCGCAAGCATTTGCCAGCGCTTCCCTTTGGCAGCTTGCGCATGGGGTTTGCCCAAAAATGGGGCAGGTGGACTTCGTCGCCTCAAACCGGGTAAATAAGGTGGGGCCGATTTCGAGGTGGGATGATGAAGAAGCTTCTGCTGTGCGCGATGGTAGTGGCGGCGGCAACGCCGGCCTGGACGCAAACAAAGCCGGCGACGAGAGCCGGGCGCGCTGATCCCTGCGCGCCGATCGGCCAAACCGCCAGCCGCGAGCTGATCTATTCGATGAACTGTACCAACCTTCCGGCGCCGCCGCCCCCGCCACCACAGGCCGAACTTCAGTCGGCCCCGGCGCCTGAAGCCGAGGTCCGGCGCGGCGGCCTGTTCGGGATGTCTTTCGACGTGGGCGGAGCCACTTCGGGCGGCCAGGGCAGAACCCCGTGATCGGGTGGATGTAAGCGGGGATTACGTGTGCAGAGGCCGCTTGAAGAGTTGAACGCTTGCTCGCAAGGCGACTTCGTCGCGGCGCTCGCCAATATCTTCGAATATTCGCCATGGGTCGCCGAGCAGGCCTTTGCAGGCCGGCCCTTTGCTGGCGTCAATGCGCTGTTTGCGGCGATGAAGACAGCGGTCGAGCGTGCTCCCGAGGGGTTGCGGCTCGCGTTGATCAAGTCGCATCCGGATCTGGCCGACAAAACCAAGCGCGCCGATGAACTGACGGCCGAATCCACCGCCGAGCAGAACAGCCTCGGTCTCGACCGGCTATCGGCTGCCGAATTCGAGGCGTTCGAGCGCGTCAACAGCGCTTACCGTTCGAAATTCGGCTTTCCCTACATTGTCAGCGTCCGCCGCCACACCAAGGATTCGGTGCTGGCGGATTTCGAGCGCCGGCTGCCGAACGATGTCGCGACGGAAACAGCGACCTCCATTGCGGAGATTTGCCGGATCGCGGCGCTGCGGCTCGATCAGCTCATCGTTTCCGGTGACCGGCTTCCCGTTCACGGACAGCTTTCGACCCATGTGCTCGACACCCATAGCGGCAGGCCCGCGGCGGGGATTACGGTCGAACTCGTCGAACGCTCGGCGCTTGGCGCCAGCCGCGTGGTGACGCGCGCCGTCACCAATGCGGACGGACGCACCGATCAGCCGTTGATCGGCGGCCGGCCGGTGCCGATCGGCCGCTATGAATTGATCTTCAGCGTCGGAAGCTATTTCAAGGAGCGGAACGTGCCGGTCTCCGACCCGCCGTTCTTCGACGATATCGCGCTCAGGTTTGCGGTCAGCGAGCCCGAGGGGCACCTGCATGTGCCCCTGCTGGTCACGCCCTGGAGTTATGCGACCTATCGCGGCAGCTAACCACTTCCACTAAACATGCTGCGCGGATGAGGCCATCGCTGCCGCGTCGGCTTTCGCGCTGGAACTGCTGCCCAATCCGTTGAAGAACGCGTTCAGGATCACGGCCGTCACCGCGCACAGCAGGATGCCGGATTCCAAGAGCGGCTGGAGATTACTCGGCAGGTTGTGGAAGAAGCCGGGCGCCGCGAGCGGGATCATGCCGAAGCCGACCGAGATCGCGACCACGAACAGGTTGAAGCGGTTGGTCTTGAAGTCGACATTGGTGAGAATCCGCGCGCCGGTCGCAGCTACCATCCCGAACATCACAAGTCCCGCGCCGCCAAGCACCACCAGCGGCACCGCTTCGACCAGAGCCGCCAATTTCGGCAACAGGCCAAGCAGCAGCATGATGCCGCCGCCGGTCATCGTGACAAATCGCGACCGGACACCGGTGACGCTGACAAGGCCGACGTTTTGCGAGAACGAGGTATAGGGGAAGGTGTTGAAGATGCCGCCGATCAGCGTACCGACGCCATCGGCGCGAAGGCCGCGCGATAGCGCGTCACGATCGATGGTCTTGCCGGTCATCTCGCCGAGCGCCAGAAACATGCCGAGCGATTCGATCATCACCACGACCATCACGATGCACATGGTCAGGATCGGCACGAGGTGGAATTGCGGTATGCCGAAGCGGAAGGGGATGACGATGTCACCCCAGGATGCGGCCACGACCTTCTCGAAATGCATGACGCCAAGTCCACTCGCGAGGACAGCGCCGGCGATGATTCCGAGCAGCACCGACACATTGGCGAGGAAGCCTGTTCCCCACCGGATCAGGCCGAGGATGAAGAGCAGCACAAAGAGCGAGATTCCGAGCCCTTGCAACTGGCCGTAAGCGGGATTGGGATAGGTGTAGTTGGCGCCATCAATCGCCTTGGTCAGCATCGGCAAACCGCCGCCGGCCCAGTTGATACCAACTCGCATCAGGGAAATGCCGATCACCATGATGATGGTGCCGGTGACAACAGGTGGAAACAGCGGCAGCAGCCGGCTGATGAAAGGCGCGGCAATGATGCCGAAGATTCCGGCAGCAATGACGGAGCCGTAGATGCCGAGCAGACCGATATCCGGAGAGGCCGCCATCGACAGCATCGGGCCGACGGATGCAAAGGTCACGCCCATCATTACCGGCAGGCGAATGCCGACGCCGGGGAATCCGATGCACTGCACCAGTGTTGCCAGGCCGCAGGCAAACAGATCGGCGCTGATCAGATACGCGACGTCCTCCGGCGACAGTTTCAACGCTCGCCCGATGATCAGGGGAACGGCGACCGCGCCGGCATACATCACCAGCACATGTTGCAGTCCCAGCGCCAACAGCCGCGGGACCGGAAGGACTTCGTCGACCGGATGAATCTCGGTGCTCATGGTTACCCCCAACGGACGCCGGTGCAGTGCCCTGTCGCTGTCACATGATTGCAGCAATTCAAACGCTGTGCCAGATGCCTGTTTCGCGCTGCCGCATGGCCGTCAGGTCTTGAGCGCGGCTCAGTGTGGCGACACTGACGTTCCTTTCAGTGTCACCGCGAGTTCTTCGAAGCTGACATTCGTAAAAGTGCCCGCCGCGATATGACACGAATGTCAGAACCGGGACACTAGCTTCCGAACTTTTCCTTCAGTGCCGGAAACAACCGGTCAGGTTTGAACGGCGTCGAGGTGAAGCGGATGCCGGTGGCGCTGGCGATCGCATTGCCCATCGCAGGCGCCACCGGATTGTAGGGGCTCTCGCTCATCGATTTCGCGCCCATCGGCCCGATCTTGTCGTAGGTATCGGCGAAGAAGACTTCGGTGCGCGGCACGTCGGCAAAGGACGGCAGGTGGTAGTCGCGAAAGCGCGGATTGACGATGCTGCCGCCGTCGTCGATCACGAGTTCTTCGTAAAGCGTAGCCCCGAGCGACTGCGCGACGCCGCCCTCGACCTGGCCGCGGCACTGCATGGGATTGGCGACACGTCCGGCATCCGCCGCCTGCACGCTCTTGAGAATCTTCAATTCGCCGCTGCCCTTGTTCACCGCGACCCGAAAGCCCTGCACGTTGAAGGCGACCGAACGCGGCGTACCGCCGGAATTGCCGTGGGCTGAGAGCCGCATCCCTTTCGCACGGGCCGTCTCGGCGATCGTCGTAAATGGCAGGCGCGTGTTGCCCGAGACGAGGTGGTCGCGCTCAAGCACGCTGGTAGCCGTCTGCGTACCCATGGCGCGCGCGGCAAAGTCTTTAATCTCGGCGACGAGATTTTCCGCCGCGACTTTGGTGGCGAGCCCCGCAACAAAGGTGCCGGCCGAACCATACGCACCAGTGTCGTGGCCGCCATTGGCGGTGTCGGATTGCTTCAAGGAAATCTGATCGACTGAAGTCGCGAGCGCCGTCGCCGCGATCTGGCGATGCACCGTAGCGGTGCCGTTGCCGAACTCGGCGGTGCCGACCGTGAGTTCGAATCCGCCGTCGTCGCGCAGGGAAATATAGCAATCCGCGATGTGACCGGCAGGCGGCACGGTGTCGATCATGGTGAGCGCGATGCCGTCGCCGATCAGCCAGTCGTCGGACAACTGCGGCTTCGAGGTGTCCGCGGCCATGGCGCGCTCGACCATGTCGAGGCACTGATCGAGCCCGTAGGAGCCGTATTCCACATCGTGATATTCGGAGCCCGGCGGCGCCAGCATCGGATCGCCGGGCTTGACGACGTTGCGACGCCGCATTTCGAACGGGCTGATGCCAAGCTGCCTCGCCAGTTCATCGATCGCCAATTCCACCGCAAACTGCGTCTGCGGCAGGCCATAGCCGCGGAAAGCGCCGGCCGGGAGCGTGTTGGTATAGGCGGCGACCCCGTCGACCTTCTTGTTCGGGCAGTTATAGACGCTGATGCATTCGCTGACGGCGTGAAACAACACCGGCCCGCCATGATTGCCGTAGGCGCCGGTATTGGACAGCACGTCGATTTTTAAGGCAGTGAGCTTGCCGTTCCTGTCGGCGCCGGCCTTGATGTTGACCCGCATCGGATGACGCGTCGAGGTGGTCGTGAATTGCTCCTCGCGCGTCAGTTCGAGTTTGACCGGCCGTCTCGTCTTTAGCGCGGCCAGCGCCAGAATATCCTCGACGAACATCTCCTGCTTGCCGCCGAACCCGCCGCCGACGCGCTTGCAGAACACGCGCACTTTTTCGGCGGGAAGATCGAACAGATTGGCGAGCGTCCGCCGGGTCAGGAACGGCACCTGGGTCGACGAGCGGACGGTGAGGACACCGTCGGCGTCGACAAAGGCAATGCCACCATGGGTTTCGAGGGCTGCGTGCTGCACACGCTGCGTCGTAAACGTGCCTTCGTAAGTGACGGCGGAGGCAGCCAACGCGGCCGCGACGTCGCCGAATTCGCCATGGGTTTCGGCGGCGATATTGCGTTCCGCATTGGCGATGCGATTTTCTGTCGTCTTGCCCGGATGGATCACCGGCGCGCCCGCGGCGATCGCATGGGCCGGATCGATCACATGCGGCAATATTTCGTAAGTTACTTTAAGACGGCGGCAGCCTTCTTCCGCGGCGCCTTCGCTTGTCGCCACGACCGCGGCGACTTTTTGCCCGATGAAGCGCACGACATCGTCGAGCACGCGGGTATCGTCGGGATCCATCCAGTCCCTTTCATGCCGCGCGGTGGAAAATAACTTCGACGGCGCATCTTCATAGGTCAGGACCGCCTCAACGCCCGGCACGGCGAGGGTGTCGCTCTTGTCGATCGAGATGATCCTGGCGTGCGGATGCGGCGAGCGAAGCATCTTGATGTGGAGCAGGCCTTCGATCTCAGTATCGAAGGTGTAGCGTTCCGCGCCGCGTACCACGGATGGTCCCGCCGGCGCCGGCAGGCTGCGGCCGAACGCAGCGCCGGCGTCGGCTTTCTCAACGTTGGTCTTGCCGTTCAGCGCGTCCTCGATCGAGCCATAGCCGGTGCAGCGGCAGATATTGCCCTTTAATGCCGCGCCGAGATCCGCGCGTTGCGCCTGGTTCAGCGAAGCGCAGGTCAGGATCATGCCGGCGGTGCAGAAGCCGCATTGAAATCCCTGCGCGTCCAGGAAGGCCTGCTGCATCGGATGGAGAGCGGCGTCGCCGGCAAAGCCTTCGATGGTGGTGACAGCGTGGCCTTCGGCACGAAACGCTGGAATCAAGCAGCTATGCACCGGCTCGTTGTCGAGCAGCACGGTGCAGGCGCCGCAATCGCCGGCGTCGCAGCCCTTCTTGACGCCGAAATGGCCGAGCTCGCGCAGGAACGTGCGCAGGCATTGCCCGGCGCGCGGCTGCTGTTCGAAATTCTTGCCGTTGATCTCGAAGCTCAAATCTACTCCATCAGTTCGTCGCAGATTTCGCGAGCCAATCGCAGCGTCATGTGTTTGCGCCAGAATGGCTTGCCGTGAATGTCGTCGTGATAGAGGTCATCCGGGATGGCCTGCCCGATCGCCGCGCGCAGCTCGGAGACGTCGGGCACCCTCTTGAAGGACAGCCTGACCGGCCGCTTGGTCGAGGCCGTCACCGTCAGCGCGAGCGCGCCGTCATGGCCGAGCGTGCCGATCACGAGCGCCGCTGAACGTCCGACCGCCGTCAGTGAAATCTGCCGGAAGGCGGATCGGCGCTTCAGCGCGGCAAGCGGAATATCGATCTGCCGCAACAGCTCGCCCGGCTTGAGCACGTTGGCGTGGTCGCCGGTGACGAAGTCGAGCATGGCGACGGTTCGCTCGCCGCCGTCCGGCTGCCAGATCGTGCAGACGCCGTCGAGCGCCGAGGTCAGCGAGATCATCGGCCCCGCCGGCAGCGACATGCAGATATTGCCGCCGACGGTTGCGGTCTTCCAGATCTTGAAGGAGGCCAGAAAAGCCCGGCAGCATTGATTGATCAAGGGGGCTGCGAGCCAGTCCGGCGGGCAGGCGATCGCGTCGAGTTCGGCGACGCTGCAAGTCGCCGCGATCGATAGCCCATTCCCGTCGATGGTCAGCGCCGGCCAGCCAAGCGCGGCGAGGTCAATCAGGCGGTGCAGGTCCGCCTGCGGTTCCGAAAATAGCCAGGTGCCGCCCGCGAGCCAGGCATCGCCTGCCGTCCAAGCGGGCAGTTCTGAGCGCGCTGTCGGGCGCGCCACCGCCGTGATCGTATTCAGGTCCATGCGCCGTCTGATACTTTCAACGCCAACACTCTTTTTGTAACAGTCTTGCAAGACCAGCGCCAACTAGCGTTATACAGCGTAGCAAGCTCTAATTCCTCATCCTGAGGAGCGCCGAAGGCGCGTCTCGAAGGATGAGCCAACGATCGGGGCTTTATGGTTCGAGATGGCGCTTACGCGCCTCCTCACCATGAGGTCTTGGTGACGCGATTTCGGCTGGTCCTTGAATTGCAGGAATAACGATTGATTCAAGAGGAAAGGCGTTAATATGGCGCAACCGCGGGCGATCTGGATCAAGCATCCGCAGGCCATTCTGGCAGAAGGCGCGGGCGGCGGTATTGTCGTGGATGGTGGCCGGATCGTCGAACTGGTGCCGGCCGGCGCAACACCCAAAACGGAAGCCGCGGTATTCGATGCCTCGGCGCATGTGGTTTTGCCCGGGCTGATCAACACCCATCACCATTTTTACCAGACGCTGACACGGGCGGTGCCGGCCGCGATGGATCGCGAACTGTTCCCGTGGTTGCAGGCGCTCTATCCGGTATGGGCTGGATTAACGCCGAAATCGCTCGAACTCGGCGTTACCGTGGCGATGTCGGAATTGATGCTTTCCGGCTGCACCACCACGACGGATCATCACTACGTTTTTCCGGCCGGGCTCGAGGAGTCCGTTGATATCGAAGTGGCCGTCGCGCAGCGCCTCGGCCTGCGCGTGCTGCTCACGCGCGGGTCGATGAACCTGTCGCAGCGCGACGGCGGCCTGCCGCCGGACAGCGTGGTGCAGGACGAGGATACCATTCTGGCCGACAGCGAACGCGTCGTCGGCAAATTTCATCAGCGCGGCCAAGACGCGATGGTGCAGATCGCGCTCGCGCCCTGTTCGCCGTTCTCGGTGACGACCTCGCTGATGAAGAAAACCGCGGCATTGGCCGAAAAGCTCGACGTCCGCATGCACACCCATCTGGCGGAGACCGAGGATGAAAACCGGTTCTGCGAACAGCTCTATCAGTGCCGGCCGCTCGATTATCTGGAGGATTGCGGCTGGCTCAATGCGCGGACCTGGCTGGCGCACGGCATCTTCTTCAACGCAACCGAAATGCAGCGGCTCGGCAAGGCCAAAACCACCATCAGCCACTGCGCTTGCAGCAACCAGATTCTGGCATCGGGCTTCTGTCCGGTCTGCGAGATGGAAGAGGCCGGCGTCGGCATCGGGCTTGGCGTCGACGGCTCGGCGTCGAACGACGAGTCCAATCTGATGCAGGAAGTTCGCGCCGCGTTTCTGTTGCAACGCGTGCGCTATGGCGTCGGCAAGGTGAGCCACAAGGACGCGCTGCGCTGGGCCACCAAGGGCTCGGCGGCCTGTGTCGGCCGCCCCGAACTCGGCGAGATCGCGGTCGGCAAGGCCGCCGATCTCGCGCTGTTCAAGCTCGACGAGTTGCGCTTCTCCGGCCACGGCGATCCCTTGGCCGCACTGGTGCTGTGCGGCGCGCATCGCGCCGATCGGGTGATGGTGGCGGGGAAATGGACCGTCATTGACGGCGCCATTCCCGGGCTCGATGTTGCCGATCTGATCCGCCGCCACAGCGCGGCCGCGCGCGCTTTGCAGGCGGGGTAAGGAGCGATCGTGCCGCGACGATGGTGAGCTCCCTCTCCCTTTGGGAGAGGGGTGGGGTGAGGGGTTACGGTCTATCGATGGAGTTTACCCCCTCACCCGATTTGCACTGGACGATGCTTTGCATCGCCAGGAGCAAATCGACCTCTCCCCATGGGAGAGGTGAACGGCGGACCGGCTCGACCGATCTCACTTAATCAGCAAAACAGATTGAAAAAGAAAAGGCCGGGCGTCGCCGCCCGGCCTTTGGCTTGGAAGGTTAAGGGCTTATTTGCCCGGGATCTTGTCGTCGATGCCCTTGACGTAGAAGTTCATGCCCAGCACCTGGCCGTCGTCGAGGTGATCCCCGCCCTTGCACTCGACCGTCTTGCCGTCCTGATCAACGATCGGGCATTTGAACGGATAGAGCTTGCCGGCGACGATCGCGGCTTCGGTGTCCATCGCGAGCTTCTTCACGTCGTCGGGCATGTTGGTGTAGGGCGCCATCACGACCATCTTTTCCTTCAGGCCGTCCCAGACGTTGTCGGTTTCCCATTTGCCGTCGAGTTCGGCCTTGACGCGGCGGATGTAGTAGGGAGCCCAGTTGTCGATGATCGAGGTGAGCTGCGTCTTCGGTCCGAACTTGATCATTTCGGAATCCTGGCCGAAGGCCAGCTTGCCGCGCTCGGATGCGATCTGCATCGCCGCCGGGGAGTTGGTGTGCTGCATGATCACGTCCGCGCCCTGGTCGAGCAGCGCCTTGGCGGCGTCGGCTTCCTTGCCCGGATCGAACCAGGTGTTGGCCCAGATGATCTTGACCTTGATGTTCGGGTTGACCGTCTGCGCGCCGAGGATCGTGGCGTTGATTCCCATGATCACTTCCGGAATCGGGAACGAGGCGATGTAGCCGAGTACGCCCGCCTTCGACATCTTGCCGGCGATCACGCCCTGGATGTAACGCCCTTCATAGAAGCGGCCGTTGTAGATTCCCATGTTCTTGTCGTGCTTGAACCCGGTGGCGTGCTCGAAATGCACGTTCGGATATTTCTTGGCGACCTTCAGCGTCGGGTCCATGTAACCAAAGGACGTGGTGAAGATCAGCTTGTTGCCGGCGCGCACGAGCTGCTCGATCGAACGCTCGGCGTCGGGGCCTTCGCTGACATTCTCGAGATAGGTTGTCTCGATCTTGTCGCCCAATTCCTTCACCAGGGCCTGGCGCGCGACGTCGTGCTGGTAGGTCCAGCCGAGGTCGCCCACGGGTCCGAGATAGATAAAACCAACCTTCAGTTTGTCGGCGGCCGAAGCACTCAAGCTTCCGGCCAGCAGAACTGCGGCCGCGGCCGCAAGAAGTTTTTTCCTCATAATCAATCTCCATACTCCCGGGGTAAAACCTACATTCAAAACGCGCTGCCCCCCTTCAGTCGCGTCTTGAAACGCGAAATCAGCGATCGGGCACGAACACCGTGCCAAGTGCGGCCGGCGCGGTTGAACCGCCTGTTCTCGCCCGCGAAATCAGAACAAGGACAATGACAGTCGCCAAGTATGGCAGGGATGACATGAATTGCGAGGGGATTCCGAGGCTGAACGCCTGGGCGTGCAATTGCAGAATGGTCACGGCGCCGAACAGGTAGGCGCCGATGATGAGGCGGCCGGGCCGCCAGGAGGCAAACACCACCAGCGCCAGCGCGATCCAGCCGCGGCCCGCGGTCATTCCGGGAATGAAGAACGGCGTGTAGGCGAGCGGCAGGTAGGCGCCCGCTAGGCCCGCACAGGCGCCGCCGAACATCACTGCGTACAGGCGGATGCGAAGCACGGGATAGCCGAGCGCGTGAGATGAGACATGATTGTCGCCGGCGGCGCGCAACACCAATCCGGCGCGCGTGCGATAGAGGAACAGCCAGACGGCGATCAAAAGAACCAGCGAGAGATAGACGAAGGCGTCTTCGCCAAACAGGATACGGCCGGCAAAGGGAATGTCGGTGAGGTGTGGGATGTAAAGATGCGGCGCCGGCGTGATCCGCTCGCCGACGAAGCCGGCGCCGATCAGTCCGGAAAGGCCGACCCCGAGAATGGTCAAGGCAAGCCCGGTCGCGACCTGGTTGACCGCTAGCCCAAGCGTCATCAGCGCGAAGATCAGCGACATCAACGTACCGGCGATGATCCCGCAGATCGCGCCGACAATGATCGACCCCGTGAGCCAGGCGCCGCCAAAGCCGCAAGCCGCGCCGACGATCATCATGCCTTCGACGCCGAGGTTGAGGACACCGGAGCGCTCAGTCACGAGTTCGCCCGTGGCCGCGATCAACAGGGGTGTTGACGCCGCCAGGACTGACAGGATGATGGCCTCAAGCAGTTCCACTAGTGCCCACTTTCCGAAGTTCGTAATTACGTCTCAGCGCCCACCTTTCACGAACTTCGGAAAGTCATGGGCACTAGCAAGCTTATGACCTTAGTACCGCCTTTCTATTTGAAGTTCCTGGATCGAATTTGCCGCTTGTCCTGCAGGAACTTCAAATAGGCGGTACTGTCACCTGCGAGGAGGAAACCAGCCGGATCCGGTAGAGGATAAGGGAATTGCAGGCGAGCACGTAGAACAGCAGAATGCCTTGAAAAACCTTGGTCACGTCGAGGGGTATCTTCATGGCGATCTGGGCCTGTTCGCCGCCGATGAACGTAAGCGCCAGGAAAAGCCCTGCAATTAATATTCCAATCGGGTTCAATCGTCCGAGGAAAGCGACGATGATGGCGGTGAAGCCGTAGCCGGGCGAAAAGTTCGGCTGAAGATGGCCGACGGGACCCGCGACCTCGATGATTCCGGCGAGCCCTGCGAGCGCGCCGGAAATGGCGAAGGTCAGGAGGATCAGCTGTTTGGAATTGAAGCCGCCAAAGCGCGCCGCGCGCGGCGCCGCGCCGACCACGCGGATTTCAAACCCCTTGATCATTCGGCCGAGCAGGATCGCGGCGGCGCCGACGACGATCACGGCGAAGATCGCGCCGAGGTGCAAGCGGCCGCCGTCGACCAGAAGCGGCACGGTGGCAACCGGATCGAACTCCGCGGTGGTTGGAAAGTTGAAACCGTTCGGGTCGCGCCAGGGACCGCGCACCAGATAATCGAGAAAGAGATCGGCGACATAGACCAGCATCAGGCTGGTGAGAATTTCGCTGGCGCCGAACCTCACCTTGCAGATCGCCGGGATCAGTGCGTAGAGCGCGCCTGCCGCCGCTCCCATCGCGAGCATCGCCGGCAACACCCAGGCGCCTGCGTCGGTGCCTTGGGTTTTGACCGCGATCCAGGAGCCGGCGACGGCGCCGATCAGGAATTGCCCTTCCGCGCCGATATTCCAGACATTGGCGAGATAGCAGAGCGACAGCCCGATCGCGATCATTACCAGCGGCGTCGCCTTGACCGCGATTTCCTGTAGCGAATAGGCGTCGGTCAACGGATCGATGAAATAGACCCAGAGTGCAAGAAGAGGATTCTTGCCGAGAATGGCGAACAGGATGACCATGGTCACGATCGTCAGGCCGATTGCGATCAGCGGAGAAACCAGCGCAATCGTGTTCGATCGCTCGGCGCGCTTTTCAAGCACCAGCTGCATGCGCCGCATCCTTCTGATCGAGGCCGCTTCCGCCCATCAACAGCCCGAGCTTTTCGCGCGTGGCTTCCGCGGTCGGCAAAGCCTGCGACAGCCGCCCGTGAAACATCACCGCGATCCGGTCGGTGATTTCGGCAAGTTCGTCGAGGTCCTGGCTCGTGACCAGAACGGCCGCGCCGGAGGCGGCAAGGTCGAGCAGTGCCTGGCGGATCACCGCGGCGGCGCCCGCATCCACGCCCCAGGTCGGCTGGCTCACCACCAGCACCGCGGGGTTGCGGAGGATTTCGCGCCCGACCACGAATTTCTGCAAGTTGCCGCCGGACAGGGAAGCTGCTTCCGGATCGCGCTTGGCCTTGCGCACATCGAAGGTCTGGGTGGTGCGGTCGACGGTCGACAACGTCGCCGGCGTATTGACGAAGCCGAACTTGACCATGCCGCTGGCGGCGTGACCGGTGAGCAGCGCGTTCTCCGATAATTTCATGCGCGGCGCGGTGCCATGGCCCAGCCGCTCTTCCGGCACGAAGGCCGCGCCAAGCTTGCGCCGATGGGTGATGGAGAGATGGCCGGCCGCGATTCCCTCGATCACCACCGTGCCGGGGTCGTTGGAATATCGCTCGCCCGACAGCGCCGAGAACAATTCGTCCTGACCGTTGCCGGCGACGCCGGCGACGCCGAGGATTTCGCCGCCGCGAATTTCGAGCGAGATATTTTGCAGCCGCACGCCGTGCGGATCGTCGGGTTCGAGCGAGAGATTGTTGACGACAAGGCGCGGCACCGTGATGTTTCGCGTGGCCGCCGCTTTGACTTCCTTGATCTCGGTGCCGACCATCATCCGTGCCAGCGAGCCCGCGGTCTCCGCCTTGGGATTGCAGGTCGAGATCTTCTTGCCGCCGCGCAGGATCGTGGCGGTGTCGCAAAGCCGCTTCACCTCGTCGAGCTTGTGGCTGATGTAGAGGATGGCGCGGCCCTCGGTCTTCAGCCTGTTCAATACGACGAAGAGTTGGTCGGCTTCCTGCGGGGTCAAGACCGCGGTGGGTTCGTCAAGGATCAAAAATTTCGGGTCCTGCATCAGAACGCGCACGATCTCGATGCGCTGCCGCTCGCCGACCGATAGCTGCCAGACTTCGCGGCGAGGATCGAGCGGCAGTCCGTACGTGCTCGCCACCTGTTCGAGCCGCGCCGACATGTCCTTGAAGGATTCCGTTCCGTCGAGCCCGAGCGCGACATTCTCGGCGACCGTGAGGTTGTCAAACAGGGAGAAGTGCTGGAACACCATGCCAATGCCGCGGGAGCGCGCCTCCGACGGTCCGGACACGACCATCTTCTTGCCTTCCCAGCGCATCTCGCCTTCGCTCGGCTGGACCAGGCCGTAGATGGTTTTGACCAGGGTCGACTTACCCGCGCCATTTTCGCCGAGCAGCGCATGGATTTCGTTCGGCCAGATATCGATGTCGATGGAATCATTGGCGAGAAATGCGCCGTAGCGCTTGGTCAGCCCAACGGTTTGCAACAACGGCGTTTCGCCGGGACGTGAGCTGACGGGCGTCGAATTTGACATTCGGGTTCACAGTTCCCCAGAAGACTGCGTTGATACTGTGCCACTTTAGACGCCAACGTAAGTAGCGAAAAAGCGTCAGTCGTTGCCCAAGCCTTCAGCAGTTCCGGACCTGAGAGTGATTCTCAAGCAAGCAGCGGGGTAACCCTAAATTGATACCATTGGGGCTTTGGATGGTGTGTTGTGCTGTTGCATAATTGTAACGGTCTGTTGCAATTCGTCATGGACGGTGGGACGCTGCTTTGGATGTAAGCATCGTGATTTGACCGCTCCGCGAAGGCTGCGGTGGATCGATTTTGCCGTGCATCGGATTTGGCACTCAACCCGGATATCGCCAAAAAAATCAATAAAAACAATTGGAAAAAGGCTCGTGGTTGTGGCGCGCCGAAACCGCCGATATTGCCATCAACGGGATCAAGCCCTCCAAATCGCGGCCGATTTGGCTATTTTTGATTAATCTCGCAGCAGGCGATGGAAAAAGTTGAGGCTTCTCAGGTCGCACGAACGGCGTAACTGTCTCGTTCAGGGCCTGTGATGGTTCGCTCTGCAATTGGGGGTACTAATGTCGTTCAGAAAAACAATCTTCGCAACCGCGGCGCTCGCAGTGGCCGCGATTGCTTCAGCCGGTATGGCTCGGGCCGCGGATCTTCCGGTCAAGGCTGTGAAGAAGGCGCCGGATCTTCCTTTCTTCCTGGTGATCGATGATCGCCTCACCTATTCCTATCAATTCACGGCGACCGATCCCGGTGCGTACAGCCTGAAGCAGGGCGGCGGCGGCTTCAACGGTAACACCGCGAAGCAGGTCTACTCGTTCACCCACTTCGACATCTGGGGCTACGGCACCAACTTCTTCACGATCTCGATGTTCAAGTCGGACCATAACGATCCGGCCTCGCCGTGCTCGGGCTTTACGCCTGGCCTGACGCAGAACAGCGCTTCGGTTAACGGCGGTAACACCACTTGCGCTGGCGCAACCGAAGTCTATGGGCTGTTCCGCTCGACCTTCGGCTGGAACGAAATCTTCGGCACCAAGATGTTCAGCATGGGGCCGCTGCATAACATTTCGTTCGAAATCGGTGGCGACGTCGAAAACGAAAACACCTTACCTCGCACCGGCCAAGCGCGACATCGTCGGCGGTCTGCAATTCGCCTTCGACCTGCCTTACAAGGGCTTCTTCAACGTTGCGCCCTTGGCCTACAAGGAAATCAACCACAACGCGTTCGATTCCTGCGCCAGCCTCTTTAATACTCCTGGTATTCCTGGTGTAACCTGTCTCTCTGACGGCAACACCAGCTTCAAGACCACGTGGGCGGTTGAAATCAACTACTACATGGATCTCGGCTTCCTGCCGGAAAACTGGCAGTTCTTCTCGATCAGCGGCCGTGCCGGCTGGTACGGACCGAAGGGCGACTCGAACGCTCCGCTCATTGGTAATGGTACCGGTGTCAACAGCACGGCGAGCAAGACCGAACTCAACTCAGAACCGATCCGGTCTGACCTTCGACGCCTCCAAGGCGGTCTGGGGTGCGAAGTACACCCACTTCGTTGACCTCTGGGTTGCCTATCGCTACTGGCAGAACAAGTTCGGCCTCGATCACAACGCCCAACTCGGTGTTTGTAACGCGCTCCTCAACGGCGTGGTTGTCAGCACCCACTCTTGTACCGAACAGTCGGCTTCCGCCGGTATCACTGTGAAGTTCTAAGGCTCTCGTCTCTCTCTAAAACGATGGCGCCGCGACTTGCTCGCGGCGCCATTTTTCTTTGGGCGATGCGGTGCTCTGCGCTCGCCAAGACTCCCGCTGTCGTCCCTGCGCACGCAGGGACCCATACCGCGGAATCTTAACGTAGGTTTCGGTGGTCGATAATCTTCGCTTGAACGAAGGCCTTTGGCTATGGGGCCGCGAAGGACGATCTATGATCGACTGCGTTAAGGCGAATACCTATTTCTTCCAGACGCCTTCGTGAAGCGCAGCCGCTTCGTCTTCCAGCAGCGGGCCGACGACGTCGGTTAAGCGCTGGCCGCTCGCAAACACCGTGCGGCAGGGCAGGTCGAGGGTGGGATTTTCCGGATGGTTGCCGGTGATATCGCGCAGCCTTGCTTCGCTGAGGCCATAGACCAGGCGGCCGATGCCGGCCCAATAGATGGCGCCCGCGCACATCGCGCAAGGCTCGGCTGAAGAATAGATGGTCGCATCGGTGAGGACGTCGGCTTTGAGCGTGCGACAGGCTTCGGTTGCCAGCAGTCGCTCGGCATGCGCGGTGCCGTCATGGGCCGGCATGTAGCCATTTTCGGTCTCGATCAGGACCTTGCGGTTTCGATCGACCAGAATGGCGCCGAACGGATGATTGCCGCTTCCCATCGAACGGCGGGCCACGTCAAAGGAATGCCTCAGGAAGTGTTCGTCCAACTGCTGCTGCGTCAGGCCTTCGACATCTGCCATTAATGCCCCGCCATGTGGCGGCCAACTTCCGTCAGGTCGGCTTCGCTGGCGCGCGCCTCATAGACGAACTGGCCGTGAAACATCACCACCAGACGATCCGACAATTCGAGCAATTCGTCGAGGTCCTCGCTAACCAGAAGCACCGCAGCACCTCGGTTACGCGCCGCCATGATCTCGGCATGGATCTGGGCGACCGCCGCGAAATCGAGCCCGAAACAGGGATTGGCGGCGATCAGCACCTCGACGTCGCCGCCGAGTTCGCGCGCCAATACCGCGCGCTGGACGTTGCCGCCCGACAGCGCCGAGATCGGCGTATCCGGGGTGCGGGTCTTGATCTTGTAGAGGCCGATCTTGCGTTCGGCATCGCTGCGGAAGGCGGCGCCGTTGAGCCACCAGCCACCCTTGGCGAACGGCGCGCGGTCGAATTCGCGGAACGCGAGGTTGTCGGCGACGCTCATGCCGGCGACGCAGGCGTTCTTCAGCGGCTCTTCCGGCAACAGCGACATCTTGTGCCGGCGCATTTCCTCGCGGCTGGCGTGATAGACATCGCCGGCGACATGGATTTCGCCGCTTTCGGCCTCGCGCTGACCTGCGAGCACCTCGACGAGTTGGCGCTGGCCGTTGCCGGAGACGCCGGCGATGCCGACGATCTCGCCGCCGCGCACCGAGAGCGAGGCGTCCTTTACCGCAATCGCGCCGGCGTCGTCGAGCGCGCAGACCTTGCTAAGCTCAAGCCGCACGCTGCCGGCCTCGCCCGAGCGTGGCGGCTGGATGGTCAGTTCCTCGGCGCCGATCATCGCGCGCGCCATCGCATCCGGCGTCAGCTCCTTGACGAGGCCTTTGCCGGCGAGCTTGCCGCGGCGTAGGATGGTCACTTCATCCGCGAACGCCATCACCTCGCGAAACTTGTGCGTGATCATCAGGATCGTCAGCTCGCCGTTCTGCACCATGGTGCGCAGCATGCCCAGCACCTCGTCGGCCTCGCCCGGCGTCAGCACCGAGGTCGGCTCGTCGAGGATCAAAAAGCGCCGCTTCAGATAGAGCTGCTTGAGGATCTCGCACTTCTGCCGTTCGCCGGCCGAGATGTCCGCGACGCGGGCGTTCAGCGGCACCTTGAACGGCATCCGCGACAGGAAGGCCTCGAGCTCCTTCTTTTCCTTGGCCCAGTCGACCACGGCCGGGACGTCATCGCGCGCCAGCACCAGGTTTTCGGCCACCGTCATCGCCGGCACCAGCGTGAAATGCTGGTAGACCATGCCGAGGCCCAGCGCGTGCGCGTCCTTCGGGTTGGCGATCGCCTGTTCGCGGTCGCCGACCAGGATGTCGCCTTGGGTCGCGTGGTAATAGCCCATGATGCATTTCACGAGCGTGCTCTTGCCGGCGCCGTTCTCGCCGAGCAGAGCGTGCAGCGTGCCCGGCCGAACCTTCAGTTCGACATTGTCGAGCGCGACGAAATCGCCGAACCGCATGGTCATCGCGATGGCGTCGATGCCGAACGCGCCGGTCGGCGCGGGATATTCGCCGATTTTCAAGAAATTGCTCCGATCAAGTCGGAGGACCTGGCGACCGCGCCGAACACGCCGCCTTGCATCTTGATCATCTGCAACGCGGCATCGTGGTTGCTCTTGTCGGTCGCCGCGCAGCAATCCTCGACCAGCACGCATTCGAAGCCGCGATCGTTGGCCTCGCGCATGGTGGTGTGAACGCAGACGTCGGTAGTGATGCCGGTGAGCACGATGTTCTCGATCCCGCGCACGCGCAGCAGCAATTCGAGGTCGGTGGCGCAAAACGATCCCTTGCCCGGCTTGTCGATGATCGGCTCGCCCGGCAGCGGTGCGAGATCGGGAATGATCTCCCAGCCGGCCTCGCCGCGCACCAGGATGCGTCCGCACGGGCCGGGATCGCCGATCCCGGCGCCGATCTGGCGCGAGCGCCAGCGCTTGTTGGCGGGCAAGTCAGCGAGGTCGGGACGATGTCCCTCGCGGGTGTGGATAATGTGATAGCCCTTGGCGCGCATCGCCGCGAGCAGCCGCTTGATCGGCTCGATCGGCGCGCGGGTCAACGACAGGTCATACCCCATCTTGTCGACATAGCCGCCGGGGCCGCAGAAATCGGTCTGCATGTCGATGATGATCAGGCGGTGTTGGCGGGACGCAGGTCGCCGTTATAGGGCCACGCATAGGGCTCGGACTTGGTATAGCGCTCTGGCATGGTTAGCCTCGTTTACTTGGTGATCGACAGTTCGGCGGGTGCGCCGGTCAGCGTGCGCTTCGGTGAGCAGGTGATGATCATGATCGCGAGCGTCAGGATGTAGGGCGCCGCGTTGAAGAGATGATAGCCGGAGGTGACGCCGACCGATTGCAGGGCCGGCCCGAGCGCGGCCGCACCACCGAAAGCAAGAGAGGCCCACATGCACAGCATCGGGTCCCAGCGCGCGAAGATCACCAGCGCCACGGCGGTCACGCCCTGGCCCGAAGAGAGGCCCTCGTTCCAGCTTCCGGGATAGAACAGCGACAGGAACGAGCCGCCGATGCCGGCGAGGAAGCCGCCGACCATGGTGGCGCGCAGGCGGATCATCAGCACCGAATAGCCCATCGCGCGCGCGGCGTCCGCGCTTTCGCCGGCGGTGCGAACCAGCAGGCCCCAGCGCGTGGTGCGGAACGCCCAGTAAAGAATAGGCGCGAGTGCCACGCCGATCAGAAACAGCACGTTGATGCGCAGCGCCGCCCGGAGCTGCGCGATGTCGCTCCACCAGCCGAAATCGATCGCCGGAAGCCGTGCGGCGGTCGGCTCGATCAGCGGTTTGCCGAGATAGAACGCCAGACCCGTGCCGAACAGCATCAAGGCGATGCCCACCGCGATGTCGTTGACGCGCGGCAGCGAGCAGATCCCGGCGTGCAGCGCGCCCAGCGCCGCGCCGGCGACGCCGGCGGCGAGAACGCCGAGCCACGGCGAGCCGGTGAGATAGGAGATGCCGTAGGCGCTCATCGCGCCCATCACCAGCGTGCCTTCAAGACCGAGATTGATGCGGCCGCTGCGCTCGGTGATGCATTCCCCCAGGCTCACGAACAGGAACGGCGTCGAGACGCGGATGGCGCCGCCGAGCACCGCCAGGGGCACGGTCCAGAGCCCGATCGTTCCGTCAGCCGCCATAGCGCTTGCCTTTCACATCACCCACTCACTTGCAACGTCACCTTCAAGACTTGCCCTTGAGGAAGCCGATCCGACCGTAGACCGCGTCGCTCGCCAGCACGAACACGAAGATGATTCCCTGCAACACCTGCACCGAGGCGTCGGGCAGGCCGAGCCGCCGCTGCAACAGGCCACCGGAAGCGCTGATGCCGCCGAGCAGGATCGCAACCGGAATGATCGCAAGCGGATTTTGCCGCGACAAGAACGCGACCAGGATTCCGGTGAAGCCGTAGCCGGCGGCAAGATTAGCGTTGGTGCGGCCCTGGACGGCGGCGACCTCGACCATTCCGGCAAGCCCCGCGCAAGCGCCCGCGATGAAGCAGATGGTGAGGATCAGCTTGCCGACCGAGAGGCCGACGATCTTGGCGGCGCGGATATTGCCGCCGGCCACGCGCGCAGCAAAGCCGAAGGTGGTGTGATAGATCAAAATGTAGGAGGCGATCGCTGCGACCAGGCCGAATACCAGACCCCAATGCACATCCGTGCCGGGGATCGAGCCGATCATGTTGGCGGCGCCGATCTCGTAGGTCGACGGCTTGTTGAGGCTGGCCGGGTCGCGCATCACGCCTTCGACCAGATGGTTGAGGATCGCAAGCGCGATATAGACCAGCAGCAGACTCGAGATCGTTTCGTTGACGCCGCGATATTGTCTTAAAGCCCCCGAGAGCAAGATCCACAGCCCGCCGCCGATCATGCCGGCCGCCGCCATCGCCAGTTGAACCGCCAGCGGCGGCGCCCACTGTACGGTAAGCGCGATCGATGTCGCCGACAGCGCGCCGATCAACAGCGCGCCTTCGCCGCCGATGATCACCATGCCGAGTTGCGCCGGCAGCGCCGTGCACAATGCGGTCAGGATCAAGGGTGCTGCGCGGGTCAGCGTGTTCTGCCAGGAGAACCAGGTGCCGAACGCGCCCTGGTACATGTAGAAATACAGGTCGAGCGGATTTTTGCCGAACAGCGCGACAAAAATGCCGAAGACCACGAGCGCGCCGACAAGCGCCGCGCCCGGGATCAGGATGTATTCGATGGTAGCGCCGTGGCGCTGGAGAAACCCGGGGTCGGAGGCCGGCGCAATGGCGACCGCTTCTGCCGGATCAGCTACTTCTGATGTCACGAAGTTACTCCAGATGTCACTACGCCGCGCCCATCACGCCTGATGTCAGGAAGTGGCCCCGATCACGCCCTCGACCAGATAGTCCATCTTCTCGAGTTCGGGATCCTTCTGGCCGCGCTCGACACCCGCGGTGATGACGGTCTTGCCCTTGTTGTCCATCAGCGGACCCTTGAAGATCGCAAGACCCTTGGCCAGGAACGTGGCCTTGACCTCGTCGGCGTGCTTGCGCGCCTTTTCTCCCACCGCCGGGCCATAGGGCGAGACCTTGACGATCTCTTCCTGCAAACCGCCGCGGTAGAAGTTCGGGATGCCTTCAGCCGTCGTCATCATCTTGAGGAACTTCGGATAGAGCGCTTCCCAGTTCCATTCCGCGCCGGTGAGATAAGCTTGCGGCGCGAGCGGCGACTGGTTGACGTGATAGCCGCACACCATGGCGCCGCGGCGGGCGGCGTTTTCCACCATCGTCTTCGGACCGTCGACGTGACAGGTCAGGACGTCGACGCCCTGGTCGATCAGGCTGTTGGTGGCTTCGGCTTCCTTGACCGGCATCGACCAGTCGCCGGTGAAGATCACCTGCGTGGTCGCCTTCGGGTTGGCGAGTTTGGCGCCGAGCGTGAAGGCGTTGATGTTGCGCAATACCTGCGGGATCGGCTTGGCGGCGACGAAGCCGAGCTTGCCGGTCTTGGAGGTGTAGCCGGCGACGATGCCGGAGATATATTGCGCCTCGTCGATGTAGCCGAAATAGCTGCCGGCGTTCTTCGGGTCCTTGTCGGTCCACAGGCCGCCGCAGTGCTCGAAGCGCACCTTCGGATACTTGTTCGCCATCTTGATCATGTGCGGATTGAAGTAACCGAACGAGGTCGGGAACACGAGGCTCGCGCCGTCGAGATTGATCATCGATTCCATCGTCTTTTCGACGGCGTCGGTTTCCGGCACCTTCTCTTCTTCGACGATCTTGATGCCGGGCATCTTCTTCAGCGCGGCGGCGGCCTGCGCATGCGCCTGATTGTAGCCGTAGTCGTCGCGCGAGCCGACATAGATGAAGCCGATCGTGGTGTCGGCGGCGGCGGCGGTGCGGGTACCGAGCGCGGTGCCCAGTGTCAGCGCCGCGCTTCCCTGCAACAGGCGCCGTCGTGAAATGCTGCTAAAATCCATGATTACTCCCCGTGGCGGGTAAATCCCGCTCCCACTCTCGCGGCCACGCCGGTTTGCGAGGCCCGAAACCCTTTCGCAAGCTTCGTGCCAGAATGTCGCTGGTTCTATCTGCCTGTTTTAATTGATATAAATCGGAGGGACGAAAATCGAGTGGTTTTGTCGCTGACTAAAATGGCAGCAGATTTCGTGAATTGTATGCGGGAGAGTTAAGCAATTCGGGTTTCGGAGAGCCGGCTGTCCCCAAAAGGATGGTCGCCGGGGAAAGGAACCACTGTATTGCCTATAAATTAGGCGAATTGGGCCGCCGCACCCGGCGATCGCCCGACATCTGCATCAGGCGGGGACGCGCCGACTTAGAGAACTTGAGCCAGAAACTGCTGTGTGCGTTCGTCCTTGGGCGCGGCAAAGAACGTATCTGGCGGCCCATGCTCGACGATCACGCCGCGGTCGGTGAAATAGACGTGATCGGCGACTTCGCGGGCGAAATTCATCTCGTGTGTGACGAGGATGCAGGTCATCCCTTCCTCCGCGAGCTCGCGGATGGTGACGAGCACCTCTTTGACGGTCTCCGGATCGAGGGCCGCGGTGACTTCATCGAACAGCATCACGTCTGGCCGCATCGCGAGCGAGCGTGCAATCGCCACACGCTGCTGCTGTCCGCCGGAGAGCTCCCCAGGATAACTGTCCTCTTTCCCGGCGAGCCGCACCTTGGCCATCAGCGCCCGGGCGCGGGTTTCGACCTCGCGGCGGTCTTGGCCGAGAACATGGACCGGCGCCATCATCACATTCTCAAGCGCCGTCTTGTGCGGAAAGAGGTTGTACTGCTGGAAGACCATTCCAACTTTGCGGCGCAGCGCGAGTTTGTCGAGCTTCGGGTCGGAAACGTCGATGCCCTCGACCCTGATGGTGCCGGCAGAGATCGGCTGTAGAGCGTTGATACAGCGGATCAGCGTCGACTTGCCCGAGCCCGAGGGGCCGATGATGCAGATCACTTCGCCCTTGCGGACCGACAGGCTGATGCCTTTCAGGACCTCAAAAATGCCGAATGATTTCCGGACATCGACACATTCGACAATCGGCTGCTCCGGCGTCCAACTCGAGGCCATGGTCCGGCTCCTTCAATGTACATGAAACCGGCGCTCGAGACGGGCGGTCCAGAGATTGATGGGATAGCAGTAGAGAAAGAAGCACAGCAGTGCGAAACCATAGAGCGGCGCGAACAATTCGGATCGTCCGCCTTCGGCGAGGTGGCGAAGATGCACGGTACTATTACGTGCATGAGCGATCGCACGTATAAATATTTCGGGCAATGCTTCGAGTGGATTCCGGGTGGACGAGCATATTGGAAGGCTTGGCTCTACGCAGAAAACAACGAATTCATTTTTGATGATGTGAGAACAAGCAAGGATCAGCTAGCCAATTTTGAAGGCGAGCTGCTGAACATGGACATCGGCACCGTGTTGGTGAAAGCGTTAGCGGATTCTGAGTTGCGCGCCGCTATTGAAAATTGGGATAGTCTGCGCGAGCCAGAATAGCTTCATGGTGAATACCTCACGTCCGAAGATATTCCGGTAAGCGCGCATCCCCCCGAGACCGCGTCTGCCGCACTACTCATGCCACGCCTGATTTTGCCCGACGGGCAAATCATCTGAAATCGTGTCCAGCCCTTTTCACAAAAATAATTCGCTTCGCGATTTGGTAGACACAGCATTACTGATTCCGCCGTCCCGCCTCGCTGAGAGGGGCGTATCGCGATCGTCACGGACGTGGAGCGCGGGATGCGATGGACGCTGTCGGTGCGTGAGACGAACGCAGCGAGAGCGGAC
>CAVVLH010000080.1:0-144401 GCA_963748805.1 uncultured Alphaproteobacteria bacterium | reverse complement strand
TTTTGAATTCCGCGATCATGAAGACCAGCGTGATTTCGAAGGAATTCCGCGACCGCTACCTGGTGAACCCGAAGGACCCGAACGCCTTCGAGGGCCGCGCCATCGTGTTCGAAGGTCCGGAAGATTATCACCATCGCATCGACGATCCCGCGCTCGACATCGACGAGCGTTGCGTTCTGTTCGTGCGCGGCACCGGACCGATCGGTTATCCCGGCGGCGCCGAAGTCGTGAACATGCAGCCGCCCGCGGCCCTGATCAAACGCGGCATCCTGTCCCTGCCCTGCATCGGCGACGGCAGACAGTCGGGCACCTCGGGTTCTCCGTCGATCCTCAACGCCACGCCGGAAGCTGCCGCCGATGGCGGCCTGGCGATCCTGAAGACCGGCGACAGGGTTCGCATCGACCTCAACAAGGGCAGCGCCAACATCCTGATTTCCGACGACGAGGTGAAAAAGCGGCACGCCGAGTTGAAGGCCAAGGGCGGCTTCCCCTATCCGGCAAGCCAGACGCCGTGGCAGGAAATCTATCGCTCGACGGTTGGCCAACAGGCCACCGGCGCGTGCATGGAGCTTGCCACACGCTACCACGACATCGCCGGCAAGTTCGGCGTCGCGAGAGACAATCACTAAGACAGAAGCCGTCATTGCGAGCGAAGCGAAGCAATCCAGCATTCAGAAACAAGTCTGGATCGCTTCGTCGCTTTGCTCCTCGCGATGACAAAAACGAAGGGAGAAAAACATGTCAGACCGCCTGAAAGGCAAACGCGCATTTGTCACCGCGGCCGCGGCCGGCATCGGCCGCGCCTCGGCGATTGCCTTTGCCCGCGAAGGTGCCAGCGTCTTTGCCACCGACATCGACGAAAAGGCACTGGCCGATCTCGCCAAGGAAGGCGTCAAGGACGTCGCCCGCCTCGACGTCCGCGACAGCGCGGCGGTCGCCGCGATCGCCAAGCGCGTCGGCGGGGTAGATATCCTGATGAACGCGGCCGGCTTTGTGCATCACGGCACGGTGCTCGAATGCTCCGACGAGGATTGGGATTTCTCCTTCGACCTCAACGTCAAATCGATGCACCGGACAATCCGCAATTTCCTGCCGGGCATGCTGGAGCGAGGCCACGGCTCGATCGTGAACATTTCTTCCGCCGCCGGCGTCTTCAAGGCCGCGCCCAACCGCTACGTCTATGGCGCGACCAAAGCCGCCGTGGCGGCGCTGACCCGCGCGGTTGCGGCCGACTTCATCACCAAGGGCATTCGCTGCAATTGCATTTGCCCCGGCACGATCGAAACGCCTTCGATGCTCGGCCGCGCCGCGGCCGCCGGCCCCGGCGGGCGGGAGATGTTCGTCTCCAGGCAGCCGATGGGACGGCTTGGCACGGCGGAAGAGATCGCCTCGCTCGCGGTCTATCTCGCAAGCGATGAAAGCGCCTTTACCACCGGCGTGGCGCATATCATCGACGGCGGCTGGACGCTCTGATGTCGCCTCATCCTGAGGAGGCGCTTTAGCGCCGTCTCGAAGGATGAGACGTTATTCGATTGGCCTCATGGTTCGAGACGCGCGCTTCGCGCTCCTCACCATGAGGAAAAGAAACGAGAGGATGTTTTAGATGAACAAGATCGATCTGAACGGCCGCTGCGCCGTCGTTACCGGCGGCGCGCAGGGTTTCGGGCGCGCGATCACCGAGCGTTTTGTCGCCTCCGGTGCCAAGGTCGCGATCTGGGATCACGATCAGCCATTGGCCGAGCGGACGGCCAGGGAAATCGGCGAGAGCGCCATCGCCATCAAGGTTGACGTATCCGACCTCACAGCCGTTGAGAAAGCGCGCGAGGAAACGCTGAAAGCCTTCGGCAAGATCGACATTTTCGTCAACAATGCCGGCATCGCCGGCATCAACAAGACCGTCTGGGACACCGACTTGGAGGAGTGGCGCAAGGTGCTGCGCATCAACCTCGACGGCCCCTTCGTTTGCTGCAAGGCCATCGCACCCGTGATGATCAAGCAAAACTACGGCCGCATCGTCAACATCGCTTCCATCGCCGGCAAGGAAGGCAATCCGAACGCCGCGCACTACTCGGCCTCGAAAGCCGGCTTGATCGCGCTGACGAAGTCGCTCGGCAAGGAACTCGCGCAATACAACATCATGGTCAATGCGGTGACTCCGGCGGCCGCCAAGACCGCGATCTTCGACCAGATGACGGAGCAGCATATCAACTTCATGCTGTCGAAGATTCCGAAAAACCGCTTCGTGTTGGTCGAGGAACTGGCCGCGCTCGCGGCCTGGCTCGCTTCGGAAGACTGCTCGTTCTCCACCGGCGCGGTGTTCGACATTTCCGGCGGCCGGGCGACCTACTAGGAAAGATCATGACACGAGAAGGCGGATGTCTGTGCGGCGCGGTTCGTTTTCAATGCGAAGGCGAGCCGATCAACGTGCGCGTCTGCCACTGCCGCATTTGTCAAAAAGCGATGGGCTCGCCTTTCTTCGCCCGCGCGCTCTACGACCAGAGCGCCATCACCGTGTCGGGCGAGACCGGTCGCTATGCCTCCTCGGACTTCCTGGAACGGGTGTTCTGCAAGCAATGCGGCACCCGGCTGTTTGGCTGGCGCTTCAACGGCACGGCGGCCGGCGTCGCCTTGGCGACCTTTGACGACCGCAACGCGTTTGCGCCGACCGAACATATCTGGGTTTCGGAAAAGATCGCCTGGGTCAGTCTCGATGACGGTCTGCCGCAATATCCGGAAGGCCCCACTTAAATACCAACTCCTTCGGGACGTGATAGCGTCGGCCGGAATCAAACCGGAACCGCACCCCCGTGAACGTCACCCTCTACGATTTCTCCGTCTGGGTCCTGCCGCTCGTGATCGCCATCACCTTTCACGAAGCCGCCCATGGCTATGTCGCCCACCGCCTTGGCGACAATACCGCCTATGACCTCGGCCGTGTCAGCTTCAACCCGATCCGTCACATCGATCCCTTCGGCACGCTGATCATGCCGGCTATTCTGCTGATCTCGCATTCGCCGTTTCTGTTCGGTTATGCCAAGCCGGTGCCGGTGAATTTTCGGGCGCTGCACAACCCGCGGATCGGCATGGTCCTGGTCGCGCTGGCGGGTCCCGCCACCAACATTGCGCTGGCGCTGGTTGCGGCCGCAGCCTTCCATGCCGTTGACCTTCTGCCCGACAATGCCGCGCAATGGGTCGAGGACAACCTCAAAAATGCGCTTGTGATCAATGTGATCCTTGCGATTTTCAACATGATGCCGATCCCCCCTCTGGACGGCGGGCGGGTGGCGGTCGGGCTGTTGCCGAGAGCACTGGCGTTGCCGCTTTCGCGGCTGGAACCGTTCGGGATGCTGATCCTGATCGGACTTTTGATCCTGCTGCCGCTGGCCGGCTCGCAGTTCGGTCTAAATCTTGATGTTATTTCAGCGATATTGCGAACGATGACCGGTTATGTGATCCGGCTGATACTCATCGTCACCGGAAACGGATAACCAAGCGGGGGCGGATTTGATATTCGCCGCCAAAGAGCCGAGGGCATTTTGATCAAAGCAGCCGACATGATGATCGCGCGACGCGCCGATACCAGGGCAAGAGCGGATTTCGCAACCTGGACCATGATGGCAAAGCTGAATGGCGCCTCTTCCCTGCCCCTGACAGCCCAGGCCTTTCTCGACCGCTACAAGCAGTTACTGAAAGAAAACAGCGAGCCCGAGGCATCCGAGGCCGTTATCCAGCTCATCTATCAGAGCTATTATGAGGAGATGGGCGGCGCGGGCCAGGCCCCCGAAGTCAAGCCGCGTTCGGCCGGAACAGGTTCTGCGAGCGACAATGTCACGGCGTTCAAGCGTCCGCCCGCACAACGGCCGAAGACGGCCGGCGGAGCGCCGGGCAAGTCAAAGCTACCGGTTGCCTTGATCTTTGCCGGCCTGGTCGTGGTCTATACCGCGTTCCGGTATTACTTCCGCTGAGGGCCGACGGCAGGCAGGCGCCAACGGGCTATCGCCGACGTTTCATTTCCTGCCCTTGAAATCGACCGGCAGAGTATAACTGAATGTATCGTCCGTCAGCGCTGCCGGTGGACGCGGCACCGGGTCGGAGCGGCGGACCATGTCCATCGCCGCCTCGTCGTATAACGGATCGCCTGAGCTTTCCGCGATAGCGACCGACAACACCCGACCAAGGCGATTAAGCACCAAGCTTACTTTGACCAGCGCAGCCTTCGCTTTATCCACCTTAGGATAGCGCTTGTGCAGCTCGAAATAGGCCGTGAGCTGCAACTCCCATTTGGCGGCGAGTGCATATTTGTCCTTGCCGATCCCGATATTCGGCGCCGCGGCCGCATTGGCCTCGCGCGCGCCCTCAAGACGCTGCCGCGCGGTGGCTTCCTGCGCCACCAACTCCTGGGACGCTGCGGTCTGCACGGTCTCTACCTTCGGATCGTCATCCGTCGGTTTCTTCTGCTCGTTCTGCGTCACCACCCGATCGGGTTCTTCGCTTTCCTTCGGCGTCTCCTTCGGCAGATCGGTCGGCTTGACCTCCGCCTTCTGCTCGGCGAGCGCCGGAGATGCCACGGAGGCATCGGCGTCAGGCCCCGGAGGCAGCTCGGTGTCTTCGGCAACGGGTGACGTCAGCTCGACGCCGATCTCGGACACGTTGGCGCCAAGCGCGTCGCCGCCGTCGTCGGAATTCAGATGCGCCAAAGCGAGCGCTGCGCCGGCAAGATGCAACGAGACCGCGGCAACCGCTGCCATCGTCCAGAGCCGCCAGGGCGGCCGTTGTTCCTGCCCAAGCTCGCTCATCGCATCAAGGCCTTGCCGTTCCCGCAGGCGATGGGGTGGAAGGGTCGGCAACGCCCTCCAGCGCCACCAGCTTCATCCGGTAATTACCCTGCCGCAACAATTCCAGCACGTCCATCAGGTCGCCATAGGCCACGCCGCGGTCGGCGCGCACAAAAACCAGACGCTCCGGATTGGACTCGGCTGCCGCATTGAGCGTTGAGACGAGTTCGGCGCGCTTGACGGACTTTTCGCCGATCGCCAGCGAAAGATCGGGCTTGATGCTGACGTAAGTCGGCTTATCCGGCTTTTTCTGCGGCGTGGCGGTTGAGGACGGCAGATCGATCGGCAGATCGACCGTCGACAACGGCGCAGCCACCATGAAGATGATCAAAAGGACGAGGATGACGTCGATGAAGGGCGTGACGTTGATGTCATGCGTCTCCGCGAAATCGGCGTCGTCGTCGAGATCGGTTTCAGAAATCGAGACGGCCATGGCCTACTCCGCGGCGCGCGAATTGACCCGGCCCAACGAACTGACATGGGTGCGGTCGAGGTCGCGCGACAACAGCCGCCCCGCAGCGCCCGACGAGCGGCTGACCAGTTCGAGATAACCCTTCGTCACGCGCGAAAAGTGGTTGTAGATGATGACCGCCGGAATGGCTGCGACGAGACCGAACGCGGTCGCCAGCAGCGCTTCGGCAATGCCGGGAGCCACGACCGCCAGATTGGTGGTCTGCGACTTCGAAATGCCGATGAAGCTGTTCATGATGCCCCATACCGTGCCGAACAGCCCGACAAAGGGCGACGTCGCACCAATGGTGGCCAGCACGCCCATGCCGAGCCGGATCCGGCGCGATTCCGCCCGCACAATCTCGGCGAAGCTCGATGCCGCGCGCTCTTTCACGCCGGCGTCGCTGGAAATTCCCGCCGACAGCCGCGCCTCGCGCATCGCCGCTGCCAGCAATGAGGACAGGATGGTGCCGCTGGAGCCCAGCGCAAATTGCGCCTCCGCCAGCGACCTTGAATTGGCGATCTTGCCGAGTGCCGCGCGCAAGCCGCGCTGAACCAGCGTCAGTTCGGCCATTTTGGCGATGAAGATCGTCCACGTCACCAGCGAAGCAAACGCAAGGCCGATCATCACAGCCTTGACGATGATATCGGCCGAAATAAACATCGACCACGGCGACAGCTCGTGCAGCGTCACCTTCGACGACTTGGCGGCTTCGATCGTTGCCGTTCCATTGTCGGCGGAGGCCACCGCCGCTGGCGAATTCAGAGCACCTGACTGAACGACCGCTGCCGCTGTTGCGGCTGAAACCTTCGAATCCGGTCCGGGCGTATTCTGCTGGGCGAACGCGATTGTTCCCGTCGACACGAATATCAGTACGGCGACGGTCTTAAGAACGGTTCTAAACATTCCCGCGACTTCCCGGATTTCAGGTCCCTGCTGGCAACTTGCTTCAAAAGCATTTCTGACGCGGCGTCGAGTAGCTAACGCGTGAGTTAGATGAATTCCATTTGGCGTTGCTGCATGATTGCGGCGCCGTTACTTGGCCGCGACGTTGCCGGCGGCGGGTTCGGCCAGGCTCTTGATCCGCTCCTTGACGTCGCGCAACGCCTTGAGGCTGGTTTCAACCGTTGCGGTCGGCACCCCCTGCAACACATCGGTTGCAATGGCGTCGCGCAGACTATCGAGATCGTCGGCGAGCTGACGTCCGGCGATGGTGAGGAACAGACGATTGGCCCGCCGGTCCCGGGGGTCGCTGCGGCGTTCGACGAGGCCTTGTTCGACCAGCCGGTCGAGCAGGCGCACCAGCGAAATCGGTTGTAGTTCGAGTACATCGGCCAAATCCACCTGGGACAGGCCTTCCTGCTCGCGCAAGCGGAACAGCACAATCCATTGCGCCCGGGTGGTGCCGCGAGACTTGGCGCGGTGATCGACATAGTTGCGCAAAAAACGCGAACTTTCGATCAGCTGGGTAATAAGCTGCTTTTTCAGGTCGAGCGACATAAGGGTCTGGAGAGGGCTCCGGATTGCCAATAGTTTAGGATTCTCAAGCCATAGTGTGTTTACACATTAAGTGCACGCGTATTATATATGAAATCTCTATGATCCCTAGGGAAGACTCGCTACTTTTATTTTTTTAAGTCTGAAGGCCGACATGAAAAAATCGCGGATAACGCGTTGGATTTTGCTGGCTTTGGTGGTCGCAGGACTTGGCTATTACGGCTGGCAGCGCCTCCATGGCGACAACCAGGAAGCGGCAAACGGAGCTCAAAAAGCAGCCACCCGCAACCCGGTTCGGGTGAACGTTGCGACCGTCGAGAAGGTGGATTTTCCGGTCTACCTGACGAGCCTTGGAACCGTTCAGGCTTTCAATACCGTCCTGGTGCGCTCCCGCGTCGACGGCCAGATCGACAAGATCGCGTTCACCGAAGGCCAGTACGTCAAACAGGGCGACCTCCTGACCAAAATCGATCCGAGGCCCTATCAGGCGGCGCTCGACGCGGCCAAGGCCAAGAAAGAGCAGGACGAGGCCAATCTCGCCAACATCAACCTGGACCTCCAGCGCTTCATCAAACTGGGCGAGTTCGCCACCCGTCAGCAGCTCGATACGCAACGCTCCAGCGTATCGCAGTTCACGGCCCAGATCGCGGCTGACGCAGCCGCCATCGACAACGCCCAAACCCAGCTCGACTATACCGATATCAAGGCGCCGATTTCCGGCGTCGTTGGCCTGCGTCAGGTCGATGTCGGCAACATCGTCAATGCCTCGGCCCAGACCGGGATCGTCTCGATCACACAGGTTGAACCGATCACCGTTATTTTCACCGCGCCCGAAGATCAGTTGCCCGACATCAAGGGCGCGCAGGGCGCCACCCCGCTCAAAACCATTGCGATCACGACCGACGGCAAACGGCCGCTGGCGGAAGGAACACTGGCGGTGGTGAACAACCAGGTCGATTCGACCAGCGGCACCATCCGCCTAAAAGCGGTCTTCGAAAACAAGGATCATGTCTTGTGGCCGGGTCAATCGGTCTCAACGCGGCTTCTGGTACGGACGTTGAAGGATGCGACCGTGGTCCCGGATGATGCGGTCCAGCACGGCACCGAGGGTCTCTACGTCTACACCGTCGACCAGAACAACAAGGCGGAGCTACGCAAAGTCAAGGTCAGCCAGTCGATCGACGGTCGTTCGGTGATCGAGAGCGGCGTATCGGCGGGCCAGCGGGTCATCGTGACGGGTCAGTTCAAGGTTCAGCCGGGCACCCTCGTCAGCACGGCCGTGGCCAGTTCGGATCCGGCACAACCGAAGGTGCAGCAGGAATGAACGAGGGGGTTCACGAGGGGATTTCCGCCCCCTTCATCAAATATCCCATCGGCACCTCGCTGATGATGGCCGGCATTCTGTTTGTCGGCCTCGTCGCCTATCCCCTGCTTCCCGTCGCCCCGCTGCCGCAGGTCGACTTCCCGACCATCCAGATCACCGCGCAGCTTCCGGGCGCGAGCCCGGAGACCATGGCTTCGTCGGTGGCGCAGCCGCTGGAGCGGCAGTTCGCGCAGATTCCCGGCATCGCCCAGATGACATCGACGAGTTATCTCGGCACCGCCTCCATCACGATCCAGTTTGATCTGAACCGCAACATCGACGGCGCCGCCAACGACGTGCTGGCGGGCATCAACGGCGCCGGCGGCCAGTTGCCGAAAAACCTTCCGACCCCGCCGACCTACCGCAAGGTCAATCCGGCGGATTCGCCGATTATGCTGTTGTCCGCGACATCGGACACGCTGCCGCTGACTACCGTCAGCGATTCCGTCGATGCCCAGCTCGCGCAACAGATCAGCCAGATTTCCGGCGTGGCGCAGGTCACGATCGGCGGTCAGCAGAAGCCGTCGGTTCGCGTCCAGGTCGATCCGGCGAAGCTGGTGGCCAAGGGCCTGTCGCTCGAGGACGTACGCAACCAGATTGCGATCACGACGGTGGACAGCCCCAAAGGCAACATCGACGGCGAGAAACGCGCCTTCACCATCTACGCCAACGATCAGATGCTGGACGCCAGAGACTGGAACGACGTCATCATCGCCTATCGCAACGGCGGTCCGCTGCGGGTTCGCGACATTGGTCAGGCCGTAACCGGACCGGAGGACGCCAAGCAGGCCGCCTGGGCCGATGGCAAGCGCGGCGTATTCCTGGTGGTCTACAAGCAGCCCGGCGCCAACGTCATCGATACCGTCGACAAGATCAAGGCGCTGTTGCCACGGCTGGTCGCCGGCATTCCGGCCGCGATCAAGATCGGTATCCTCAGCGACCGAACCCAAACCATTCGCGCCGCGGTCGAGGACGTCCAATTCACGTTGCTGTTGACCATCATCCTGGTCGTGATGGTGATTTTCGTCTTCTTGCGAAGCTTCTGGGCCACGGTGATTCCGGCGATCACGGTGCCGCTCGGCCTGCTCGGCGCCTGCGCGTTGATGTGGGTGTTCGGCTATACGCTCGACAACCTTTCGCTGATGGCGCTCACCATCGCCGTCGGATTCGTCGTCGACGACGCGATCGTGGTGCTGGAAAACATCACACGCTACATCGAGCAAGGCGACAAGCCGCTGACGGCTGCCTTCAAGGGCTCCAGCGAAATCGGATTCACCATTCTGTCGATCAGCATCTCGCTGGTCGCCGTGTTGATTCCGCTGCTGCTGATGGGTGGCATTATCGGCCGCCTGTTCCGCGAATTTGCCGTGACGCTGGCGATGACAATTTTCGTCTCGATGGTGGTGTCGTTGACACTGACGCCGATGATGTGTTCGCGGTTCCTGCGCCCGCACAGCGAGCATCAGGCACATGGACGGTTCTATCAGTGGAGCGAGCGCGGCTTTGACGCCATGCTGCGCTCCTACGAACGCGGGCTCGAGCTCGCCATGAGCTGGCGGCGGACCACGTTGGTCATTTTCTTCGCGACCTTGGCATTGTCGGTCTATCTGTTCATGATCATTCCGAAAGGCTTCTTCCCGCAACAGGACATCGGCCTGATCACCGCGACGTCCGAGGCCTCTCAGGATATTTCGTTTGCCGAGATGAAGCGGCAGCAGGAAGCCCTTGGCGCCATCGCCCAGGCTGACCCGGCGGTGGCAACGGTAGCGATGGTGATCGGCGGCAACGGCCGATCCGGCAACAATGGCAGCGTCTACATCACCTTGAAGCCGCTCAATGAGCGTGACGCCAACGCCATGCAGGTCATCGCCCGCTTGCGCCCCAAGCTCGAGAAGGTCCAGGGCTCACGCCTTTATATGCAGGCAGCGCAGGACGTGCGTTTGGGCGGCCGGCCGACCCGTACGCAATTCGAGTTCACGCTTCAAGACGCCAACCTCGACGAGCTCAGCGAGTGGGCTCCAAAAGTCCTTGCGAAGATGAGAACCCTGCCCGAGCTTCGCGACGTCGCCACCGACCAGCAGTCGAACGGCACAACGTTGCAGCTCAAGATCAATCGCGACACGGCCTCGCGCTACGGCATCCAGCCGCAATTGATCGACGACACGCTATATGACGCCTTCGGGCAGCGCCAAGTCACGCAGTACTTTACCCAACTCAACAGCTATCACGTGATCCTGGAGATCCTGCCGGAGCTGCAAGGAAACTTCGACGTTCTCGACAAACTCTATGTCAAATCGCCCACGACCGGCGATCAGGTGCCGCTGTCGGCGTTCGCAAGCTGGACCAGCGTGCCGGTCCGGCCGCTTTCGATCAGTCACCAGGGCCAGTTCCCGGCCATCACCATCAGCTTCAACCTCGCGCCGAACGCAGCGCTCGGGCAGGCGACCGAAGCCGTACAGAAAGCAATGGCCGATATCGGGGCGCCGACGACGCTTAATTCGAGCTTCCAGGGCACCGCGCAGGCGTTCCAGCAGTCGCTCGGCACCGTTCCGCTCCTGATCCTGGCCGCACTCGTCGTCGTGTATCTGATCCTCGGTATTCTCTACGAAAGCTACATCCATCCGCTCACGATTCTGTCGACGCTTCCCTCCGCGGGCGTCGGTGCGCTCGCGATCCTGATGGTCTTCGGATACGATTTCAGCCTGATCGCCCTGATCGGCATCATCCTCTTGATCGGCATAGTCAAGAAGAACGGCATCATGATGGTCGACTTCGCGATCGCGGCCGAACGCGACGAGCACCTGTCGCCGGAACAGTCGATCAAAAAGGCGGCGCTGCTGCGTTTCCGTCCCATCATGATGACGACGATGGCGGCACTGCTCGGCGGCGTGCCGCTGATGCTGGGCACCGGTACGGGATCGGAAATCCGTCAGCCGCTCGGCTACGCGATGGTCGGCGGTCTCGTTGTCAGCCAGGCGCTGACGCTGTTTACGACGCCGATCATCTACCTGTATCTCGACAAGCTTTCCAACGCGTTTTCCAACTGGGGCCGCTCCAGCAAGGACGACGCACACGACGCCTCCGAGCACGGCGCCGTCAAGGAAGCCGCCGAGTAATTCCATCCAAATCGCTCGCCGATCGGCGCGCCAAAACCTTACGCGGAGACCGATCGGTGAAATTCGCAAGCCTTGCGATGGCAGCCTCCCTCGCCGCGTTCCCCGCCGTTGGGACCTGCTTTGCCCAGCAGACACCCAAGACCAAAGGTCAGGCGCAAACCCAGCCAGCACCCGCGCCTTCCGCCACGCCGGCGCAAGCCGGCTGGGCGGCGCGTTGCAGCAGTCCAAGCCGCGACGCCCCGCTCGAATGCGCGATGGAGCAGAATGCGATCCTCACCAAGACCGGGCAACTGGTTGTGCTGGTCAACATCCGCGTACCCGGCGATACCCGCGCGCCGATCGCGCTGGTGCAGTTGCCGCTTGGGCTCAATCTGCAAGCGGGCGCGAAATTTCAGGTCGATGACGGCAAGAGTGCCGACCTTCCGATCCAGACCTGCGAAAACCGGGGTTGCTATGCGAGCGTGCCGATTTCTCCGGAAACGCTGAATGCGCTGAGAGCGGGCAAGCAGCTCAAAATCAGTTTTCAGGACCTCGGCAAGGAAACCATGACGGTCCCGCTGTCGCTCAACGACTTTTCCGCAACCTACGACAAGATCAAATAGGCCGGCTTCGCCGCCGCCACCCGCGGGGTCGCGTGCCCTCTTGCGCTTGCCAAAACCGGCGCGGAGCGAGTAGAAGGTCCAGACGTGAGGTAAGACTGCGCGGCTTCACCTGCCGTTGTCAGTTTATCCAATATCTATTTGATACTTAAGAATAATTTGGGGAATGGTGTAACGGTAGCACAACAGACTCTGACTCTGTTTGTCTAGGTTCGAATCCTAGTTCCCCAGCCAAACCGGATGATCGGCAAAGTTTGCTCCGTTTCGGAGCCGCCGCCATCGTTTCTAGCTGATGCGCCACGACTTAAACTTTCTGCTCTTTGTCGAGGTCGACCAGATTTACAACCTCGCCCGTGCCCAGCCTCACCGGCGCACTGCCAGTACGACTCGGTCCAGATCACCAAGACCAGCGCGACCAATCATCCAGGCCTTGCGCGGACATGACGTCACGATCTACCTCCCGAGGAGGTCGCTGGGCTATTGAACCTCGAGGTAGGTCAAGCTCCGTGTGTAAAAGGCCGGCGGTCATTGAGTGTCACGGTAACGGGCGAAAAGGCATCGCGCGATGCGCTGCTGTAAAACCGTTGGCATTGAAAGCGTGGCCGCTGGCGGTTCGCCGGCCTGAAAAGTATGTCGCGACTATGCTCCGTCGCGAACAGTTATCGCCAGGACCTGGAATGTGAGAAGAGCCAAGCATAGCCCTGGCTGTGAGCTTGCGGGAACGACACGATGAGCGAAGACGCAGCTAATCCAACGATGAAAAAATTTGGATGCATCGATTCTTCCCTCTGTTTTCGTATCAACAGAGAACCTGAAATTGCTTTGGCCAGTCCAGCCAGCGGACTATCGCCTGCGATCCCGAAACCAATCGATCGACCAGATTAAGCTTAAACATCAGGCTTAACCCACTGGTCTAGTCGCCCCGTCACGGGCATTGTGGAGTCCGCAACCCGGCTTAGAGCCCGTGCCCAAGCTTAACACCACGCCTCGTTATGCCTGTCTTACCGACCACAACATTCAGCGGCTTCCCTCCCGGCGCGATCCCCGGAATCATATGCTATGCGGGAGCAAAAGATCACATTTGGCGAGATGCGATTATCCGTCATTGATAGACCCTCGTTCGGTGGTGAATGGTGACCAAGACGCCTTTTGAAAATTCCGCCAATGTCGCTCTGGGTTTTGAAGAAGCGATGCGGGATGTGAGCGTTCCGTCACGCTACTCGCCTTCCATATTTACGCTCGAGATCAACGGAAATCCGACGTTCGCTTTTCGAGCGAAATGGCAAGCTGAGGCCGAACGACTAGCCCGAGATTGGGTTTACTCTCACAAGGATCAGATATCGACGAAAGGATCGCACGGAACGGAACTGCCGCCGGTGATAAAAGTACGGATCGCCCGCGCATCAGAACGGGCCGGGTTCGAAACTGACGACGGTCGCGCTGAACTCTACGATGGTGTAAGGATCGTCAGGCTCATCGGGGCCAATCTCCGTCAAGAACGCCAAGACGATGTCGTCAAAGACGACGAAGCGGGATGAGACTGTCGGGCTACAGCCCTGGACGATTAGCTCCGTCGGAAAATTCTGACGAGCACAACGACAATTGCTACCGCGGAAACCAGCAACAACGATTCTGATCTAATGTCTTCACGCGAGAAGCCAGCATAGACATGAAGGGTGTGTCGTAAAACACCCGCCACCAGCACTGCGGCGAATGCCACGAAGAGGATGCCTTTTACCCGTGAATTGAGCGCCTCGATCATTCTTGCCTTCCAGGCTGAATACCGTGAAAGCGCCGTCTTGCTTTGCCTGGGTTCGACGTAGACGGCCGCACAATTAACGCATCTCCATACGGTACGAGCGCCGCGAAGAGCGAACTTTACGGTAAAAATCTCGACACCTTGGCTGCAATGAGGGCAACGTTCCGAATTCTCGTTCATTTGGAACCTTCTTGGCGTTCTCCCTCGCGACATTCTGAGCTGAAATCCGGCGTTCCAAAACTCAACTATTTGAGAGGACGCTGCGTGTCCCTGCAGGTTGCCACGTCGCCACCGTCGCGCTTTCCGCCTGATCCTCAACCCAGTTGTACACATGACGGTGCTGGAGAATGTGATCGAAGGCTCGGTACAGGTTCGAGGAATCCGCCGGACAAATTCTGAATGCAACGCAAGGACGCGCTCCTCGCACTAAAAACGACAGGCGCGACGTCTTCCGCTGAAATCTCGATAGGTCTCGCTGGCGGGATCGAAGGTTCGGTATCCTGCGCAGCCGGCCGAATTGCTCAAGCAAATCTTTCTGTACGGCGTCGTTCTGTTTGACTCCGTTGATGAGCGCTTTTGGGGCGGGTTTACTGACGAAACGGTTTCGGATGCCGAAGGCGATGGCTGGCTCGTCTCTGGCCCGCTCTCATCTGATTTCTTAGTAGCAGTTTTTTCTTCCGGCTCTTTGAAACTTGCGGCCGGCTCTGGCGACGGCTTCTCCTGCTCGGCCGGCGTCATCGTGATTGCAGCCGCGCCTTTACTCCGATCGAGGAATCCCTTGCAGAGAAACGGAAACACAACCTCACCGGAAGACGTTACTCCGATCGGCAAACAACCGCCCGGCGGAAGTCTCATCGACGTCGGAATCTCCGAGCGGCTTCGACGTTGCGCCCGCTATCGGCGGCTGTTGGGCGTGGGCTCCGCAGCACAATGTCACGAGCAGAAGTACTTCAACCAAAACTAGAATTTTTCGCATGGACAATTACCGAAATTAACTGGGAATACCTGGATTGATCGATGGTGGCGTTCCATTTGTTCAAAACTATGGCTCAGTCTTGCCCGCGCTGTGCTCCGATAAAGGCTGCCCCAAGCATAGGTAGCTTGTTACAGCGCGGATAAAATGAGGCGCCGGCCTGGCATTGGATACCGTTCACGATTGGCTGCTTTATCTGATCAACTCAAAGCTCGATCGCAGTATGGCGGCCTTGAGCGGGACACGGCCACAATGTAGCCAAACTCGCGGATCGCAAAAACGAAAGCACCGCTCCGATGCGAGCGAAGCTTCATGGTTGTCGGCGCAGAGAGGGATCCGCGCATACGCGAAGCAGTCACAGTTTCGCCGCGGAGGCGAATGGAAGTCCTCAAGGTCTTGAAAACAGATTAGAACACAGCGTCGGCCGGTTCGATCTCGCTGGCGATGGTCCAAGCACGCTTAGGCGTCCCTGGCGCGGAAGTTCACGAAGCGATGCGCTGCCTTCTCGGTTGAAGGACGATCATACTCATCCTTGGTTCCTGATTTAACCTTTTCGCGGCTATCAATCTTAACTGTCAATCTTGATTGCGACATGCGCGCGTCACGGCTAGCGTCTCAACTCCGGACAGTTGCGCCCGTCCTGGAAAGAGTACGTAACGAACGGGAAGCCCAGACAAACATACTCAGCCTGGGCCGTCTTTTAACTGGGGTCCAAGTATTAACTGGGGTCCAAGTATGACTACGTTGGACAACCTCGAAAATGAATTTGACAGGAGGGCGTTCGAGCGAACGCCCTGCAATCGCGGGGCTCTCCTCCGCATTCTGAATGACATTTTCCCGTTCACGATCCGGGATACTTCCGAGCGCGGCATCGGCATACGGCTGCACTCGCGCTTGCCCTTGATACCGGTCGAATTGATGATCTCGGAAGATGGCTTCAAAACAGCTCGACAGTGCAGGCTCGTCTGGCGCGAGGGTGACTTTGCTGGCGCCGAATTCACCGATCGGTCTGGTTAGGGAATGCAGGTATTTTGAACCGTCCTCGCGAAATTGCCCCCACTGAAGTGGCCTTACTTTTATGGGCCGGATCGCGCTCTGTGAACCAGTTCACATTCGTCTTGAACGAAAGCTGCTAGACATGTCTGACCGCGAAAAAGCGGAGTTGGTCGTGCGTCGGGACGTCAGTGATATGGGTGATATCTGTCCCAGATGCGCAAGTGCGCTAAGAATCGAGCGGGTCAGGTTTATATTGACCGGTGCCAAGCTCGTCCTGGTGTGCCCAGACTGCGCGCAATCCCAAGATGGCTCCAACGGATCGGCTACTCCTGTCGAGCGTGTGTCGCAACGGCCACACCCCCTGACAAACGACGTCTAATCCTCGCTCTTGCTCAAATGACGCCATTTTTCGAAGCGAGCAAACATTGCTGAAGTGCACGCGATTTTAAGTGACGGTTTGCGGTCGATGTTTGAGGGTTAAGTTATGTTTGAGTTTGTTCTTGCAGCTATTGCGTTATCCAGTGCCTGCATTTTTCTGGCGCATGCGGTTGACGCCTACCTGACTTAGTCGGGATAGAAGCCATCGCGAAATTCAGGCATTAAAGCGCGATGAGATTTGGTTAAATCGTCATGCGCTTTAGTTCTCTGATGAAGCATGATCTTTTCGGAAAAACCGCTTCGCACTTTTCCGGATCATGAAGCCCGTACGAGCACCCGTTCGATTCTCGGGGCATCGGCGGGCATCTTTAAGCTGAGTAGCACTCGCTTCCGATGCAGGCCTGGAATTGGTGGCGCACCGCTATCCGAGATAGCGCTGCCTCAGGTAATTAAACTCAAATGTTTGCCACCGAATGCGAAGCGTTCCTGTCGAGCGCGATGGCCACGAATCCGCCCAGTGCCAGCAAGCTACCCGTCGTAATCAGGCAGTACGCAAGAACCATTGGTCTCTCCCGAATTGAAGTTTCTCTCGGCACTGCACGACGGCAGAGCAAGTTCGTTTCGACAACGGAGTGAGTATGTTTGACGAATGGAGCCGCTCGCAGCCGCCGGCGGCGGGGCTCGTATATTCCAAGCTTCTCAAAAACCGAAAGGCGTCATCCCTAATTCGTAAGAGCTTATTCGATAAAATTTTATCTACAATCGAAAGGAAGAATTAAGGTTAACTGCTGCGTTTAGATGGTTCCGCACGGTGCGCGCATATCTGCGTCACCCTTGTAAACAACGTGAGCGACCGCAACGTGAATGCGACAGATCGAAATGATTTCGGCCGTAATGAGATCAATCGCGCTGAGGATTTAATCGAAACGCCACCGGCCACAGGACCAATCATATCCTCCGGGCTCCATCGATGCTGAAGGATCGTTGGCATCACAACAAGCCGTGGCGCGAAGGCCCGACCACCGCAGCCCTCGCCCACTTGTTAAACGTGGAATTCAAAACCGAGATGACGCCAAGACCGGGCTGCTACGCCAGGAGCAGCGGAGCATTCGCAACTCTGGAATCAGCGGGCTGGAATTCCAATGCAGGTCGTCACGCCGTCCGTTTCATGCGCCACAACCCCACACGGCCGCGGCTTTACGATCACCGTTGAATTGTCGGGCCCAGGTCGGGCCAAACCGACTGTCGACGGCGCCGGCTCATCCGCTACGCCTTTTACGGCCCGAGGCGCCGGAGGTAGGCCCGTTTGATCAACTGCGGGGGGTGGAGCGTCGCCGAGAGCTGGCACACCGCGTGGACCATTGCTGTTATCCACCTGGGCAGCCGCAGGAACAGCCGCGCCGATCAGTAAAGCGGCAGACAGCAACGGCACCAGCCGAAAGGCTCGCGTTCGAGAAATCATCGGATCCTCCTTTGGTAACCGGGATTAACAAAGGCATGCCCGATCTGGTTCCAAGGCGACCGAAAACAGGCGGCGTCCGCTACCACGCCACCCACCCTTCCCGTCGGGAAACGTCAAACTCCTGGACCGACATCTCCGTCGGACGGCAGTCCCATTGTCTCGCGCCAAAACAGCGCTGCGACTAGCGCCACGCTCGGCATCAACGCAAGCATTACCCCCAAAAATACAGCTTGCAACGTAGTCATTAGCGTCCCCACGCTTCTAACCAACCCCATAATAGGCGGTAACTTTGCTAACCATCGTGATCGCAATGTGGCGAGAACGCGCCGCTCTGTGGCTGTTTCTAATGCATCGGCTTCAAGGCTTAAGTGGCTCAATCGCTCTTTGAACCCGGCAACCGCCCCCCCCCCCCGCGACGGTCGCCCCATGGCGACAGCTGCTCGCGCTGCGGGCCCTACCCGGTCGATATGAAAAATATCCAACCGATTGATTATAAATAATATTCTTTATTAGACGGGATGCCCGCTAAATGCGTAGGCTCATTTTTCCGAATGATAGGCCCGGCCTCTGACGCGTTGCCGTCTTAGCCGCCACCCCTCAGGAATGAAAGTTTGTGCGCCTGCGAACTATCCACCGAGAAAACCGCGGCGGCATATAGCATTCAGCACTGCCGGTTCGATCCGCGGTCGCCTTGGGGCTACCGGCCGGCTCCGAGGTCAGTCCAAACCGACCACAAAACAACGTAGGCCGTCTTGCCTATGACCCGTTTCGCGGGACGTCGGAAGCGATCGGTGGCCGTATTGCTGCAACGCCGGACGGAAAGACCGCTGCGTATCGCTTCGAGCGACGTCATGACGATGGCCGCGATCCGTGAAGCTTAAACGGCTATTTCGAGTCCACCGCTTCTGATTATCAAATTTGCTCAGTGTACGGCGAACTGGTGAATGGGAATTTTGCTGACCATTAGCGCCGCGCCCTCACGCGTAAAATGATCTCTGTCAAACATCGTTGGCTCCCCTTTTGAGAGCAAGATGCACTTGTTGGAACAAAACGCATCGATCGGAGAAAAATAATCGGTGCTGCTTGAAAATTCGATTTTAAATATCGAATCCAGATCGCGTCGTTCCGTTTTCATGAACCGATTCTGTAAATCGAGATTTAACAACCTCTCGTAGACCATCATAAGGGGGGGAGAGATAAAGTATTCCGGCGACGGCCCATACAGGAACACTTTCTTGCCCTGCGATTTCAGATAAGCGATGGTTGCCTTCAGTCCCTCGACGTCGTTCGCCCCCCACTGGGCCGCCAATACGACGTATTCGATTTTTTTCCCTTCACCCGAGAGCCACTCGTCAAAGATATAGCGATTTAGATCAACGCACTTCGGGGCGCCTGATGCCGAGAGGAGCGGTTTGCAACCGACGCCGTTCGCTTGCAAAAAATTATATTCAGCGTATCGGCTCGTCAGCGCACTCCAGAGGTTAGCGGCATGGCTGTCGCCTAACAGGAGAATGTTTGGCTTCACGTCCGATTGTCTCAGGCAGTCAGCGGCCATAAAGGAAACAAGCCCGCTTTTTTCATTGACCAGGCACGAACCGTAACGAAAATAACTCCGATCCGCGATAACAGCATTCAAATAGGTGTTGAGATCAGCCCTGTTCCAGAACCTTGATCCGGCGAACTGAAAGGTCGTGATTGCGGCAAGCATGATTGCGACCGCTGCCGTGAACCTGCGAAGTACCGAGCGGGACGGAATGATGCCGGTCAATCGCCGGAACGGTGTCTCGACAAACCGCCAGCTAGCCCAAGAAAGAATGACGATCGCGATCAAAATCGCAAGCTTGGTTTTTGTCCCGCCCCAGCTGAACACGATTTGGCTCAAGCAGATCATCGGCCAATGGACGAGATAAAGCGAATAGGAGATTTTGCCAATGAATGTAACTGGAGGCGCGCTTAACAGATAATTGGAGGCGCCACGGCCGTTTACACCCGATATGATGGCCACTGCTCCAAGGACCGGCACCAATGCCGAGTACCCCGGAAACACCATCGTGTCGGTGAACTTGAGGCAGCTGATTAAAATCAGCGCCAGGCCGGCGTCCGAGAGTACGGATTTAACGAGCGTCGAAATGCGATCCAGACGAAGACCGGCGAGTAATCCGCCCGCGAGCAGCTCCCAGGCCCTCAGCCATGGGAAATAGAAGGCCTCGGAGCGGCCAGATTGTACGACGATGCAGGACGCAACAAACGAAACCAGCGCGAGCACCGCAATGATGTGAAGTTTGAACCGCGTTAGTGCCAGCCGATGAATAGCCAAAAGCAGCAGTGGAAAAACAAGATAGAACTGCTCTTCAACTGCTAATGACCATGTGTGCAGCAACGGGTTCGTCGATTGGTCCGTAAAATAGTCGACTGTAAGAAAGAACCAGATATTGGAATATGACAACAGTGCTGCAAAAAAAGAAGCCTTCAGGTCCTCGGTGAATTGCGGCGGCAGGACAAAAAAGAACAGGCTGGCCGTAAAGGCGAGCGTAGCAAAGAGCGCTGGCGCGATGCGCAATACGCGCCTGGCATAGAAGGTCGACAGCGATAGATCGCCACTTTCTAAGCCAGCAAAAAGAATACCCGTAATCAGGTATCCGGATATAACGAAGAAAACGTCGACCCCGACGAAGCCGCCGGACACTTCAGCTAAACCGAGATGAAACAGAAGCACCGAGATGACTGCGACGGCTCGCAGCCCCTCAATCTCTTTGATGTACTTGCTTGGTGGAGGTATTTCTGAAGCTACGCTGGTCAAAAATTTATCTCGAACTGGTATTGGCTAGGCAACAAAATTGGCCCGTCGACACGAGCTAGCAAATGTAATTTATGACGACTTCCCGGGCCCGGACCGACACCAGGATCTGCCGAACTCAATACCCTTTCGACAATATCGCTCATTGCGCCATCGCTCATAGCGCCGCAACGATCGCAGTGCAGCATGGCAAGTTATGGCCGTCAATGGTCTTTAGCTTCGACCGACCGCCGCCGGCGCCGCTCATAAACTCATCCACCTTAACCATGCTGAAATCTGCAAACGCCGCGGGAATCTTCGCCCAGAGAGCGCATGGTCACCGGCGCCACTCCTGTCTGTTTTTTTTGATCCTGGCGTTGCCGTCTCTGCCGGCCGAGGCACAATAACGTCACCGAGATTCAATATGATGGTGGGAGCGTTCATCCAAGATCACCGGAAAGCCGGATCACCCCAATTGAGTTCTGCGCGAGGCTGGGGCCCACATTGTTGAATTTCCCAAAGCGCTCCAACGAGCTGCTCACTGTAAAGTCCGGCCCTGCGCGGTCAAAAAACTCAACATCGATATCACGTCGACAAGCGAAACTCGCAATTCCGAGTTCGAGCCAAATCCTCGCAAGCGGTTCTCATTGCTTCATGCGCAGGAACGGTAGTCCTCAAGGCAAGCTTTGCGACCGAGCGCTGCGGGATCCGTAAATCCGATCAAATAAAATCATAAATACATTCGCTAAATCAGCTGGTTAAATAGTTTTATTTTCCGAACCGTACTCGTGTCGGTTAAATCCAAATCCAGGTTTCCCGGCCGACTTTCTCAGCTAAAATCGGGCTTCAAGGTCGCCAGACAGTGGGTGTATCTTCAGCTCTTAACTATCGGAGACGCAGTGGACAGGTCACGCCTTCGGGGAATGAGGCGGCACGCTTGCAACTGCGATACGGCACATCGGGGGAAGTCGTATGTTGGATCCGCGGTCCTTTCGGCTACGGCATTTTTTTGTCATTGCCATAGCCGCTGTTTTGACGGCAGCCGTTCTGCGCCACGCGCTACATGTTTACGGTGGAATTCCTCGCGAAGAAATTCGCTGGGACGCGTTAGCGGCAGCTCTTGTCGCTATTGGCGCGACACTGGTCATCCGAAGAATCTGGCGACGCTAGCAGCGAACCGCCAGCGCATGGCAGAACGGTATGGCAAATAATTAAAGGTCGTACTGTAAGTGCGAAGTGAGGCTTCGGATCCTCTCTAAATCGCGCGGCGGCTGTGCAGGCGTCGACAACAGGCGAATGAACCGCGCATCGCCGTCATGCGGATTCACGCTTATTTGTTTCCGAACTGGTTCCTGTACGCTTGCAAGCGCCTACTTTGAGTCCGTGAAACGAACCGGAGCCTCTATGCCTAAACTCCCCCCGACCCCAGCGTTGATCGCCGGCCTGGCGATCTTCGTGGCGTTGGCGCTATTCGCCGAGCTCGCAGCTAGCGAAGCTCCCGTGGTCCGAATAGACTCCGGCAGTCTCAGTGGCATTACCGTCGACGGCGTGACCAGCTTCAAGGGGATACCTTATGCCGCCCCTCCGATCGGCGCCTTAAGGTGGCGCGCACCTCGATCTGTCCCTTCTTGGGAGGGTGTATTGGCGGCGGATAAATTCGGTCCGGCCTGCATGCAGCCGGACGACGTCCCGAAATCCGAGGACTGCCTCACGCTCAATATCTGGCGGCCTGAGAACCATTCATCCGGCAAGCTGCCCGTGATGGTCTGGATTTACGGCGGCGCACTGATCGCCGGTCGGACCTCGATATATCCAATGGATAACATTGCCAGGCAAGGCGTCGTCGCTGTTAGCATGAACTATCGCGTCGGGCGCTTCGGTTTCTTCGCGCATCCCGCGCTTACCGCCGAGACTCCCGACGAACTCCATGTCAATTACGGCCATATGGACCAGCGAGCGGCCCTGCAATGGATCCAGCGCAACATTGCCGCCTTCGGTGGAGATCCGTCCAATGTGACTATCTTTGGCGAGTCCGCTGGCGGCGGTTCGGTAATGGTTCACCTGACATCGCCGCTGTCCAAAGGTCTCTTCCATCGTGCAATCATCCAGTCGCCGGGTGTTCCAACGTCCCGCGCCAAGGTCATGCCCCTCAACGATCTCTCGACGGCGGAAAAGTCCGGTCGTGATTACGCACGAGCGATCGGCATAACGGCGGACGGCGAGGCAGCTTTGTCGGGTTTGCGTGCACTTCCGGCTAGCACACTACTGGAAAACTCCGAAATGGACGACGAGATCACGGCTCTTTCTGCCGGGCGTCACGTCCCCGGCTTCGCTGGCGCGATCCAAGACGGCAAGCTCATCGTGGATTTGCCCGAGGCCATCTTGGCTAGCCGCCGGCAGGCGATGGTCCCCGTCATGGTTGGCGCCAACGATAGAGACTTGCCGATCGGGGCAGCACGCGACAAGAACGAATTGTTCTCAGCTTTTGGCGCGGACGACGCTAGCGCACGCAGGATTTACGATCCGCGCGGCGATAATTCTCTCGACGAACTAAACCAGCAAGTCTTTGCAGACCGCGCGATGGTGGAGCCGGCGCGTCACTTGGCCGACGAGATGGCCATGGCTGGACAACCGACATGGCTGTATCGTTTTGGCTACGTGAATGAAGCATTTCGAGATAACAGCCTCGGCGCGCCACACAGCTTTGAGATTCCGTTCGCTTTCGACACTCCATCCGCTTTTGTGGGAGGAAAAGCAACCGCCGCCGACAGGACTATGGCCCGTATCGTAAGCGGCTACTGGGTACAATTCGCCAAAACCGGCGATCCCAATGGAGACGATTTACCGATTTGGCCCAAGCACGAGCCTTCGGTAGATCGACTTCTTTATTTCACCAACTCGGGCGTAGTGGTCGGGGCCGATCCTTTGAAGCCACGCCTTGATCTCTGGCAGAAGGTCTGGGCACCCGACAAGGCGAGCGGCGATTTTGCGGCCCCGGCTCAGGCCGCAGGATCGCGGTAATAATCGATCATCGCCCGATAGCCGGCAAAGGTGCGCAAAGACTTCGAGTTCACCGTTAGGCAAACAATCGTCTCTTCGCATAATCGCCGCAACAGATTGCGTTAGTGCCGCAACCATTCGTTTAGTGAAAAACGTACCCTGCTGGCCTCTTTGTCCCTCTGGTCAACTCCAGAAAGGCAATTAGTGCGCCTGATGGTACGCAATATCCAGGCGCTCGGCCATCTTGCGGCTGGCGAGGGCGTCGAATGTTTACGGCAGGATCAACGAACCTAGTGCACCGGTTTCAGCGGCAAAAGCAATCTTGATGGTGGACCCAGTTATGATGCTGGACTCAGTTCCGGACGGGTGGCCGGTCGCGATACGAGACGCCTGCCGAAATCATTCGCCGGAATTTCGATAAACCTGTTCAGAGCCTCTGCGAGAGGTAAAGACACGACAATAACGATCGGCACCAATGCCAAACCTCGTACGTCGAAATATTGGGTCACGACGTAAATCACCGGCAGATGTACCAAATATATACCGTAAGAAATTCGCCCCGACCATGTGAGGACGTGATGAACAAGCATCTGTTGAAACCGAATCGAACCCAGTGCGAGCAAGATCAATCCTACGGCACCCAGCCCATGAATATAGTCCGACGGAACCGCCGTTCCTGATTTCAACAAACAGGCGATGGTAGCTAAGAACAAGAGAACTTTTTGCCAAGGCTCCAAGGCAGCGACTTTCGACGCTAGCCGCTCTTTTTCAATACAAAGCAACGCACCGACGGCAAAAAAAACAACAAAGAACCCTGTGGCAAGCAGCGAGGCGACTACTGTTGTTTCCTCAACTCCATTCGACATTTTGCCGTTCAAGAAGAAAGACAATAACGTACAAAAAATAGAGAAAAGGGCAAAAACTCCGACCGCATGCCATCTCTCGCGTAACACAAACCACAGGATGAAAGGAAACAGAAGGGAGATGCGCATCTCGTGCACGAGAGACCACATCACCGTATCGAGCTTCATAACATTTTCCGTACCCCAAAACATCGAGGCCTTCAAAAAACCAATCGTGGAAAGATCGGCTTTGACGATAGCGTCCATCAAAAACTGCGTTCCGAGATCGCTTCTGATGCCGACTATCGAATGCAGCAGATAGCTCGCGAGTAAGACACAAAAGAATGCCGGAAAAATCCGGAAAAAACGCTTTATTGCAAATCTGCCGAAAGACAGCGGCTGGAGCTTTAGTGAATGAGCCAACACAAACCCGCTCAAAACGAAGAAGATCACAACAGCCGCCCTGCCGGCCATGAGCTTCTCAACGATGTAATGAGCGACGTTCGGCCCCGAGCTGAATGCTGCGTTGAGGCCGCCATTCAAAGCTTCATATGAGGCCATCCAGCAGTGATACAATAGAACTACAAACGCCGATATCCCGCGTATGGAGTTTAAATAATCGAAACGATCTGCTGTGTACGACGTATCTGAAATTTGCTGATCTCCAGTGGCTCGCTCTTCGCTACAGAAATGCCGAAGCGCTTGTTCGTTCGGCTTCTCGCAAGCATGATAATTGGAAGCAATTTCATTTGATCGAAGCACGCCATATCAACTGATCGAAGCACGCCATATCAACAGCGGCTGTTCTTTAAGCTCAAAGACATTCGATGCTAAAGGGTTTGGACGCTGGAGCGCAACCGCTGCCGGTTTCTTTTCGGGCCGCTTACGTCGTATTCCACAGAATCTTTTCACTGGCTTCAACGACGGTAGCCAGCCATCTCGTCATCGAAGGATCCAAATATCCGAGCGCGCGAACAGAGATCGCGCCTGGGTGAGGGCTGGAGTGGCATCGCCTTCCGCGTGGCGGCACAGCATGGAATCCTCATGACCCTTCTGGGGCGAAAGCGGACCGGTCTCGGCGCAGCACGCTGAATTGCCCCTGGCGCTCTCCGGCTGCAATTCCGAATCCTCTCCCGCAGCGAATTGACCCAAGCCTGATTTTGATCGACCACGATATAATATCTAAATGGTTCGCGCGTTCCTCAATCGGACAAATCGAACTGGAGTGCTTTCTGAGCTACTGAGGCAGACTGGACAACGTCACAGAGTGCTCGGTCAGCGCCTCCATGCGAGACAACGAACCCGCAACGACGGGTTTGTTCCGTCAAAATCCTGGATTTTTCACATCTGCACGCTCCGCTAATCGAGACTTGGCCGGAACCTGTCATCGACGTCCAGGTTATTCCGACCAGGAGTCCGTCGATGTCCAAATCGAGTATCGCACTCTCAGCTTGGATAGCGCTGAATGCGGTGCTGCCCGTGTTGTTGATGACGCGCCGTTCTCGGCCTCGACTACAGCAAGCACTTTTTCGGTGGTTAATCGGCGATCGAAATGCGGATCGTTCCCGCCGGGCGGATCGCGATCCCGTCCTGGCTCACAGGCATCATCACTGAACTGGTCGCATGCCTCAATATTTATGCCCCTCGCCCGCAGCCGCCGAGACACTCTGCGATTGAGGAGGATCAAACGATCCTTTTGCATTGGAAAGACTATTGCTGAAAATAGGATTTTCTAAATCGTCGCGATCTTGGCAAGAACCCGTATTTCGAGCAGATTCCTTTTAAGAAGCGCTCGCCTGCGAATAAATGTCACAGCGGGAAGATCGGACTCCGCCCTAAGATATCTCGAAGCGCATATTCTTTTCGGCTTTTCGCACGCACGATAATTGATATTCTGACCTCATTTGATCACGAAGCACTCGATATCAACAGCGGCTTTTCTTTGAACTCAAAGACGTCGGACGCTAGCGGGTTTGAACGCTGGAGCGCAACCGTTCTCCGGTTGCTGGTTCTTTTGCTGACCGCATACATCGTCTTTCACAAGATCTTTCCGCTTGATTTGCTTGACAAGCGCCTTGTCGAAATGACCCTTGGTGAGCTCCTTCGGCTTGCTCTCAAGGTGCTTTTAGCTTTGACGGCAGCCGGCTATCTCATCATCAACGGATTCAAATACCCGAGCGCAACGAACAGAGATCGCGTCTGGTGTGAGCGTTGGAGTGGTATCGCCTTTGGTCTGGCGGCAATCATAATGGGATCCGTATTGGTGACCCTCTTGGGACAAAGAGGCATCAATCTCGGTCCAGCACGCTGGATCGCCCACGGCGTTTTGTGGCTGCTATTCTAAATCCTCACCGCAAAGAAAACGCCGAGCCGGGCCTTCCAGGATGCAACGTCGCAAAAACGGAGGCGGATCAGTTCGTGCGTCCTCAATCGGATAGATCAAACTGGAGCGCTTTCTGAGCTACAGAGGCGGACAAGGCAGCATCGCACAGCGCTCGATCCGCACCGCCATACTTAATTCCCTTCACGACCCAATTATTCCCGCCGGATGGGTCTGGCGTCACACGCTCGAGAATGACGCCGACAAATTGTTCGCAATCCGCTCTGACAAGATCAGCTATGGCGTGTTCGAGTTCGGCGCGCTTGATCGGCTGGCGAGAGCTCCTTTCCGTTTTATTGTTCTTCCGACTCATCTCATGGTCCTCAAAAGCGGGGGAACGAAATCGGCCCAAAAAGCAGTTTTTTCGCCAGAAAATGTGGCTGGCGAAAAGAGGCTTTTGCTGGGCAATCGGCACGGCCGATCTACGCTTCGGCGGTAATCCACATTTTTCGAGGGGATGTGGAAAACTCCGCGGTTGGCAACCCGCCCGGGGCTCTCTGTTCGGTCAAAATGCGGAGGATCCGCTAACCGTTTAGCAACACTCTTGGACCACAATTGAAAGCGCGGAGGCAGTTGCTATCGCTCAAAGCAAAGCCAATTTGTCGGAGGACTGCCACAATTGAACCATCAGCCCGACTGAATGTTTAATTCAGTTGATGTCTGGTCGATTTGGCAATGGATAGTCCATGTCAGCATTGGAACATCAATATCTTCCTCCACAGCCCAAACTTCGCAGTGGTGGAAGGTTTACGCACCCTGGCCCGGAGGCTGCAATCCGGCACGCACCGCCGCTGCAATACTCGTCACCATGGCCTTGGGTGTTGGCCATCGCGATCAGCTGCACGATGTGGGGCGGCATCGGCTGGGTTAGTTGGACTTTCATTCGTTAAACGGCGCAAAAGCCATCTGCAAAAATCCGTATCACGGTCACGTCCTTAGTTAGAGCTCCCTCCTCGCCTAAGGTCGCAAGCTTCGGCCACGATTGCCGCCCAAGAGCAAGCCGCTTCTAACCTGTAATCTGACACATTTTAAACCAGGCCCGCTTGATCGCGTCGCGCGTCTCTTGTCGCGCAGCCATCGAGCCAGACTTTTCAATCTTTCATACAAGCAACGGTCGGCCGGCTCATCGGGCACCGGGCGTCAGCGGGATACGATAGCCCTCACGCTGATTTCGATCCGACACATTGAGGTTAAACAACTTCCGCAACCAACGTTGAATGACGGGTTCCGGCCCGGTAACAACCAGCCAACTCAAACCAAAAACTAGAACAAGAGTCGACGCCAGCACCAATGGTCGCGCGACGTGATCCGATATCAGCTTATAAACAACTACGCGGCCGAGCGTGTAATGATTTAGGTACAGCGCATAGGTCAGTAAGCCGAGCTTCTTCGCCAAACGACTGTTGATCGTCGCGCTGATCTGGACCTTGAAAAGAACGCTGAACAGCAACACAGCGACGGAAGCGACCCAAAGCATCGCCGGGAGAAACATCGCCTCGATCAGCGGGATCGGAGAAACGAACGCTGCCAACGTATTATCGGACGCGGCGTGTATCACAATTTCAAGGACACAGAACCCAGCCCAGACAGCGCTGAAAACCAACCGGCTCCTGGTAAAACCATATTCGAAAGCCAGCCAAATCGTCATTCCCAAAGAGAAGAAAACACCGAACCGCAAAAGCGTGAACTTGAAGATAAAGCGCTCGAAAAGCGAAAACAGTGCATGCAAATCGGTCGTCGCAAGCAAAAGCGATATAGCGGAGATCGAAAGGAATCCCGCACTGAGGAAACCGAGCGCGGCAGCAAACCGATCTAGATTGTGAAATTGCCGTCTAAACAGCACCAGCGTAATAAGCAGATAGAACATCGCCTCGACAAGAAGAGACCATATGACACCATCGACATAGGGGCCGATGGGAGACATCGTAATAGATCGTAAGAAGGAGCCTAGAATTTCGGAGACCGGTGTATCGATGAACCAGAGCGCAAACGCAGCGATCAACGAGCAAACAGCGAGCGCTGGCCACAGCCGAACGATACGTCGCTTTACGAACCGGCCTGTCGTTTCGCCCTTGGCGCTCAACGCGATAACAAAACCCGATATTACAAAAAATATTTCCACACCCACCCAACCGAAACGGGCAACGAAGTTGAGAGATGGAAATGCTAACGGGGTTCCGACATCCGGGCGTGTCGACGAAAATGACCCCAAGTGATCAAACACGACCAGACATGCTGCAAACAGCCGCAGGAGATCCAACCCAAAAAGGTGATCCTTAGTGTCTATCGTTGAGACCTTCACCAATGATCCTCAGCTGCAACCCCACACGGCAATTGCCCGACTGGGACAAAACTATTAGACCGAACGAACGGACGATACCGTAATTTCATCGCGCAGTTAACCGGCTTTCCGGTCTAATTCGGGCGCCCCGAATTAACCGTAACGTTCCCGACGGGGTTGACCTATGAGCGGCGAGCAAGTGACGTTTAGAGCTCGTAGCGGCCATAACGCCAAGGACCCTTCATATCAAGGACCCTTCATATCAAGGTTGCGTTTGACGGCATTCCTGAAGAATAGCCTCATTCATAGCCCGGCGATATGCAGCATCTGCGAACTCATCGCGCCTCAGAAACGGTTTGAAATGATAAGCTAGCCGCTGAGACATTGATTTCCGATTCCACCTCACGCCCGCTCCCTTCAGCGCGATGGCCATCTCGACGTAAGGCTGAAACTCCGTCTTCGTCCACGGGTAGTAGGCGCCATCCCAGGGCTTCAGGCGCCCAACAAAATGCAGAATGGCAGGATCGATAATGTCGTACGCCGGCAACGGCATATACTGCCTCAGAAAATTCCAGCGGAGCGACAAACGGGTCGTCCGGCCGCGGCAAACGTGGTTAAGCGCGCTCTGGTCGTGAAGTCTGCAGGCCTCGGGCCTTGCGATGAGAAAATCGAGAGCTTTAGGACCAATGTCGTTCCACGTATCCGGCGACGCCACCATAACGCCGGAATTGAAGTACGAAGACCAATGCTCTGGCAGAAAGTCCAGCTTCTTCATGTAAGCGCGATTGGCCTCCACATGCGGCCACCCGTCCGCGCTGTGAAGTGCGACCCAGTCCGGAACAACGCCCACCGTTCCTTGCGGCAACGCCATCGTCAACAACGGTTCCAGCGATCTCCGCACCTGTATATCGCCATCAAGATAGACGATCCTTTCATACGACTCGTCCAGGATGTGCGCGACGAATAAGCGAAATAGCGCCGCACGATTGACGTGGGTTCGGAAAAATCCTTCCGGGACGGATCGGTCCAGCTTCTCGATAAGCCACTTTGGAACCGTCCGAACTATCGCGCCAGTAGCATCCTCCAGGATACGCTTGCGCTCATCAGTTAATTCGTTCGTCTCAATGAAAATTACGACGTCAGTGCTTTCAGGCGCATGCGCACGCGCTTGCTTAGCACACACCGATGACGGGAAAAGATATCCATCGTCGCACATAAGAACGATGCACTGTCTTTGCCTCGCGGAACTTTGCACTCTATGATTCCCTTATCGTTCTCGAAATGCTTTACGATTTCGATTCGCATTCGACGATGGCATTTCGAACTAAGCTCTCTGTGCCTGGTAATTGCTCCGAGCCTCAATGGCACCGACCGTTGCGGCCGCTAGAAACGACATTGGCCCTCCCGTCGGAGCAGACGCTGAACACTCCAACCTAAAGCGGCAGGTTATCTTTGTATTGCGCCGTCCCGCAACATTTCAAAAGGCGGACTAAGAGTATTCGGTTAAGAGACAAGGCTAATTCAGCCATCTGCGGGCTCGGCGCGTTGCAGAAGTCAAGGCCGGCTCGGGCCGCCGTTAATCCTGTTGCCGAAAGGAGCTAAAACCTCGTACGATCTCATTGAATACACTTTCATATCTTCCTACGTTAGCGCGGTATTCTATCGATGTTTGTTTCAGTCGTACTTATCTCCCCATCGGCGAACAATTGTCTTTTTTGTTTCGAACACAGCAACGCTTATTTGCGATACGGAGTGGATATTGGAAGGCGGGCTTGAGCGAAATGGCGACGTTGGTACACGGCAACCCATGCGGATCAAGCCACTACATTTGATAGTCGGCATCGCGACGGCAGGTCGGAGCGACGTTCTTTCTCATACCCTTCGCGTTCTTGCCGATCAAACGAGGCTTCCGGATCGGCTCATTATTTGTCCGGCCTCACCAAACGACGTCGAGCGTGCCGCGGTTGACGCCTTCCCCTCCCCTGTTCTCGTGGTGAGCGGCGCGCGGGGGCTGCCCGCCCAACGCAATCGAATTCTTTCAGAGTGCTCTGACGCGGACGCAATCGTCTTCTTTGACGACGATTTTTTTCCGTCGCGCGACTACCTGGCGGAAGTCGAACGTCTGTTTCAAGAAAGACCGGACGTCGCCGGCGCGACCGGATTTCTTCTGGATGACGGCATCAACGGCCCGGGCATATCTATCAACGACGGGCTGCGGATACTGGCGGAATCCGAAAAAGCGCCTGATGAACGTTCGTTCGAGCTTCACGGTGCCTACGGATGCAATATGTCGTTTCGCCTGGCTCCCGTTCGCCAACACAGCCTTCTGTTCGATGAGAACCTGCCGCTTTACGGTTGGCAGGAGGACGTGGATTTTTCTCGGCAACTCGCGCCTTACGGCAAGATAATCAAATCGAACAAAATGCAGGGGGTCCATCTTGGGACCAAGCGAGGCCGAACGTCAGGCGTGCGTCTCGGATATTCTCAGGTTGCCAACCCGATCTATCTGGCGCGCAAGGGAACCTTTGCGAACGCGATGGCCGCAAAACGGATCCTTCGAAACATCTTGGCGAATATTTTTCGAAGCGTGCTTCCCGAAGCATGGGTAGACCGCCGCGGTCGGCTCAAAGGCAATCTGATTGCGATCGGTGATCTCGTCAATGGACGCCTGTCGCCGCAGCGGATCCTCGAATTGGACTGAGGTCGATTCATGATTGGCGATCAGTCGATCCAGTCAGTCCCTCACTCTACAATTTTCCGCAGTTTTCAAAAGGCGGCTCCGTTTGAAACGATCAAATCTGCGACGGATTTCTTTGTAAAAAACGCGGCCAACGCACCGACGAAACGAACGAAACTACCGCCTTCTTTCGATCAAGCAATTTCGACTCGATGAAAGTCCACGACAGGTAGGCCAGTAGCCCGGCCAGCACCAGGCTGACGGCTATATTGAAATACGGATTCCTATACTGCGGAAAAAAGTAATAGACCGATTGCTGTATCGGATATCCGTATAAATACATTCCGTATGAGTAGTCGGCTCCCTTGACCAGCGAGAAACGCGGGGGATCCTGAAGCCCAAGAAACATCGTCATGTAGGCGACCGGGAGGGTCGTTAACGGAAGCGTGGAGTTAAAGGAACACAATCCGCAATACAACGCCAACGAAACGAACAGAAGAAGCGGACTGTAAGGTATAACCGTCCGTAGTCTGTACAACGACACGCCAAGAAGAAAACACGCTATGAGCCCTCTGCCAGGCATAGCGAATTGCCATATAGGGCCGATAAAGGAGGCCTTGGCGATCAAAGCCAGGATCAATCCAAATGTCACGGCAAGCAGCCAATACGGCCGTCTGACAAGACCGACCAACGCCAGGCCGACGATCGCCAAATAACATTCAAGCTCGAAGGGCACGGTCCAGAGCTGGGAATTCACGACGTTCATCGGCTGGTCGATAAAGACGCCGGGTAGATGATATTGAATGTCGCCGACGAGGTTTCGGAAATAATTAAAAAATTCCACGCTTGAAAAATAGTCGAATAGGCCAATCGTGGTAACGAGCGGCCCTATGATAAAAGCTGAAACGAGGACTTCGACAGAAAGAGCCGGAAAAATCCGAAGAGCCCTCAGAGAAATGAAAGCCGGAATCGTATTCCGCTCAAGGCTTCCCGCAACCAGAAACCCGCTTAACGCAAAAAAGCTAGGCACCATAAAATAGACGAAAGGGCGATGCCATCCCGTCCACAGCGGGATTTCCGCCTCCGTGCCATAGCAGATTGCCACGCTGTGATAGACGATGATCATGATCGACAAAGTCAGTCGCAAATAGTCAAATCCGGCTGCACGATTTCCGGTATGCGTAATCTGGTTTTCAATAGTCCACATGGGCAATGCACTCGATCCAGACGCTCATGGCGTCAAACGATTTCATTTTATTGAGGCTGCTAGTTCAAGCGAACCGGGATTCCTAACACTACACAAGACTGTAACCCTCCCGAAGCGGCGGATCAGCGCTGCCGAGACCCGCTGATTTCAAGCAACTCGCTCATGTAGATCTCAGCGCTGCGCGTCCAAGAAAATCGGCTTGCTCTTTTTTTGCCTTTCGCGATGAGAGCCTGACGGAGGTCTTCGTATTTCAGTAGATCGATAATCGTTCGCGGCCAATCAGTTTGCATAAAAGGATCAGCATATAAAACCGCATCGCTTCCGACTTCTCGAAGACATGGCGTGTTTGACGATATGACCGGGCAGCCGATCGCCATCGCCTCCAAGGGCGGCAGGCCGAATCCCTCGGTGGTTGACGGAAAAGCAAGACAGAGCGCTTTCCCGTAAAGAGCCGCCAGGTCGTGATCACTGACGTAGCCTGAATAGTGTATGTTCGGCGCCCGCAACATCGAGGTACTTTGGAATATATTCGAGCTTCCGCCCGTCACCACAAGATCGATGCCGGCCTCATCAAGAATGCGAGCGCCAGCAAGCACTACACCAATGTTCTTGTGCTTTGCTTGGCTTCCGAGAAGCAGGACGTAGGGCCGCTTTAATGAGCTGATAAGCGGAAGGGTCGCCTTCCGCGAATCCCAGTCGTGAACGTGCTCGTGCCCATTCGCCGCAACAAAGATCTTATCCCGGCAAGCGACACCGAACTGCACCAGCATGCCGGCGGAATACTCAGAAACGGTTGCAACACGTTCGGCTCGCCGCCCTATTAGCGGCAGCAAGGCGCGATAGAGGCTTCCGAAAGTCTTCGAGTAGCTTTCCGGTTCCAAAAAAGTGTTCGCATCATGTATGCAAACTACGCCACGGCGCGCAATCAGAGGACCGAAATTGCCAAGGCTTAATATGCCATCGTTTTGATACCAAGGCAGTATCAACTGTTCCCACAAATGCCCTGATCCGACTGAGGTGACCCGGCCAACGATGCTCCTTAGCGGCGGCCGCACCGAAGAGTGAGGCATAATCAGCTGAAAATCGAGACAATCCGCAACATCTGGATTCGTTGACAGGATTCGGTCGAGCGCTCGTACGATTTCATTTGCATAACGCTGGACGCCGGTTATTTGCTGAGCCACGAAGTGGCCGTTGATCATCCAAACCGCTTTTTTTTGAACGTCTTGTTTCATCTAAATCGCTAGGAAACCCTGACCGGATTTCCGAAGCCCGTTTGTAGGGCGGTAATTGCCCCGCACCTCTGGCTCTCCATAAAGCCAAGTCCCTCGCACGGTCCGAGAAAACGCAATCTCGGCAGAGCAAAGCGATGCTGCAAATGATCAGAAAATAAGTTTCCGATACGCGAGGTCACCGCTGTCTTGAAGCCGGCGGCCTCAGCCAGCCGAAACTCACGTTCGCCGCAGCTGGCTTCGTCTCCAAACGGGTAACAGAAATGCCGAACTTCCCGCCCTATGAGGCTTTCCAGCTGCAGCTTGTTCTGCTTCATGTCGTCCAGCGCGGATTGTTCGTCGAGCTGCGACAATCGACAATGCGATACCGTATGCCCTCCAATTTCCAACAGAGGCTCTTTGGCCGCCTCTACTAATTCGCTGGCGCTAAAAGCATCGCGATCAAGACAATCCGATACAGGCACGCGGTGTTGCTCAAACAGCGTTTCAAGCGCCGCTTTCCCAATTGTACCGTTATCGACCCATCCCCTTATCCTCTTGTAAGCCCGCCGCTTCTCCTCAATCGACGTCATCGGGATCCGCTCTTTAAGAACGTCGCCGACCGTCACCGAATGGTCCATCACCAGATAGCGTAGCTGCGCCCACCAGTAATCAACCTGCCGCCGATCAATAAAAGCGCTCGTAACAAAAACGGTGAATGGAAGCTGATATTTCCTGAAAATCGGGAGCGCGATGCTCAGGTTGTCACGATAACCATCATCGAACGTGAAACAGACAAACCGCTCTGCCGATCCAGAACTCGATCCGCCGCATAGCCTCCGACAGAGACACGACAGCAATCCGCCGCGAGATACAATGTCGAATAATCTTTTCCAGAAAACCGGCACTGGTCTGAACATTTTCTTTAGGAAGAAAATAATCATCACCCACAATGCTATGAAGCATATAGATCGAACCAACACCGCCGTATCGACCTGCGGCGAGTCCTGCCAGCCCGGAAGCAGCCGCGATATTGGCTAGATGACGAATTGCGACATGCTTGAATGACATCAGGTCCGGCCGATCTCGGCAGCGTTTCCCGCCGCGTCCTCGTAGAGACTCAGGAGCCGCTCTTCCCACTGGCGGCTTGTTAACGTGATGGTATTTCGCCTTTCCCAGCAAGCCTGGCTCATTTGACCCAGCTTTTCGGTATTCCCAGCCATCTCCCGCAGCAATCGAGTTAGTTCGCCATGATCGTAGGGATCGCACGCAAATCCCAGGCCATTCCGTGTAATCTCATCAGCAGCGATCCCGAATTTGGAGATTATCACGGGAATTCCACTTGTAAGGGCTTCAAAAGCCACCAGTCCAAAGGTCTCCCGTGACGCCGTAGGCACCACGACCGCCCGGGCGCCGCGCGCTATGACCGCCACCTGCTCTCTCGATTGCCAACCCATGAACTCGACTTCAGGATAAAGGCGCTCCAGATCCGACCGCAGCGGCCCGTCGCCGACAATTTGCAGTTGTATCCCTGCCGCTCGCGCTGCCGCAGCCAACAGGTCGGCTCCCTTATCATGTTCGAGGCGGCCGACGAATAGAAACTTGCTATTTTTCTCCGCAGCAATTCTCGTATCTGACCAAGGCGACACCGGATTTCGCAAAACCTGTATCGCCTCCCGAGAGATGCCCCCGCGGACCAAATAGTCGACCATACCCTCGTGTACGGCCAGGATCGTCGGGCGCTTGCTTGAGAGACGGATAAGGCCTCGCCGCATCAGTGCGCGAACGATCCTCCACATTTTCTCTCCATACGAGCGCCGATCACAGTTCGTGGTTACGCACGCAAAAGACAGGGGATCAAGTTCACAGGTCGATTTCCTCTGAAAGTTGAAATAACCCCCATTGGGGCATGCCAGAAAAAAATCATGCGTAGAGATGAATAGCCGTTCGGATACGCGGCTGAGAACACTGAATATCGAGGGGGACAGTATCTTCGACCAATTGTGCAGATGGTAGACAACGCCCTCCCCGTCTATTTCCCTAATCACCCTTCGCAGAATATTGGCAGCCTTGAAATTGAAAAGCCCGGCGAACGCCGCATTGATCGGTGATGCCGTTACCAATTCAAGTCCGCCAAGCGAGACGACGCGCACACCCAAATCCGTGAGAGCTTCATTCGAGCCATCGTCGCCGCAGACATACGTTACTTCGATCCCGTTTCTCCGCAGCATCCGGACGGTAGCCAACGCGATCGCCGTTGGACCGTCTCGTTCGACGGAAAGATCACTTATGACAACAACGCGGCGGAGCATAATTTCCCTATCCAGCTGAAAGCAGAGGCCGGGCGCGAGCGTCGTCTTGAAGGCACGCACCATTCGCCGAAGCGCCCTCAACCTCCAAGCGCGCTACGAAGCAGCGCCCACGCGGCCCTTGTATCGTGAGGTCAGTTCGCTGGAAGCGCATAAGCAACAAGCTGATCGCTGACCGGTGTTCCCATGAAATGATGGCCACCGGCCATGACCACAAGGTATTGACGCCCGTTCATCTCAAAAGTCATGGGCGTGGCCTGTCCGCCGCCGGGCAGAGTATCGCTCCATAAGAGTCTCTCCCGTCTCAATATCGAGCGCACGAATGAGGTTGTCGGTCGTTGCCGCGATGAAGATCAATCCGCCCGCCGTGACCACCGATCCGCCGTTGTTGGGTGTGCCCATTTCGACAGGCAGCATCGACGGAATTCCGAATGGTCCGTTGGAACGAGCATCTCCCAATGGACGATCCCAGAGGGTCTTTCCGCTTCGAAGTTCTATCGCTCGAATTCCGCCATAAGGAGGTTGCTTACAGGGTAGCCCCGTTCGACCATTTCGCCAGCCCGGATTAATGACGACAGCATAGGGCGCCCCGACTTGCGGGTCAGCAGCAGCAGCGCGGAGTTGTCCGCGCTGCTTCTCGCGGGGAAGCCAGCCAAGTTGATCCGCCTCGCCTCTCGTAATCAATCTGAGATAGTTAGGCAGGTCGTTGTAGTTTGCAATGATGATGCCGCGTGCCGCATCGACCGTGATACCTCCCCAGTCGGAGCCACCCATAAAACCGGGATACTGAATTGAACGCCTGAGCGAAGGTGGCGTAAAAATACCGCGGTAATCAGCCCGACGAAATGAGATGCGGCACCATAGCTGATCAATCGGAGAGATGCCCCACATGTCTTTCTCGGTGAGGTCAGCCTTGCGTAATGTGTGATAGAGCGAAAAGGGCTGCGTTTTTGAACGCTGCTCCGGCTCTGCGCCGCCTTGAGGAACGGGCCGCTCCTCAACCTTCGCCAGCGCCTCGCCGCTACGACGATCGAGGATGAATATATCTCCCCTCTTGCTCGGCAACACCAAAGCAGGAACGGAATTCTCTCCCACCGGAAAATCAACCAACGATGCCTGTGATCCAAGATCATAGTCCCACACGTCGTTGTGCACGGTCTGGAAGTGCCATGCAGGCTTGCCCGTTGTAACATTGAGAGCCACGAGTGAGGTCGCGAACTCCTTCTCCAGATCGGACCGGCTCCCGCTCCAGTAGTCTACGGACGAAACCCCGAGAGGCAAGTAAACCAAGCCGAGTTCTTCGTCACCCGAAGCCGTCGTCCACATGTTGGGAGTACCGCGCGTATATGTCTCTCCCGGCGGAGGCGCCGTGCTTAGATCTGGTCTCCCCATGTCCCATGCCCAGCGCAATTTCCCTGTCTTGGCATCGTAACCCTGTATCACGCCAGACGGTGCATCTCGTCTCTGTCCATCGAGAACCTGGTGACCTATGACGATGACACCCCGGACGATGGTAGGCGCGGATGTAATCGAGAGCATCGGCGGATTGTGCTCACCCATGCCGGTTGCAGTATCGACTTGTCCACCGTCGCCGAACTCCCGGCAGGGCAGGCCAGTCTTGGCGTCAACTGCGATTACGCGCGCATCAAGAGTGCCCGCGATGATCCGCGTGGCGCATGGTTGTTCCGCGGTAGCATCGGGAACGGAATAATATGCGACGCCCCGACAGGCTGCGGAAAAGGGAACGCTTTCGTCTGCGACTCTTGGATCAAAGCGCCACTTTTGCCTTCCGTTTTCCGGATCGACAGCAATCAATATGTTCTTGGGTGTACAGAAATACAGCGTATCTCCGACCTTAATAGGCGTCGTTTCCGAAGCATAAGTATCCTTCAATCCCCCGCTCGGCAGGTCACCCGAGTGAAAGGTCCACGCTCGAACGAGTTTTGAAACGTTGCCGCGGTTAATTTGTGATTGTGGAGAATAACGCCTCGCGCTGATGCTCCCGCCATACGCCGGCCAGTCGATTCCGGTTTGTAGAGGTGACGGGTCCGCCATCGCCAGTTTAAGCGGCGAAATAGGCGTTGCGGCAACATCCTGTTTGGAGACGAGAGGGACGACAAAACCACAGGCAGCCGCCAACAGTGCTGCGGTCGCCACAACCTTAAAAGACTTCTCACCGCGCGGTTTGAACGACAGCTTCGATATTCGCAGAATCAGACAGACCAGCAGAACCATCGGAGCCAGAACGCGCGGCACTAATGCCCATGTGTTCAGACCGACCTCCCACCACGCCCAAAACAAAGTCGCGATAAAAGCGCAAAGGTAGAGCCAGGCCCCTTCCGCGCGCCCCAGCGATATCCAACAACCGCTGGCGATAAGGGTCAGCCCCGCCAGGAGGTAATAGAGAGAACCCCCGAGCACCGCAAGCCATGCCCCCCCGACAGCCAGCACGAGACCGGTTGCTAGAACAATCGCGGCAATCAGCAAAACTATCGGGCTTGAGGCTAAGAAATATCTGGATGGAATTGAACAAGTCATAATGGACCCGCTTTTAAAGACTCTTTTTGCGGCAGCTAACGTTCCCCGATCATAGTGGCTCCGAGCCGTGGTGGCTCAGCCCCATCGCCTTCCTCAGAATCAGCGATTTGATGTATGCGAAGACCCGTTCAACAATGAGAACAACGTCGCGACGGCGCTCATGCGCTTTGGATTCGACGAGAGTCCACGACAGAAACGCCAGCCCGCCGGAAATGAGTACGGATAAAACAAGATTGAGATACCATATCCGCGTCGAGGGAAAGAAGAAGGCGACGCTTTGCTGGACTGGAAATCCGTACAGATAAATCCCGTACGAATAGTCGGCAGCTGCCGAAAGCAAAGTCCGCGGCGGGTTCAAAAGACCGATGTAGACCGTGAGGTAAGCCACCGGCAAAACCGACAAATACATCGTTGTCCCAAAAGACAACGAGAACCATCCCATCACCAGCGAGGCCAATCCGAGCGACCAATGAAACGGGATACTGTCCCTCAACATGTAGAGAGCAACGCCGAACAAAAACGCCATAACAATTACCCCGCCTGGCGGCTGGGAATTCAGCTCAGGAAAGACCCCCGTCCACACCTCCCTGCCAAATATCGCGGCCGTAACGGCAAGCAGGGCAAAAAACAACATCCACGGGCGAGTATGTAATCGTATGAGCCCAATCATCGAAATAAGGACGTAGCACTCGAGCTCTTTCGGAATAGTCCAGAGTTGCATATTCACAAAATCCGGACCAGGCATTCCGAGAAATACGCCGGGCAAACGATATTGAACGTGTCCGATCAAATTGAAAAAATAACGAAAGAACAGTGAATCCGAGAAATAAGTGGACAATGGATAGACCGTGACGAACGGCCCAATCAACATAGCGGATATCAGGACCTCCACCGCAAGCGCTGGAAAAATCCTGACCCCGCGAAGCGTCAGGAATGCCGGAAGTGAATTCCGCAGCAAACTACCCGCAACCAGGAACCCGCTGAGCGCAAAAAAACTCGGAACGATGACCGACCATACTGGCCTGAACCATCCGGTCCAGAGCGGCGTTTCCGCATCTCGCCCGTAACAAACGATTATCGTGTGCCATCCGATTACCGCCAGCGAGAGCAATATGCGCAGGTAATCAAATCCGACAGGCCTTCCGCGAGAAATCGCCAGCTGATTGCCAAGCGTCACCGATAATCCCCCACAAAAGCAAAAAGACACAAATTATAATAACTGTAGCCCGCGAATAGATTTTGTACATGTAAGATAGCAAGTGCAGCCGTCGCTTAACCTTAACTGCCGGCTGCAGTTTGAAGCAAAAGGCGAGAATTGTGAAGCCGGATAAGCTCCGCATCGAGCTTGCGCATTTGGAACCCAAAGTTTTGATTTGCCTGATTTCGGTACGAATTTGACAATACCAACAAATGAGGCTTGCCATGCGCGAACCGAAGAGATGCCGAAGATGACGGCATTCACAACACCGCGGCTCCCAAACCTGCGGAGCGCGAGTCCAACTCTTTCGAAAATCAGTCGGCGAAAGCGCAGGGGCAAGCGTCAGGTCTGGCGTTGCATTCTCGCGGTGTCGCTCTGTCTTTGCTGGAGTCCTTCGTTTGCCGAACAAAAGATCCTGCGCTCGTCCGATCTGATTGAGCTGATCGGCATCAATACTCATATGATTTACACTGACGGGGCATACGCAAACGTAGAAAATGTAATTCGGGATCTGAAGTTTTTGGGCATCCATCATGTTCGCGACGTTTTGCCGGGAACCGACAGCCAGCCTGCCCTGCAGGGACGCGATGCCCTTGCGCGCATGACCCGGGAAAATATCCGGCTGAACATCCTTTTTCCCTCCGGTTGGACAACGACCTCGATCGCGTGGCTGCGCGTGCTTGAAACGCAGGTGCCCGGCGCCATCGCTTCGGTGGAGGGCTATAATGAAATAAACAATTTCCCTGCAACGTTCGATGGCCAGACTGGAGCGGCCGCGGCCAAGGCCGGTCAAAAGTCGCTCTATGCCTCGATCAAAACCGATCCGGTGCTGAAGCATCTACCCGTCATCGACATGACAGGTTTTGAGATGATCCGGGATCCTCTGTTCTCCTATGGAACCACCCTTGCCGGCTATGCCGACATGATGAACGTTCATATCTATCCCCAGAATGGCGGGCAGCCGGCAACCTGGGTCACCCCTGCGCGACCGGAAAATTATCGTCACCTTGAAGCGGAGCTGCCGAAGGTCCTTACTGAATTCGGCTACTCTTCAAAAGCGGAAAGCAAACAAGGCTTCATCGGAGTAGATGACCTCACACAGGCCAAGGGCGTATTGAATGGAATATTCGACGCCGCACGATCGGACTACAAAAAAGTATATCTCTACGAGCTCCTGGACGAGAAGCCGGACCCGGGTATGCAAAGCCTGGAATTTCATTTTGGATTGTTTACGTTTGCAAATGAGCCAAAGCCAGCCGCAAAAGCGATCAAAAACCTGACTAGCATTCTCACCCGCGGCAACAACACCCAGAGCGGGGCGGCAAACGCACTAACCAGTGCCGGACCAATCAAGGTCGATTTAGATCAGCCAGATCGCGATACGCCCACGCTCTCGCTTGTCTTGATCAAGGAAGACGGCTCGCGGCTGGTCGCCATATGGCGAGAGACCCGTTTTTGGGACACGGCAACGGGCCGTTCGCTTGAAGCCCCACCTATTCGCGCTGTGGTTTCCTTCGGGACGAAATGTGCAGAAATACGTAGCTATGATCCACTGAAATCAAGCGATCCCAGTGCTGTGAGTTCGGGTAGCGCGGCTTTGTTATCCGTCGCCGACCACGTGCAACTCGTTGAGTGCACTCCGTAGGACTGCAAAGATCGACAGTGTCGAAACATTCGGCAGCGATGATTAGCCAAGTCTGCGACTCAGCCCTCGCACCGATTGAATAGAACCTAGCGCCGGCAATAAAACATGTTTCAGCGCAGGAAAGTCGCGCGTAATTGCGCCTTCCCGCCAGAACTGGCCTTTCAAAGCAGCCAGTTTTCGCACTAGGGACTGGCGCCCTCCAGGAACAGAATCCTTGATTAAATCTGGGCGGCCAAAATCAACCGACCGGCTACCGACGTCCAAATAACTTAGATCCCCCGGCGTCGGCCGGACGATTGCACGCCTGAGCCGCTGCCACGCAGTTTCAGCATCCAGACACGCCACCGCTCCAGCGTTGATAACAGGCAAGGACCGAACATACTCCATGACACCGGCGAGAAGAGCGTTTCCGGCCGTCGGATCGAATTCGCCGTACTCGATATCCCCGCAATTTGCAGCAACTTCTCCCGACGAGCCTCGCACAAAGGTTCGCACCGACGGAATCTGCGGCTCGAACAATCGCTCGATCAGTTGCCAATACCGGAGCACGCAAGAAGAAACGCTAAACGGATCGTAAAAATCTCGCTCCGAGACCAGACCTGCCACTCGCGAAAAGTGATCCTCGCTCTGCCCTTTATAGTTGGACCGAGCAAACTGAATGGTCTCGATAGACATCTTCGGAAAGGCGCTGGCCAAAAGCCGCTGGGTGCTTCCGTAAAGACCCGTATCGACCAGGATAACTCTGTCGGTCTCTTTCGCAAGCCGTTCAAAATGAGCGACAAACATCTCATGCTGCCGAACAATGTCCGCGAGCACTTCTTCTCCCGATTTCCCAAAGATGAGCGAGAACAGTTCCGCAACGTCAAGCGGCCGATGCCACTGATCCGAAAGATCGTACGACCTTCCGCCCAATGCCGCTGCAACATCGGCAAACGTTCGACCGCGGAACTCGATACCTATCGTCTCGAGCGCGGTAGTGCTTTGCGCAAGAACGGCAGCTCGCGCGGCAACCAACCGCGAAATCAAGAAATTTTCGCGGCGCGCCCTGAGCGGCAAAGACAGTTTCGAGACGACCTCCTCGAAGACCTGCCGGATGCCGAGCCCACCCCTCGCGCAAAACAAAAGAACCGCATCGTCTGCGACCTCGGCTTCGGCGTAGAGCCAAATCTGTAGGCAAAACTGCGTTACGATCGGCCCGAAAACAGTTCGCCCAAACTGAGCGGCACTCCCTATTGGCGCGACAGTCTTTACACTGGCTCTGGTCCGAATAGCACGAGCGGCCTCGGTCAAAGCTCCGTCAAGCCGTCTCAGGGAGGTCCGATACGAAGGTTGCGGCACATGCTGCACAGCGATGCCTTTGGCTGACGGAATTGAACATCGGCCAGCCAGTCGTCGCCAATGTGCAAAATTCTGTTCATCGGCATACCTTCCGCCTTCGCCACGACATCAAACAAATCGCCGTGCCGCTTCGTCGAGCCCAGGTCTGCGCTGCTATACACACGGTCGATCAGATCGTGGCCGTGAAAATGCTCGATGAGCTCGCTTACCGCGGAAGACGGCAGCGTGGTATCGCTGCTCGCAACGATACGCGCTCCGGCGCGCCGGTGCGCTCTCAGAGCCGCCGCTAGCCGCTCGGCCGGCATCAGCGCTCTTTTCTCGATCTCGATTTCGATCCGCAATCGCTCGGCGACGAACGATTGCGGAAGACCAAGCATGCTCAACTGGCGACCTATGATTTCCTCAAGTTTCGCCTCTCCCGGCCGGCTGCGCAGCTTCAGCGCGCGGAAAGCCAGACCTTGAGCTCGAATTCGCGTGTCTGCCAGAACATCCGCAGGAATGGAAAACCCACGCTGCCTGAGCAACTCGGAAAATAATCGCTCGCCCTGCAGGATACGTGATCGTTCCGACTTAAGCGTCCGCAACAGCAGCGTGTCGAAGACGTCGGACGAGACCACTTCGACCTGGCCAACCCTAGCAATCAAACTCGAAAGTGCCGTCATAGGCTCGGACTCATATTCGATCGTCGTTTCCAACAAACTAAAGCGCCGAACGCGGCCCTGTTCGGCGGCTGCCAAAATCAAATCGAGTTAGGACCAACGGAAATTTTTCGGAGGGAAACGATCCGCCGAATCATCATCCAGTCGCTCGCCAGTCCCTTCCTGTCGATCACAAACATACAAATCACAAAAGCCGCAGACCCGCCCGCCAATCCGAGCAGCAATGACAAGCGTTCAGGCGGCAGCGCATCCAGCATCAATCGGCAAATGCACGCGGCAACGAGGCTTGAAATGCCGGGCCCAATCAGGCCGCGCAACATCGGAAATATGCTTCGTTCGATCGAGGCGGCCGCAAGAGTGGTGAGCACTGCAAAATGCAGCACGGTGACGCCGCCGATACCAACCGCCATCCCCGTCACCCCCAACCACCAGCCGGATCCAATCGCAAGAATACGCCCGGCGCCTAATCCAACCGCACACCAGAAGAATACATTGAAGCGATCTATCGCCAGGAGGATTGGCCCAACCTGCGCACCTACCACTGATAACGCGGAAACCGGAAGCAATACCCGCAACAAGAGCGTGAGATCCTTCCAGCTCGGGCCGAGCAACGCGAGAATCAACTCCGGCGCCGCAGCCGCGGCGAGTAACGAAATCGGAAGCAGAACACCCGCCAACATCCTGCACAGCTGGCTGTGAAGCTTAACGGTAGCCGCCCGGTCACTCGTCAGCGCCTGGACGTAGAGGGCTCCCCACGCAACGTTCGAGACCGACTCGGTCGAGAAGCGAGCGACCTGGTTGGCGAAAGTAAAGCTACCCAGGAGCGAGCCGCCAAAGATCCGGTCCACGAGCACGTTTTCGCCGATCCTTCCGACGTAATCGGAAAAACGTAGCGCGACCAGCAGGCCGCCAGACGCCACGTGAGATCGAATCGAACTCAAACTGAAGACAAACTCCGGCATTTCAAATGCACTGAAATTGAGCCCAACCGCCCGGACGCCGTACGTCGTCAGATACTGGGCAACCAAGCTCCACGCCCCGGCGCCCTGCACAGCAAGGCTAACCGCAACAACCGCACCAGCCAAGCTACCTGCCAGATCGGCCGCGGCAATGGCGCCGAGGTTTCTGCGCCTGGAAAGACGAGCAGCTGGCGAAACCGAAACAACGAGGAAGACAATGCTCAGAGACAGCCAAACGATCATCGGGGCAATTCTCGGGTTTCCCACCAGCCCCGCCAGCAGAAAGCCGAAGGCGCTTGTACCCAACGCCAAACCGACGCCAGCTCCGGCCAGAAGCCAAAATGCGCTCGACCAGACCAACGATGATGTTTCCGGCTCTCGAGCAAGCGTCGCACCGAGACCGCCGTCGGCCAGCAAGCTCACGATCGATATCGTTGGGAGCGCCAATGCATAGATTCCGAATTCGGTAGGCCCTAACAGGCGTGCCATAATCGGCAGCAACAAAAGCTGAAGCACAACCTTGACGAGGTTTACGCCGCCCGAGGCAATAGCCCCGAACGCAAGTTTACGATTATTCGAAAACGAGGTGGCCGCTTCCCTTGTGGTCACCGGCTCTGGCGCGCCCTCAATCACTGTCCGACTTTCCACTTAACCATTGTGCACATTCGTGACAAACAACGCCAAGTGCGCACACTAGTCCCGAAAAAAACTATGTTGCTATTGCAGAGAAAGCATCACGTCTGCTTTATCCAAATCTCACCTACCATTCGCGATGACCTTTTGGGTAGGTTACCATTCGTCGCCTTCTTCGGGTGGTTAATTGCTGAGACGGTCCTCCGCTCTCAGCGGTCGCCATAAATGTTCCGATCCAGCTACTTACTCAACTCTTGCCTTGACTTTCTGCGTTTAGACCAAGTTTATTTAGCCATATCACGGCGCTTTCGACTCATAAGCTTAGAGACCGTTTGGCGAGCGGCCGCTTGACGCAGCAAAACATGCCGATCAACCGAGACCCGCACAGCGCGCCGCCTCTCATGCCCGGCGTCGAGCGCGAATGGAAATCGCGAGGATGTCGTAATGACTTTTGAGCCGATTGGCATTCTTGCCTTTATGGTGGGCATTGCCGGTTTTTTTCTGTCACCGACCTTTATCGTTTACGCATTCTTCATGTCGACGCTGCTGGGTGCGGCCGCGGCGTTCAACGTAAACGGGGCGGGCATAAGCATACCGCCAGCCCATGTCATGTTGGTATTTCTTTTTATCCGGCTTTTCTTTCCGCGCGAGATTCACCAGAAAATAGTGCAGTCGATCGCCTACGGACGACCGGGGTTCTGGCTGGTTATCACCGTGCTCACCAGCCTGGTCACAGCCTACTTCATGCCACGGCTGTTTCAGGGCGAGATTTTCGTTTTTCCCGTGCGTGCTCAAGCAGTGGGTCTGACGCCGCTTGAGCCAGCGACATCAAACTTCACGCAGTCGGCCTATTTTATAGCGGACGCCACGTGCTTCGTAATTCTAAGCGGATATGCCGCGACACTCGGCGGCATAAGAGTTTTGACAACTGCCGGCCTGATTGCGGCATCTGTGAATCTGGCGTTTGCAGGCCTTGATCTGCTGACCTACTTCACGGGAACCGCAGAACTTCTGTCTCCGATCAGAAATGCGAACTATTCGATGCTGGTCGAAACAGATATGGGAGGATTCAAGCGCATCGTAGGATCGTTTACGGAGGCCTCTTCGTTCGGTGGCCTGACCATTGGTTATTTTGCGTTCACAAGCCGGTTGTGGCTCCTCGGCTGCAGGCAACGTCTTTCAGGGTCATTGGCGCTTCTATCGCTGATAGCGATTCTGCTTGCGACTTCTTCGACGGGATATGTTGGCCTGCTTGGCTATCTCGCAGTCGCATATCTCGAGGTTTTACTGCGAGTGATATCGCGTCCATCGACGCGACAAATGCAGCTTTTTGTTCTGATCGGCCCGCCCCTTGTTTTGGTTGTCGGACTTGCGATTGCCTTGAGCGACTCTCTCTCGAGCTCCGCCCGCGATCTCTTTGACATGTTCCTCTTTGAAAAGCTTTCTTCCCAGTCCGGGGTCGAGCGCTCCAGCTGGAACGCAAATGCTTTGCAGAGCTTCATCGATACTTTCGGGCTGGGTGTCGGCAACGGAAGTGGCAGAGCGTCAAGTTTCATCATCGCGGCTCTTTCAGGTCTGGGAATATTCGGTATAGTTCCATTCACCATCTTTTTTTTCAAAATACTGAATGGTCAGTCTACAGCTCCGCAATCGTCCTTCGAGGTTGCAGGACCCGTGGCCGCAAAGTCGATGTGCCTTGCATGGATCATTGGAGCGACCGTTTCCGACCCCTTGCTTGATCTTGGTCTCTCGTTCTACGCCTTTGCCGCAGTCGCTGGGGCCCATTATTCGACGGCGAGCATTCAAGTGTTCCAGCAAAGCCGAGAGAATTCGGAGTGGCACCCGAGTGCCATTGTCCGTAGCCTGTTAAGGATTTCAGCGGCTCCGCCTTGGCAGCAAAGCTCGACGTTTGAGGCCGCTCCAAAGCTGGCGTCCCGACACAAAAGTTGGCGTTGAGTCAATCTCTCCGTCTCGATTGGCGACCTGAAAGTAAACTTAACTTCTTAACGCGCTTGACCTGGCCAACAACGTTCAGAACAATACGGCCGATCATTTGCATTGATGAACCCCGTGATCCCTGAAGGCGCCCATGAAAAGTACCAATCCTTACAACAAGGCGTTTTACACGGGGCAAAGCAGCGGCTCGCATCGATCGGCTGAAGTTGTTGTACCGATCGTGAATAAGATTATCGCTCCACGCTCGGTGTGTGACATAGGGTGTGGCGTCGGGTCCTGGCTGAGCGTCTGGCGAGATCAAGGCATCAGCGACATTTGCGGCATCGACGGCGATTACGTTGACAGAGCACAGTTGATGATCGACGCCGGCAATTTTGTTTGTGCCGATTTGGGCCGTCCGCTTTCGCTTAAAAAAACTTTCGATCTTGCCGTTTCACTCGAGGTTGCCGAGCATTTGGCAGCCGATCGCGGGGCCAGCTTTGTCGCCGATTTGACCTCGGCAGCACCAGTGGTTTTGTTTTCCGCGGCCATCCCCGGGCAAGGTGGAACCGACCATATCAACGAGCAGTGGCAAGATTACTGGGCCGAGCTTTTCAGAAGCCAGGGGTTCACCGCTTTCGATTGCATCCGGCCATCGATCTGGAAGGATGAGCGGGTTGAACGCTGGTACAGACAAAACATCATCCTCTACTGCCGCAATGATAAAATCGCAGATTACCCATTACTCGAGGCCGCCAGTGTGATGCCGTTGTCGATCGTCCATCCCAACCAATATGTGGAACGCGGTCAGGAATATAACGTCCATGAATCCCTGGCGTTTTTAACCGGATCGTTACGGCGCGCTGCCGAACGACGGCTGCGCCGCCTCTTTAAAACCGGGGTGAAGGCTTGAAGAACGTTCGGCTGCCCGACCGGCAACTCTCAAGAGCACGATCTTCGTGAGAGTCGCGATCATTCATTATTGGCTGACTGGAATGCGCGGTGGCGAAAAAGTCATCGAAGCGCTATGCGAGATGTATCCGCAAGCCGACATTTTCACCCACGTCTACGTTCCCGACAAGGTATCGGAAAGGATCCGCCGGCACCGAATTATTCCGACTTTTATCAATTCGCTGCCGCGTGCAGCCAAGATGTACAAGACTTACCTGCCCTTGATGCCGTTGGCGCTAGAGCAGCTTGACCTGCGAGGCTACGATCTTGTCATCAGCAGTGAATCAGGACCGGCCAAAGGCGTTATTCCACCGTCGGATGCGCTTCACGTCTGCTATTGCCACACCCCGATGCGCTACATCTGGAATATGTACCACGACTACCGCAACAATGCCGGCCGTCTTACTCGGCTGCTGATGCCTGCTTTATCACATTACTTGCGCGTGTGGGACACGGCATCCGCGGCACGCGTTGACAGTTTTGTGGCGAACTCTGCGACCGTCGCCGGACGAATTCGCCGTTACTATAAATCCGACTCGGTTGTCATTCATCCTCCGGTCGATACCGAGTCTTTTTCGATCGCCGCTCCATCTGAACTTGGCGATTACTATCTGATGGCGGGCGAGCTCGTTTCCTACAAGCGGTCCGATTTAGCCGTACAGGCTTTTAATGAGATGAAGAAAAAGCTGGTTGTGATCGGTGGCGGCGAAATGCTCGCCGAAATCCGTCGAATTGCCGGCCCGACCGTCACCGTCATGGGGTCTCAGCCGTTCGACATCCTGAAGCAGCACTACGCGCGCTGCCGCGCGCTGGTTTTTCCAGGCGAAGAAGATTTCGGAATGGTGCCGGTCGAGGCGATGGCGAGCGGTCGTCCAGTGATCGCATTCGGTAAAGGCGGCGCGACCGAAACCGTTGTAGACGGCGTTTCGGGTGTTTTCTTTACTGAACAGACAGTCGAGGCCATCTGCTCGGCCACACAAAGACTCGCTGACATCGAAATCAATCCGCAAGCGATCGCCGCGCACGCGAGTCAGTTCGGGCGTAAACCGTTTTTCGAAAAGATGCGCAAGCATATCGACAGTCTGCTCGCCGAAAGACAGCAAAAAGGTACGACAGTAACGCTGGCTCCTGGCGAGCTAGTTGGTATCGATCACCGATAGTTCGGCCCCTTCGATAACCAAACATGTCAGCCGGTTGCTGGCAAATGCGCCGGTATCGATATTGATCCGGTTCGGCATGACCTGGATTTCGATGGTAGGCGTGTGTCCGTGAACGATCGTCTTGCCGAAGTCCTCGAGCGAGTTGAGAAACTCCTCCCTTATCCAGAGCAGATCGTTTTCCTTTTGCTGCGATAGTTCGACATGCGGTTTCACACCAGCATGCACAAAAAAGAAATCGCCACACGCAAACGAAAGCTGCAAGTCGCGGAAAAAACGAAAATGCGCTGCCGGCAAGGCTTCGTGAAACGCCGCCTGCAACATCGCGAGCGGCCTTCGATCCGTTAGGCTGTCGAGAGAAATTCCGTAGGATGTCAGGGTTTCGATGCCGCCCAAACGCATCCACTGGTCAAAGATATTAGGATCTCTGAGGCTTCGGACGGCTAGCGCCTCGTGGTTGCCCTTCAGGAAAACGGCTTCGTTTTGCCCGCCATGCGCAATCAAGCGGTTGATTGTCTGGCAAGACGAAGGACCCCGGTCGACATAATCACCTAGAAAAACGTGAAGTATCTTGCCGGCTGGACGATCCCTGGTGTCGGCCTCGATCAAAGTCAGCAATTGTTCGAGCAAGTCCAACCGACCGTGAATGTCGCCAATCGCGTATACCCTCAAGCCTGACGGCAATGATGGACGGCGGCCAGATACCCGAAGCCGCTCTACGCCGGGAAGGAGGGACGGCATCTATCGACGTGCCTCGCGGGCCAGCTCTCGGTGATTTCGTTCGCTTTTACCAAGCTTATCTCGCTAAAGCTCGATTTAAGCGGGCCCGGCGATGGAGCGTTACTGACCGAGGGCTCATTTCTTATCGTTTCCGGTTAGAAAAGAAGTAGAAAAACCAATACTTTCAGGTGGTTACAGACAGTCCACCTCAATCATGTGAATGTTATCCCGATAAACCATGAATAATGACCCATGGTTGATAGATTGCAGGGCCTGCGGTATTATTTGAACAACATTTTTCAATCACATACAAAGGTTGGGAGTAGCCCGATGCGCCTTGGATTGGTCGCGAAATTGCTGTTCGCACAGATATTGCTCACGTTCTTTGTAGGCCAGGCATTTGCGGCTCCCTGCATCGCTCCGCCCCTCTCGCCCGATGCTGTCAACCAGTTCAAGAATAACCCTCAGGCTTTGGTGGCGCCGGATTCTGACACCCGAACGGTCGAAGCGACGGTGCGGGACCTTGCAGGAACGGATGCATCACTTGCAGCCGACCTCGTCGGTTTGGCACACGGCGCCAGTCCCCGCTTCAGGGGGGCCATTGCGGCCGGTCTTGCTCAAGCTGCCGTCGCGTGCCAGACAGTGGATCAGCAGGCTGCCCTGCTCATTCAGCAAGCTGCCGCTGGCTTCGAAGATGGAGAATTCCAGAACGTATTCGCGGCCGTCGCTGGCGACCTGTCAACCGCGGCAGTAGCAGCAGCGGCAGAGTCGGCGGTGAGCGCGGTGGGTAGTGTTGTGGTTACCAATCCGACCGGATCGCCGGCGCCGACGTCAAATTTTGGAACCGCCGGCGGCACGCCCACATTCTTCCAGATCGCAGGTCCTGCGACGGTGCCGACAAACACCCCAAACACGACGCCAACGACACCAACCACAACTGCGACTTCGGTCACTCCGGTAAGCACGACGCGCTGATCTCGATAAGACGCAAAGATTGCGAAAACCCGGGATTATTCTGAGGAACCCTGCCGGGATTATTCTGAGGAACCCTGGATGAATGTTGCTGGCCAGTTCCCGAAATACTCTCCTGCTGCCGACAGCGATCAAAGCAACGCTCCAATGCCGTTGCTGCAGGCGCGCGATTTTTTAATCCGCCAATGGCGCCTGATTGCCCTGGTTACGAGCCTGACGGTAATCGTCGCAATCGTATACTTGGCCATTGTGCCTTCAGCGTACACGGCGCAAGCGGACATGATCATCGACACAAAGCGTGTCACCTGGACGCAATCGGAACTCGCAACCGAAAATCGCACCGTTGAGGATGCCTCGGTCGAGAGCGAGATCGAGACGACGAAGTCCGACAAAGTTGCCCTTAACGTCGTTCGGCAACTGCATTTGACCGACGATCCGGAATTCATCGGGGCCGGCAGTGGCCTCCGATCCCGCCTTTTTTCGCTTCTCAGACTTAGTCCCGAGCAGAATCCGTCGAATGAGGAAATCATGCGACGCGTTATGACCCGACTAAAGGAGAACTTGAGAGTCACTCGCTTAGGGCGCAGCTACATCGAGCAAATCGCCTTTACTTCGCTTGACCGCGACAAGGCTGCCAGAATTGCCAACGCATTTGCTGACGCCTACATCGAGGACCAGCTCCAGGCGAAGTTCGAAGCCACACACCGGGCTAGCGCCTGGCTCGAGCAACGCATCGGAGAACTGCGTCAGCAAGCCAGCGACGCTTATAAGGCGGTTCAGGACTTCAAGTCCCAGAACGGCATTATCATCGGTATCGATGGCAAGTTGGCGAGCGAGGTCGAGCTAGACCAGCTTGGAGTAGCACTTGCCAAGGCGCGCGCCGATACCAGCCAGGCCAGAGCAAAACTTGATCGCATCGAGCGAGTCCTCGAACAGCGAACCGACAAGGAAAGCCTGAATATTCCGGATCCGGTCGTCACCGACGCGCTCAACAACCCGGTGATCACGAGGCTTCGGCAGCAATTCCTCGACGATCAAAGCAAAGAGTCCGAATGGAGCGCCCGCTACGGGTCGGATCACCAGGCGGCACGAAATCTTCGGGCGGAAATGGCGGCGTTACAGCGCGCCATATGGGACGAAATCACGCGCATTGCTGAAAGCTACAAAAGCGAACTACAGATCGCCAAGAGTTCAGGAAGATTCTATCGACAAACGCATGAGCGAGGTTTTTCAGCAATCGGGATCGACACGGCAGTCGCAGGTTCGCCTGCGCGAACTCGAAACCGCAGCGAACACGTACCGGGGAATCTACGAAACCTTTCTCTCGCGTTTCACTCAATCCGTACAGCAACAATCGTTTCCGTCGACTGAGGCCAGAGTCGTAACCCCGGCGACCCCGCCGAACTCGCGTAGTTCGCCCAAAATCAGTCTGACGTTGGCTCTTGCGATCATTTGTGGGTTAGGCTTTGGGGTCATGTCGGCCTTCGGCCGGGAGCAAATGAATCGTCAGATTCACACGCGTGCCCAACTCGAAAAATTGTTGGGAACGAGCTGCCTCGCGGTCCTGCCGGCGTTTGCCGCCAGGGGTTCAAGCAAGGCGGATGATCCGAACGGATCGGCCTTTAAAAAAATCAGTCAAGTCGCGCCCTTCTCCGCCACGGCCGAAGCGCTGCGTTACATCAAAGTTGCGATCGACCTGCATCCGACCGGCGGCAAAGTTATCGGAATCGTCTCGGCCCTTCCGGGCGAAGGAAAGACAACCGTCGCTGCCGGGTTCGCCGCCTTCGTCGCGAAGAGCGGCGCCCGCACTCTGCTGGTTGATGCTGACTTGCGAAACCCTTCCATGACGCGCACCCTTGGATATCAAGATGCACCAGGATTGCTGGAATTGGTCGCGGACAAATCCGCCCTCGCCGACCTGGTCATCACCGATGCCAAACACAAATTCGATTTCCTACCGGCTTCAACCCGGATTAGGCCCTCGAACAGCTCGGATCTGCTGAACTCACCTCCGGTCAAGCAGATGTTGAAGACCGCTCGCCAAGAGTACGACTACGTCGTCATCGACCTTCCTCCGATTCTTCCCGTCGTCGATGTAAGGGCGGCCGCCCATCTGCTAGATCTTTTTGTTCTCGTCGTGGAGTGGGGATGCACTTCAACCGACGAGATTCTCAAGGCCGCAGCCGCCTCCCCCATCCTTTCGGAACGCATGCTGGGCGCAGTTCTCAACAAGGCTGATGAGGCTGCCATGCGACGCTTCGAAGGGTACTCCGATCGGCGCTATCTATATTACACTGACGAGGAAGCCCCCTCGGAAACCGTGTAGAGCCGTGCTCACGACAAGACAGTCGTCCTCAGCGAACGGGTTGATGTTGAGAGCGCTTGTACTGCTGATCGGCTGTTCGGGGCTGATGTGGGGAATCGCGAACATTATGGGGGCCGCGAACTCCGACACACTCCAAAATTTCGAAGATCGGCTTCTGCAATTTGAAACCTTCGATAAGACCACCGGCATCCGTGCGCTGACAAGTGCAGCCGCGAAGGAACTCGGCCCTTGCGACAGTCATGCGCAGAGAGCTCTTTTGCTTTTGGAAATGCCGCTCGCCGAAGCCGCCTTACGCTCCGGTGCCGTTCGCGACTTCGATCAGCATATCCGGTCTATTCAAGACCGCGCGAGGCGGATGCTGGCCTGTGCACCCCGAGATTCGCTGGCTTGGCTGATACTTTTTGGGCTGGATGTAGAGCAAGGACAGCTGGACGAGCGCACCTTCGATTTTCTTGACGCATCGTATGAGACTTCACCGAATGAGGCCTGGATCGGCGCAAGGCGAATGGCTGTTGCATTACCCGTGCTTCCGGAGGCACCGGAGCCGGTCAAGCAAAAGATCTTGACTGAATTCCAAGAGCTCATCCGCAAGCGGTTTATCGAGATTCCTGCCTATTCCTACCTGACCGTTCCCGCCCCTATACGTGCGTTGCTGAAATCGCAGATCGAGGGGCTTGATCCCGCCAGTCAGAAGGCGTTTTCCGAGGCCTTGCGGAAAATCCGCTCCTAAAAGCCGATTCTCTCGCTTCTCCAGCCTGCGACTAAGCGCAGCATGGTTAAGTTTCCGTTGAACTTTTGCGGGGGATGGTTCGACCTACCTTCGAACCTATAGTACCATGTTGCAGAACAGCATTTAGGTGCCTGATCTTTCAACACTTTCGACTTTGGTGTGCTAAAAAACAGTCTTGGAAAGATGGTTAACCAATTGAAATATCGCTTGTTCAGCTTAATGAGAGCTTGCATACATTGCGCACTTGCTAAAATTGTGCGGCGCCAATTAAATTGCTAACAAAGGATGAAGGAAGGGATTCAAAAGCCGCGAAAATTTTGGGGAGTTTTAGAGGCAGTATTTTTAGGGCGTCAAAATGAATAGCTTAGTCGATACGAATAGCTTGGTTGATGCTGAGAACAGCAACCTGCCCAAGATCGCGGGTTTGCGGTCTGGCGAACCGATCGGAATGGCTCCGAAGAGGTTCGTGGACGTATTTCTGGCGATCTCGGGAATCGTTCTGCTCGCTCCACTTCTGATCATTTGCTACTTCGCGACGGTTCTGACGTCGTCGGGGCCTGCCCTCTTTCGTCACAAGCGCGTCGGCTTTAACGGAAAGCATTTTGATTGCTTAAAATTCCGCACAATGGTGACGGATGCCCCGGAACGACTGCGCAGCTTGCTCGAGTCCGATCCGCTGGCTGCGGCCGAATGGGCCGCGAACCGAAAGCTCAAGAACGATCCCCGCGTGACCGCGATCGGCGCAATTCTTCGAAAGTCCAGCCTGGACGAACTGCCTCAGCTCTTCAACGTTTTAAGAGGCGATATGAGCATCGTCGGTCCTCGCCCGGTGACTGACGACGAGTTGGAGCGTTACTCCACCTCTGTCGGCGCTTACCTTGCATGCAGGCCTGGAATCACCGGGCTTTGGCAAGTAAGCGGCCGGAGTTCAACCACGTACGACAAGCGCGTTGCCTGCGATACGTTCTACGCGCATAATTGGTCTATAGCACTCGACACAAAGATATTGATCGTCACCCTCCCTTCCCTGCTCGCATCCGACAACGCCTACTGATCAGCCTGAATCCTGCTAATGAGGGGCGGGACCTCTTCCTGCTGCCGCCAAATGCCGGCACGGCTGTCGGCTATTTGCATTGTGAACTTCAGGACTCTTCAACCATACCGCGTCAATTGGTTATCGGAAGATTCGCCCTTGGCGTGTGCCCGGTGACCGTTTTTGGCTGAGAAATGATGAAACAAAAGTAAGGATAATGGAGTTGCAATCTCCGCTATAGTCGATCTGCTTTACGTTAATTCAGTCTACTAATTGCTCGTCTCGCTTGTTGCGGTTACTGGTTTGTTATGAGTTAAACAGCGACAGCCGAATGGATAATCTAAACCCCGTCAACCTGAGAAATGCGCAGGCAAAATTCAGACGCTCGTCGCGACTGACGAGCAAAAAGTTCTGGATCTGGGCGCTCTCTGGGTTGATTGTCGCGGCGATGATCGCCTGGCTGACTTTTCTGGGCTGGGGCTTGATCGAGGCCCTGCGCGCGGTGGCGAAGCTTGTGACGTCGTTCTTCTAGTACGCCCGCAACGACGCAGGCTTTTCTGCAAGCACACTACGCTCCTCACTTCAGCGGCAACGGTCTTCAACCGCCGCCGCGCAAATAGATAAAAAGATCAACATTCTCGCAATCATTGATTAATAGCATTCTCTAGCGAAGATTTAAGGCGCAACGATTACACACGTCACCGATCGATAGCGTGCCATTCCGGCGATCGCATCGTTCTCTTGGTTGGGTGACGTGCCATGGCGCGATACAGTTCAGCGATATTGCCGATCTTGGTTTTGGTGAGCGCTATTTCCGCAGATACCGCAGTTGCGCGCAGCCGTTTGACGCAGGATACAGACACCGCTGCTCCCATTGTGGAAGCTTCGCCGGTGCTGGCTCCGTTTCAACATGTTCGCTTTTGTCTTCGTTATCCAGACGAATGCAAATCGAACGTGACAGAAAACGAGCGTATCGATCTGAGCGACGATACCTTGAAGCTGCTCGACCACGTCAATCGGGACATCAATGCGGCAATTAACCCGATGACAAAAGGCTATGGGTCGAACGTCCAGGATGGTTGGACGATCTCGCCCAGCATGGGCGACTGCAACGACTATGCCGTCACAAAGAGGCATGAACTGCTTCAGAGCGGTCTGCCTGCAAAAGCCTTGCGGCTCTCCGTAGTCCAAACGGCATCGGGAATCGGGCACCTCGTTCTTGTCGTGGTGACCACGAAAGGCAATCTCGTGCTGGATAATCTGACCGAAAATATCCGCTCTTGGCAGAACACCAACTATCGTTGGCTGAAAATCCAGTCCGCGACAGATGCCAGGTTCTGGTACGAGGTCAAAGCCCCGAACGCGACAGTCTCCCAAGCCGATCGCTCGTTTCAAGTCGCCGATCGTTAATCGAATACGCTCCTGGGCCCTTTGCCCGGGAGCTTCGGCTATACTTGATGTCCGAGCATGATGCGCACTATGCGACGCGGGCGTCGGCAAACTGCTCGACCTCGCCCGCGGACTTGGACTCTGTCATCGGAATGAAGTCCCGCGCATTTGTCCGCCAGACTTTCGGCTTCTCCACTTGCGATTGTGCAAGCCAGCAGCCGATTAAGATCCAAAACACAACAAAAAAGCCGGGAATCTGAAGCGAAAAATCTATGAGCGAATGCAAATAGGTCAGCGTCGCAATGCCGGCGATTGCGGCAAAAGAGCCGCGACTTTTACCTTTTGATCGTAGGGCAGCCCGCGTCAAGATATACAACGAGGCGATCGCGGCACACACGATCATCGCCGCAATTGGAACTCCCATTTCGACCGCGATCTCGAGGATCGTCGAATGAGCGAAGTCCCACGTTCCCCATTTATTGAAATCGGGTGGCCTCAGGGAAGGAAATAGATCGGCGAAGGTGCCTGCTCCAGCTCCCAGCCACGGCCTCTGGAGGATAGCGTCGATGCAATAACCGTAAACCGACCACCTTTGGTCGTCGAGCAGTCCCTGGCTCCCAATTCGACCTACCTGGGTAAGCCAACCAAGTATCGCTACCAATGCGACTCCAGCGCCCCCCAGAATGTACCAGGAGTTTGCTTTCACCTTGCTGGAGATAACCATGCCGAGCGCAACAAGCAGCCCCAAGCAGGAACAGATCAGACCACCGCGCGACCCCGTCAGAAGGAGTGCAAAGAAACAAGCAAGCCCTGCTCCCGAACGAAGAATGAGCTTGAAGACGATCCGTTCGTTCGACGGAATCAACAACAGAAGTCTGAGCGAGTTAAAGCTTAGCGACTGTAGCGTCAGACAGGCCAAGCAAAGCCAAAGGATCGCCCCCATTCCGACAAACGTCGCGGCGGTATTGTGATTTACGAAGCTTGCGGTCAGGCTCCCGAGATAGGCGACCTTCGGTGCCCAGAGCAGCATGTTCGGCGTGAATGCGAGCGCGAACAGCCCGTAAATTGCATAGAGCAGAATTGAGTATCTCGCGAACGCCGTCAGGATATCGCTGTCGCGGCGCGAAACGCCGACGAAAAACCCGCTTATGAAGGAAGTTACGACAACCAGAAAATGCCCGACAGCCAGAAGTGGTATCTCGGCCCGGCTCGAAATTCGCGAGGGAAGGTTTGTCCCCAGAAGCTTGCCCGCGCGCAGCCAAATCGGATCATCAAGCCCAGCGATGAAATTCGGAGCGATCTGTACGACTGCCACGAGCGCGTACGCGCCGCACAGGCCTAGGAAAGCGCACAAAATACGCCGCTGCCAGACGTTCAGTGGCTTTGCGGCTCCGCACACCGCGCTGACCGAGAGCACCACGGTCCATACCGCTGTCAAGGAACGATCTACCGACCCAAAAAATAACGGCGCCAGACTTAGCGCCGTGATTGTTGTCCAGAGCTGAATCGATCGCAACGATTGCACCGGGTCCTCTGTCGCAACCGGGAGACGCCACCGTGGCGCCTCCTCGAGAACTCCAGCCCGAAGTTACCAGCGGGTCTTCGTTGCAGTGTTCACACCAGTTACTGCGGTGGCTGTATTGGAAACGGCATTTGCCGTGTTGTTGATGAGATTCAGAAGCTTGTAGTAATCCACGACCCGCGCATTCGCCACATACATCACGTCCTTCGAACGCATCTGGAAACCTGCGGCAAGCAGCATGCCGGACGGATCCCGGAGGTTGACATGATAGATGGTCGGAACTCTCTCGTAAGAATCGCTTGGTATCAACACCCATTTTCTGCAGGAGGTTGCGGTCTTCGTAACGATAGACAAACACCTCGCCAGGATCGGATTGCTGATCGTTCAGACCACCGGCCTTGCCGATCGCTTGAGACAACGTCAGCGTCTCGACGTCAAAGGTGATTTCCGAATTAAATCCGAAGACGTTCTGGTTTAGCGCGCCGAGCGCCGTAAACGTCGGAGCTTCGTGAGTGATGAAAATCACATCATTCGGGCGGATGAAAATGTTCTCTCGCGGATCATGCACAATACGGCTGAGCAGGACCCGAACCTGCTTTCCGTCCCTCTGCAACGTCACGTAGCTTTCAATCGCTTCGAACTTGGGTCCGCCGGCTCGCGCAATCAGCGCCAACAATCGCTCGCCGACGCTGTTGAGCGCCAGGACACCAGGCGTGTTGACGTCGCCCAGGACGCTCACGACGCTCGAATGCTGTTGGTTCAGGCTGACGACGACTTGCGGCTCGATCGCGCGATTGCGCAGCCGCGCCACGATAGCTTGCTGAATGTCGGGCAGCGTCCGTGCGGCTGCGGGAATCTCACCCGCATAGGGCACGTAGATGCTTCCCTTCTGGTCGATCGCCTGCGCCGGCAGATCGACAAAGTTGCCCGGCCGGGCACCAGCCGCAGTCGCGGGCGTAAACAAGCCGCCCGGCGCCGCTTCAAAGATGGAGATGTTCAGGACGTCGCCGACACCTGCGACCTGCTCCGGCTTCGGACGCTTATCCGGAAATGCGCCCTGGAAAGCGATGAGGCTCGGCTGCGAGAGGAAGCCGAGCGTATCGGCACTGATGTCAACCACGGCATACGGTAACGCCGCATTAGATTTAAGGCTGGCGGTAGGAAAAGCATCTATCGCCATGCTCTTCGGCCCGGTGCCCGGCAACTCCGAGCAAGCGGGCAAAAGTCCAGCCGCCATTCCCGCCAGAAAAAGCGCGGAAAACCGCCTCAGGACGGTGACATGGGCGACCAACAACCGCTCCAAGCAGGACCGGCTTCCAGTCGCAAGCAACACAGCAATAGCTTGGATACTCAAAATCGCCCCTCGGATGCCTTATTGGCCGTCAAACTTGCGGCTTGACCGTAAATTAGCCGCTAGACGGCCTGTTTAACTCCACCCTTTGGGACCCTACAGGGCGACTCTCTGCCGTCAAAGCGCTGAGTGGCGCACAATTCCGGTTTTACGCATCGAGTTGCAATCAGGCCACAGGTTAATTTTCGGAAACGACATCGGAAAAAATTCATTATTATCAATATGTTATGTTGGCGCACATTTTTGCCGCGTTAAGATTCGCTCGAAATCAAAATGAGCCCTCCCGCCTTATTCTCACGCGAAGAGCCACGAACGCTCAAGAGCCGCAGACCGTCTCTCGGCAAAACGGTCGAACTCCCGGTGAAACGATCGAAAACGATTCGGGAACCGCCGTGCCGCCGGCAACGGCGTTACCGTTGAGGTGGTGCTGTTCTGCGCAAACACCTGAAACCCCGCAGTAATACTGAGTGATTTTGATCAATCACCATGATCTACTTGTGAGTGTAATTCGTCGCCGCTGATCGATGCGACCCGTACTCACACGTAATTAAACATTTGGCTCTCAATATAGGTGCCGCGCATCACGCTTGCGCGCGCGCGTGGCGGTTTGCAAACGTTGAGAATACCGCGATGGGATATGCCGCGATTGCACTAGCTCTGTTGGGATTTGCTATCGGTACGCTCTTCCGATTGCAGGTCGTTCTGATCGTGATCGCGCTATTGCTGTTACTTTCAATCGTCTTGTCGTTTGGTTCGGGACTAAGCCTTTCCGAGAGCCTGATGATAATCATGGCGGTGCAAACCGTCGTGCAAGGCAGCTATTTCCTCGGACTGCTCGCGCGCTCGGCTCTCGCTTCGCACAGTCAGAACCACATCCTTTAGCGGCCCGCCTTCGCATGCCTGCGAGAACCGCACACTAAAGCGCGATGAGATTTGGTTGAATTGTCATCGCGCTGTAGTTCTTGATGAAGCATGATCTTCTCGGAAAAACCGCTACGCACTTTTCCGGATCATGCTTAGGGTGTCAGGCACTCTGAATAGAAAGATCCATTCACCGCATCGGTGCGCTCGAGGCACTGAGCAGGCTCAGCCACCTTGCCGGCGACCGTAAAATCGTATCCCTGATCCTTCAATACAAGAACATAGCGGCCTGCAGGCAACACGAAGTCCGGCTTATCCGGCTGAATGAGCAGCATCTCGGGATTACCGGCCACGGGGCGCACCCGAAATTCGTGCGAAACGTTGCGTATATTCCAGCTATCGGAAATGGAGGCTATGTTGGGCCTCCCCTTCGCATCGAATGAAATCGCACGAGCCACCCGAGCGACTACGCGAATTTCCAGTCGATCAGGCGCGTTACCAACAAGGTCACGGCGGAATACGATGAACCTTGCCTTGCCGTCGGGCAAGGTCGTGCGACTGGGCTCGCTGACCGGCGTTGAAACCGCAATCCGCTTGTCCGGCACTCGCTCTGGTAGCGTGTAAAGTTCGCTGAGGGCATTGTTGCTCAGGGCATAGACCCCGTAGTCGCTCGGCACCGGAAAGCCAGGCTCGTTTGATGGGACGATAGCCGGCTTCGCATTAGACGTCGCAAGGGCGGGCGATGCCGCAGGAGCGGCCGTAACGGCAGGCTGGGTCACATTTGACGATATCCACGGCGTCAGATTATCGCGCAGCAGCGGAAGACGCTGCTTGTAGTACATCAGGCCCCCGATGACTCCGAACAGAAGCAGTCCGAAGCAAAGCCGCGACAGCATCGAGGCGAGTGGACGAGATCGCGCTTCCCCAAACGAATACGGCTCGGCGCGAGCGTATCGCCTCCTGGGTACAAGAATATCCACTTCCGCAGGCGCCACCGTGCGATAGTTGTCGACCGACTGGGAGGGCTCCGCCGCAACGACGGGCATCGTCGGTGGAGGGGCTTCGATCTGCGCCTGTGCATGAGGAGATGGAAGGCGCTCTGCCTCGCGAAGCGAGAATTGCTCGACCCCTTGAATAGCCGTCTCAAGGGCGATCAACAGCCGTTCTCGTTCACTCTCGTCAATGCCCGATGTATCGATCTTCAGCCTCGCGCGCGCAAACTCATAGATCGTCATGCGCATTTGCAGCGGATCGTTTGTCACCGCATTGATCATTCGCTGCACTATGAGCGCGTATTCAATCTCCTGAGCATACGGCGAGACCTGCCTTTCCTGATCGGCTCTCGAAAATTCAGGTTTCATCATGACTGGTCCGTTCAACGGCACGGCAATTAAAGCAGTAATCAATTGAATGGCCAAGATTTTTCGTGATGAAGGCGCGATTGCGTCTATATTGCAACTAGTGGCCTTTTTTCGCTGTCTCGGCTCGTTTTTCGTCCTGTAAGTCGTTGGCCAATCGACGAGTTGCAGTCTATTGTTCCCCGAAGAATGAACGCCTTGGAGGTCAGGTTGTCACAAATCACGAAAATCGCGGCCGCCGCAATTCTGGCTACTATCGTCAGTTTGCCGAGTTCAGCATCTGCCCGTCGATTGTACCCCCTCACCCGGTGTGGTCCAGATCTCGCTTATCTATGCCGCCTGCACGGCTCATTCGATTCCGTGCCGTATCACTACAATGCAGCCATTCGTCCCGATTGCATCAAAGCAATTGAGGTCGAAACACCCGCCGGCGTCGAACGCCGCCTTGCCGTCGTCTGTGGCGCGCCTCAACGCCCGGTCGTCTGGTGGTGGTGAGTGCGGAGAGAATCAATTCGTACCGCTGCCAAACCGATTGATCTGTTGTGATATCGGGGGAGATCTCGGATTGGTCGGCGTCTGAACGGGCGCGTTGCGAATGGCGCCATTGCTAGGGGTGCTCTGGTTGATGCCTCCGGATGCCGCTCCGCCATTACGCACAAGATTGCCATACATGTCGCGCTGATTTGAAATGCCGGATTGGGCGAGAGCTGAACTGGTAATCGCGATCAGCGACAAAAATGCCAAAGTAAGCTTCATAACCGCTCCGATGTTTGCCCTACCGAATGCGCGGATCCGGGTTTCTACCATGGATTTATCGCATGGAATGATCTTGCAACAAACCGCTTTGAATCCGGATTTTGGCAATCAATCGTTCCTCGCGCCGCCGTTTTGCCGTCGGCAAACCTGCAACAACTCGGTAAGATGAGAGCGACTCGGCCAACTCAGCAGCCTTCTCCGCCCCACGGCTCGTTGAACCTTTTGCAGGATATTTGAAATGGAATGGGTTCTATTCGTGTCGCTCCAGTGGGTCGTCTTCGGCAGCCCCACCCAGCCGACCACGCAAGTTATCCAACCATTCGCCTCTGAAGAGCTCTGCAACAAAGCTGCGGAAGCTATCAAAACCGAGATAAATGCACCGTTCGGCGGAGCACAACGTGTTCAAACGCTGGGGCGCGTTGTCTGCATACAGCGCAAGGATAAGTAGCCGGCGTCAATCAAACACCCGGGCGGATCAAACAAGCCACGGTCCCGCCAATTACGTCACGGCTCGATCAATATCGATCCGGTAGCTGCACGACCGTGCCAGTGTAGTAGTGACAACGATAAAACGGACCCCAATCAGCCGCGGGGTAAACGTAGGTAAGTGGGGAAAGAAAATTGCTGCGGCTGTATTCGTGGGGAGGCCCGAAATCACAGCTATTGTGCCGGTAATGTCTGGCCTCAGACGAGGTCGACGTGGTCGCCAAAAGTGCAGCTGCAAGCAAGATCATTGCTGACCTGGTCATGGATCGCTCCCCCAGTAAAACATCGAGCGTATACTATCGGTTCGGCACGAAGTAGCAACAGCTTCGGTGCCCCAAACAATAGCAAAGCAAAGCGTGTTTCCGTTTCAGAAAAGGCGCTGCCCGCAGACGACCGCCGCACTGCGGCGGGCATCCGCGCTGAAGTGCCCTCATGCGGACGGCTTGTAGTCCGGAAATCTGCTGAGGACCGCTGCCCTCAGAAACTTGAAATGGGTGATCGCATCGGCGAGCGATTTGAGCCGCTTCTGGCCGTTCGAGATTTCCTCGCTGAACAAGTCCTGGTGGTGGCCATCGAGCGGTTCGCGATCCAGGTACTCGTCACTGGCATTTCCGACCGTCACCGCGGCGCGCGCCAGCACTTCCTCGACCCGTTCGTTGAGGCCTTTTTGCTCGCTCTCAGCCGCCTGCAATGCGGCCTCGATGGCGTTCATGACGCCTTCGACGCGCTGACGGTCGGTGTCCTCGTCCCGTTGAGGAGAGCGAACCTTGAATCCGTCACTTCCAAGATGATGCCGGGCAAAATTGCGCGCGCGCGCTCGTAAAAATAGCTGGAACATATGGAAACTCCCGCGAGGTTCATGGAAGCGGGCGAAAAGTCACTCAAGCATGCAAGATGTTGGGAGTGCGGGTATTTGCTGATCCGAAATTTACCCAAGTGTTACGATATCACGAGTTGCATTTCGGGCAAGCGCCGTGCAATGGCATCACCGATCGCATTCCCCTTTGTTTGCCCACGACAAAGACCCGAACGGCACGGCTACCGCGCCCAAGAAATAACCCCGCGCATCGATTTGATGCACGGGGAATTCAAAGACCAGATAAAAACTCAGAGCGGCTTGATCTCGACCTTGCGGAATTTGACGACACCCTTGTCGTTCGGCACGCCATTGGCGTCCTTGACGCCGAGACCGTGCTGAAGCGCGATCCGGCCCTTCGCAAGTTTCGAGTCCTGCGCGCCGTCGACCGTCTTTTGGCCATTGAGAATGACCGTGAAGGTCGAGCCCTTCGCGATGATCTCAAAGGTATTCCACTTGCCGGCCGCATGCGGCATCGGGTCGACCTTGGCGACGTTGACGATGGCGCCGGTGCCATAGCTCGGATCGGGCCGCGTATCCCAGATATTCACTTCATAGGCATTCTCGGAGCCAATCTTGCCGGGGTCGGTACATCGGATGAAGACGCCGCTGTTGGCGTCGGCATCGACCCAGAACTCGGCTTTGATGTCATAGTCGGTATAATCGTTTTTGGTGACCAGGAATCCGTTGCCCTTGTCGGCCACGATCATGCCGTCCTCGATCCGCCAGTTGGCGTCTCCGATCTTGTCAAAGCTGTTGGTATCCTTGCCGTCGAACAACGAGACCCATCCCGTTTCGCTCGAAGCCTGCGACGACCAGGACAAAGCAGCGAAGCCGACCACAAGCAATGCGATGGCAGAGCGGCGTTTCATGAAAATACTCCCTTTTGATGTTGTTTTTGATGCTGGCCCGAAAAGGCTGATCGCCTTGGATCGCACCGACGATAGCAGGAGACAAATCTTCCGGGAAGCGAGCCGGAAGGTGCGGCCTATCCTGTGACGCAGCCGCTCGGGGTCAACGTGGTGTGAACGATCAATGGCCCTCCACCGGCGGAGTGCCGTGGGTGTGGAAGGACTCGATCGTCTTCAGCCCCCACGCCTGCCCCTTCTTGCGTTCCTCCTCGGTCCAGACGATCGGTTTCCAGTCCGGCGCTAAAATCAGCCGCGCTCCGGCGTTGGCGACCTCGACCCGGTTGCCGCCGGGTTCGTAAACATAAAGGAAAAATGTCTGCTGGATGGCGTGCTTGTGCGGGCCGGTCTCGATGTAGACCCCGTTCTCCAGGAAGATATCTGCGGCGCGCAGGATGTCTTCGCGGCTGTCGAGCGCATAGGTGAGATGGTGAAAACGGCCGGGCGTGCCGGAATGATCCCGCGAATAGGCGAAGTCGTAGCTCTTGTTCGTGACCGTCATCCACATCGCGGCTTCCGTGCCATCGTTGAGCACGATCTGCTCGGTCAGCCGGCAGCCGAGATAGTTTTCGAAGAAGATCCGGTTGGCCTTGATATCGACCGCAAGGCAATTGAGATGGTCGAGGCGGCGAACATTGACGCCGCGCGCCGGGAAACGCTGAGCCTGGTTCTTCAGCGCCGGCTTCAATTCGGCTGGCGGCTGATACCACTCGGTCTCGTAATAAAGCTCGACGATATGGCCGTCCGGATCGCGGCAGCGAAACGCCGGGCCGTGGCCGAGATCGCCGTCGGTCCAGCCGATATCGAAGCCGGATCCCTTCAGCGCCGCGACGCGGCGCTCCAGCGCCTGCGGACTGCGCGCCCGAAAGGCCATGTGCTCCATGCCCGACGTTTTCGAAGCGGTGAGCTTGAGCGAATAACGCTCGTAATCGTCCCAGCCGCGCAAGTAGACGGACTCGTCCTGGCGACCGCTAATGGTCATGCCCATCACGTCGACGAAGAATTTGAGGCTCTCGTCCGGTTTCGGCGTCAGCAATTCGAGATGGCCGAGATGGGCCAGATCAAAAATCGGCTCGGGCTGCATCTTAGTGAACCTCCTCAATCAACGCTCGCGTCACATTGTCGAACAGCTCATCCACGGCAAACCGTCGCGCAGTCAGGCCCTGCTCTGCCGAATATCCGGTGATGCATTCCAGCGAACGTCGCATCTCGGCCGCTTGGAACCGCGCGTTTGCCGCACTCGCCGCTTCCGACAACATGCGATGGACTTCACGCACGATCTCCGGGTGGCGGTCGGACAAGTCCTGCTTCACAACCACCATGTGATTGATCGGGCGCACCGCGTGTTTGGCAAACCAGCGCGCCTCCTCCGCCTTGACGTCGGCAAACAACGGTTTGAGATCGGGATGTTCCACCTTCTCGCCGAGAATCGCATCGAGTTCCCCGTCGAGAAGCATCTGGACGATCTGCTTTCCCGCAGGCGCGCGCCTCGTCGTATCGACGAATTCGGCAACATGGGCGTCCTCGAAGGTGACCCAGTCGATCGCCTTGAGATCGACGCCATAATCATTGGCGAGAATGCCGCGCAGCCAGGCGCCGGTCGTGGTGGTAAAGGAACGGATGCCGACGCGCTTGCCGCTGAGGCCCGCGGGCGTGAGCATGCTACGTTTGGAGTTATAAAAGGCGTAGCCATGCTGAAACCGCGCCAACACGACGTCAGGCAACAGCACCATCGGCTTGTTGAAGTTCTTGGCCATCAGGTAGGTGACGATCGCCATCTCTGAGACGTCAAAGGCGCCCTCGCGGACCATCGGCTTGAAGCCTTTGTTAGTCGGCGTGTACTCAACAAAGTCGAACTCGACCAGACCGGACCTGATCGAACCGTTCTTCAGCGCCGCGGTGCACGGATGGTCGCCGAGCAAGGTGCGCAAACGCATCGCCATCTCACTCGGCCTCCATTCACTCAAACTCGGGCTCGTCGACATAGACAAGCCCGGCCTTGGCCAGCGGCTCGCGCATCTTGTACATGTCGAGCCCGAGCACGCCGGAAGCGAGTAGTTTACGCTTGCCCTCCTCGTCCGCCTGGCGCTTCTCGCCCTTGATCGCGACCTCGGCGGCATCCCTTTTCCGGACCACCACCACGCCGTCATCGTCGGCCACGATGGCGTCACCCGGATGAACGTTGATGCCGGCGCAGACCACGGGAACATTGACCGCGCCCAGCGTCGCCTTCACGGTGCCTTTGGCGGAGATCGCTTTCGACCACACCGGAAAGCCCATCTCCTTGAGCGATTTCATATCGCGGCAACCGGCATCGATGATGAGGCCGACGACGCCACGCGCCATCAGCGAGGTCGCGAGCAGATCGCCGAACATGCCGTCGGTATTGTCAGTGGTGCAGCCCACGACCAGCATGTCGCCGGGACGGCACTGCTCGACCGCGACATGAAGCATCCAGTTGTCGCCGGGCTGCGCCAGCACGGTGACCGCGGCGCCGGCGGCTTCGGCACCCGTCCAAACGGGCCGCAGATACGGCTTCATCAGGCCGAACCGCCCATAGGCCTCGTGCACGGTGGACGCACCGAGCGCGCCCAGCCGTTTGACGACCTCGGCGTCGGCGCGCGCGATGTTACGGACAACGACGGTCTTCATACCATTCCTCCATCACACCAGTTCTTCCAACGCCATCGGAAACAGCCGCTGATAGGCCTCGCCATAGGTCATGGCTTTGCCGGAATTGCGACCGCCCTGCATGCCCCGCTGCAACGCGACGCGCTCGTAATAGGCCCAGAGATGTTTTTGCGCGGCGAGGATTTCGAACGTCTTGCGCTTGATGTCCCAGACCTCATCGATGTTGAGGATCACTTGCGGCTTGAAGTTGCACATCTCCGGCTGGTGCGGCTCAAACAGGAACACCGGCGGCGCGGCGTAGCTGTAGTCGGACTGCGGCTTGTGGCCCATGGCCTGGGCTACGATGCGCGCCTCCTGGGCGTAGGCGGTCGCCGCCGGGTGGTCGACATTGTAGGGATCTTCCAGCGAATGCGTCAGCACGAAGCTCGGATTGAGTTCGCGGTAGATGTCGATCAGCCGTTCCATATGCCCATCTGTCAGCCGCAACGGATAATCGCCGGCGTCGAAAAATTCGATTTCGGCGCCAAGTGAGGCGGCGGCGCGTTCGGCCTCGTCCTTGCGGCCGGCTTTGACCTTCTCCAGCGTCATGCCCGGCTGCTTCCAGGCGAATTGGGATTCCCCGCGTTCGCCGAACGCCAGGCAAACGATCTTGACGCGGTAGCCTTTTTTGGCGTGAAGCGCGATCGCTCCCCCTGCCCGCCAGACGAAATCGCCGGGATGGGCTGATACCACCAAACCTGTTTTTGCCATCTTGTTTCCTCCGGTATGCCAACCAAGCCCGTTGGCGCAGCCTATTGCTTGGCGACCGCAGCGTTGCTTGCACCGGCGCGGGCCGCCTTCCGCCGTGTTGATATCGGCAGATCGAGCGCGGGCGCCTGAAGCGAGGCAACCGTTGCCCTGACCAGTTGCTCGATGGCATTGGCGGCATCGGCACCATCGGCCTCGCCCCGCGATAGTCGCGATATACGCTCGGGCATCACCAGGGTGTAGTAGAGCGCACCGAGCAAAAAGTGGCTGCGCCAGACGATCTCGTTGCGCGGAATATGCGGCAGGCTTTCGCAGATCGCATCGATGAAGGCATGGCTGGTGTCGTCGAAGGTGTGCGCGATGATCTTGCCCGCCACCGCGTTGCCCTCCGCCGACATCACCGCGCGCAATCGGGTAAAGCGCGCGCCGCCGCCGGCGAGATCGTTTCCGGACGAGAAGGCAGGCAGCACATAAGCGCGCACGATCGCCTCGAGCCGATCGTTGAGATCGCGAACGCGCTGGGCCGCGGCCAGCAATTCCGACCGCCTCAGGTTCATCGGCCCGCAGTGCCTTCGGTAGATTTCGAGAAGCAGCCCGTCCTTGGTCTTGAAATGGTAGGTCACGCTGCCGGGATTGGCGCCGGCAGCCTGCGCGATGTCGCGCACCGAAACGGCATTGAACCCGTTGGTTGAAAACAAATCCTCGGCGGCGCACAGGATCGCTTCGCGCAGGTTTGGCTTGCGCGGCGAGGCGTCATCGCTGTCGGTTGGACTAGAGCTCCGATTCCGAAGTTCGGAAGCCATTGCGGCAACCTCTGATGCGAACTTCGGAATCAAAGGATCTCTAGCAAATATAAACTGCTAGTGCGGCTTTGAATTTGAAGTTCCATAACGAACGTGCGGCAAAACTGATAGGAACTTCAAATTCGCCGCACTAACCATTTTAATTTGTACAAATGTACAAATCATTCGGTCAAGTCAACGAATATCTGCCGACAAAGCCGCCTGTTTCGCGGATACCTCGTCTCCCGGCGTTGCGGCCAGCATTTGGCAAATCGATCGGCCAACTTGCCGTCCTTCCCCTTACGGCTTTTCGCGGCCGCGGTTTATGGGTGCGAGACCTATCGATTTGGTAAATGAATGATGAATTTTCCGCCGGGGCGCAGTTGATGACAGCCCGGCCAATTCCTCTTTCCGCCCGGCGAATAACCACAGGACGAAGCCTGACCCCGACCAAAATACCGTTTCAAGGGGAACCGCCGCTCTTTTGAGCGGGGTGGTTTAACCGTTTGTGCAGCGACAGACCTCATAGTAGCGCCCGGAATGCGCAATTCGTGACAAATCGGGTTCGGCTATCGTGACATCCTTTGGACGCGTGATTTTGGTGCGCGGCTCGCTTGCGCGGGTCGGTCTGATGGCTACCGGTAAAATGGGCCTCTCCGAGGTGCGGGCGACCGTCGGCCGTTTTGTCAGCATTCGCTGCGGCACCTCCGTCATCGTTGCCATGATCACCGAAGTGTCGTGCGAAGACCTGCCGACGTCCGACAACTTCATCGCCAGCGCTTCGGTCGATTTGCTCGGCGAAATCCTCGGGACTTCGGAACGCCAGAAATTCCAGCGCGGCGTCACCAACTATCCGACCATTGGCGACGCGGTTGAACTGATCAACAGCCAGGAATTGCGCACGATCTATGCGCCGAGCGGCTCGGACCAGATCAATATCGGAACGCTACAGCAGGACCCCTCGGTCATCGCCTATGTCGATATCGAGGAAATGCTGTCCAAGCATTTCGCGGTCCTCGGATCGACCGGCGTCGGCAAATCCACCGGCGTGTCGTTGCTCTTGAACGAGATCCTGAAATCGCGGCCGAACTTGCGGATCTTCCTGCTCGACGTTCACAACGAGTACGGCCGCTGCTTCGGCGACCGGGCGCTGGTGCTCAATCCCCGCAACCTGAAGCTTCCGTTCTGGCTGTTCAATTTCGAAGAGATCGTTGACGTGCTGTTCGCTGGCCGCCCCGGCGTGCCTGAAGAGCTCGACATCCTCGCCGAGGTCATTCCGGTCGCAAAGAGCATTTATACCCAGTATCAGAACGCCGATCGGGTCGGGCTGAAACGCGCCGATCCCAAGGCGGTCGGCTATACGCTCGATACGCCGGTTCCTTACCGGCTGGTCGATCTGATCTCGCTGATCGACGAGCGCATGGGCAAGCTCGAGAACCGTTCCTCGCGCATCATCTATCACAAGCTGATCTCGCGCATCGAGACCGTCCGTAACGATCCGCGTTATGCCTTCATGTTCGACAACGCCAATGTCGGCGGCGACACCATGGCTGAAGTGATCAGCCATCTGTTCCGGCTGCCCGCCAACGGCCGGCCGATGACCGTGATGCAGCTTGCGGGATTCCCGGCCGAAGTCATCGACTCCGTGGTGTCGGTGCTGTGCCGGATGGCATTCGATTTCGGGCTCTGGAGCGACGGTGTATCGCCGCTGTTGTTCGTCTGCGAGGAAGCGCATCGCTACGCCTCGGCCGACCGCAATGTCGGTTTTGGTCCGACCCGCAAGGCGGTGTCGCGGATCGCCAAGGAAGGCCGCAAATACGGCGTCTATCTCGGACTTGTCACGCAACGTCCGGCCGAACTCGATGCCACCATCATTTCCCAGTGCAACACGCTGTTCACGATGCGCCTTGCCAACGAGCGCGACCAGGCGCTGCTGCGCTCGGCGGTCTCGGACGCCGCGGCAAACCTGTTGTCCTTCGTTCCCTCGCTCGGAACACGCGAAGTGCTTGCGTTCGGCGAGGGCGTGGCGCTGCCGACCCGGTTGCGCTTCAAGGAAGTACCGGTCCATCAGCTGCCGCGGGGCGAGGCCACCATATCGACAGTCCCGTCAGCCACGTCCGGTCACGACATGCACTTCGTCGGCGCGGTGCTGGAACGCTGGCGCGGCGCGACGTCAAACCGCGATGCTATTACCCCGAACGATCCCACGTTCAACGATCGCACGATCTCGCGGACGATAGGCCCGGTCGAAGCGCCGATGCTGCAACCCTCGCTCGGGCTTGATCCCGACCGCTTCTCGCTCCTGAAGAAGCCGCTGCGCTGACAACCCGTCTCCGGTGCGAGACCCAAAGGCTGTTCGCCGGCTTTGCGCGATCGCGGCCTAACGACTATGGTCGGCTTCTCCACTGAAGCGGAAGCCTCGCCATGACGCAGCCGACACCCTCGCGATTCCCCGTTCCCGCCATCGAAACCCTGCCGGAGGATATCCGCAGCCGCCTGCTCGCGGTGCAGGAGAAATCGGGTTTCGTTCCGAACGTCTTTCTGACGCTGGCCTTTCGGCCCGACGAATTTCGCGCGTTCTTCGCCTATCACGATGCACTGATGGACAAAGACGGCGGCCTGACCAAAGCCGAGCGCGAGATGATCGTGGTGGCGACATCCAGCGCCAATCAATGCCAGTATTGCGTGATTGCGCATGGCGCGATCTTGCGAATTCGGGCGAAGAATCCGCACATCGCCGATCAGGTCGCCGTCAACTACCGGAAAGCGGACATCACGCCGCGCCAGCGCACGATGCTCGACTTCGCCATGAGAGTAAGCCGGGAAGCGGAACTGGTTTCGGAAACCGATTTCACCGAACTGGCCGCCCACGGTTTCAGCCAGGACGATATCTGGGACATCGCCGCGATCTCGGCATTCTTCGCGCTGTCGAACCGGATCGCCAATGTCAGTGCGATGCGGCCCAACGACGAGTTTTATCTGATGGGGCGACTGCCGAAGGCATAGCCGACACCTAAAGCGCGATGAGATTTGTTTAAATCGTCATCGCGCTTTAGTTCTTTGATGAAGCATAATCTTTCGGAAAAACCGCTTCACACTTTTCCGGATCATGCTTTAGCCATCGGAAGCCGGCCCGCACCAGCCGGGCAAATAGACGGCCTCCGGGCTTTTTGCCAGCGCCAGGCTCTTTTCCATCGCCTTGGCGAAGTTGTCATCGACGGACTTGCTCGACATTTTCCGGCGCAGGAAATCGGCCCACAAGAACTCGCTGAAGGGCGTGGTATCTTTGGCGAAACCGCCGGCGCGCCGCAATTCACCGGCGAGGCTGCGGAAGGGATCGTCCTTCAGCTCCGTAATCGACTTCGGCAAATCCTTGAAATGGCGACGTTCGCCCTTGGCATCGTAGGGATAGACCCACCGCTTGTTGTCCATGACGCCCCAGAACGCCTCACGCTCGACCATGCTGAGATCGCCAATCACGGTGACGAGAATATCCGTCACGCCTTCTTCATGCAGCGCGCGCGCCAGATGGTGGTGATCGACCACATAGTATCGCTTGTCCGGTCCGCGCACCACCGGGATCATGTGCTTGCCGAGTGCTTCCGCCTGCTTCTTCTTTTTTTGCTCGCGCCAGCGCTTGCGTTTTTCCTTTACCTCTCGCATTCCGACAGTCATCTGGGTCGGACGAAGCGAAATAATCGGGATCGGCTTGATGAGTGGCTCACGCACGTTCGACATGACTGGACATTCCCCTGCCGGATTGTGAAATATGCCGTCTTAATTAGTTCGATTATGGCATGGGGTGAGATGCTGGAAAAGCTGAAGGAGCGGATGTCGAAGTCGAGCGTTGTCCGGTTTGGCGACCACGAAATCATCACTGAAGGACTTCGTCTTAGTTTTTGGGCCGATATCAGCCACCGCTCGATGACGGCGTCGTGGCCATCGTTCATCGCCGGTGCGGTACTTGTCTTTGTCGTCTTCAACGCGGGCTTTGGCCTGCTTTACTGGCTCGGCGATCAACCGATTTCGAACGTCGCACGCAACGACTATCTCGATTATCTCTATTTCAGCATCGAAACGCTCTCGACCGCCGGTTACGGCGACATGCATCCGCAAACCCACTACGGCCATTTCATCGCCGCGATCGAGTTGTTCACGGGTATCTTTTCGATGTCACTGATGACCGGGCTGATCTTTTCCCGGTTTTCCCGGCCCCGTGCCCGGCTTCTGTTCGTCAACAATCCGGTGATTGCGATGCAGGACGGAGCGCCGACGCTGATGGTTCGTTTTGCCAACGAGCGTCACAATATCATCGGCAATGCGACCGCGCGGCTGTGGGTCCTGAAGAATACGGTCAGCAAGGAAGGCCAGCCGATCCGGCGCTTCAGCGAGCTTTCGCTGCTGAAGAACGAGCACCCGGCGCTCGCATTGAGCTGGACGCTTTATCACACCCTCGACGAAACAAGCCCGCTCTACAATCTCAATGCGGACGACATGGAGGCGGCCAGCATCGCAATCGCGGTCGTGGTGTCCGGCTATGACGTTGTTGCGGCGCAAACCATTCATGCCCGCAAAACCTACGATCATACCGACATCCGCTTTGGCCAGCGCTATGCCGATATTCTCGAAAACCTCGACGACGGCCGGATTCGAATCGACTACGGCAAGTTCCACGACACCGTGGGCGAATGAGTTTTCCCCCTACTTTGGTATTTTTATTTTTACTTCGGCACGCAACGCGGGCGTGCTAAAAGGGCCCGAGTTGCCCCGGAGCTGGCATCCGTGAAACCCCAGCGACCTATCGTATCGGCCCCGCAGGAAGACGAGCACCGCGTGCTCCAGTTTCGGCCGCGCCCGGGATCGCCCCTGGCGCAGCGCGGCAATCACGCGCCGTTTGTCCATCGGCTCGAAGTCGCCAACGATCTGTCACGCTATGAGCGTGACCGCGAAGACACCGACGACTATCGGCAGCGAATGCTGGCAAATGTGGCCGCGTTCGCCTTTACGGTCGCGCTGCTGGCGATCGCGATATGGCTGACCATGAGCATCGCCCATCTCCGCCGAACCCAGGATTGTGTCCTGATGGGACGCCACGATTGCGTCCAGATTATCGTGCCACATAATTAGCCTTGGCCTGGACGGACAAACCTCCGTTCCCCCCGGCAATACCAGGCAAAACGGTGTTTTGGCCCCGGGACCGGCCGCTCCAGCCTGCCTCTCTCCATTGAACTCGGGGCGGCGCTCCGATATACGGGCTTTCAACTCCGGGTGGTGGATGAGCCCGCCTTTGGCCGCGCGACCGCCACTCTCAGCTTCGTGGGATTTACCCTCAATATATCAAAGGTTTAGTGATGTCTTCTACATTCGATCAGGTGGCAACGATTATCGCTGAAACCTGCGACATACCGCGTGACACGATCACGCCGGAAAGCCACGCGATCGACGATCTGGGGATCGACAGTCTCGATTTCCTCGACATCGCCTTTGCAATCGACAAGGCGTTCGGAATCAAGCTGCCGCTGGAAAAGTGGACCCAGGAAGTCAACGACGGCAAGGCGACCACCGAGCAGTACTTCGTCCTCAAGAATTCTGAGCGCCCGGATCGACGAATTGGTCGCGGCCAAGGGCGCCAGCGCCTAGCGCGGCGCGCGACGATGCAACTCGAATACTTTCACATGATCGATCGTATCGTCGACCTCAATGTCGACGATAAGAAGATTGTCGTCGAAGCGCAGGTTCCGAAGGAGAGCACGATCTTCGAGGGACACTTTCCCGGCTACCCGTTGATGCCGGGCGTGCTGCTGATCGAGTCCATGGCGCAGGCGTCCGGCTGGCTGCTGTTAGGTCTGCTCAAATTCGAGCGCATGCCGATTCTCGCAGCCGTGAAGGAAGCCAAAGTGCGCGGCTCGGTTTTTCCGAACGACCTCATCAGCATCGAGGCTAGCCTCGCCCATGAAGGCTCGGGTTACGCCATGACCGAAGCGAAGATCCGGGTTGGCGGCAAACTGCGCGCAAACTCGACACTCACGTTCACGCTGATCCCCTTCCCCAATGCGGACATGCGTGGACACATGGAAACGATGGCCCAGCGCATCGGATTTCCGCATCAGGCCATCACCTCATGACTCAAACGAAGCCTTCGACTGAAGTCTGGATCACCGGCATAGGTCTTGCGACTTCGCTCGGCGAGGGTCTCGACGCCCATTGGGACGCGCTCAATGCGCATCGCATCAATGTCGACGAGAAGAGCTTTGCGCCCTGCATCGTACACCCCTTGGCCCAGATCAACCTCGACGCCCAGATTCCGAAGAAAGGCGATCAGCGCCAGATGGAAGCCTGGCAGCGGATCGGCACCTATGCGGCGGGACTGGCGCTGGAATCCGCCGGCGTCAAGGGCAAGGCCGAAATCCTGGCGCGCATGGACATGGTGGTTGCCGCCGGCGGTGGCGAACGCGATCTTGCGGTCGATTCGAATATCCTGAACCTGGAATCGAAGGGCAATTCGGCGCCCGGCTTTCTCAACGAACGGCTGATGAACGATCTGCGCCCGACACTTTTCCTCGCGCAGCTCTCCAATCTGTTGGCCGGAAATATCGCCATCGTGCATGGCGTCACCGGCTCCTCCCGCACCTTCATGGGAGAGGAAGCGGCCGGCGTTGACGCCGTGAGGATCGCGCTTGCCCGTATCGCCGCCGGCCAAAGCGACATCGCATTGATCGGCGGCTCGCAAAACGGCGAACGCAAGGATCTCCTGGTTCTCTACGAATTCGGCGACTTCAATCTCAAGGACAAGTTTGCATCGGTTTGGGAGCGCGGCGAACCGGGCGGCTTCGCGCTGGGATCAGGCGGCGCGTTCCTTGTCATCGAATCGAGAGCCCACGCCGAAGCGCGCGGGGCCAAGCCGTTTGCACGCCTTGCCAACGTTGTCGCAGACATGTCGCGCCGCAAACACCCCGGCGACGTGACATCGACGCTGGAGAAGCTATGGACCAAGCTCGGCAAAGTCGGCGACAAGGCCGCCGTCATCACCGGCGCGACCGGCGTCGAGCCGATAACTTCCGAAGAACGCGCTTTCCTGAAGGCCCATGGACCTCCGGTGCGTGCGAGCGGAACGATGTTCGGCCACACGATGGAAGCGCAATTTCCGCTGGGATTGGCGCTGGCAGCCCTGTCATTGTCGCGCGGCGCGTTGTTTCCGCCCGACGGCACTTCCCCTGTCGAGGTTGAAATGTCGGGAAGCCCGTCCCAGATTGTCGTGATTGGGACAGGCCATTGGCGCGGCGAAGGCATGGCGCTGGTCGAAGCAATCTAGTGGTCCGATTCTAACATTTGCATCCCCCTTGGGGCACGCACTTTTGCAAATGCTAGAATCAAAGGACCACTAGTAAATATTGGTTTTAGTGGAGTTTTGGATTGGACATTCGCTTTGACAGTTTGCGGCGCGGTCGGTAGCGAATGTCAAATCCTACTCCACTAGTGAGCTCACGGGGAAAACATGGCAGCCACGCACGATAAATTCGGCAGGCCGATTGTCGTCGTCACCGGCATGGGCGTTGTCACCTCGCTCGGCGCGGGCAAAGCCGACAACTGGAAAAAGCTCACGGCGGGCGAGTCCGGCATTCGAACCATTACCCGTTTTCCGACCGACGGGCTGAAGACGACGATGGCCGGAACGGTCGATTTCATCCCGGTCGAGCCTTTTTCGTCCACCGACCTGTCCGAACGGCTCGGCGAATTGGCCACCGAGGAAGCCATCGCCCAGTCCGGCATCGGCACCAAGGGCGATTTTCCCGGGCCGTTATTCCTCGCGGTCGCCCCCGTCGAAGTCGAGTGGCCGCAACGCCAGGCACTCGGACGGGCGATCGGCTCCGCCACCGAGATCGACTATGACGCCATGCTGCGGGTCAGCGGCGGAGGCCGTTATACCGACTATCACCGGCGCTTCCTGTTTGGCTCGGTTGCCGACCATTTGGCCGAGGCATTCGGCACCAAGGGATCGCCGATCTCGCTGTCCACGGCCTGCGCTTCGGGCGCCACCGCCATCCAGCTCGGCGTCGAAGCGATCCGGCGTGGCGAGGCCGATGCAACGCTTTGTGTCGCCACTGACGGCTCCGTCAATCCGGAGGCCCTGGTACGCTTTTCCCTGCTCTCGGCGCTCTCGACCCACAACGATCCGCCGCATGCCGCCGTCCGGCCGTTCTCGAAGAACCGCGACGGCTTCGTGATGGCTGAAGGCGCCGGCGCCCTGGTGCTGGAGAGCCTTGAGGCCGCCACCGCACGCGGCGCGACCATTCTCGGCATCGTCGCCGGTTGCGGCGAATTGGCCGACTCCTTCCATCGCACCCGCTCAAGTCCCGACGGCAAGCCGATCATCGGATGCGTTCGCAACGCTCTCGCCGATGCCGGCCTTGCTTCCGAGCAGATCGACTACATCAACGCGCACGGCACCGGCACGCCCGAGAACGACAAGATGGAATATCTGGGCATATCGACGGTGTTCGGCGAGCGCACCAAGCAAATCCCGGTGTCGTCGAACAAGTCGATGGTCGGGCATACGCTGTCGGCGGCAGGTGCGGTGGAAGCCGTGTTCTCGCTTCTGACGCTGGAGCACCAGAGAATCCCACCGACCATCAACTACGACATTCCGGATCCCGCCATTCCCTTCGATGTCGTTCCCAACACAGCCCGCGACGCGCGCGTCAGCACCGTAATGTCGAACTCGTTCGGCTTCGGTGGTCAGAATGCCTCGCTGGTTCTGACCCGTGAGCCAGTTTAGCCAGGCCGCCTTTGTTCAGCGCTGGATGCCAGGTGTCGCCGGCACGCTTCCGGTCTAATCATCGTTGACCCCCATGAAACTTCTGCTGCTTCGCGCCAAAGCCGGAATTCGCGACGCGACCAGGTCCGTGGTCGATGGCATGGTGGGAGCCGCGACCACCGTCCTTCTGCGCACCGCGCGCTATTTCGACCCGATCAAGACCGCCAACTTTCTCGGCCACGCCACGCGCCTGATCGGTCCCTTGACCCGCGAACAGCGGATTGGCCGCGCCAACCTGACGGCGGCCTTCCCGGAAAAATCGCCGGAAGAGATCGAGACCATCTTGACCGGTGTTTGGGACAACCTCGGCCGCCTTGGCGCCGAATTTGCCCATCTCGATCACATCTGGGAGCACGACCCTGCTTTTCCGGAAAAAAGCCGGATCGAAATCGGGCCGCGGACCCACGAACTGTTCGCCAAACTTCGCCTGGATGAAAAGCCTGCGCTGATTTTTGCCGCCCACCTTGGCAATTGGGAACTGCCGGCCGTGGCCGCGGTGGCGCATGGGCTGGACGCCGCCATCCTGTTTCGCCGGCCCAATAGCGCGTCCGCCAACCAGATCATCGAGAAGTTGCGCGCGGTAAAGATGGGAACGCTGATTCCCGCGGGCCGCGACGCGCCGTTGAAAATGGCGGAAGCGCTGCGCAAAGGCCAGCATGTGGCAATGCTGGTGGATCAGTATTTCACCAATGGCGTGGAAGTGACGTTCTTCGGCCGAAAGACCAAAGCCAACCCGACGCTGGCGCGCCTGTTGCGTCAAATCGACTGTCCGATTCACGGCACGCGCATCATCCGCCTGCCCAATCATCGCTTCCGCGCCGAGCTTTCGGAGGAGATTGCGCCGGTGCGTGACGCCTCCGGGCAAATCGACGTCCCGCAGACGATGCAGGCCATCACCTCGGTGATCGAGGGATGGATTCGCGAATATCCGGACCAATGGCTGTGGCTGCATCGCCGCTGGCGGTAAGAGGCAAGAGGCTAATCTTAGTGATCGACGGGCTGTCTCTCCTCATCCTGAGGAGCCGCGCGAGCGGCGTCTCGAAGGATGAGGCCGATATCGATGCCTCATGGTTCGAGACGGCGCATTCGCGCCTCCTCACCATGAGGGTTTTGACGCTGCGGGATTACCGTCCCGTCTTCACCTTGGTCCAGAGACGGTTGATGATGCGCTGTGTCGCCGGGTCGCGCGCAGTGATCACAAAGAGCTTCGCAAGCATCGCATCGTCGGGATAAATGTTTTTGTCGCCAAGAATTTTCGGATCGAGGAGCTTCTGGCTCGCCAGATTTCCGTTCGCGTAAGACAGGAAGTTGGAATTCCTCGCGGCGATATCGGGCCGGTAGAGGAAGTTGATCAACTCGTAGGCTTCGTTGACGTTCCTGGCGTCTGCGGGAATTGAAAGATTGTCGAAGAACATTTGCGTGCCCTCTTTCGGGATCGCATAACCGACCGAAACGCCGTTCTTGGCTTCCGCCGCGCGGCTTCGCGCCTGCAAGATGTCGCCCGACCAGCCGACCACCAGGCAGATTTCGCCGGTCGCCAGTGCACTTAGATATTCGGACGAGTGAAACTTGCGAACATAGGGACGGATTTTTCCGACGAGATCGGCGGCCTTTTCCAGATCGGCCTGTTTCGTCGAGTTCGGATCGAGCCCGAGATAATTGAGCGCCGCCGGGAAAATATCGTCCGGCGAGTCCAGCATGTGGACGCCGCAATCCTTGAACCTGGAAAGGTTCTCCGGTTTGAAGACGATGTCCCAGCTGTCGATCGCCGCGCCGGGGCCGAGGATGTTCTCGACCATCTTGAGGTTATAGCCGATGCCGGTGGTGCCCCACATGTAGTTGGCGGCGTATTGATTGTCCGGATCATACGTGGACAACCGCGCGGTCACGACGGCCCACGCGTTGGCGAGGTTCGGCAGTTTCGACTTGTCGAGCTTCTGAAATAGGCCGGCCTTGATCTGGCGTTGCAGGAAATAGGCGGTCGGCACCACCACGTCATAACCGGACTTGCCGGCCAAGAGCCGGGTTTCCAGCGTCTCATTGGCATCGAAGGTGTCGTAGACGACCTTGATGCCGGTCTCGCGGGTGAAGTCGTCCAGCACGCCGGGCGCCATATAGCTCGACCAATTGTAGAAATTGACCGTGCGCTCCTCAGCCCCGGCGGCGGCCGGCAAGGCCAGCAGCGCAGCCACCATCGCCAGCCGGATTTGGGAGACGACGCGCTGGCGCAACGGCATCCCTGTCTCCGTTATCGCCGATGCACCGCGTCGGACAAACGCTCCAGCGCGGTATCGAGCGTTGCGTCCCGCTTGGCAAAACAGAAGCGCACCACCGTCGTCACGGGGTCCTGTTCGTAGAAGGCCGATACCGGAATGGCCGCGACCTTGTAGTCGGTGACGATGCGCTTGCAGAAGGCTTCATCGGTTTCGTTCAGACCAAGCGGCGACAAATCGACGGTGAGAAAATACGTGCCCTGCGACGGCAGCACCGGAAAGCCGAGGCGTTCCAGCCCGCTGGCCAGCCGGTCGCGGCTGCGCGCGAGATCCTTGCGCATCTGGTAGAAATACTCGTCCGGCTTGCCGAGACCGTAGGCGACCGCGGCCTGAAGGTTCGGCGCAGTGGTGAAGGTGAGAAACTGGTGCACCTTCGCGGCCACCCGCAACAGCGGCGGCGCGGCGCAAACAAAGCCGATCTTCCAGCCCGTGAGCGAAAATATCTTGCCCGCAGAGCCGACCTTGATCGTGCGATCGCGCATGCCGGGAATGGTGATCAGCGGAATGTGCGCCCGACCGTCAAAGATCACGTGCTCCCAGACCTCGTCGCAGATCGCGACCGCGTCGAATTCCTGACAGAAGCGCGCCAGTAGTGAGAGATCTTCGCGCGGGTACACGACAGCCGCAGGGTTGAGCGGGTTATTGAACAGAACCGCCTTGGTCTTGTCGGTAAAGACACCGCGCAGCGCCTCCTCGCTCAACCGCCAATGCGGCGGTTCAAGCCGAACCAGACGCGGAATGCCGCCGGCCTGGCGGATGATCGGGAGGTAGGAATCATAGACCGGCTGGAACACGACCACCTCGTCGCCGGGCTCGACCACCGCCAGGATAGCCGAAGTCAACGCCTCGGTGCCGCCTGAGGTCACCATCACCTCGGTCATCGGATCGAGGCTGAGGCCGTGCCAGCGCTGATAATGGGCTGATATCGCCTGCCGCAACTCCGGAATACCCATCATCGAGGGGTATTGGTTGTTGCCGTGCATGGTAGCGTCAGCGGCGGCCTTGCGGATGTCCTCCGGACCGGGATCGTCAGGAAAACCCTGACCGAGATTGATCGCGTTGTTATCGCGGGCGGCTTGCGACATCGCCTCAAAGACGGTGACCGGCAGGTCGCCAAAAACCTTGTTTAGGGAAATCATGGGGATAATCAGCTGCCCGAATTCGTCGGCAAACCTGCGCCTTTCCAGGCCAGCATCCCGCCTGCGAGGTGCTTGTCGTAAGGAAGTCCGGCGGCCTGCGCCGCGAGCGAGGCGGTCACCGATCGCTTGCCGGACCGGCAGGCAAACACCACCTGCTTGCCCTTCGGATCGGGAATGGCTTTCGGATCGAAGCTCGACAGCGGCACCACGACAGCGCCGGGATAGGCATCGACCGCTACTTCATTGGGCTCACGCACATCGACCAGAAGATAGCGTCCCTCGGCCATGCCGCGCGATACCTCTTCGGCTGCCAAATCGTGAACCCGATGCCCTTGATCCGTCACTTACTCCTCCACTCGAACGCCTGCTTGTCGGCCGCCAACCTCGCCGCCGGTGCCCCGGTTATGACATTCGTACCCTGTCGCTGCGGGTTCGTTTACGAATGTCAAATCCATCACACTAGCGCAACGAAAATCAGCGTCCGGCCAGGCCGACCGGCGCCCGCTTCGGCTTAAATGGTGACCTGCGTTCCCACTTCGACCACCCGACCGCTGGGAATCTGGAAGTAGTCGGTCGCATCGTTGGCGGTACGGCTCAGCGCGATGAAAAGATGATCCTGCCAGCGCGGCATCCCCGAATGCGCAGCGGGTTTCAGCGCACGGCGGGACAGGAAGAACGACGTCGACATGATGTCGAATTGCCAGCCAAGCTTGCGGGCGATCGCCAGCGCCTTCGGCACATTCGGCGATTCCATAAAGCCGAACCGCAGCGTGACCTTGGTAAAGGTATTACTGACCTGCTCCAGTCTGACGCGTTCCGACGGATCGACGCGCGGGGTCGGTGCGGCCTCGATGGTGAGAATGACGTTCTTCTCGTGCAGCACTTTGTAGTGTTTTAAACTATGCATCAACGCGGTCGGCGCGCTGATGGGGTCGCTGGTGAGGAAAACCGCGGTGCCGGGAACGCGCTGCGGCGGCCGTTTCTCCAGCATCGCCACCAGATCGGCCAGCGGGAATTCAAGCTTGCGAGACTTCTCGAACAACAGCCTGCTGCCACGACGCCACGTATACATCAGCAGCATGACGATCGAACCCAGCGCCAGCGGAACCCAGCCGCCCTCCAGTACCTTGAGAAGATTTGCGGCAAGGAACGTCAGATCGAGAAACAGAAACGGTGCAATCAGCGCGGCGGCGGCGATTGGCGACCATTTCCATACTTTCCAGATCACGACGAATCCCATCATGCCCGTGACCACCATGGTCCCGGTCACCGAGATACCGTAGGCCGACGCAAGCGCGCTTGACGAGCGGAACATGACGACCAGCAACACCACCGCAATAAAAAGCAGCATGTTGATGCGCGGAATGTAGATCTGTCCAAACTGCGATTCGGACGTGTGTCTGATCTCAAATCTCGGCAACAGCCCGAGTTGTATAGCCTGCTGCGTCAGCGAATAGGCGCCGGTGATCACCGCCTGACTTGCAATCACGGTGGCGACGGTGGCGAGCGCGACCATCGGGATCAGCGCCCAGTCCGGGAACATCAGGAAGAACGGATTTTCAATCGCCTTCGGATCGTGGATGACCAGCGCGGCCTGCCCCAGATAGTTCAGCGCCAGCGACGGCAATACGATGGAAAGCCATGCCACCTGTATCGGCCGTTTGCCAAAATGACCAAGGTCGGCGTAGAGCGCTTCCGCGCCGGTGACCGCCAGAAATACCGCGCCCAGCGTCACAAAACCGATCAGGCCGTGATGAAGCATGAAGGAGACCGCCAGCACGGGATTGAGCGCCAGAAACACTTCCGGATGCTTCATCACCGGAATGATGGCTCCGATCGCGATGACGGCGAACCAGATGCACATGATCGGCCCGAAAAACGCCGCGACATGGGCGGTGCCGCGCGACTGCGCGGCAAACAGCACCAGGAGGATAAGCACCGTGAGCGGTACCACGTATGGATCGAACGCCGACGTGACGAGCTTGATGCCTTCGATCGCCGAGAGCACCGACAGCGCCGGGGTAATCACCGCGTCACCGTAAAATAGTGCACCGCTGATAATACCGAGCAGGACGATGGTGGACGCGCCACGGCTCACCGCGCGCTGCGCAAGCGCCATCAAGGCCAGCGTTCCGCCCTCGCCGTTGTTGTCGGCGCGAAGCAGGATGACGACATATTTCATCGTCACGACGATGATCAGCGCCCAAAGGATCAGCGAGACGACGCCTAGCACCGCGGCCGGATCGACGACGCCCGAAGGCCCGCTGGCGGCGACCACCGCCTCACGCAGCGCATAGAGCGGGCTGGTGCCGATATCCCCATAAACGACGCCGATGCTCCCGATCAGCAGGGCCTTCAGGCCGGCCGTCGAATGGACCTCGCCATGCCCATTGGCCGCCGTCGTTTCCGGGGCGGGAGCTACAACATCACTGGTCATTAGGGTGGGAGCCTCAAACTGCTTCACTGCAACTGCTTCACCGCGCAATCGCAAAGCGAGGCGGCTTATAGCCCTGCGCTCGAAGCATAGCCTAGCCTGATTTTAGGCCCACGGCATGCAAATTTTGCAGTTGCCGGATCAGCCTGCTTGAGGGCGAATTCCGGTATTATGGTAGTTGGATTTAGGGCGTCATTCCGGGCGGCACCGGCGGATTTTCGCGCATCAGCGTAATGGTCACGCGCCGGTTCGCCGACAGCGAGGGATCGTCGGGGAACAGCGGCTGGGTATCGGCCTTGCCGGAGACGGCGAAGACGTGGGCCGGTGGCAGCCCTTCCCGCTCAAGGATCTGGCGCACGGCGTTGGCCCGGTCGGCCGAGAGATCGAAGGCGTCATAATCGCTTCGGGCCGGAATATAACCGGCTGAGGTATGACCGGCGATCGCCACCCGCAACGGCGTCGCTTTCAACGGGGCGGCAAGCTTCTGAATCAGTCGGCGCGTCCGCTCGTAGGGAACTTTCGATCCTTCCGCGAACATCGAGCGGCCATCCTGATCGACGATCTCGAGGTTGAGGCCTTCTTTGGTTTCCTCGAACATGATGTGCTTGGAGATTTCGGTCATCTCCGGCATGTCCTGCAAGGCCTGCCGCAACGACGCCGAGGCGAGCGCAAATTCGCGGTCGATCTTTAATTGGGCGCCGGCAATCTGTTTTCGATCCTGTTGATCCGGCGTCGGCGTATTGGAAGATTCGTCAGGCGAAATATGGTCGACGTTCTTCAGCTTGGGGCGCGTCGGCAGACCGTCGGATTCGATGATGCCGGAGTAGCGCGCTTCGGTCTGCACGCCGAAAGCATCGCGCATCGAACCGGCGACAATTTTGAGCTTGTTGTTGTCCATGGTGGAAAACGCCACGAGCATCACGAAGAAGCTCATCATCAGACCCATCAGGTCCGCGAAAGTCACGAACCAGCCGTGCCCTCCGCCGTGCGCGTCGCCGCGTTTTTTCTTGGCCATGGTCTATTTTCCGCGCGCCTAGGCGACCGCCTCTTCGCCCTCGGTATGGCGGTGCTTTTCTGGCAGGTAGGCCAGAAGCATTTCACGAACCAGCGTCGGGGATTTGGAATCCCGGATCATCAGAATGCCGTCGATGATCAGGGTGCGGTTGGTCTCCTCGTCGAGCAGCTTGCCGTGAAGCTTGTCGGCGAGCGGCAGACAGAACAGGTTTGCAACCAGCGCGCCGTAGAGGGTTGCGAGCAGCGCGGTTGCCATGAAGGGACCGAGTTTGGAGGGGTCGGTCATGTTCGCGAACATCTGCACCATGCCGATCAGTGTGCCGATCATGCCGAACGCCGGGGCGCAGTCGCCGATCGCGCGGTAGATCTTGCTGCCCTCATCGAGGTGCATGAGGAAGTTGTCGCGGTCGCGCTCGAGGTTGTCGCGAATGAACTCCAGATCATAACCGTCGGCGATATAGCGAATACCCTTGGCGAGGAACGGCTCGTCGGTCTCGACCTTTTCAAGGCCGACCGGCCCCTGTTTGCGGGCGATTTCGGCAATGCGGGCCAGCTCGTCGACCAGGTCGTGAGCCGCCAGCCGGCTCATCGTGAACGCGAATTTCGCACCCAGCGGCAGGCCATGCAGCATCACACCGAGGGGAAATCGAATCATGGTGGCGGCGATCGAGCCGCCGAAGATGATAATGACGGCGTGTTCACTCCAGAACATTTCCAGACTGCCACCCATCAACATGATCAAGGTGATCACGCCGAAGCCGCAGGCGAGCCCGACACTCGTCATAATATCCATGGGAGACTCCAACGCGCACGCGAACGACCGGCCGTCCTGGACGGTCGCGCGACCCCCTCCGAGCCACGCAACTCAAACCCTACGGGCCGGCCATTAAAGACGCGTAAAGGTTAAGTCGATTTGAGATCGCAGTTGTCGCAAAGAAGGCCGGAGTTTGCCGTCAGACTTCCGCGACCTGAGCTGGCAGCAACATTCTGCTAACCATAATTGACCGTTCGTTTTCTGATACCGGCAGGACTGACGCTGCGCTGCCACAAAGCGCAGATACGGTCGCGGCTATCACGTGCCGGCCCAGCCGCTTTGAAGGCAAGACCGGCATCGGCCAGGACGTTGCGTTAGAGCGGCCGCTCGCTCGTCAGTGAATTTCGGCCGAACGCTTCAGCGCCTCTTTCAGTTTCTCGAGGCTGAAATCCTTGCTTCGCGCGATTTCGAGGATCGGTGTCTCGCGGCGCGCGCACAGTTCGGCGGCCTCGGGAATTTTCGGCGCAATATCGGGCGGGATCAGAATCGCGCCATGCTGGTCGGCGTGAATGAGATCATCCGAGCGCACCGTCATTCCGGCGACGCGGACCTCTCCACCAAAGTTCTCGGCGTGAACCCACGCGTGCGACGGACCGACGGAGCCGGCGAGCGCCTGGAAACCCGGGGCCCACTGCGGGATGTCGCGGATCGAGCCGTCGGTGATGACGCCGAGACAGCCGAGCGCCTTGTGAACATTGCTCTGCACCTCGCCCCAGAATGCACCGTAGCCGACGTCGGGGCCATCGATATCCTGGATCACCGTGATGCGCGGCCCCCATCCGGTGCCCATATATTCGTAATACGCAATACGGCGCTTCGATTGCTCATCGGCCGGCAGCTGGGATTTGAGCACCGAGCGGATCGTAACGGTTCGCGCGTATCCAACCATCGGCGGCAGATCAGGAAACGGACAGACCAGCGGCTTGGTCGTGTAGCCGATCAGGCGGCGCTCAGGCGCGACCACTTCCATCGCATTGCAGATCGTAGGCGTATCATAGCGCGCCAGGGCCTCAAGCAGGGCGGCGGGCAATGGCGCGGGGGTGGAATTCGTCACGGCGTTCTCCAGCTTTTTTTGCGGATATAGGCGTCCAGTCGTCTTGCCATATAGCCGACCGCCGCGCGATGGCAAAAGCCCAATCGACCGCTCACAGCCGATTGGTATCGGCAACTTCACCTAATGAAAATCAGTTCAGGCGGGTCGGTCTGTTATCCTGCGCGTCGGCGACCGTTGAAACGAAAGGTGACGGCGGCTCAGCAGGAGTGACAGTTGGTGCGGATGCGGCGGTCAGCGCTTCCGCCTTGCGCTCGTGGTTGCGATACGATCTCCACCCGATCGGCAGGCTCAGGAGATACAGCACCGTGCATGCGGAAAGGATGTGCCAGGGATAACCGATCAAAAGCGCGATAAAGAGCACCACCGAGACAAAAACCGGCAGCACCATCTCTGGCGACACCCGCATGCGCACCATCTTGCCCGAGAACACCGGCAGCCGCGAAACCATCAGGAAGCCGATGACGAGCGTGTAGGCTGCGGTCAAAATCGCCGGCCATGCCGGAAGCCCAAGGAACGCCAGATAGATCGGCAGCAAGACCGCAATCGCACCCGCTGGCGCCGGAACGCCGGTGAAATAATTCGCCGCATAGGCCGGCTTGTTCGGATCGTCCATCGTGGCGTTGAAACGCGCCAACCTCAATCCGCCGCTGATGGCGAAGATCATCGCGGCGATCCAGCCGCCATCTTTCAGCTCATGCAACTGCCAGAAGTAAAGGATCAGACCAGGCGCCACGCCGAAATTGACGAAGTCGGCGAGGCTGTCGAGCTCGGCGCCGAATTTCGACTGCCCCTTGATCATGCGCGCGACACGGCCATCGATGCCGTCGAGCAGGGCGGCAAACACGATCGCCGCCACGGCCAATTCCATTCGTCCCTCCGTCGACAGACGGATGGCGGTCAGCCCGGCGCAGATCGCCAGCAGCGTGATGAAATTGGGAACCAGCATCCGCACCGGAATCGGACGAAACCGGCGGCGGCGCAGTTCGAGATATTTGGGGTCAATCGGCATGGCATCTTACATATAGCAAGCCGCCGCTGACTTCACCATGCGGCAGGCGATCCGAAAGGTTTCGCCGCCAACCCTCACCACGCGTTGGTTAATCGCCGCGGTAGGTCCGCCCGGGATCGCCGAGCCTGAAATCGGCCAGAATGGTTTCGCCGGCGATCGCGGTCTGGCCTTCTGCCACCAACGGGCTCGTGCCCTCCGGCAGATAAACGTCGAGACGCGAGCCAAAACGGATCAGCCCGAAACGCTCGCCGGCGCCGATCGTCTGCCCTTCCTTGACGAATGAGACGATCCGCCGCGCCACGAGGCCGGCGATCTGGGTAACCCCGATGCGCCCATTCGCGGTCGAGATGACCAGCGAATTGCGTTCATTGTCTTCACTTGCTTTGTCGAGTTCGGCATTGATGAACTTGCCCGGCCGATACGCGATGCGGTCGATTCGGCCAGCGACCGGGCTGCGGTTCACGTGGCAGTTGAACACACTCATGAAGATGGAGATGCGTTGCAGCGGCCGGTCGCCAAGCCCGAGTTCAGCCGGCGGCAGGACGCGCGTGATCATCGAGATCCGTCCGTCAGCTGGCGCCACCACGATGCCTTCGCGTACCGGCGTCACCCGCACCGGATCGCGGAAAAACAGCGCGCACCAGATCGTCAGCGCGGTGCCGATCCAGCCCAACGGCGCCCATAGCCAGAACAGGATCAGGCTTGCGAGCGCAAAGCCGCCGATGAAGGGATAGCCCTCGGGATGAACGGGCGGAATCTGGGCGCGAATGGAATTGGCGATCGACATCAATGTTCACGATGACTATTCCCCTCTCCCCTTGTGGGAGAGGGTGGCGCGTCGCGAAGTGACGCGCCGGGAGAGGGGTTTGTGGCTGCGACCATGATCGCTTCGAGCACGCCACTGGTATTGCTTAGCACTTCATTATTCCAGAACCGCAAAATACGAAACCCCTGATCCTCCAACCATTGCGTGCGATGCTGATCGCTTTCGCTTTCGGCGTGCTGGCCACCGTCTACCTCGACAATCAGATTCTTCTGCAAGGACGCAAAGTCCACGACATATGGGCCAACCAAAGCCTGTCGACGGAACTTCATCCCGGCAAAGCGATGCGCACGCAAGTAATACCAGAGCCTGCGCTCGGCCTCGGTCATGTTCGCACGAAGGGACTTGGCGTGATTTCGTGACATACCCCTCTCCCGGCTCGACGTACGTCGAGCCACCCTCTCCCACAAGGGGAGAGGGTATTGTCCCTGCCCGTGGCTACTATTCCGCCGCGGCCGGCGTCACCAGCGTATCGTCGACCGGCGGCGGCACGCGATTTGGCGCTTCGTTGTCGTCGCCGATGCGCGCGAGCTTCTCGCGGGCCTCCTGGGCCTCGCGCTGCCGGTTCCACATACTGGCATAAAGCCCGCCGGTTGCCAAAAGCTGGCCGTGCGTGCCGCGCTCGGCGATGCGGCCCTGATCGAGCACGATGATTTCGTCGGCGGTGACGATCGTCGAAAGCCGGTGGGCGATCACGAGCGAGGTGCGGTTGCGCGACACCCGCTCCAGCGCGTCCTGAATTTCCCGTTCGGTATGGCTGTCGAGCGCCGACGTTGCTTCGTCCAGCACGAGGATCGGCGGCGCCTTGAGAACGGTGCGCGCGATCGCCACGCGCTGCTTTTCGCCGCCCGACAATTTCAGGCCGCGTTCGCCGACCTGCGTCTCGTAGCCCTTCGGCGACATCCGGATGAAACCGTCGATCTGCGCCAGCCGCGCCGCCTCCTCCACTTCCGCGTCGCTCGCCTCCCAGCGGCCGTAGCGAATGTTGTAGCGAATGGTGTCGTTGAACAGCACCGTATCCTGCGGCACCATGCCGATCGAGGCGCGCAACGAGGCCTGCGTGACATCGCGGATATCCTGGCCGTCGATCAGGATCCGGCCGCTCGAAACGTCGTAGAGACGAAACAGCAGCCGTGAAATCGTCGACTTCCCTGCGCCCGACGGCCCGACGATGGCAACCGTCTTGCCCGCTGGCACCTCGAAGCTGAGACCTTTGAGGATCGGCCGGTCCGGCTCATAGGCGAATTGCACGTTGTCGAAGCGCACGTTGCCCGAGGTAACGATCAGCGGTACCGCGCCGGGGCTGTCCTTGATCTCGGGATTGCGCGACAGCACGCTGAACATCTTCTCGATGTCGATGATCGCCTGCTTGATCTCTCGATACACCATGCCCATGAAATTGAGCGGCTGGTAAAGCTGGATCATCATGGCGTTGACCATCACGAAATCGCCGACCGTGTTGCGTCCGCTGCGCACGCCGATCGCGCACATCACCATGGTTGCGGTGAGACCGGCGGTGAAAATGATCGCCTGGCCGGTGTTGAGCACGGCAAGGGATGTGTAGGCTTTCACGCTAGCCTGCTCGTAGCGCTCCATCGAACGGTCGTAACGCGCCGCCTCGCGTTCTTCCGAGTTGAAATATTTCACGGTCTCGTAGTTGAGCAGCGAATTGATAGCCTTGGTGTTCGCCTCGGTATCTGAATCGTTCATCTTGCGGCGAATTTCGATCCGCCACTCGGTCGCGATGTAGGTGTAGTACATATAGACTACGACCGTGATCAGGGTCGCCAGCACGTAGCGCCAGTCGAACTTCCACAGCAGCACGACCATCAAAAGCGTCAGCTCTACAATGGTCGGAACCAGTTGCAGAATCACCATCCGGACAATGGTCTCGATACCGTTGCGGCCGCGCTCCAGTACGCGCGTCAGTCCGCCGGTCTTGCGCTCCAGATGGAAGCGCAACGATAGCTCGTGCATATGAACGAAAGTAAGATAAGCGAGCTTGCGCACCGCATGCATGGCGACGCGCGCGAAAATACCGTCGCGCCACTGGGTGAAGATCGCCATCAGCACGCGCAAGCCGCCGTAGCCGAGCGTCATGACGATCGGCGCGGCGACCACCCACAGCGCCCAGTTCGAGGCCTGCACCGGCGCGGTATCCGCCCCGGTCAGGGCATCGGTCGCCCATTTGAAGGTAAAGGGTACCGCGAGCGTGGCAAGCTTGGCCACCAGCAGCAACACCATCGACCAGACGACGCGCATCTTCAGATCTGCCCGGTCACCCGGCCAGATGTAGGGCCACAGATGCGCCAGCGTCCCGGCCAGGGTGGCCTGTCCGAGAGTTGGGTCAACAGATGGCGCCGGATGAGCCTCCGCGGCGGGATCAGGATGCGCCATCGAGCCCGGCCCAGCGCGGCAGGGCGTACCGATTCGGCACGCGCTCTTTCAGATTTTCTTGCATTCGGCAGTCATATAGAGCGTTTATCTGCCGCGTACAGCCTCGAGAAGTTAAATTCTTCCGTCATGTTAGGGCCTTGCCGGAATTTTATTCGAAAGCCGAATCCTTTATGGTTTGACTGATTTACGCTGCAATGCCACATCACTGATATGAGCACGATCAAAACCGTCTGCGTTTATTGCGGCTCCGGCCCCGGCACCAACCCCCGCTTCATGGAATCCGCCAAGGCGTTAGGCAAAGCGCTGGCCGAGGGCGGCATTCGCCTTGTCTACGGCGGTGGCTCCGTCGGCATGATGGGCGCGGTGGCCACTTCCGTGCTCGACCATGGCGGCATGGTGACCGGGATCATCCCGGGCTTTCTGACCGCCAAGGAAAATGCGCTGAAGCGTGTGCAGGAAATGATCGTCACGCCCGACATGCACGAGCGCAAACGGCTGATGTTCGAACATTCGGACGCCTTCGTCGCCCTGCCCGGCGGCATCGGTACACTCGAGGAACTCGTCGAACAGCTCACCTGGCAGCAGTTGGGACGCCATTCGAAACCCGTGCTGCTCGCCAACATCGACGGGTTCTGGGAGCCGTTGCTGGCGCTGCTCGCGCACATGCGCACCACCGAATTCATTCGGCCGACGCTTTCGATCGACATCCTCAAGGCCGAACGGGTTGAGGATATCCTGCCGCGGCTGCAAGCCGCGGCAGCCAACGCCCCTGACGGCACCGCGGCGATGCCTCCCGAGATCGCCCAACGCCTGTAACTTCGGCATTACCCCGGGCTCGCCGCCTCCTCGGCCGGAAATGTCACGGCTTCGATCCGGTTGCCGTCGGGATCCCTGATGAACGCAGCATAATATCGCACGCGATCGTGCAGTCGCAGGCCCGGCGCGCCATCGGATTCGCCGCCGGCATCGAGCGCCGCCTGATGAAACGCATCGACTTCCTCGACCGATTTTACCCGAAGGCAAATATGGCAACCGGTGTCCGAGGCGACGGGCGCCATGCCGGGACGCCAATTGATCCAGAATTCAGGATAGGCTTTGCCGAAGCCGATCGTAGCGGGCCGGATCACGACCTTCGCTAGCCCAAGCGGCGCCAGTGTCGCTTCATAAAACCGCGCCGAACGTTCAAGGTCGCTGACGCCGACGGAGATGTGGTCGATCATCGAATATATCCCCGAACGTCATTCCGGGATGGTCCCAACAGGTCGCGCGAACGAGCGCCCGATGACAGGCTCCGGACCAGACCCCGAATGACATCTCAACTCCTCACGCCGGCGCACCCGACTTCACAAGCTTGTAAATGACCGAGTCCATCAGCGCCTGGAACGAGGCATCGATGATGTTGGGCGATACCCCGATGGTGGTCCACTTTTCGCCGTTCTCGTCGGCGCTTTCGATCAACACCCGCGTCACGGCCTCGGTGCCGCCGTTGAGGATACGCACCCGGTAATCGATCAGCTTGAGACCTTCGATGAACTTCTGGAATTTTCCAAGGTCCTTGCGCAGCGCCACGTCGAGCGCGTTGACCGGGCCGTTGCCCTCCGCCGCGGAAATCAGTTTCTCGCCGTCGACATCGACCTTCACCACCGCCATCGCCACCGTGATGCGCTGACCGTTGACGTTGTAGCGCTGCTCGACATTGACGTCGAATTGCTCGACGCGGAAATAATCGGGAACGTGGCCGAGCGTTCGCCGCGCCAACAACTCGAACGAAGCATTGGCCGATTCATAGGCGTAGCCCGCGGCCTCGCGCTCCTTCAACTCATCGACCAGACGCGCCAGCTTCGGATCGTTTTTGTCGTAAGGGATTCCGGCGCGATCGAGTTCGGCGATGACGTTCGAGCGGCCGGCCTGATCGGAGACCAGCACCTTGCGGCGGTTGCCGACCGCCTCGGGCAAAACATGCTCGTAGGTTTGCGGGTCTTTCAGGACGGCAGAGGCATGAATACCCGTCTTGGTGACGAAGGCGCTTTCGCCGACATAGGGCGCATGGCGATCGGGTGCGCGATTGAGCATGTCGTCGAGCGTGCGCGACACCGTCATCAGGGTCGCCATTTTGTCGCCAGTCACGCCGGTCTCGAAACGATCGGCGAATTCTTTCTTCAGGCGCAACGTCGGGATCAGCGAGCAGAGGTTGGCATTGCCGCAGCGTTCGCCGAGACCATTGAGCGTGCCCTGGATCTGCCGCGCACCGGCGCGCACCGCGGCGAGCGAATTGGCCACCGCCTGCTCGGTGTCGTTATGGGCGTGGATGCCAACGTGATCGCCGGGAATATGCTTGATGACTTCGCCGACAATCGCCTCGATCTCATGCGGCATGGTCCCGCCATTGGTATCGCACAGAACCACCCAACGCGCACCGGAATCGTAAGCCGTTTTCGCACAGGCCAATGCAAACGCCGCATCTTCCTTGTAACCGTCGAAGAAATGCTCGCAGTCGAGCATCACTTCCCGTCCGGCTTTTTTGGCAGCCTTCACGCTGTCGCCGATCGAGGCGAGATTTTCCTCGTTGGTGGTCTCAAGCGCCACCCGCACCTGATAGGCGGAGGACTTCGCGACAAAGCAGATCGCGTCCGCCTTGGCTTCCAATAGCGCCGCCAGGCCGGGATCGTTGGACGCCGAGCGGCCGGGACGACGCGTCATGCCGAACGCGGTAAAGCGCGCGTGGGCAAGTCTTGGCTTCGTGGCGAAAAATTCAGTATCGGTCGGATTGGCACCGGGATAGCCGCCCTCGACATAGTCGACGCCGAGTTCGTCCAGCATCCCGGTGATCAGCTGCTTGTCATGCAGCGTAAAATCGACGCCGTTGGTTTGCGCGCCGTCGCGCAGCGTGGTGTCGAACAGATAAAGCCGCTCGCGGGTCATTTCGGCCCTCCGGCATCCCCGAGCGTCTTCTGCATCGTGGTGTTGGCAAGCCATTCGCCATTGAGCGAAACCGTGTTGCGCTGCTGGGCCTCGTAGCCGCGTTTGACGAAGAACTCGGCCGCATTGTCGCTGGCATCGACGGTGAGATTCTTCGCGCCGCGGGCGGCGGCCAATTTTTCGAGCGCATCGCACAGCATCGCGGCAATGCCCTGCCCGACCGCGCCGGGATGCACATAGAGCAAATCGATGTGGTCCTTGCCCTTCAACGACGCAAATCCCACCGGAGAGCCGTCCAGCGTTGCCACCAGCGTCAGCCCGGAAGCCAACCGCTTGCCGAATTCATCCTCGTCATCGGCAGCGGACGCCCACGCTTCCTGCTGCGCCTCGCCATAGTCGTCACCGGTCAATCCTTCGATGCTGGCAACGAAGATCGCTGCCAGAACCGGCGTATCGGCAGGCAGGAATGGTCGTAGCGCGGGCGCACTCATCGCGCGATCTCCCAGGTGGTGCCTTCCTTGGAATCCTTGATCACGACGCCCATCGCCGCCAGTTCATCCCGGATACGGTCGGATTCCCTGAAGTCCTTGCGCGCGCGGGCGGCGGTGCGATCGGCAATGAGCGCATCGACAACAGCCCTGTTCACCGTAACGGCTTTGGGGTTGCTTTCGAGATATTCCCGCTTCGTCTTGCCCAGCAATCCGAGCAGCATCGCGGAGGCCCTGAGCGTCCGCTTGATTTCGATCGGGGCTCCCGAAGCTTCCGTTCGACCGGATGCAATCGCGTGCAGACGCGTGATTACGCCTGAGGTATTGAGGTCATCGCCAAGCAACGAAACGACTCCATCATCGGCTGTGCCCGGTGCTTGCGTGTCATCACCAATGATATCGTACCACGAATTGATAACTCTCTTGCTTTCCGCAAGGCCCTTTAACGTCCAATCGATGGGCGAGCGATAATGCGTCTTGAGCATATTGAGGCGGAGCACCTCACCAGGCCAATCGTTCAGCAACTCCCTGATCGTGACAAAGTTGCCGAGCGACTTCGACATCTTCGCGCCCTCGACTTCGAGGAAGCCATTATGCATCCAGTAATTTGCCATCGTGGCGGTGCCGTGCGCGCAGCGCGATTGCGCGATTTCGTTTTCATGGTGCGGAAAGATCAAATCGAGGCCGCCGCCATGGATATCGAACACGTCGCCGAGATAGGCCGCACTCATCGCCGAGCACTCGATGTGCCAGCCGGGGCGTCCCCTGCCCCACGGGCTGTCCCAACCCGGCTCGTGTTCGCCGGACTGCTTCCACAGCACGAAGTCGGCGGGATTTTTCTTGTGGGCGTCAACGGCCACGCGCGCGCCGGCCAACTGCTCATCAAGCTTGCGGCCTGACAGTGCGCCGTAATCCGGCATGGACTGCACATCGAACAGAACTTCGCCGCCGGCTTCATAGGCATGGCCGCGTGCAATCAATTGCTTGATCAACGTCACCATGTCGGCTTTGCCGTCCGCGCGTGGCAGCACAAAATCGGTGGCACGGGGTTCGACGGTCGGACGCAAGCAGCCGAGCGCATCGACATCCGCATGGAATTGATTGGCGGTCTGCTCGGTGACCTTGCGGATTGCCTCGTTCAGCGGCAGGCCGGGAAAATCGCGCGCGGCGCGGTCGTTGATCTTGTCGTCGACGTCGGTGATGTTGCGGACGTAAGTGACGTGGTTCTCGCCATAGAGATTGCGCAGCAGCCGAAACAGCACGTCGAACACGATGACCGGACGCGCATTGCCGATATGGGCGAAGTCATAGACGGTCGGCCCGCACACGTACATGCGGACATTGTCAGGATCGAGCGGCGTAAAAACGCGCTTCTCTTTGGACAAGGTATCGTAGAGACGTAATTCCATGGGGACCCCTGTGGCCGGGCGTCCAATGATCTCGTGTGAGAAAAGACGGCCTCAGCCAGCGATTCGCTAGCTCTTAATCTCGCGGCAAATGCCACAAATGGCGAGAAGACCGTTCATGAAAATACCTTGGGCCAGCGGGCGGAACCGGTCAAGGGGAGCGAAACCGGGCCGCCTCAGAAAAGCCGGTTTGGGCCACCAAGCCGCCAGCGGCCAACGGTTAATTATTTACATTTCGCGATTATCGTGACCTGCGGCGATTCCTCTTCCATTTTCAGCGGTGCAGCGATGCGATCCATTTCAGCGCTTTTGGCCGGCGTATCTCTGTTATCCGGGACGGCGGCGTGGGCCGACAGCCGGGTTTTCATCATCGCCAACCAGCCGGACGGCTACGGGGTCGACCAGTGCCTTGCGAGGAGCGAGAAGTGCGGTGCCCATGCCGCCCAGTCCTATTGTCAGTCGCGGAATTTCGCGCTGGCCTCGTCCTATCGCCGGGTCGATCCGGACGAAATTACCGGCTCGGTGCCAAAGGAACACGAAAACTGCGGCCGTTCCGGCTGCGGCGAATACATCGCCATCACCTGCCAGCGCTGAAATCCTTACCGTCCGGTTCCAATCCCCTCACATGATTGTTCCCTGGTCAGACGTTCGTATTGGTTGCAGCGATGCGTGACCGATGCGAGAGGCGAAGGAACTCAGGCAAGCCAAGGATTCCAGTGCGATTTTGGATTTGGGGCTCGCGCGGCAAAATTGAGACAAGCGCGCCAATCGACCGCACTATTGCCGCCGAAACGACGTGACGCCGCCGCGAGAAGCGGGTAAAGGACGCCGGAATTCTTCTCATCGCGGCCTTGGTCTCTTCGTAGACTTGGGCCGCAAGCCTCCCGCGTAGCCCTGTCAGAATGGGACACCAGGAGTTGCCCTGATGGCGGGACATGCCTGAAAAATTGATCGTTATACGTTCGAGATTGGTTGCGGCTTGCCTGGTGTTTTTCATCGCCGCGCTGTTTGGCGCCGGCGCCCGTGCGCAGAACCCACCACCGCCGCAAGGCGCGGCGACCAATCCGATGTGCCCGCGGCTCGAGGCCCAATTGGCGACGATTGACCGCGGCGGCGGCAGCGGTGATCCGGCCAAGGACGAGCAGATTCGCCGTTACCAGGATTCCGCCGCCCGACAGCAGGCGGAGCTGGACCGCGTCACGTTGCAGGCCAAGCGGATGGGTTGCGACAGCTCCGGCTTCTTTTCGCTGTTCAACGGGCAAAACGCGCAATGCGGCCCGGTGAACACTCAAATTCAACAGATGCGCGCAAACCTCGACCAGATCACGTCTAACCTCGAGCGCCTGCGCACCGGTCTCGGCGGCGGCGAGCGGGAAAACCAGCGCCGGTCGGTTCTGATCGCTCTCGCGCAGAACAATTGCGGGGCTCAATATGCCAACGCGTTGCAGCAGCAGCAGCAAGGCGGCCCTGGCAATTTCCTGAACAATCTGTTCGGCGGCAACAATAACTACAGCCCCGTGCCGCCCGACGCCGGCGCACCGTCCGGCACCTATCGCACCGTCTGCGTCCGCGCCTGTGACGGCGGCTATTTCCCGATCTCGTTTGCCACCGTGCCGCAGCGTTTTGCCGACGATGAAAAGACCTGCAAGGCGCTCTGCCCGGCCACCGAGGCCAACCTCTACGCCTATCGCAATCCCGGCGAGGACATGAATCAGGCGGTCTCGATCAGCGGGCAGGCTTATACGTCGTCGCCCAACGCGTTCAAATTCCGGCAGGAGTTCAACCCGTCCTGCGCCTGCAAAGCCGCCGGTCAAACCTGGTCCGACGCGTTGAAGTCGGTCGACGACAAGGCCGCCGCCGAACAACAGGGCGACATCATCGTCACCGAGGAAGGCTCGAAGAAAATGTCGCGGCCGCAGGCGAAAACGACGACCGCGCCCGCCAAGAAGGGCACGGTTGCCACCACCGGCTCCGACCCCGTACCGGCATCGCCGAGCACACCCGCTGCCACGCCCGACACGCCTTCCGACAACAAGACGATCCGGTCGGTCGGCCCCACCTTCATCCCGCCGCGCCAAAACTAGATCGTCGCTAACCGTCAAACACGTCGCCCGTTGCACGCCCGGCGCGCACCACAAGCGAGTCGTCTGCCTTGGGCAATGGCCTGCCGTCATCGCGAAACCGGTTGGTGATGGGGTAACGGCGATCGCGTCCGAAATTGCGGCGCGTGACCTTGACCCCAGGCGCGGCCTGCCTTCGCTTGTATTCGGCAATGTTGAGCAGCCGGTCGATCCGCGCCACCACCTCGCGGTCGAAACCCGCCGCGATGATGGTCGCCAAAGGCTCCTCGCGCTCGACCAGCCGTTCAAGGATCGCGTCCAGCACCTCGTAAGGCGGGAGCGAATCCTGGTCGGTCTGGTTTTCGCGCAGCTCCGCCGTCGGCGGCCGGGTGATGATGTTGGGCGGAATCACCTCGCCGGAGGGCCCGAGCGCGCCGTCGGGCTTCCAGTGATTACGCAGCGTCGACAGCCGGAAAACCTCGGTCTTGTAGATATCCTTGATCGGGTTGAAGCCGCCGTTCATGTCGCCATACAGCGTCGCATAGCCGACCGACATCTCGGACTTGTTGCCTGTCGTGACAACCATCGCGCCGGTCTTGTTGGAGATCGCCATCAGCAGCGTGCCGCGGGCGCGGGCTTGGAGGTTCTCTTCGGTGATGTCGCGCGGCAGACCTTCAAACGCGTCCGCCAATATCTCCTCAAAGCCGTGGACCGCTTTGGCGATCGGCAGCACCTCGTAGCGAATGCCGAGGTGCCCGGCGAGTTTTGCGGCATCGTCGAGCGACACCTGCGCGGTAAAACGAAACGGCAGCATGACGCCACGGACTCGCTCCGCGCCGAGCGCATCGACCGCGATCGCCGCGCACAGCGCCGAGTCGATGCCGCCGGAGACGCCCAGCAACACGCCGGGAAAACCGGTTTTGTTGACATAGTCGCGCAGGCCCAGCACACAGGCCGCGTAGTCGGCCTTGTCGGCTTCGAGCGCGGTCGCGATCGGACCCTGGCAGCGCCAGCCGCTTTCCTCGCGCTTCCAGCGCAAGGTCGTGATGTTTTCCTCGAACGCGGGCAATTGCGCCGCGACGGACAGATCGGCATTGAGCGCAAACGAAGCGCCGTCGAACACCAGTTCGTCCTGCCCGCCGATCTGGTTGAGATAGACCAGCGGAAGCCCGCTTTCGGTGACCCGCGCCACCGAAACCGACAGCCGCATGTCGGCCTTCTCCCGCGTGTAAGGCGAGCCGTTCGGCACCACCAGGATTTCCGCGCCGGTCTCGGCCAGGCATTCGACGACGTTCTCGTAGTCTTCCAACTCTTCGAGCCAGGTGTCCTCGCAGATCGGCACGCCGACCCGGACGCCGCGGATCGGCACCGGACCCGCGGCGGGACCGCGCGCGAACACGCGCTTTTCGTCGAACACACCGTAGTTCGGCAAATTGGATTTGAAACGGATCGCCGCGATGCGCCCCTCGTCGAGCAGCGCGCAGCCGTTATACAGCTTGCCGTCCTCGACCCAGGGCGTGCCGACCAGCACCGCAGGTCCCCCGTCGGCGGTTTCGCGGGCGAGCTCCTCGACCGCCGCCCTGCAAGCAGATTGAAACGCCGGCTTCAAAACCAGGTCTTCCGGAGGATAGCCGGCGATGAACAATTCCGGCAGCACGACCAGATCGGCACCGTCGGCATGAGCGCGGGCGCGCGCGGTGCGCACTTTCGCGGCATTGCCGGCGACGTCGCCCACGGTCGGATTCAACTGGGCGAGTGTGATTGAAAACTGGTCGGCGCGTTCGGTCATGAATGGATCGTGCCTCGCATGCGGCCAAACTGCAATTGCATGCTTCGGATCATGCCCATGCGCTAGATAACGCCCATGCGCTCGGCGATCGAGAACAGCCAGAACAGCCCCGCAGTGACCAGCGCGACGCCGACCGCGGCCGACCCCATGTCCTTGACCCGCCCGATTTGCAGGTCGTGCTCGGTGGTCAGGCGATCGGAGAGCTTTTCGATCGCGGTATTGAGCAGTTCGACCACCAGCACCATGGCAACCGCCGCGACGAGTTCGATGCGGCGCATCGCCGTGGTGCCGATCAGCCAGGCCAGCGGCAAGGAGAGCGCCAGCGCGACCAGCTCCTCGCGGACGGCCTGCTCCGACCGAACCGCGAAGACGAGGCCGTTACGCGTGTTGACCGTGGCGCGCCAAAGCCGCAGCAACGGTCAAAGCCCCGCAACAGCCGGCATCGGATGGGCCTTGCCGGCGCGTTCCTGCTTGAGCAGTTCAGCAATCAGGAAAGCCATATCGATCGACTGCTCGGCGTTCAGCCGCGGATCGCAGACCGTGTGATAACGGTCGTTGAGATCCTCATCGGTAATCGCCCGCGCGCCGCCGACGCATTCGGTGACGTCCTGCCCGGTCATTTCCAGATGGACGCCGCCGGCATGGGTGCCCTCGGCGGCGTGGACCGCGAAGAACGATTTCACTTCCGACAGGATGCGGTCGAACGGCCGGGTCTTGTAGCCGGAAGTCGAGGTGATGGTGTTGCCGTGCATCGGATCGCAGGACCAGACCACGACGCGCCCTTCCCGCTGCACCGCGCGAATGAGGCCCGGCAGGCTCTCGCCGATCTTGTCGGCGCCGGAGCGGTTGATCAACGTCAGCCGTCCAGGCTCGTTGTCGGGATTGAGCACGTCGATCAGCTTCAACAGCTCGTCGGGCTTCAGCGAGGGACCGCACTTCAGCCCGATCGGATTCTTGATGCCGCGGAAATATTCAACATGGCCGTGATCGAGCTGGCGGGTGCGATCGCCGATCCAGATCATGTGACCTGAGGTGGCGTACCAGTCGCCGGTGGTCGAAATCCACGCGCGTGAAGGCCTGCTCGTAACCGAGCAGCAGCGCCTCGTGGCTGGTGTAGAAATCGGTGGCGCGAAGCTCCGGATGGCTCTCGAGATCGAGGCCGCAGGCGCGCATGAAATTCAGCGCGTCCGAAATGCGGTCGGCCAATTCCTTGTATCGCCGCGACTGCGGCGAATCCCTTAGGAAACCGAGCATCCATTGATGTACGGAGCCGAGATTGGCGAAACCACCGGTGGCGAACGCGCGCAACAGGTTGAGCGTCGCCGCCGACTGCCGATAGGCCATCAACTGCCGCTGCGGATCGGGGATGCGGGCTTCGGGCGTGAACGCGATGTCGTTGACGATGTCGCCACGATAGCTCGGCAGTTCGACGCCGTTGATCTTCTCGGTCGGCGACGAACGCGGTTTTGCAAATTGCCCGGCGATGCGGCCGACCTTCACCACCGGCAGCGCGCCGGCATAGGTCATGACCACCGCCATCTGCAGGAACACGCGGAAGAAGTCACGGATGTTGTTGGCGCCGTGCTCGGCAAAACTTTCGGCGCAATCGCCGCCCTGCAACAGGAAGGCTTCGCCCTTGGCGACGCGGGCCAGCGCCTTTTTCAGGTTGCGCGCCTCACCTGCAAAAACCAGCGGAGGAAACGTCGCCAACTGCGCCTCGACATCCGCCAATGCCTTCGCATCGGGATATTGCGGCACTTGCAGCACTGGGCGGGTGCGCCAGCTATCGGGTGTCCAGGCTTTGGACATGACGTTAACTCCTTGAGCGGAAACCGCTACTGGACCTGCGGCAGCGGAGGGCCGCTATATACACAGGCCTGTGGCTGACCGCCAGTGCATGAAGGTGTCGCCGATCGGCCCCGCGGCTCAAGCCCCGGCACCAGCCTCGTCGACAACCCCTTGCGGTAAAAGCCGAATTCGCATTTGCTAATTGCGAGAGCGGGAGGAAATCGCGTTGACCGAGGCCGAGCTCGACGACGTCTTCATCGACGATATCACCTTTCCCGCCGTGGATGGCTACGCGCTCGGCGCGACGCTGTTCTTGCCGCGCGGCGCCAAGCAGCATGCCGTCCTGATCAATTCCGCCACCGCCGTCCCCCGCAAGATCTACCGCAGGTTTGCCGGCTATCTCGCCCGCCGCGGCTTTGCGGTCCTGACCTACGACTACCGCGGTATCGGCGATTCCCGGCAGCGCGCGATCGAGGGCTACATCAGGCCGAAGTCGCTGGTCGGCTTCAAGGCCACCATGGTCGACTGGGCCGCGCTCGATGTCACCGCCGCAGTCAACTGGATGCGCGAGCGCTACCACCACCTGCCGCTGACTTACGTCGGCCATTCTTTCGGCGGCCAGGCGCTCGGGCTTCTTCCCAACAACACCGAAGTGAAGCGCGCGCTGCTGGTGGCCGCGCAAGCCGGATACTGGAAGCTGATGGCCTCGCCCGAGCGCTATCGCGTCTATGCCCTGCTCAACTTCGCCGGCACGCCCCTCACCCGGATGCTCGGTTACATGCCCGGCTGGGCCGGCGTCGGCGAAGATCTGCCGAAGGGCGTGTTCGAACAATGGACGCGCTGGGTGATGAGCCCACGCTATCTGTTCGACGAGCCCGGGCTGAAGGCGCTTTCGAATTTTGATAACTACCAAGGCGCGCTGCGCTCGATCTGTCTCTCCGACGATCCCTGGGCGACGCGGCCGGCGGTTAGCCTGCTATGCTCTTTCTTCAAATCGACAATGCCGGACATCCTCACCATCACGCCTGCCGACGCCGGCACGTCAGCGATCGGCCATCTCGGCTTCTTTCGCCCCGAACATCGTGACACGCTGTGGCGCGGCGCGGCCGAGTGGCTGGAAGCGGAGGGATAGCGGTCGCGACGCGGCGCGTGTTCTCTATTCGAATGTCAAACAGCTCGCTCTTTCTTCACCTCTCCCCTTGCGGGAGAGGTCGGATCGCAGGTCCCCTGCGATCCGGGTGAGGGGTACTTATTCACGAAAGACAGGAGCCCCCTCACTCCAACCCTCTCCCGCGAGGGGAGCGGGAGCGCACTTCCAACGCAGCGGCAGTTGCGCCTGAACCCTCCCAGCATTTCGGCCTCATCCTGAGGAGCATCGCGTCAGGCGATGCGTTTCGAAGGATGGACGCGCGCCTCACCTTCCCGCGACGGCTTTCCGTCCGGGTGATGCCAAATCCATCCGCCCCGAAAGGGCGTAGGGAATGCCGGGCGCCAACGCACCCGCAGCCTCGTGTGCAGTGTAAAAAGCACACGAGTTAGTCACCACGAGTACGCCGGATCACCCGGCATTCCCGCACGCGGTTGGTTTTAACGGCCTATGGCGCGCTCTCCCCGGTGATCGGGCTTTGTTGTCACCGTCATCCCTGAGAAGGGTTAGCTTCTCAAGAATTTGATGCCAGCGTCGAGGCATCAGGACCACACGCTTTCGCCGTCCGCGAAACCTTGCCGTTCGTCGCTCGGCCTGGCTCACGTCCACCGCATCCCTGCCCAACGTTTCGTGACGACCGCGAAGCGCCCCTTCGTTTTCGGGCGGGGACGGCGCGAAGCTCTAGAGATGATTTGCCCGTCGGCGAAAGCGAAATATTTTTAGGCCAAGGGCTGGACGAGCGCGAACAAACGCTCGGAGCGCACAAGTGATTTGCCCGTCGGGCAGATGAGGTCAGATACTTTCAGCCGCTGGCTGGTGGTGCTGGCGGCGGTTCGGCAAGATCGGAGCTGACGTCACGTAGTCGGAGGCCGCGGATCGGGTCGATATCCCGACGGAGGCGGCTGTGCTCCCGAAAGTTGGCCGCGCGGTGGCGCATCGGGTTGTCGAACCGGTTGAGAGCGTCCAACCAGGCCGCAAGGAGCGGTTGGCGCTGTCGAAGCGCTCCCAGCTTTTCAGCGTCGGTCGGCCGTGTCCCCATACCCAAAGATATTAATCGCCTATGGTTTAAAATCCGTTTCAAGCGGTAGCCGCCGCCGAGCGCGACAGTGCCGCGGATAGCGGGTCCACAAGAGTGAAATGGCGCGAGCCACCCGTGTTTATACCTGCCTTATGCCGGGCAATGGCGAGCGATATCGCGGCGAGCGCGCAACTGCATGGTTGCGGGACGGGTCGCTTCGCGTGCTATCGGCCGGTAAGTACCGCAAGCTGTTGGCGTCGAACCGTCGCCAATCGAGGGCGCGCCACGGCGGCAGGAAATTCTGCTGGTCGACTTCGCCGCTTCGTCGCAGGCGCTGGTCAAGGTTCGCGTTCGCGTCGATACGATTCTGTACGTGGACTACCTGTCGCTCCATTTGATCAGTGGATGCCGGCTCGTCACCGCGAAGTCGTTCCACGTTGAAAGGCGATTTGAGCCTGCCGCGGCCTGAGACGCCGCCCTACTCCGCGGCTTCCCGCACATGCCGCGCGCTGGGGTTGCGCATCGTCACCAGTTCTTCGGCCGCGGTCGGGTGCAGCGCCATGGTCGCATCGAAGTCGGCCTTGGTGGCTTTCATCTTCACGGCGATGCCGAGCACCTGAACCATTTCGGCGGCGCCATCTCCCACGATGTGACAGCCGACCACGCGGTCGGTTGAACCATCGACCACCAGCTTCATCAGCATGCGGGTGTCGCGGCCCGACATCGTCGCCTTCATCGGGCGAAACGAGGTCTTGTAGATATCGACATGGCTGAACTGATCGCACGCCTGATCTTCCGTCAGTCCAACGGTACCCACTTCAGGCTGGCAGAACACGGCGGTCGGGATATCGGCGTGATCGACCCTCACCTCGCGCTTGCCGAACACCGTGTCGGCAAAGGCGTGGCCTTCGCGGATCGCCACCGGGGTCAGGTTGAAGCGGTGGGTGACGTCGCCGACCGCGTAGATATTCGGCACCGACGTCTTCGAAAAACCGTCGACCGCAATACCGCCGTTCTCCGGGTTAAGCGCAACGCCGGCCTTCTCGAGCCCGAGCCCCTTGATGTTCGGATGCCGTCCGACCGCAAACATCACCTGATCAGACGCGATGCTCGAGCCGTTCGACAGATGCGAGGTGAAATCGTGGGTGTGCTTGTCGACCTTGGCGACCGTGCAGCCGGTCAGGATGGTGATGCCGGCCTTTTCCATTTCACTGCGAACATGGCTGCGAACGTCCTCGTCGAAGCCGCGCAGGATATTGCCGCCGCGATAGACCACGGTGACGTCCGAGCCGAAGCCGGCAAAAATGCAGGCGAATTCCAGCGCGATATAGCCGCCGCCCTGGATCAGGATGCGCCGCGGCAGTTTTGGCAGATGAAAAACCTCGTTGGAGGAAATCACGTGTTCGAGGCCGGGAATGACGGCGCCGTGGTTCGGCGTGCCGCCGGTCGCGATCAGCACATATTTGGCGCGGATGGCCTCGCCGGTCGAAAGCCGCACCGTATGGGCGTCTTCGAGCGTCGCGCGCGCTTTAATCACGCGCACCCCGGATTTCTCGACATTGGTGGTGTAGGCCGCCTCAAGCCGGGCGATTTCCTTGTCCTTGTTGGCGATTAAAGTGGCCCAATCAAAGGTCGGTTGCGGCACGCTCCAGCCGAAGCCGGCCGCATCCTCGAACTCCTGATGGAAATGCGAGGCATAGACCATCAGCTTCTTCGGCACGCACCCGCGGATTACGCAGGTGCCGCCCATCCGGTATTCCTCCGCGATCATCACCCGCGCGCCGTGGCCGGCGGCGATGCGGGCCGCGCGAACGCCGCCCGACCCTCCTCCGATGACAAACAGATCGGTATCGAATTCGGCCATGGTGGATCCCGCTCAATGTCAGATTAGCTCACAACAAGGTAGGTGAGCGATCGTCCCGAGGGAAGTGCGCCATTCGCCCGATGGCTATCTTGTGTCCCGGACGCGGTGCAGCGGGACGTTGCACCGCAGAGCCGGGACCTGCATTCCGCCCCCCTTTAACCGTGGGCCGCGGAGAGCTGAAATTAAGTCTTCTACTAACCCAGCGGCTTGCCGCGCTTTTTCATTTCGGCGCGGAATTCATTGACGATGGTCTCGCCCAAGGCCTGCGCCCACTGATTCATGAATTGCATGCTGGCCTGGATCGATTTCGGCTCCTGGCTCTGGAGCTTCTGGCCGAGCGGCGACTTGTAGAACGCGGTCAGGTCCTTCATCTCCTGCTCGGTGAAATCGTTGGCGTAGATCTTGGCCATCTGCTCGCCGATTTCCTTGTCCTTGCCGGCTTCCGTCTGGGCCACGATCACCGCGACCTCGTTGAGGTCCTTCTGGTAGCTCAGGTTGTTGGCGAGGAATTGATCCTTGGCGCGCTGGACGATGTTGGGGATCGCATTCGCGTACACCTGGTTCACGCCTTTGGCCGCCAAAAGATCCCGTGCCGCCTGCATCGCCGATGGCGACACCGGCTTGAGCGGCGCCGCCGGCGGGGGCTGCTGCGCGCCGGCCGGCAGGGGCGAAAACGCCAGAGCCAGCGCGACACCGAAGCCAAGCAAAAATCCCGATAGACGCTTCATTTTGATTCTCCTCAAACCGCAGCGTTATCGCCGCTCAACAACACGAATTCCCTGGGAGCCGGCCAGCATCGCGATGCTGGCAAGACCGATGAATAGCCCATGCTCGACAACGCCCGGAATGGAGGCGAGCGATTGCGCCAGACGCGGCGCATCCGGGATGCGCCCGAGATGGGCATCGACGATCCAGTGGCCGCTATCGGTGACAAAAACGTGACCGTCACGGCCGTTTCTGACGACTAATTGGCCGGAAACGCCGCAATCGGCAAAAGCTTTTTCGATTTGCCGCCGCGTTGCGCCGAGCCCAAACGAAATCACCTCGATCGGCAGCGGAAAACGGCCAAGCGTCTCGACCCATTTCGTCTCGTCGGCAATCACGATCATGCGGTCGGAAGCCGCCGCCACGATCTTCTCCCGCAACAGTGCGCCGCCACCGCCCTTGATGACATCGAGCGAAGGGGCGATCTCGTCGGCGCCGTCAACGGTCAGATCGAGCCGGTCGACCTCGTCCAGCGTGGTCAGGCGGATGCCGCAGCGGATCGCGATATCACGCGTGGTCTCGGAGGTGGGCACACCGATCACGTCCAGCCCCTCGCGCACCCGCGCGCCCAACAGCTCGACGAAATGCTTCGCGGTCGAGCCGGTGCCGAGCCCAAGCTTCATACCGCCCTGCACGTAATCGAGCGCGCGCGCCGCAGCCTGGCGTTTCAGTTCATCCAAATTCACGGATAGACAATCCTTAACCGGCCTCCGCTGAGACGGCGCCCTATCTAGCGTCGTTTTGCCGCGAGGAACAGCGTCATTCCACGTTAAAAGGCCCCTCTTGCGCGATCGCCCACCGGCGGCTAGCGATTTGGCATGACCTCCTCCCGCATTGTCGTATTCGACCTCGATGGCACCCTGGTCGATACCGCGCCCGACCTGATCAACGCGCTCAATTTCATCCTCGCGCGCGAAGGCCTGCCGCCGGTGCCGCTGCACGTCGCCCGCAACATGATCGGCGCCGGGGCGCGAAAACTGCTCGAACGCGGCCTGGAGCTGGAGGGCCGCCATGTCAGCCTGGCCGAACTCGACCGCCTGACCGGCGACTTCATCAGCCACTATGCCGAGCATATCGCGGATGCTTCCCGCCCCTTCGACGGGCTGGAGGCCGCGCTCGATGACCTCGAAAATGCCGGCTACCGCTTCGCGGTGTGCACCAACAAGCTGGAATGGCTGTCCAAGCGCCTGCTGGACCGGCTGAATTTGAGCCCGCGGTTTGCCGCCATTTGCGGCGCCGACACTTTCGGGGTCTCCAAGCCGGATCCCGCCATCTTTCGCCAAACCGTCGCCCGCGCCGGCGGCGAGCTAAAGTCCGCGGTCATGGTGGGAGATGCCGGCCCCGATGTCGGGGTCGCCCGGCGCGCCGGTGTCCCCGTGATCTGCGTCTCGTTCGGCTACACCGAGGTTCCCGTAGCCGACCTCCAACCGGACCGGGTGATCGATCATATGAGCGAGCTCCGCGCGGCCCTCGAAGGCCTCGCGCGATAGCCGCGCTTCTTCTCCCAAGATATTGATATTATGCTTCTTTTTATTTCTATCCGCTCGCGTTAACCAACAATTAACCACGCCGGTTGCGCTGCTATGCCGAGGCTCTTATGGTCGCGCCGGGAATGTGGCAGTTGGCCGCAGCGGTGGAGTGATCTTGGCGATGCGACCGGTTTTCGCGCGGGTTCCGCGGGAGAACGCGCGTCAGCCAATAGGATCACATAACAGAATGGGATCACGGGCCGACCTTACCCAATCGGACCGTGGCCTGGAGTGACGGGTCGAACATGCGTCGTGCTTTCGCGATGGCCGTAGCCGCAATCAGCCTGGCCGGTTGCTCATCCTTTTCAACCAGCTCCTGGAACTACTTCAAATCGGATCCGCCGACGATCCAGGTTCAACTGGAATCGACCCCGCCCGGCGCCGATGCCCGCGTATCGATCGGCGGCGGCTGCAAGACGCCCTGCTCGGTCAGCGTGACGCCGCCGGAGGGCAGCACCAGCTTCCTGGTGAATTATTCGATGCCCGGCAAACAGCCGGCAGGCGTGCCGGTCCAGATTGTGAAGGAATCCGGGGGCGTGTTCTCGTCGGATACGGTCAGGCTGTCACCGAACCCGGTGGTCGCCGAATTGCAGCCGATCGGCCCGCCGCCGAGGGCTAAACCGATGCGCCCGAAGCGGAAGAAACCCGCTGCCGCCCCGGCCGACCCTGGCCAGGCCGCTCCCGCCCAGTGATGGCCGCCCGGTGACGGCGGCCTGCACTGCACAAGACCTCTGCGACCGGAACATTGCCGGATTGTATGAGGTGCCCAACGTGCATAGATTGGGCTAGCGCTTTTTGCTCGTGGCCGTAAGCCCGACAGCGAGCTTGAGGCTGTAAGCCCGAAGGCATTTGATGACTGTAGCTTTGTCTCCATCCAAATCGCTGTCGCGTCCGATGACCGATCCGTTCGGCCGGACGATCAGCTATCTGCGCGTCTCGGTCACCGATCGCTGCGACCTGCGCTGCTTTTATTGCATGTCGGAAGACATGACCTTCCTGCCCAAAGCGGACCTGCTGACACTGGAAGAACTCGACCGGCTGTGCTCGGCCTTCATCGCCAAGGGCGTGAAGAAACTTCGATTGACCGGCGGCGAGCCGCTGGTTCGCCGCAATGTGATGTCGCTGGTGCGCTCGCTCTCGCGCCACGTCACTTCCGGTGCGCTTGACGAACTGACGCTCACGACCAACGGATCGCAACTGGCGCGTTTCGCGACAGAGCTCGCAGATTGCGGCGTTCGCCGCATCAACGTCTCGCTCGATACGCTCGATCCGGACAAATTCCGCGCCATTACCCGCTGGGGCGATCTCGACAAGGTTCTGGCCGGCATCGAGGCGGCGCGCGCCGCAGGCCTTGCGGTGAAGATCAATGCGGTCGCGCTCAAGGGAATGAACGAGGACGAAATCCCCTCGCTGATCGAATGGGCGCACGGCAAGCACATGGGATTGACGCTGATCGAGGTGATGCCGATGGGCGACATCGGCGCAGGCCGGATCGATCAATATGTACCGCTGTCGCTGTTGCGCGCCCGCCTCGCCAAGCGATTCACGATGACCGATCTCGACGAGACATCAGGCGGACCGGCGCGTTATGTCAGAGTGGGTGAGACCGGCGGCAAGCTCGGCTTCATCACGCCGATGACGCATAATTTTTGCGAGGCTTGCAACCGTGTGCGGATCACCTGCACCGGGACGATACACACATGCCTCGGGCACGAGGACGCCTCCGACCTGCGCAAGCCGCTGCGCGCCTCGCCTGACGATACGCAGTTGGCCGCCGCGATCGACCGCGCCATCGGGTTGAAGCCGAAGGGCCATGACTTCATCATCGACCGCCGGCACAACCGGCCGAGCGTCGCCCGGCATATGAGCGTCACCGGCGGTTGAAACCGCTGGCGCGGGTTGCTCTGCAACCGCTTGATCCATCGTCAATTTGCCCATTTTCCAATTGACGACGCCTGCATGCGCTGAAATGGTGCGGCTCGTGTCGCCCATTTGAAGTTCCTGCACCGCAAGCGACAAATTCCGTTCAGGAACTTCAAATGGAAAGCGGCACGAGAATCAGAATTTGCCAGTGCCCATGACTTTCCGAAGTTCGTGAAAGGTGCTTGCGGAGGCGGAGCACGAACTTCGGAAAGTGGGCACTGGTTTTCGCGCTTTTAAATGCCGCTGCGCAGTCAAGACGGCTAAAGCGTTTTTGGGGGGAGTATCATCGTTGCGATCGCTGCCGGAATTGAGCCGTAGGATCATCCTGAGCTCCGCAAAGACGCCGGGCGGGATTTGATGTCCGCCGGGGAAAGCACGATGCGTCCGTTGCTGGCGCTGAGCACGGCAATCGACGCCATCAACGAGAAAATCGGCTACGTCTGCAATTTTCTGGTGCTGGCGGCCTGCATCGTCAGCGCGGTCAACGCCATGGTCCGCTACGCCTTCGGCTACTCATCGAACGGCTGGCTGGAATTGCAATGGTACATGTTCGCGATCCTGGTGATGTTCGGCGCGTCCTACACCTTCAAGCGCAACGAGCATGTCCGGGTCGAAATCTTCTATCTGTTCCTTTCCGAGCGCGGCCAGCTCTGGCTCGACCTGGTTGGCACGCTGTTCTTCCTGATCCCGTCCTGCCTGTTGCTCGCCTATCTGTCATGGCCGTTCTTCATGCAGGCCTATGCGGTCGGCGAAGTGTCGGGTAACGCCGGCGGGCTGATCCGCTGGCCGATCAAGTTCGTGATTCCGTCCGGCTTCGTGATGCTTGCGCTGCAAGGCGTCTCGGAGGTCATCAAACGCATCGCCGCGCTGCGAGGCGAAGTGACGATCGACGCGAAATACGAGAGGCCGACGCAATGATCACGCTGGAAACCATGCCGCCGCTGATGTTCGGCGGGCTGGTCGTTGCCATGCTGATCGGCTTTCCGGTCGCCTTCACGCTTGCCGCCGTCGGGTTGTCGTTCGGTTTTCTCGCGATCCATCTCGGCTTTTTTGACCTCAACTTCCTTCAGGCCATCCCCGGCCGCGTGTTCGGCAACGTGCTCTCCAACGAGCTATTGCTGGCGATCCCCTTCTTCACTTTCATGGGCGCGATCCTGGAACGATGCGGGCTTGCCGAAGACATGCTGGATTCGATGGGGCAGTTGTTCGGCCCGATCCGTGGCGGCCTCGGTTACTCCGTCATCATCGTCGGCTTCATTCTCGGCGCGATTACCGGCACGGTGGCGGCGCAGGTCATCGCCATGGCGCTGATCTCGATGCCGGTGATGATCCGCTACGGCTATAACATGCGCTACATCACCGGCGTGCTGGCAGCGTCCGGCACCATCACCCAGCTCGTGCCGCCGTCGCTAGTCCTGATCGTGCTCGCCGACCAGCTCGGCAAGTCGGTCGGCGATATGTATCTCGGCGCCTGGGGTCCCTCGGTATTCCAGATCCTGCTGTTTGCCGGCTACACCTTCGTGCTTGGCATCTTCAAGCCCAGCTACCTGCCGCCGGTGCCAAAGGATGCGCGCACGCTGACCGGCTGGGCGCTGTGGAAGAAGTGCCTGATGGGTATCATTCCGTCCGCGGTTCTGATCTTCGTCGTGCTCGGCACCATGATGATGGGCCTTGCCACGCCGACCGAAGCCGGCGCCATGGGCGCGGTCGGCGCCATCGTGCTGGCGGCGATCCACAGCAAGGATTTCTCGACCACGCGGCCGCAAGATGCTCATCATTGGCGTGATCGCCGGCGGCATCGGCACGATCGTCGGAATTTTCTTCACCGAGGGGCTGATTTTCAAACTCGCTTTCGCCGTGACCTATCTCGCCGTCACCTGGATTTGCCTCGAAGCCGTGCGCATCCCCGATCTGCGCGACCTGATCAAGCAGGGCTACGAGACCACCATGCGCATCACCTGCATGGTGACGTTCATCCTGATCGGCTCGACCTGCTTCTCGGTGGTCTTCCTCGGCGTCTCCGGCGGCGTCTGGCTCGAGCACCTCTTGACCTCCCTGCCCGGCGGCGTCTGGGGCTTTCTGATCTTCATCAACCTGTTCATCTTCTTCGTCGCCTTCTTCCTCGACTTCTTTGAAATCGCCTTCATCATCCTGCCGATGATCGCGCCGATCGCGCAGAAGGTCCTGGGGCCGGTGGTAGGCGATGGTCCGGCCCTGATCTGGTTCGGCGTGATGCTGTGCGTGAACATGCAGACTTCGTTCATGCATCCGCCGTTCGGCTTCGCGCTGTTCTACCTGCGCGGCGTGGCGCCGAAAGAGGTCAAGAGCTCCGATATCTATTGGGGCGCTCTGCCCTGGGTCGGATTGCAGGCGTTGATGGTGGTGCTGGTGATCGCGTTCCCGATCACCGTGACCGGCCTGCTCGACAAACCAACCAACGTCGATCTGAACCAGATCAAGATCGAGGTCCCGCAGATGGATTTGCCGCCGCTCGACTTCGGTCCTCCGGCGAAGTAATGGCGAACAGCGCCTAGACGAATAAGAAAAACCCCGAAGCACGGCTTCGGGGTTTTCTCTTCGATTCCGGTTCAGGCGCTGTTGTTGCGCATGATCTCCGCGCAAAACGCTTCGCGTTTATGGCGAGGAAAACCGCTACACACTTTTCCGGTTCATGCGCTAACTCTGCGCGTGCCGCGCCATGAAGTTGTCGAAGCCGACTTCGGCGACCTGGAACCACTGATAGCCGGTGCTGGTATAGGCCGTAACCGAGTCGTAGATCTTCTTGAAGTTCGCATTGGTCGCGGCGACCTCGGCGTTAAGCTCCTTGGTCGCCTTGTAACTCGCTTCCATGATGGCGGGCGAGAACCCGTGCAGCTTGGTGCCGCCGGCCAACAGCTTCTTCAAAGCGAGCGGATTGACGGTATCGTATTTGGCCATCATCCAGTTGTTGGCGTAGTGGCCGGCCTGTTCGAGGATGTTCTGATAGTACTTCGGCAGCGCGTTCCATTTGTCGAGACTGATCATCGCCAGCAGCATCGGGCCGCCTTCCCACCAGCCGGGATAGTAATAGTGCGGCGCGACCTTATAGAGGCCGAGCTTCTCGTCGTCATAAGGACCGACCCACTCGGCGGCATCGATGGTGCCTTTTTCAAGCGCGGGATAGATGTCGCCGCCGGCAAGCTGCTGCGGCACGCAGCCGAGCTTCTGCATCACCCGCCCTGCATAACCGCCGATACGGAATTTCAATCCCTGCAAATCGTCGACGGTATTGATCTCCTTGCGGAACCAGCCACCCATCTGACAGGTGGTGTTGCCGGCGAGCAGCGAGGTGACGTTGTAGCCTTTATAGAACTCGTTGAGCAGTTCCTTGCCGCCGCCGAACATGTACCAGGCCTGGCTGAGCCGCGCGTTGGGACCGAACGGAATGCAGGAGCCGAAGGTAAAGGTTGGATCCTTGCCGAAATAATAATACGACGCGGTGTGTCCCATCTCGACGGTGCCGTTCTGCACGGCATCAAGCACCTGCAAGCCCGGCACGATCTCGCCCGCCGCGAACGTCTGAATCTGGAATTTGTTATCGGTCGCCTCACCGACGACCTTGGCCATGACCTCGGCGGCGCCGTGCAGCGTGTCGAGCGATTTCGGCCAGCTCGTCGTCATGCGCCATTTCAGCTCCGGCATCGACTGCGCGATCGCCGGAGCGGCGATGCTCGCCGCCCCCGCGACGCCCATTCCAGTGACCTTGATAAAGTCGCGACGCTTCATCGGATTTCCTTCCCCTGGTGGTGATGTTGTCAGCCTTCATTTCGAGGCTTTAATCGGCGAAGCATGGAGCATCCCTTTTGGAATTTCCATGCTCATCTCTTATGTCGCAACGCAAAAAGCCCGGCGCTTTCAGGCGCCGGGCTTCCAAAGACCAGGAAGGTGGGACAATTTAGCGCATGATCTCCGCGCAAACGCCCTCGCGTTTGTCGCGAGGGATCATGCGCGTTAACCGCGGGTGCGCGAGCGGATCATGAAGCTGTCGAAAGTGTATTCGGCCACCTGCCACCACAAATATTCGTCGGAGCGATAGGCCTGCATCGCATCGATCGACTTCTTGAAGTCGGCGTTCTTGGCGGAAATTTCTGCCCACAATTCATTCGTTGCCTTGAGGCAAGCTTCCAGAACTTCGTTGGTGAATGGCCGAAGCTGCGTCCCACCGGCCACCAGCCGCTTCAGCGCCGACGGGTTCTGCATGTCGTAACGCGCGGTCATCCAGGTGTCGGCCTTGGCGCACGCCGTCGCGACGATCGCCTGATAGTTCTTCGGCAGCGAGTTCCACTTCTCGAGATTGCAGAAGGCATGCACGGTCGGGCCGCCTTCCCAGAAACCGGGGTAGTAGTAGTACTTCGCGACTTTCTGGAAGCCGAGCTTCTCGTCGTCGTAAGGACCGACCCATTCGGCCGCGTCGATCGTGCCTTTTTCCAGCGCGGGATAGATGTCGCCGCCCGCCAGTTGCTGCGGCACGACGCCGACCTTTTGCAGCACCTGACCGGCAATGCCGCCGATGCGGAATTTCAGTCCCGAAAGATCGGCAACGGTCTTGATCTCCTTGCGGAACCAGCCACCCATCTGGGTGCCGGTATTGCCGCAGGGAAATCCGATCAGGTTGAACTTCTTGAAGAACTCGTTGCCGAGCGCCTCACCTCCGCCCTGATACCACCAGGAGTTCTGCATGCGCGCGTTCAGGCCGAACGGCACTGAAGCATAGATCGCAAAGGTCGGATCCTTGCCGACATAATAATAAGAGACGGTGTGGCTCATCTCGACGGTGGCGTTCGAAGTCGCGTCGAGCGCCTGAAGGCCCGGAACGATTTCGCCGGCCGAAAAAATCTGGATCTGAAATTTATTGTCGGTCATTTCGGCGACGTATTTGGCGAACTCCACGGAGGCGCCATAAAGCGTGTCGAGCGACTTCGGAAAACTTGACGTCATCCGCCATTTGATTTCGGGCGAGGACTGCGCAATCGCCGGTGAGGCCACCGCGCTCGCCGCCGCTCCGACAGCCGAAACCTTCAAAAAATCACGACGCTTCATCTAGGACATCTCCTTGGTAGGCATTTCCCGAAATCACCGGAGCTCTTCGTTCGGCTCTAAAGCGGCTTTAACATGAAGCCGCCGCAGCGAAAACCGGACAAAGGCATGAAAACGTTGATTAAACGAAAGTCTTACTGCTTGCGCTCAAGCCGCCGCAATCGCGCCCCTTAGTTGATCGCGGATCTTGGCCCCGATCGCCCGGTAGATTGCCGCATGCGGTCCATCCGGCTCGCTCTCGACGACCGGGGTCCCGGCATCCGAGGTGGTGCGGATCGACATATGCAGCGGAATCTCGCCAAGGAACGGTACCGCCAGACGCTCGGCTTCGTGGCGCGCGCCGCCATGGCCGAAGATATCGGATTGGGTGCCGCAATGCGGGCACTGGAAATAACTCATATTCTCGATGATACCGAGCACCGGCACGTTGACCTTCTTGAACATCGCAAGTCCCCGCCGCGCATCGATCAGCGACAGATCCTGCGGCGTCGAAATGATGATCGCGCCCTTGAGCGGCACATTTTGAGCAAGCGTAAGCTGCGCATCGCCGGTGCCGGGCGGCATATCGACGACCAGAACGTCGAGCGTACCCCAGGCCACGTCTCGCAGCATCTGGGTGATGGCCGACATCACCATCGGCCCGCGCCAGATCATGGCGGTCTCTTCTTCAACCAGAAAGCCGATCGACATGATCGAAAGACCGAAGCGTTGCAGCGGAATCATCTTCCGCTCATCATTGAGCTGCGGTTTCTCGTGGATGCCGGTCAAGCGCGGCACCGACGGCCCGTAGATGTCGGCATCGAGCAGACCGACGCGCAAGCCGAGATCGCGCAGGCCGAGCGCCAGGTTGATCGCGGTGGTGGATTTTCCGACGCCGCCTTTGCCGGAGGCGACCGCAATGATCGCGGCGACACCGGGAATTTCCGCCTGTTTCGACATCGGCGAAGGCGCGCCTTGCGGCGGCCGGTGCGCGGCGACGTTTTGCACGCCGTGCGCATGGCGGTGCGGTGCTGGCGCGGCAGCCGGGCCCGCCTTGCGTTCGGCGGTTAATGCGACCATGGCCACTTGGACACCGGGAATGGCGCGCACCGCCGCTTCCGCAGCTGCCCGCACGCTTTCCCAGGCGCGGGCTTCGGCGGCCTCGACATTGATCGAGAAGAATACCTTGCCTTCACCGGCCGTAATCGCCGACAGCACGCCGGCATTGGTCAAGGCCACGCCGCGCGGCGTGGCTACCTTGGCGAGAGCGTCCTGAACCTGTTGTTGCGTGACGCTCACAAGTTATGCCTGCCCATGTCATCGGCCCGCTCGGTTGGCGCCGATCCGGTCTGTTCCTTGGCGGCCTCGTAGTTCAGCTCGATCATGACGCCATTGGGATCGTTGACGAAGATCTGCCAGAGATCGCCGCCCGGAACCTGCCGTGCGTCGAACGGCATTTTCTTGGACTGAAGCCGCGTCTTCATGGCGTCAAAGCCGCGGCTGACGAACGCCACGTGATGGACCACGCCGGAATCGGCCTTCTGCGGCTCCTCGGTCGGCGAAATATCGACCAGGTGCACCACCGCCTTGCCCTCGCTGTACATCCAGGCGCCGGGAAAGGCGAAATTCGGCCGGTCGCCTTTTTCGAGGCCCAAAACGTCCTCGTAGAACCGAACGGTATCGGCGAGCTTTCGGGTCCGGATGTTGAAATGGTCAAGCACGCCAACAGTCATTCCCATAGGATCTCACTCCCTTTTTGTTTTGAAACTCGACACTTCCACCATGCTATCATAAAACCACGCCAGTGCCGCCTATTTGACGCTCCTGCACCACACGCGGCGAATTCGATCCAGGAACGTCAAATAGAAAAGCGACACTAGAACCAATAGGTTTGTTAGTGCCCATGACTTTCCGAAGTTCATGAAGGTGGGTGCTGAGGTGTAACATGAACTTCGGAAAGTAGGCACTAACCCGCCAAATGGCGTTGCCGATCCCTCTGGCACGCTCAGGCCGCGGATATCAAGGCGGAGCCTGTTTTCGAGCAGTTTACCGTCTCCCTTCACGATCATGCCCGGCTGACCAATGCGCCGGCAGAACCCCAGGAATGCACCAATGGCTAAAGTCGCTTTTCTCGGTCTCGGCGTCATGGGTTTCCCCATGGCAGGACATCTCGTCGCCAAGGGCGGCCACGAGGTCACCGTGTATAACCGGACCCCGGCCAAGGCCAAACAATGGGCCGAGAAATTCAAGGGCAAGACCGCAGCGACGCCGAAGGCGGCTGCGGAAGGTCAGGATTTTGTGATGGCCTGCGTCGGCAACGACAACGACCTTCGCGCCATCACCATCGGCGCCGATGGCGCTTTTGCCGGCATGAAAAAGGGCGCGACCTTCGTCGACCACACCACGGCGTCGGCCGAGGTCGCCCGTGAACTCGACGCCGCCGCCACCAAGGCCGGCTTCAAATTCGTCGACGCGCCGGTGTCGGGCGGACAGGCGGGCGCGGAAAACGGCGTGCTCACGGTGATGTGCGGCGGAACCGAGGACGCCTATGCCGGCGCCGAGCCGGTGATTGCCGCCTATGCGCGCATGTGCAAGCGGCTCGGCCCCGCGGGCGCCGGCCAGTTGACCAAGATGGTCAATCAGATTTGCATCGCCGGCCTCGTCCAGGGCCTCTCCGAGGGCATTCATTTCGCCAAGAAGTCCGGCCTTGATGTCGCTTCCGTGATCGATACCATTTCCAAGGGCGCGGCCCAATCCTGGCAGATGGAAAACCGCTACAAGACCATGAACGACGGCAAATACGACTTCGGTTTCGCGGTGGAATGGATGCGCAAGGATCTGTCGATCTGCCTCGCCGAAGCCCGCCGCAATGGCGCCAACCTGCCGGCCACCGCGCTGGTCGACCAGTTCTATTCCGAAGTCGAGAAGATGGGCGGCAAGCGCTGGGATACGTCGAGCCTGCTGGCGCGGCTGGAGCGCTGATCGCGAAATCCTCATCCTGAGGAGCCGCGCAAGCGGCGTCTCGAAGGGTGAGGCCAATATCGGGGCCTCATGGTTCGAGACGCGAAGAGCGCTCCTCACCATGAGGAACGGCGCGCTGCGATACAAAGAAGTTAATTTAATTTCTCATTAACGAGAATTCCTAGCTTCTTAAGGCACCTCTTAAGAATTTGGCGGCACAGATAGACGATGCAAAAGCCCACCCTCTTGGCGGGCAGGATTTGTGTTGTTTGATGAGTGATTCCGCTGAAAAGCCAGAAGTCGTGCAGCTTCCGGCGGAGCCGTCTGCCGCAGCGCCCGTTGCCAGCCGGCGCGCCGCGGCACAGCGGGTGCGTGAGGCGCGCGACCGGTTAACATCGACCAGCGGAACCCGGCCAGCCTTCGACAGCGAACTGCTCCGCCAATACGCCCAAACCCGCCTGTCGGCTTCCTACGTCGTCATGCTGCTGGTGGTGACGACCGGCGTCCTGTTCGGCTTCTGGATGCCGCCGGTATCGGCCGCGGCATGGACCTGCGGCCTGCTCTGCATCCACACCGCCATCATCCGCAGTTGCGGCCAGTTCATCGCCGCCCAGCCTTCGCCGACCGCGACGCGCCAGTGGCGGACGCGCTTCATCGTCCTCGATCTGTTGTATGGCCTCGGCTGGACCGCGCTATTGATCCACCCTTCGGGGTTCGACGCGGTCTCCAATACGCTGATCATGTTCCTGATGCTGCTGGTGGTCGCAGTATCGAGCATGCTGGCGGCCAGCCTGCCGATCGCCGCACTAGCGGCCACCGCGCCGGTGACGGCGGCGATTGCGGTCAATTTCGCGCTCAGCGGCACCTTCGACAACTACGTGCTGGCGCTGCTGGCGCTCGCCGCCGAAGGATATTTTGCGCTATTGGCGCACCGTCTGCATTCGGCAACGCTGGCGACACTGGAAGCACGCGCGGAAAAGGACGCGCTGATCGGCGAACTCGAGCAGGCCAAGGCGATCTCGGACGAGGCGCGGCATCGCGCAGAAGCCGCCAATGTCGCGAAATCGCGCTTCCTCGCGCAAATGAGCCACGAGCTGCGAACGCCGCTGAACGCGATCCTCGGATTTTCCGAAGTCATGAAGAGCGAAATCTTCGGGGCGCATACCGTTCCGGTCTATCAGGAGTATTCCTCCGACATTCACAATTCCGGCGTTCACCTGCTCAACCTCATCAACGAAATTCTCGACCTGTCGCGGATCGAGGCCGGACGTTACGAGCTCAACGAAGAGGCGGTCTCGCTGGTCCATGTCGTCTCCGACTGCCATCATTTGCTGAAGCTGCGCGCTTCGAACCGCGGCATCACCATCCACGAGGTCTTCGAGCAAAACATGCCGCGCATCTGGGGCGACGAGCGCGCGGTGCGGCAAATCGTGCTCAACCTGCTGTCGAATTCGATCAAGTTCACGCCGCAAGGCGGCGAGGTCTGGCTGAAGGTGGGCTGGACCGCCTCCGGCGGGCAATATCTCAGCGTCAAGGACACCGGCTCCGGCATCGCCGAGAGCGAAATCCCGATCGTGCTGGCGTCCTTCGGGCAAGGCTCCAACTCGATCAAGTCGGCCGAACAGGGCGCCGGCCTTGGATTGCCGATCGCCAAGAGCCTGATCGACATGCACGGCGGCACCTTCACGCTGAAATCGAAATTGCGTATCGGCACCGAAGTGGTCGTCACCTTCCCGCCCGAGCGGGTGATGTCCGCGCTCGGCCCGCTGACGGAGGAAACGCCGCCGTTGCAGCCGGAAGCCGCGAATACAAAGTCCGACGACATTGCACGCGCCAGCCGCAAACCAATCCTGAGCGCCGGAACCGGATTATGAGCGTGCGCTTGGCAAATAACTCAATTCGTTTCACACTCGAAAGATGAGCATAGAGACGCCGTGTATCGCAGTCTGCATGATGGACCCGAGATCCAACCTTTGCTTCGGTTGCGGGCGCACGCTCGCCGAAATCGCGCGCTGGCACCGCATGGAGAGTACAGAGCGGTTGAGCGTGATGGCAGAGTTGCCGGCGCGAATGGAGCAAGCAGGTTTGCCGCGGATCGAGCCGGCCAACCGCTCGAAGACCGGTTGAAAGACGTGCGAGGTCTGCTGTGAGCCGCGTCCTGCTCGTCCTTGCCGTATTGCTGGCGACCGCCGGCGCTGTTGTTGCCTATGGCGACCCGACCCGGATCGCGCGCGCGAAAAGCACGGTCTCGGATCTACTGCGCCCGCGCGTGGCAACTCGCGCGGTGCAGATCTCGCGCGGGCAAGCCGGCGAATTCGCGCTGCAAGCCCGGATCAACGGCGTCACGACCCCGATGGTGATCGATACCGGCGCGACCTCCGTCGTCCTCACCTATGAGACGGCGAAGGCGGTCGGCCTTCCGCTCGAACTGCTCGAATATGACGTCGACCTCGAGACCGCGAGCGGCCACACCAAGGCGGCGCGGCTGACGCTGGATCGGCTCGCCATCGGCAAGCTCGTCGAACGCTCGGTGCCCGCGCTGGTGGTGCCGCACGGCCAGATGAAAACCAACCTGTTGGGGATGAGCTTTCTCGATCGTCTCGAAAGCTGGGAAGTGCGGCCGGACAGTTTGAAGCTGCGCGGCTATCCTTAAATCCCTAAGCCGCAATCGCTGCTGGCTGACGATCTCCGACCAGCGCGACCGCGGCCCTCAAGACCTCCGCGCCAGCGCCTGCCCTCACCCCATGCTCGGCGAGATAGCGGCGGAATGCCCGCGCGCCGGGTACGCCGTGAAACGCGCCGACGAAATGCCTGATAATCGAATGCAGCCGTGTGCCAAGGCCAAGCTCGCGTTCGATATACGGCATCATGGCTTCAAGTGCGTCCTTCATCGTGGCGAACGGGGCCGCCTCGCCGAACAGTTCGCAATCCACGTTGAGCAAACGCCACGGCTCCTGATAGGCGGCGCGGCCGAGCATGACGCCATCGACATGGGCCAGATGCACCCTCGCCTCATCAAGGCTGCCGATGCCGCCATTGATGATAACGGGCACGGCGGGCATCGACGCCTTGAGACGATAGACCCTGTCGTAGTCGAGCGGCGGGATGTCGCGGTTTTCCTTCGGCGACAATCCATTGAGCCAGGCCTTGCGGGCATGGACGATCAGCGCATCGCTGCCTGCCGCGACCACGGCTTGCGCGAGTGCATCGAGTGCGGTTTCGGGATCCTGATCGTCGATGCCGATCCGGCATTTGACGGTAACCGGGATCGCGACGGCTTGCTTCATCGCCGCGACGCAAGCCGCAACCAGCGCAGGCTCGGCCATCAGGCAGGCGCCGAAGCGGCCCTCTTTCACCCGGTCCGATGGACAACCGACATTGAGGTTGATTTCGTCGTAGCCGAAATCCTCGCCGATTTTCGCCGCCGCCGCGAGGTCGCGCGGATCGGAGCCGCCGAGCTGAAGCGCGACGGGATGTTCGGCGGGATCGAAGCCAAGCAACCGCTGCCGGTCGCCATGAAGGATCGCGCCCGTGGTCAGCATCTCCGTGTACAGGTGGCCACGCCGCGTCATCAGGCGATGGAACATCCGGCAATGCCGGTCGGTCCAGTCCATCATCGGAGCCACAGAAAAGCGATGCTCTAACATGTTGGCGGTATTTCGCTTGATTGACCGTCAGGGCATAGCTGATTTTTCGGCCGACGGAAATTCAAGCTGATAGTCGAGATATTTTCCTTTCATTTCAGATGCTTAAACCAATCTCTTTCCGCCTTAAGCGATGCTGCCAGCGAACGCCCGCACTCACAATGCGTCCGGCTCACCGTGCTGCCAGCGGGCGATCACGCCGGCAACCGCCGCGCCGAGGATGGGCGCCAGCCAGAACAGCCACAGCTGCCCGAGATAGGCTCCGCCGGCAATCAGCGCCGGGCCGGTGCTTCGCGCCGGATTGACCGAGGCGTTGGTGACCGGGATCAGGAACAGATGAATTAGCGTCAGGCAAAGCCCGATCGGTATCCCGGCAAATCCGACCGCTGCGCCTTTCGAGGTGGTGCCAATGATCACGTAGATGAAGAAAAAGGTAGCGACGAATTCGCTCAGGAAACACGACGCCAGACTGTACTTTCCGGGGCTGAGCTCGCCGTAGCCGTTGGATGCAAACCCACCGGCAACCCAGTCGGGTTTGCCCGAGGCGATCACATATAACACCACCGCGGCTGCGATGGCGCCGGCCACCTGCGTGATGATGTAGGGAAGAACGTCGGTGGCCTTGAAGCGGCCTCCGGCCCAGAGGCCGATGGTGACGGCGGAATTAAAATGTCCGCCCGAGATATGGCCGACCGCATAGGCCATGGTGAGCACGGTCAGCCCGAAGGCGAAACTGACCCCGAGGAAAGCCGATCCCCAATGACGGGAAGTTCGCAGCGAGTACCGCGCTCCCGCAGCCAGCGAACGTCAGCCAGAAAGTTCCAAAAAACTCCGCACCGAGACGTCGCAACATCGCACACCCTCCCTTTTTAGCAGGCCAAGTCGAGCCTGACCCGGGTCTTCAGAAACGGCCGAAACAACCGTCCGGTTGACCCGTGATCGCTTCACCATAATTGATTCGGATGTCCGGGGTGGGGCAGAAGGTCAGGAGCCAGTGATCAGGAAGGCCCATATTGAAAGTGGGCGCGAACTGAAGGTCGCTGATATTTTTATTGGCCGGATCGCCGGCAAAATTAGCGCCTTAGTCTGGCGCGCGACCGGTTCGAAACAGCTCGACGGGCTGATCTCCCACAATGCGTAACGAAAGCCACTGCACCCTTTATTCGCCACCCCCACCTGAGGTTCCGGGAAAGTCAACTAGTCGCGACCCGAACGATCTAGACGCTTGAGCGAGCACCGTAGGGAACGCCGACCGCCGCAAGTCGGGAAATATCCTCGTCGCGATCGATCGCCACGTATCTGCCGTGCCAATAGGCCAATGCAGATTCATGGCTTGATCGGATCAGGTCTCTCACCCGGCCGATGACGATGGCGTGGGAGTGGCGCTCGATCACGTCCTCGACTTCGCAGTCAATCGCCGCGGCCGCTCCCACCAGCAGCGGCGCGCTGGGGCCCCGCGCGGCCCACGCGCTACCGGCAAAACGCTCGCGGCCTTTCAGGCCGTGATTGCCGGAAAACCGTTCGGCAATGTCAATCTGATCCGACGTGAGCACGTTGACGCCGAAAACGCCGTAGCGCTTGACCAGAGGCCAGGTCGAGGATGCACGGTTGACGCTGACGACAAGCGTCGGCGGATCAATCGACAGTGACGATACTGACGTCACGGTCATGCCCGTGATGTCGTTCCCGCGCCCCGCCGTGATCACGCTGACTGCCCCGACCAGATGGCGCATTGCCCCACGGAAATCGTCGGACGACGTTTCGGGAGCGAGTTCGATCACGCAAGCATCTACCATGAAGTCCTCAACTTTCGTTGGCGCTGCATATAGGTGTTTGCCTGTCCGTGGACCAAGCTCGGCAAAAGAACCGCCACGCGGTGGGCAAAAAGCGCGTCATTCGGCGGCAACCCCTTTTGTGGCCTGGCGCTCGGCGATCAGCTTGCGCGTCGACGGAATCAGCTCCCGGCCGTATTCGATGGCGTCGATCAGCGGATCAAAACCGCGGATCAGAAAGTGGCTGATGCCGAGGTCGTAGTAATCGCCGAAGACTTCCGCGACCTGCTCCGGCGTGCCAACCAGCGCCGTGGTGTTGCTGTTGGCGCCGGTCAGTTTGGCGATCTCGGTCCACAGCCGCTTGTCGATCCGCGTGCCCTGATCCGCGAGCGCCAGCAACCGCCTGGCGCCGGCGGTGGCGTGGCCGTCAGCGGGCTTGCGGTAGCCGGTCTTGTCCTGCAACGCGGTGGCGCGCTCCAGAATGGCGTCGGCTTTCTTCCACGCCCCCTCCTCGGTATCGGCCAGGATCGGACGTACCGACAGGCTGAAGCGCGGCGTCGGCCGGCCAAGTCTTGCCGCTGCCGCGCGCACCCGCGCGGTGACGTCGCGTACCTGGGCGTAGGATTCGCCCCACAGCGCGAAGGTGTCCGCATGTTTGCCGGCGACCTCGATTGCGGCATCCGAGCCGCCGCCGACAAAGGTGTAGATCCCGCCCTTCTGCGTCGGTTTGACCTGCGAAAAACCCTTCTCGACCTTGTAATATCTGCCGTCATAGTCGAACGGCTTTTCGCTGGTCCATTCGAGCCGCATCACGTCGAGGAACTCGCTGGTGCGGGCATAGCGCTCGTCCTTGTCATCGAGCGTGTTGCCATCCTGGCGCAACTCGGTGGCGTTGCCGCCGGTGATGACGTGAAGCGAGACGCGACCGTTGTAGAACTGGTCGAGGGTAGCAAGCTGACGCGCCAGCAGCGTCGGTGCGGTGAAACCCGGCCGCTGCGCGATCATCACCTTCAGCGATGTCGTGATTTGCAACACATGCTGGGCAACCTGCAACGCATCCGGCGTAGTGGAATGAAACGCCAGCAGTGCGCGATCGAAGCCCGCGAGCTCGTGTGCCTTGGCCACGGTTTCAATGTATGGCGGATCAAGCACCGGTCCTGAGCGGACAATCGTCTCGGAAGAGTTATTGTTGGTGATAAAGCCAATGAACTCGATGGACATGATCGTTCTCCGTCTTAGTTCCTGATGAATCTCAAAGCCCGAGCGCCAAGCGCCCAAGCACTATGCGCGTGGCGTCGTCCTGCGGGGTGTGAACGCGCCCGCACAACACATCGCGATAGTGCCGCTCCAGCGGGTTGGCGCGGGTAAGACCGTGATTGCTCGACAGCGACAGCGCGTCCTCGACCGCAGCGACCGCATTGTTGGTCACGGTCAGCTTGATCGCGCTGGCCTCGACCGTATCCGATAAAAGGCCGTCGTCGAAATCTCCGGCAAAACTATCGATCAGTCGCGCGTTGACGGCAAGCCGTGTCTCGATCGCGCCAAGAATCTCTTGAGCGCGCGGAAGGCTGGCCAGCGGCGCACCGAGATTGGCCGGCACGCGCTCTTTCAGGAATTGAATCAGCCAGTCCCGCGCGGCCCGCGCCACGCCGTCATAGATCGATGAAACAAGGATCGCGCTGAGAATCCCTTGCGTGAAATCCGGCGTTGCCCATTCCTCCGGCTTTCTGACATCGATTTCGTAATCGAGCGGAAAAGCGACGTCCTCGAAGATCACGTCGTGACTGCCGCTGGCGCGCAGCCCGAGATGGTCCCAGGTCTCCTCGATCCGCGTGCCGGGAAGGCCGGCCGGAACCAGAAACAACCCCACCCGTATCTCCGGCTCGTCGGTCTTGGCCCAGACCGCATACCATTTCAGGATCGGCGCGCCGGTCGAATAAATCTTCCGCCCCGTGAGCCGCCATCCCGTTTCGGTCCGCCGTGCAATGGTTGCAGGCAAGCCGCCGCGCGCCGGCGAACCGAGTTCCGGCTCGACCCGGAGCGCGTTGATCAGCGCAACGCCCTCGACGGTCTCCCTGGCAAGCTTGCGCGCAAGCCGCGCCGGCCAGCGCTGGCTGCGCGCCATCACCAGATGCTGGATATAATGCATCGACAGCACCAGCGCCGTCGATGGATCGGCCTTGGCGAAGATGCCGAGAATTCGAGCGGCCTCGCGTGCGCCAGCTCCGTCACCGCCAAGCGCGGCCGGCACCGTCAATGCCAACAACCCCACCTCCGACAGCTCCTTGAAATTCTCGAACGGGAAACTCGCCTCGCGGTCGTGCAACCCGGCGCGCGCTGCAAAGCGCGGCGCCAGCAGCAACGCGCGCTCGACCGAATTGGGATCGCGCGGTGACGCGTCCTCGTTGACGGCAACGCTTCCCACTGCCCTCGCCATTGCTGCCTCTCGCCGTTCAACTACACCCCAACCATGAGGTGCGACGCCGGGATCGTCAATGAAATGGAATTTCGAATGTCGAGCGCCGGCAAATGATTGTCTCTACCGTTAAGCGTTGCCATGAAAGGCTTTTCAGTTGCGTCGGAAACTGGCGCGCGACCAGGCAGCGAAGCCGCCTTTGGGCGGATGAAGCATCAAGCAAGCGCCTTCTGATCCCGGGCCGATACCGACGGCCCGCTCCACGCTTGTCGTACGCGTGGGATCACCTCCTCGGCGAAACGCCGCATCTCGACCTCGAACGGCTGGAATTGAAGCATGAACAGTTCGATGCCGGCGGCGTGAAAGGCGCTGATGCGGGCCGCGACTTCATCATAGCTGCCGACGAGCCCTGCCGCGGTGCCGCCATTGGTGCCGACACGCGCGGTCTTTTGCATCGTCTGCATCATCACGACCTTCGGATCGGTATTACGCTTCTGGACTTCCTTCATCGGCGCGTCCCGCGCCGAAAGGCTCAACAACCGCTCGTGCTCGACTTGCGCCTCTGCGCCGCTCTTTCGCGCGACGACAAACGCCGACAGGCCGAACCGCAACGGCGCCGCCGTGCGAGGACGCGCCGATACATTGGCAATCAGCCCAGCGACGTCTTCGAGTGGCTGGCCGTTGATGAACCAGACATCGCCGTGATCGGCAACCAAAGCGCGGGCCGGCTCGGATTCACCGCCGACATAAATCGTCGGACGCTTTCGGTAGAGATCGGCCGGGCGCAGCAAATAATCGCGCACGTCGAAATGCGCTCCTTTGAAGGTGACGCGTTCGCCTTCCAGCAGGCGCGAGACAATCGAAATCCATTCACGGCCATAAGCGTAACGGTCGTCATGCTCTGCAAAGCCAAGCCCGGCCTTGTCGATCTCCGGCCTGTTCCAGCCGTTGACAAGATTGATCGCAAACCGCCCGCGGCTGATGTTCTCGATTCCGAGTGCGAGCTTGGCCAGAACGACGGGATGATAGAGATATGGCTTGATCGCCGCGATAATCTCGATCCGGCTTGTCAGTGCGGCCAGTGCTGCCGCCGCGCTCCAGGCCTCCAGTTGATCGAAATCCTCGATATGCGGATTGATGGTGTGCTGTGCGATCAGGGTTGAATCGAAGCCGAGTTCCTCCGCCGCCAGCACGAGATCGCGGTTGCGTTCCCAGGAGGCGTTATACGGCTCATCGGGGTCCTGATAAGCGCCGCGCGAACCATGCACCAGCGCCCAGATGCCAAAACGTGGAGATGATGTCGCCATTGGCGCCTTTCTTGGTCGGGAAGTCGTTCGGCCGTGTTGCGGTGACGAAGTCGTTATGTTTCGTTAATGCTCACGCCAAGTTCAAGCGTCCGCGCATCAAAAGATAATCTTTGCCGATTGATCGCCCGCAGCGACATCAGACAACTCCGGAACGAACGACAATTGAAAGATCGCTCTATTTCTGTTGGCGCGATTTCGTGGGAGAATCTGCGTGTGATGTCAAACTCGAGATCGGCACGGCGAAAGCAAATTCTCGGTTCGCCGCGAGATGTCGCTTCCGCGCTTCGCCGATTATTTCATCACCGGTGACGACAAAGGACCTTTCAATCTTGAGCAACCTAGAGCAAACCGCATCGGCATCCGAATTTGAGCGCGCCGGTGCCGGCGATACATCCTCTTCTCACCATGGGTTGGCGCCGGCCATTGGCAAACGCGGTTTGCTGTTGCTCTCCTGGCTCGCGCCGGTCGCGCTCGTCATCATCTGGGAAATCGCGGCGAAGGCCGGCTGGATTTCACCGCAAGTTCTGCCCGCTCCGAGCAAGGTACTGAATACCGCGATCAAGCTCGCGACCACAGGCACCCTGTTGGGCGATCTCCGAACGAGCCTGTTGCGGGCCGCAACCGGCTTTTTGCTTGGCGGCAGTGTCGGCTTTACGCTTGGCGTTCTCGTGGGGTTCTCGAAGGTAGCGGAAGCGGCGATCGACCGCAGCGTTCAGATGATCCGCGCCATCCCCTTCCTTGCCCTTCTCCCGCTGGTGATCGTCTGGCTCGGCGTGGGCGAGGCCGAGAAGATATTTCTGGTCGCGCTCGGCGTGACCTTTCCGATCTACATCAACACGACCTTGGGGATCAGGCAGGTCGATCCCAAGCTGATCGAGCTCGGGCGCGTCCAGGGGCTCGGCCCGTTCGAGCTGATCCGGCGCATCGTGCTTCCGGGCGCCCTGCCCTCGATCCTCACCGGCGTTCGCTATTCGCTCGCGACGGCGTGGCTCGCGCTGGTCGTCGCCGAAACTATCGGCGCGGAGTCCGGCATTGGATTTCTCGCCATGGATGCGCGCGAATTCCTCCGCACCGACGTCATCGTCCTCACCATTGCGATCTACGCCCTGATCGGCGTGGCGGCCGATGCCATCGCCCGTCTTCTGGAACGGCGGCTCCTGGCCTGGCACCCCAACTATGGAGGGTCGCGATGATTCCCCACGTTTCGGCCTCACCTTCTTCGCCTGCAATCGCTCCTCCGGCCGTGGTGGTGAATAATCTCCGCCGTGCCTATGGAGATCGCGTCATCATCCGCAATCTCAACCTGCGGATCGAACGCGGCGAATTCGTCGCTTTGCTCGGGGAAAGCGGCTGCGGCAAGACCACGCTGCTGCGGGCGCTCGCCGGTCTCGATCCGATCGAGGGCGGGCGCATTGTGGCGCCGCGGCGGCCCGCGGTGGTGTTTCAGGAGCCTCGCCTGCTTCCATGGGATACGCTTTGGCGCAATGTCTCGCTGGGGCTCACCGCGCCTGATGCCCACGCGCGGGCCGCCTCCGCGCTTGCCGAAGTTGGCCTCGGCGATCGTCTTGACGACTGGCCGCGCAATCTGTCTGGCGGCCAGGCTCAGCGCGTCGCGCTGGCGCGGGCCCTGGTGCAAGAACCCGAGCTTCTGCTGCTCGACGAACCGTTCGCCGCGCTCGATGCGCTGACGCGGATCCGCATGCATGATCTCGTCGGTGAACTCGTCGCCAAGCACCGGCCGGGCGTCCTGCTGGTGACGCATGACGTCGATGAGGCCATCGCGCTCGCCGACCGTATCCTCGTGATGCGTCATGGTGTGATTGCGTTCGAGCATCAAACCAGGGCTGCCGGAATCAAGACTGCCGGTTCGGCCTCGATCTCCCGCGGCGATCAAATCTCTCGTGCCGATCTTTTGGCCGAACTTGGCGTCGTTTCCCACGTCGCTGCTTAAATTCAAAGGTATGAGGACCTGCGTCATGTCCGACTTCTCATCATCCCGGCGGCGTTTCCTCGGTGCTGCCGCGTTCGGTATCGGCGCCTTCGCCGGTCTGGAAAGCGCTCGCTCGGCGACCGGCCGCACCACCGACGTGGTGCGACTGACCTGGGGCCTCAGCGGCCTCAACCTCGTCGCCAAGGAGCGAGGTGAATTCGAGAAACGGCTCGCCAAAGATGGCATTAAAGTCGAATGGCTCGGCCCCTTCCCGAACCACGCCCCCACCATGCAGGCCGTGGTCGGCGGCAGCGCCGATTTCAGTTTCGGTGGCAGCACGACGCCGGCGCTGGCGGCTCTGATTGCCGGCTCGCCTCTGGTCTTCACCCAATTCGTGGTCTACGAGCCGCGCACGACCGCGATTATCGCCAGGGATGTTTCCGGGATTAACAAGGTCGCGGATCTCGTCGGCAAGTCCGTCGCAGTGAACCGTTCGGGACTCGGCGAGTTCCTGCTGGTGGCGGCGCTGGAAAAACACAAGATCGACCGCTCGGCGGTGAAATTTGTCTACCTCAATCCGCCCGATGCCGCGCCCGCGCTCGCGGCGGGAAAGGTCGATGCCTGGTCGATGTGGAGCCCCGGCGTCGACATCGCGCGGCTGGAGTACAAGGCCCACGACCTCTTCCTCGAGGGGCGAGACCTCGAGTTCCAGATCGACTACTCTTCCTATCTGACCACCCGTAAATTCGCGACCGACAATCCGGCGCTGGTGCGCGCGGTCAACGATGCCTTCCGCGCCGAAGGCAAATGGGTTTCCGAAAACACCAGAGATGCCGAATACATCGCGCAGAAGGCCGGCAAGTATAGCGATGAAGTCCGCGACCAGTTCATCGCCTTGAAGCGGCAATATCGCTACTTCCCGGTCAACGACGAAAAGTTCCTTGCGGAATTGCAGCGGGCAGCGGATTGGCTGACCGCGCGCAAGGTGTTGCCGGAGCCGATCAAGGTCACCGACCACCTCGCCCAGCTCTGAAAACGTCCTCTGACGAAGAGTTAAGCCGCGCGGATATTGCCGAGGAACTTGTCGACGTCGGCACGCAGGTTGACCGCCTGCTTGCTCAGCTGATCGGCCGAGGCCAGCACGTCATGTGAGGCCGATCCGGTCTTTTCGGCCGCCTGGTTGACGGCTGCGATGTTGCTGGAGACCTGCCCCGTTCCCAAGGCTGCCTCCTGCACGTTGCGCGCGATCTCCTGAGTGGCCGAGCCTTGCTGCTCGACCGCGATCGAGATCGCGGACGTGATATCGTTGATGGCGCCGATGGTCCGGCCGATCCCCTCGATCGCCTGCACCGCTTCCGTCGTCGCATCTCTGCATGGCGCCGACCTGGGCCGATATTTCGTCGGTCGCTTTCGCGGTCTGGCTTGCCAGCGATTTGACCTCGTTGGCAACGACGGCAAAGCCCCGGCCCGCCTCGCCGGCGCGTGCCGCCTCGATCGTGGCGTTGAGCGCCAGAAGATTGGTCTGGCTGGCGATGTCGCTGATCAGCTTGACGACGTCGCCGATCTTCTGCGCCGCCGCCGACAGCCCCTGCACCGTGACGTTGGTGCGGTTGGCCTCGGCGACCGCCTGGCCGGCGATTTCCGTCGATTGGGTGACCTGACGGCCGATTTCCGACACGGATGAGGATAGTTCCTCGGTCGCAGCCGCAACGGTCTGCACGTTGGCCGAGGCCTGCTCGGCGACCGCCGCCACGGACGTTGCCTGATGGCTGGCTTCGCTGGCGGTCGAAGACATGCTCTTCGAGGTCGCCTGCATGTTCGAGGCGGCGCCTGAAAGACTGTCCAGCGAGGCGCGAACGCCGCGTTCGAATTCGTCGGCCATCCGGACCAGCAGCGATTTGCGCTCGGCGTCCGCCTGCGCCTTCAAGCACTTCCTGCTCGCCGCGCAAGCCGCGTAGCCTCGATCATGTTGTCCTTGAAGACCTTGCACCGACTGCGCCATGGCGCCGACCTCGTCGCCGCGTTCCAGCGCCGGAATGGAGGTCGCGGTATCACCCTGGGCGATCTTGCGCATCGCCATCGTCATCGCGTTGATGGGATTGACGATGCTGCGCCCGACCAGGAAGAACAGCCCGCCGACCACGAGCAGTGCGAGAACGACCATCATCGCCATGCTGCGAGCCTGAGCCCAGAAGATCGCATTGACTGTCGTCGAGATAAATTCCTGCGCCGATGATCCAGCCGAAGGGCTTGAAATCGACGGCATAGGTCAGTTTTCGGCAGCGGCTCGCCGCCGGTCGCGCGCGGAAAGCGGATATATCACAAATCCGCCGCCCTTGGCGGCAAGCTCGATTTGCTGGCGCACGAAAAAGACGCCGTCGGGATCCGCCACATCCGATCAAATTCTTGCCCTCGACTTTCGGATTCGGGTTCGACGACGGAGACGCCCTGAGTAAGTCGTTGGCGTAGAACGTAGTCGTCATTGCCGAAACGCATCGTGCGCAGCAACGCGCTTGCCCCGTTCCTTGGTCTCATCGTCCGAAAGCCCGCGCGGCTTTCGCAGACTTGATAGTTGTGCTCCAACGCCTGCGAGCCACCGTGACGATGTCCTGAAGCTTGCCCCTGCGATCCTCCATCAGATTATTCCACAGCGCCGACAGACCGAGGCCCGCCACCGCGGCGACGGCCAGAACGGAAAGGCCAACGATCATCAAAAGCCTGTAGGAAATTCGGAGATTGCCGAGCATTAAGCACCTGATTGCTGAAAGACGCCTTAGGACGAAACCGGGCAGGAAAAAGCCATGTCAGGGATCATGGTTAGTCGAAATTAATGAAACAGCTCCTAATGGGGATATAAATCCCCGAACAGCGCATTTACTTCTGGTTGAAATGACGCGCTTAAGCCGGTCGAATATCAACCTATGCGCGCGCACCTTGTCCCGGCCGAGGGCCGCTCATCTCATTTTGCCGACGTCTTCAGGCTCAAGACCGCGCAGCCGCCGGAAAAAAGCACAAGGGCGACGAGGCAAGCCCCCAAGGTCAGGTTTCCTGTCCGCTCGGCAACATATCCAAACAGCACGGGCGCGATCAGGCTTCCGATCTGACCTGCGCTGCTGATGAAAGCGATGCAGCCCGCGGACTCGGCTTCGGACAGAAAGCCGGTCGGAATGGTCCAGAATAGCGCGATCGCTGAGAGATAACCGATCGCCAGCACCGCGAGACACACGATCGAAAGCGTCGAATTCCCCGCGACATAGGCGATGGCGATGGCCGCGCAGCCGGCGGAGGCGACCGCGGCAAAGAAGTGCCAGCGCCGCTCCAGCCAGCGGTCGGAAGAATAGCACAGCACGAGCATGCCGGCCGCACCGACCATGTAGGGCACCGCCGACAACAACCCGATGTGCAGGAGATTTGAGACGCCGGCGCGCTGGATGATGGTGGGCGCCCAGAAATTGAGAACCATTCCGGCCCACGTGACCGAGAAATAGCCTGATGTAGCGACCCACAGCATCGGCTTGCGAAGTGCCAGCAGAAAGGCCTGAAGGCCCGAGCGGCTATCGACCCGTCTTTCGACCGACAAATTGGCGACGAGCAAATCCTTCTCGCGCCCCGATAGCCAGTTAGCATCGTGCGGGCCATCGTCGAGCACGAAGAACGCCGCAATCCCCATCACCACCGGCAAGATTCCCTCGATCAAGAACAGCCACTGCCAATTCCTGAAGCCGAGAAAGCCGTCCAGATGCTGCATGATCAAGCCGGACGTCGGACCGCCGACCATTCCGGATACCGCGATGGCCAGAACGAACAACGACATAATCCGCCCGCGCATGCGGTTAGGGAACCAGAGCGTCAGATAAAGGATGACGCCGGGAAAAAAGCCGGCTTCAGCCGCTCCGAGCAGGATGCGGGCAAGATAAAATTGCAGCGGGCTTGATACGAAAGCCATCGCCATCGAGATCAGACCCCACAGGCACATGATCCTCGTGATGGTCTTGCGGGCGCCGATCTTTTGCAAAACCAGATTGCTCGGCACCTCGAGCAGGATGTAGCCGACATAAAACAGGCCGACGCCGAGCCCATAGCTGGCGTCGCTCAGGTGCAGATCGCCCTGGAATTGCAGTTTGGCGAAACTGACGTTGACGCGGTCGATGTAGTTAAGAACATAGCAAACGAAGATAAACGGGACGATCCGATAGACGACCTTCCGATAGAGGCGATGCTCGCCGCCTCCTGCGATCGCTGGACTTTCCGACTGTTGCGGCAAATGCCAAACCCTAGAGGTGAACCGCTTCGGCAATCGCCGCATAGATCTGGTCGAGATCAGCCTGGGTAATGCAATAAGGCGGCATCACGTAAATCGTGTTGCCGAGCGGACGCAACAGCAAATTCTGCCTTGCGAAGAAATCCAGAAGTTTCGGGCCGATGCCTGCGAGATAACCGCTGTCGCGCGCATCGAGTTCAAGCGCGGTGATGGTACCGGTCCGGCGGACGTTCTTGAAGCGCTCATCGGCCCGAAATCGCGAAAGCGCCTTTTCCTGCATCGCCGCAACCGCCGCGACGCGCTCCCTGACAGCCGGATCGGCCCACAGATCGAGGTTCGCCTTGGCCGCCGCGCAGGCAATCGGATTGGCCGTATAGGAACTGGAATGAAAAAACGTGCGGCTTCGGTCTTGCGAGAAATGCGCGTCGAAAATCTCAGGCCTGCACAGCGTCACGGCCAGCGGCAACGCGCCGCCGGTCAATCCCTTTGAGTAGCAGGCAATATCCGGCGCCACGTCCGCCTGCTCGCAGGCGAATAAAGTGCCGGTGCGGCCCCATCCGGTCATGACTTCATCGGCGATGAACCACACACCCGATGCTTCGCAAATCCGTTTCATCTCCTTCAGCACCCAGGCCGGATACATCAGCATCCCGCCAGCCCCAAGAATCAGCGGCTCGACGATGAACGCGGCAGGCTTATCACGGCAGGCCGCCTCTAATGCATCCAGTGTCGCCTGCTCCCGCCCTTCATACGGGAACGGCACTACGGTGACGTCGAACAGCAGGGGGCCGTAGGCAGCGTTGAAAACGCCGCGCGCGCCAACCGACATCGCGCCGATGGTGTCGCCATGATAGGAGTGCTGCATCACGACGATGCGTGAGCGCGACTCCCCGATATTGTGCCAGTAGCCGAGCGCCATCTTCAGCGCCACTTCGACGCTGGTCGAGCCGCTGTCAGAAAAGAAGACGTAGTCGAGGCCGCGCGGCGCGACCTTCAGCATCGCCGACGCAACCTGCTCCGCCGGCTCATGGGTATGGCCGGCAAAGATGATCTGGTTGAGCTGTTCAGCTTGTTCCTGGATGGCGCGCACGATGGGCGGGTGGCAGTGGCCATGCGTCACCACCCACCACGAAGAAATCGCATCGATGATGCGGCGGCCGTCGGCGGCAAACAGGTAAGCGCCCTCGCCGCGCGCGATCTTGACCATGTCAGGCTGAAGCGCGTGCTGCGTGAACGGATGCCAGATCGGCGAGGTTTTCCTGCGCATCACAGACCGAAATCGCCGGGCTTGAATGCTGCGGCGAACGCCTCGCGCAGCGTGCCTCTCGCCAGCGGCGAAAGCCGGGGCAGCCGTCCGAGCCTTTTGACCCGGCCGATCCCGCAAATCGCGTCCTCACTTTCCGGGTTGCCTTCGCCGATGAAGGCGATACCGAGAATATCGATATCGCGGCGGCGCAGGGCCTCGATGGACAGCAGCGAGTGGTTGATGGTGCCGAGCGTCGTTCGCGCGCACAGCACGACCGGAATGCGCCATCGCGCGAACACGTCGATATAAAGCGTGGATGGGTCCAGCGGCACCATCAAGCCGCCGGCGCCTTCGATCACCAGCGGCCGGCCGCCGCTATCGGGCACGGCGAGTTCCTTGGCATCGATGTGGACACCGTCGATCGCAGCCGACTGATGCGGCGAGACCGGCGTTTGCAGGCGATAGCGCTCGGGCAAAATCCGTTCGGAGGTCAAGCCACCCAGCCGCGCAACGATCTCGGAATCGGTCTCGCCGTCGAGGCCAGACTGGATCGGCTTCCAGTAGCTCGCACCGAGCAAATCCGCGAGGCCCGCAGCAAACACGGTCTTGCCGATCTCGGTATCGGTGCCGGTGACCACGATCCGCCGGCTCATCGCCCCTCACCGGTCTCTTCAGCCAGCGCATCGAGCATGGCGCGCACGCCGCGCTGATCGACATTGTTGGTCAGGGAAACGCGCAAGCGCGCGGTGCCTGATGGAACCGTCGGCGGACGTATTCCCCTGATATCGAAGCCGCGTGCCTGTAGCGCTGCGGCCAACGCCATCGCGCGGGCATTGTCGCCGACGATAAAAGGCATGATCTGAGAGCCGGAGAGCCGCCAGCCCTGGCGCACGCCGATTTCGCGGTGCGCGAAGTCGATCAAGCCCTTCAGGCGCTGCTGATGCTCCGGCTCATCGCGCAGGATCGACAGCGCCGTCTCGACGGCCACCGCCATCAGCGGAGACGGTGCGGTGGAAAAAATGAACGGCCGGCAGCGATTGACGATGAAGTCTCGCAACAGCTTCGTTGTCGTGACCAGCGCGCCAGCTGCGCCCAGCGCCTTGCCGCAGGTGTGAATCGCGATAAGGTTCTCACTTCCCTCGCAGACTGCGGTAAGCCCGCGCCCGGCCGGACCGAAGACGCCGGTGGCATGGGCCTCGTCGACCATCAAGAACGCCTCGTGCCGATCCGCAATCGCGACAAGCGCCTCGAGCGGCGCGAAATCGCCGTCCATACTGTAGAGGCTCTCGGCGACGATCCAGATCCGCCCTTGACCGCCTTCCGACCGCCAGGTGCGGATCACGTCTTCAATTGAGTTCGCGTCGTTGTGCGCGCTGAAGCGAAACTCGGCGCGGCCGGCGCGCGCGCCTTCGTGAATGCTCGCATGGACGAGCGCGTCGAGCACCAAGAGATCGCCGCGCTGCGGCAACGTCGTTAGAACGGCGAAGTTGGCAGTGTAGCCGCTGGCAAAGAAGATGGCGGCTTCCGCGCCGAAAAATCGCGCGGCCGCTGCTTCCAGGCTTTCGTGTTCGGCGCAGTTGCCGCGCAGCAATCGTGAACCACCGGCGCCGATCGGCGTGCCGGCTTCCACCGCGGCCGCGATGGCTTTTCGCATTCGCGGGTAGCTCGCGAGCGCCAGATAATCGTTCGATGAAAAGTCGACGCCGGCGCGCGGCGTCAGGCTGCGCAGCCGGTCGTCATCCTTCAGCGCGTTCAAGGCGGCGGCGTAGGGTAGCGCCTTGTTCACGCCCGCGCCTGGTTGAGGCGAGAAGATATGCCGAGGCGGTCGAGCAGATCGGCGTCGCGTGTTGTTTGTGGATTCTTCGTGGTCAAAAGCACATCGCCGATAAAGATCGAGTTGGCGCCCGCCAGAAAGCACAGTGCCTGTAGTTCGTCGGTCATGTATTGCCGTCCCGCCGAGAGCCGCACCACGCTCTTCGGCATCATGATGCGGGCGACTGCGACCAGCCGCGCCAAGGCAATGGCGTCCGGCCGCTCTGCGGTGTCATTGACGGGCACGCCCTTGACTTCATTCCACAGGTTGATCGGAACGCTTTCGGGATGGCTTGGCAGATTGGCCAGCAGCACCAGCATGCCGAGCCGGTCGTCGACTTCCTCGCCCATGCCGATGATGCCGCCGCAACAAACCTTGATGCCGGCTTCGCGCACATGCGCCAGCGTATCGATACGATCCTGCAAGGTGCGCGTGGTGATGATGTTGTCGTAGAACTCGGGCGAGGTATCGACATTGTGGTTGTAGAAGTCGAGACCGGCGTCGCGAAGCCGCGCGGCCTGCGGCGGCGTCAGCATGCCCAGCGTCGCGCAGGTCTCCATGCCGAGTTCCTTGACCGCGCTGACCATGCCGCAGACCTCGTCGAGATCTCGGTCTTTCGGATTGCGCCAGGCCGCCGCCATGCAGAAACGGCTCGCGCCGGCATCGCGCGCGCGCTTGGCGGTCGCCACCACATCCGCCTGCGCCATCAGCTTGGTCGCCTTCAGCCCGGTGTCGTAATGCGCGCTCTGCGAGCAATAACCGCAATCTTCCGGGCAGCCGCCGGTCTTGATGCTGAGCAGACTCGCGGTCTCGATCTGGTTCGGATCGAAATGGTTGCGATGGATGCTTTGCGCGCGAAACATCAGGTCCGCGAAGGGAAGATTGTAAAGCGCCTCCGCTTCCGCCCGCCGCCAATCGTGCCGGATCGCCCCGATGGCTTTTTCAGCACCTTGTTCGATTGCTCGTTCAGTTCGGCCGTCGTCCCGCGCTTCGATCAACCTGTCGGCCATGGCCTCAGTCTCCATTTTTATAGATAAAATATCTTTTTATCTATAATTGCTGCTGGAGCGAGGTTAGCTTAGGTTCGAAGTTCCTGCATTCGATTTTACGATAGATAATCTATGAGCGAAGCCGACGAGAACTCCACCGTGGCCGCACGGATCGCCGAGACCATCGCGGAACGGATTATCGCAGGGACTCTCAAGCCGGACATGCCGCTCCGGCAGGACCATGTGGCGCGCGAATTCGGTTCAAGCCATGTCCCGGTCCGGGAAGCCTTTCGTCAACTCGAAGCCCAGCATCTGGTGGTTGCCCTTCCCCGTCGTGGCGTGCGGGTTGCGCCGCTCGACGCGGGCTCGGTCAGGGAAATCTCGGAAATGCGCGCCGCGCTCGAGGTGGTCGCGCTACGCCACGCCGTACCTCGACTGACGCCGGCTCATCTCGCCAGGATCGAGCTCGCCTTGATCGAAGGCGACAATGCCGAAACGTTGCGGGAATTTGAGGCCGCCAACCGCGCCTTTCACCAGGCGTTGGTGATGCCCTGCGCGATGCCGCGGTTACTCGCGAGCCTTGACGGATTGCAGCGCGCCAATTCACGTTTGGTGTTTGCGATGGCGCGCAGTTCGGGCTGGCGGCCAAGGTCCAATCAGGACCATCGCCTCATTCTCGGGGCGTTGCGCGCGCGCGATATCGAGCAGGCGTGCAGCCTGCTTGCCCGGCACATCCAGACGATCGAACGGCTGACCGCTCCGGCGGCTTGATTGAAATGATGGATTAGACGGGGCGGAAGAGATGCGCGGTCAAACGCCGGCCGCCGGCAGACTGGCCGCTGCGATGGCAACGATCTGAGAGAAGCGGCTTCTCATCTGGGAACGGACGGAGCGCAGCAGTGAATTCAAGCGAGCCATAACCTTGTTCCTCGCGCCCTCACCCAAACCCCTAGCCTGGAAGTCAAAAGCGCTCGCCACAAGGTATGGGTTCCCGTTACCCGGGAGTTGAGACCGCGGCAAAAATAGCAATGTAGCGACCGTCCGACCCGCACGCCGCAGCAGTTTTATTACCGTGCGGCAAGCTTAGAAGAACAAAATCTTCTACGGCATGAAAGGCCCGATCCAGCCGACATGACGATTACCCCGGCGCAAATCCGAAAGTACGCTCGAAGCGCTTGACGTAAGCCGGCCAGACTTCCGGGTTAATCAGGCGCGGCGGCCGCTTGCCGTCCAACGCATCGAGCATCTGCTCGGCGGCGATCTTCGCCATGTTCTCGCGCGCCTCTTTGGTCACGCCGGCGGTATGCGGGCTCGCCAGCACATTGTCGAACTGCAACAGCGGATGATCGGGCGGCGGTGGCTCCTTGGCCCAGACATCGAGCCCTGCACCCGCGATGCGCTTGTCGCGCAGCGCCTGCTCCAGCGCCACCTCATCATGGATGAAGCCCCGCGCGGTGGTGATGAAATACGCATGCGGTTGCATGGCTGCGAATTCGCGCGCGCCGATCATGCCCCTGCTGTCCTTGGTCAACGGGCACGAGATCGAAACGAAATCCGAGCGGCGCAGCAACTCCTCCAGCGTGACCTTCTCGCCGCCACGCTCAGTCATTTCGGTTGCCGACAGATAAGGGTCGTAGGCCAGCACATTCATGGCAAGCAGGCCCTTGCAGAGCGCGGCGATGCGGCGGCCGACATTACCTAATCCGACAATGCCGATCGTCTTGCCCTGCACCTCCGCGCCCATCAGCGCGTTGCGGTTGATATTGGACTCGCGCCGGAGCACGCGGTCGGCCTGGATGATGCGCTTCGACAGCGTGATCAGCATCGCGAGTGCATGTTCGGCGACCGACTGGGCATTGCCGCCGGATTGATTGACCACGATCACGCCAGCCGCCGTGCAGGCCTCGACGTCGACGGGATCGTAGCCCGCGCCGTTGCTGGAAACGATCAGGAGGTTCGGCGCCCGCCGCAGCAGATCCGCATCGACGTGAAAATGCCTCGCCAGTTCGTCGCGCGCGGCCCCAATCTGATAGGCATGCGCGGCGGACAAAATGGGGGCGGAGACTCCATCGGGACTTTCATTCTCGAGCCGGTCGAGCCTCACGTCCGGCCGCGCTTTGAGGATATCGACGTAGATCTGATTGGGGAGATATTTGACGTAGAAGACACGCTTGTTGTTGACGGACATCATTCGACTTTCAGTTCGGAGTTATTCAACTATTCGGCCGTGATCCCGGAGGACTTGATGATCGCCCCCCACTTTTCATAGTCGGCGTGAATCTTGGCATCGAGTTCTTTGGCAGAGCCTCCGATCGGCGAGGCACCGAACTTGGCCAACCGCTCTTTCACCGGGTCGGTGTTCAGCGCTGCGACAAAATCACGGGAAATTTGCGCAACGAGATCGGCCGGCATGCCCACCGGCCCCAACAGAGCCCACCACACTTCGGTGTCGTAGCCGGGCACGGTCTCCGACATCGCGGGCACATTGGGCAGAAACGGCGAGCGCTTGGTGGTGGTCACCGCAAGCGCGCGCAGCGTGCCGGCCTCCAGTTGTCCCAGCGCTTCCGGCGCATTGTTAAAGGACATCGGAATTTGTCCCCCTAAGAGATCGTTGATCGCGGGCGCGCCGCCCTTGTAGGAAATCGCGCTCATGTCGATGCCCGCAAGCTTCTTGAGCAATTCGCCGGCCAGATGTGTCGAGGTGCCGTTGCCGGATTGGCCAAACGAAAGGCTTCCCGGCTTGGCCTTGGCTTGCGCAATCACATCGGCCAGCGTCTTGAACGGAGAATCCCTGCGCACCAGAAGGATATTGGGTGAAGAAGCCAACAGCGATATCGGGGTGAAGTCTTTGAACGTGTCGTAAGGAAGTTTCGGATAGAGGAACGCATTGGTGGCGTGACCGCTGGCCACCACCATCAGCGTGTAGCCGTCGGGCGCGGACGTCACGAGCACCTGTGAGGCGACGACGCCCCCGGCGCCCGGCCGGTTCTCGACCACGACCGACTGTCCCCATTGGCGGGAGACCGCCTCCCCCAAAGTGCGAGCGAGGATGTCCACACCGCCGCCGGCCGCATAAGGCACGAAAAGATGGACCGGTCTGGAGGGAAACGGCGTTTCGGCCGATGCCGTGCCGAATACAAAAATAGCGGCGGCGCAGACAACCCGCAGCGACCACCGGCTCAAGAACAGAATGCTCCAGAACGAGCTGTCCAAGAACCTCACCTCCCGATTTTCTGTCTTATGGCTAGGCTATGTATGCCATGCCTTTGTTACGGCGGCCTCATCGCCATACGCAGATCACGACGCGGCAGGGACATGTTGACAATCCCACCGTTCGCGTCAAGTTTCGGCGCCTCAACAAGGCGACCGGGTAGAGGTTGCGGAGACGGAGGAAACTTCAATGGTGGCTGCGGACGGGCAAATGGCTCCGGCCGGCCTTGGCGAAAAGGCCTGGTACGAGATCGTCCTGCAAACCCTCAAACGCAACGACATCCGCCTCGTACCCTATGTGCCAGACCGCGTGCTGACGCGGCTGATCAAGGAAATCCACGCCGATCCGTTTTTCACGACGTTCCCGACCGCGCGCGAGGAAGAAGCCGTCGGAATTGTTTCAGGCGCCTGGATGGCCGGCATGCGCGGCGCCGTGCTGATGCAGACTTCCGGCTTTGCGACGCTCGCCAATGTGCTGGCCTCGCTCGCCGTCCCCTATCAGATTCCGCTGATCATGTTCGTGTCCGAGCGTGGAACGCTCGGCGAATTCAACTACGGGCAGTCGCTTGTCTGCCGCACCATGCGGCCGGTGCTCGATTCACTCGCCATGGAACATCACACTGCAACGAGGCTCGATGAACTCGAGTTCATCGTCGACCGATCGATCAAACAGGCGATCACGACGCAAGCCCCGGTGGCGCTGATTCTGTCGCCGCTGTTGACCGGTGGCAAGGTATTCGACAAGTGAGCGACCACATGAACAAGCCCGCTAATACTTCCGCGCGCAATACCAAGGTGATGAACCGCTTCGATCTCACCTCGCGCCTGGTCGCGAAGTTGAAAAAGGAAGAGGCCGTCATCGGCGGCATCGGCAACACCAATTTCGATCTGTGGGCCGCCGGTCATCGCCCGCAGAACTTCTACATGCTGGGCAGCATGGGGCTCGCGTTCCCGATCGCGCTCGGCGTGGCGCTGGCGCAACCCGAACGCCGCGTCTTTGCGCTGGAAGGCGACGGCTCGCTGTTGATGCAACTGGGGTGTCTGTCAACGATCGCGACTTTAAGGCCGAAAAACCTCGTCATGATCGTGATGGATAACGGCATTTATCAAATCACCGGCGCGCAACCGACGCCGGCCGCAGCATCAACCGATCTGATCGCGGTTGCCACCGGCTGCGGCCTGACCAACAGCACCTGGGCGGCCGATGAAGAGGATTTCGAGCGGCTGATCGATCAATCGCTAGAGGCTTCCGAGCCGATGCTGATCGGTGTGCGGATCGACGACAAGCCGGGAACGGGAGCCACCCGCCGCGATCCCGTGCAGATCCGGGAACGCTTCATGCTTGGACTTGGTGTTAGAGAGGCAATGTAGCATTTCACGCGAGCGGCCAGATTTATTCAGGCCGCTTCGTTATTCGAACAACGGCGCGAGTTCCATCTGCGGTACCAATACGAGTCCTTTATCGGTGATGCGGATTTCCGGAATCACCGAAAGCGGGATCAGGTTGAAACCCATGTAAGGAATGGTGCACCCGGCTTCCGCCCATTCGATCTTGAGCTGCCTGACTTCATCGGCGACTTCGGTGATCCGCTTGTCCGAAAGCAGGCCTGCGATCGGCAGCGGCACCATCGCCCTCACCTTGCCGCCGGCAACAACGCAAACGCCGCCCTGGATATCCTTGATCGCGGCAAGCGCGACCTGCATATCGGCCTCGTTGGTGCCGGCAATGATGATGTTGTGGCTGTCGTGTCCGACGCTGGAGGCAACCGCGCCTCGCTTGAGGCCGAAATCCTTCAAGAGCCCGTAAGCGACATTGCCGTTCGATTTGCCGTGACGCTCGACCACCGTCACGAAACAAAGACCATAGCGCTCGAACAGGCTCGGCCAGTCCTTGGCAGGCTCGATTCTGACCTTTTCATGTATCAAGGTAATGCCGGGCAGCGCCGTCTTGATCGCATTGACCGTGCAGACCTTGGCCGGAAGCTCCGGCGTGAGCTTGACGTGGGCGGGTAGCTTCACTGTGGCGTAAGCGGCTTTCGGGTACTGATAGCGTTGCGACAGCGCAGAATCGAGACGCGGCGTGATCTTGCCGTGCTCGACGACCAGTTCGCCACCATACCAGGTGCATTGCGGCTTCAAGGTGTCGTCCATCAGGACGAGGTCGGCGCGACGGCCGCCACCAAGTCCGCCGATCTCGCCGTCCATGCCGAACCGGGTTGCGCCATGCAACGAACCCATCGACCACGCCTGCTCCGGCGATATCCCGGCCTTCACCGCCTCGCGCACCACCCAGTCCAGACCGAACAGAAACAGATCGTCGGCGTCGCGGTCGTCGGTGCATACGGCCGTGCGTTTGTGCGAGGCGCCGAGTTCGGTGACGGTGCGGATCGCCTGCGGCAGGCTGTGCCATGGCGTGGTCGGCGGGCCGCCGCGCAGGAATATCCAGACGCCGGCATCGAGCAGGTCGTCGGCGATATCGCGATCGATCGCCTCGTGGGTATCGGTGACGCCGCTGGCGGCATAGGCCGCGACGAATTCACGGCCGTAGATATGGCCCGAAACCGGGCGGCCGCGCTTCAACGATGCGGCAAGGATGGCGTGGCTACGCTCATCGCCCATGGTGACCGGCACAAAATCCATTTTCTCGCCGAGCGCGACCGCCTCCGGCCAGCGGTCGAACAGGCCTGCGATCTTCTCCGCCGTCAGGTCGCCGCCTGCGGTTTCCAGCGCCGCTGACGTGGCGGGCACCGTCGAGGGCACGGTGAGAAAAATCGAGAGCGGCGCCTGCCGCGCGTCCTCCAGCATCGCCTCGACACCGGCGACGTCCATGACGTTGCCGATCTCGTGGCTGTCGCAGAAGATCGTCGTGGTGCCGTTGAGCAGCGCGGCTTCCGCATAAGCGCAGGCCGTCACCATCGAGGACTCGATGTGGATATGCGGATCGACAAGGCCGGGCGCGACGATGCCGCCGGCGGCGTCATAGACCGGGATGCTGTTTGCAATCTTTTTGTGAGCCCCCGACGGCTTCACCGCCGCAACCCGGCCACCGGTGACCCAGACCTCGCGCCCGTCAAGGATGCGCTCGGAATAGGTCGAAAGCACCCGCGCGTCCGTGATGACGAGATCGGGCGCCGCACGGCCCGCGGCAACGTCGGCAAGACGACGCGTCATCGTGTGGAGCGGCGCAACCGCAAAACGGCTGAGTTTTGTCATAAGATGCCTCTTGTCATAAGATGCCTCGCGAACCAGTTTGGTTTCTGGCTGCGATGGTTGCTCGCGAGTTGGGCAGGATCAAGCTCAAATAAGGCGGCAGGCCTGCTTACCCCTTGGGCAGGAACCGGCCGAATGAAGCGCGGTCGCCATGCAAGCTTGCGAACCGAAGCCCCAGCCGACAGGACGCGCCGGTTTGGCACATGTAATCGGGATATCCGCTTCTTGGGGGTGAAGCGGACGCTTGTTTGTTTCGCAGGTTCAGTTGTGACCTGGAAGCGGACTCCGACATAGCAGCGCACATGCTACTCACGTCCGCAGTCACGGGCGGATGGGAAGCAGGCTCAATCGTGGAATGGACACGGTCGCTTCTTAACACTCTCAAAATGGTGAGTTCTGCAGAACACGCTCAGCGAGACCGAACCCCTTTCACACCCGGCCTTTCGACACAGGGTGCCTTCGCGCTCTGCACCCAGGGACTGATAAAATTGCCTGTCCTCGGCATCCAACACCGTTTCGGGCGATGGCGGATCAGGAGCGTCGATACTTGGAAGGTAGGCGTCGAACTCCAGGTAGTAATTGAAGGCGCGCACCAGAACTGAATCGCTTGGATTGGCGATGAGGTCTTGTGCGCCATCAAAAATACTTTTGAGGTCATCTGTCTCGAGGCCCGGGACAGGAAAGCCCAGCGCTTCAGCAGTGTTCTCAAGATCGTCCGGATCGTCTGTTTCAGCGTCAACCAAGAGTACACATTCCGTGTCAGCTGTTATCTCGCCTTCCGGGAGGCAGAGCCAACCCGGAGGTAACTCGTCGTTCGCCGCCAAGCGAATCATTCCAGCAACACGGCCTCGGATGTTGGTGCATCCTGTCATCTTTTCACTCCCTTTGGAGGTCGACATCTGTACCACAAATGTCCGCCTGTGGCTCAGCGGACATTTACCCCGTGCCCGCGAACTCCGCTTCCACAGCAATTTAGACCGCACCAGCAATTGGCGCGCAAATACGCGCGCTAGCGAACCGTTTCCGCGATCGGCGGCATGACGCCGCCGAGCACGACGGTCAATTCGGCGGCGACCGAACGCACGATGCAGCCAAGTACCGGCAATCGTTCGTCGGTGATGCGGCTGGTCATGCCGAAAAATGGCCGCGAGCGGCTCACTGCAATCGTTGTAGACCACCGCCGCACTACAGCGCAGTCCGATACGCGCTTCCTCGTCGTCAACAGCATAACCCGCCGACGGATCGTTTCGAGTTGCCGAAACAATTCGCCCGGCCGCACGATCGACTTTTCCGTCAGCCGCGGCATGCCCTGCCGGCATATGATGGCGTTGACGTCTTCATCGGCATAGGTCGCCAAGTCCTCAGCAACGTTTCGATGATCGAGAGCACGCGATCGACCGACTGGACGCCGTCCCTGTGATCGGCATTGCCGTCCGCGCCGGACCTTGGCTCGAGCGATTTGCGCCGGATCACCTTTGTCTTCACCGCAACCTGCTCCAAAGGAGACCTGTTTGCCGCTCGATAAATGCGCAGTCCGAAACCGAAAATGCCGTCCGGATTTCCAGA
>CAVVLH010000079.1:0-32606 GCA_963748805.1 uncultured Alphaproteobacteria bacterium | reverse complement strand
GGCCGCTCCACGGGCCCGCGTCCGCCCAGACGCGCGGCGCCACGGCGGCGGTCGGGGCGGGTAGGGTCAAGGCGAACGGCTCACGGGCGGCGGGATCGCGCCGGTACGCGCTGCGCCTCTCCGTACGGCCGGTCAAGCCTGGAATCAACCGGTCGTTGCGTCAGAAACGGCTCGAACGGACCCGGCGGGGCGCGGCCCGTGGCTGAAGTCTGGAACGGGTGAAGGCGCCCGCCTGCGTCGCGACGCGGCACAACGACACGATCTATGTGTCGGGGCTGCCGCCGTTCGATCCCGCGACCGGCGAGGTCGCAAAAGCTTCGATCGAACGCCAGACCGAACTGGTGCTGGAGCAGTTGAAACTCTGCGTGGAAACCGCGGGCTCGTCGCTGGAAAACGTCCTCAAATGCAACGTCTACTGCACCTCGGCGGAAAAGTTCGCCGCCGTCAACGCGATCTACGATCGGTATTTCCCGAACAATCCGCCGGCGCGCATCTTTGTCTGCGTGCCGCAATGGTTCGGAGCTTTCGACATCGAGATCGACTGCATCGCAGCGGTGTAGAGCTTGCGCCGCTGCTTATCCCTCCCCCTTGCCGGGAGGGTCGACGCGAATGAAATGAGCGTCGGGGTGGGGGGTATTTAGGAATTCACGCTCGCCGGCGGAGTTTTAACGGCCCACCCCCACCCGACCGTCGCTTCGCTCCGGCCACCCTCCCCGCGCGTTCCGCGGGGGAGAAATAAGAAAGCAAGCCCTAGTTCTTCGTCTTGTCACCAGCGCGCCCTTCTTGATCATCGAGATCGCGCCTGCGCGATCTCGCCACTTCGAACGTGGATCAAGCCTCTCTTATTGACGCGTTTCCTTCACGCGAACCGGTTCCCACTTCGCTGGGAAACGCTTTAGTTCTTCGTCTTGTCCACCAGCGCGCCCTTCTTGATCCACGGCATCATGTCGCGGAGCTTGGCGCCGACTTCCTCGATCGGGTGTTCGGCGAGCTTGGCGCGGGTCGCCTTGAACGAGGTCTGGTTGACCTTGTTCTCCAGCATCCAGTCGCGGGCGAACTTGCCGCCCTGGATGTCGGCGAGCACCTTGCGCATTTCCTTCTTGGTCTCATCGGTGATGATGCGCGGGCCGGTGACGTACTCGCCATATTCGGCGGTGTTGGAGATCGAGTAGTTCATGTTGGCGATGCCGCCTTCATAGATCAGGTCGACGATCAGCTTCACTTCGTGCAGGCATTCGAAATAGGCCATCTCCGGCGCGTAGCCGGCTTCCACCAGCGTCTCGTAGCCGCCCTTGATCAGTTCAACGAGACCGCCGCAGAGCACGACCTGCTCGCCGAACAGGTCGGTTTCGCATTCTTCCTTGAAGGTGGTTTCGATGATGCCGGCGCGGCCGCCACCGATCGCGGACGCGTAGCTCAGGCCGAGATCATGGGCGTTACCCGAGACATCCTTGGCGATCGCAATCAGGCAGGGAACGCCGCCGCCGCGCTGATATTCCGAGCGCACGGTATGGCCGGGACCCTTCGGGGCGATCATCAGCACGTCGAGGTCTGCCCGTGGATCAAGAAGATTGAAGTGCACGTTGAGGCCGTGGGCGAACACCAGCGCCGCGCCCTTCTTCATGTTGTCGTGAAGATGCTCGCGGTAGATATCGCCCTGCAATTCGTCGGGCGTCAGCATCATCACGAGGTCGGCCCATTTGGCGGCTTCGGCAACTTCCATCACCTTGAAGCCGGCGGCTTCGGCCTTCTTGGCCGAGGCCGAGCCCTTGCGCAGCGCGATGGCGACTTCCTTGACGCCGGAATCCTTCAGGTTCAGCGCATGGGCGTGACCCTGGCTGCCATAGCCGACGATGACGACCTTCTTGCCCTTGATCAGGTTCAGGTCGGCGTCGCGATCGTAATAAACACGCATGTTGGTTTCCTTAGAGTAAGGGGCCCGAAATCGGCCCAAAGATCAGCTTAATGAATCAGGCTTCTGGGAGGTGCGGACCGCCGGACGCCTTCGAATTTCCGGCACGGTCTAGAACATTTTCCGAAGGTGCGTAAACCCTCTTGTCACATGGTTTTGGCCCCTCTCATGCGTCCATGAATACCGGGTAGAGCGAGGCCAGCAGCAACGCGGCCATGGCCAGATTGAAGGCCCGCACGGCGCGCTCGGAGGTGAGCCACGGGCGCAGCGCAGTACCGAACAGCGTCCAGGTCGTGATCGAGGCCACGCCCATCACGAAGAAGATCAGGACCTGAAGCACGATGTTGAGCGGGAAGCTCGCGATTCCGGCATAGGCCGTGATGGTGCCGATGACCGCGATCCAGCCCTTGACGTTGACCCATTGGAACATCGCAGCGCCCCAGAAGGTCATGGGGCCGCGGCCGGTTTCGCCCGGCCTGGGCGGGCCCGACGTCGCGATGACCACCGCGAGATAGACCAGATAGGCCCCACCGGCATATTTGAGGATGGTTTGCAGGACCGGAAAGGCAATGAAGACCGTGCCGAAGCCCAAACCCACCGCGCCGACCATGAAGGCAAAGCCGATGGTGACGCCAACGATATGCGGCAGCGTGCGGCGGAAGCCGTAGGTCAGGCCCGACGACATCACCATGATGTTGTTCGGCCCCGGCGTAAAGAACATCACCGCGGCGAACAGGATGAAGGCGGGCAGAAGAGAGTTCGACATTCGTCATGCTCCCACGGCCTTCGGGAGAACCTGCGCGCGCTTCGACAGCAGCATCACGGCGATGCCGGCGACCACGGTGAGCATGCCGGCGAGCCGCAACGAGCCGAAGGTTTCATGGAAGACGATGCTGGACGCCGCCGAACCGACAAATGGCACCAGCAAAGCAAACGGCACCACCTGTGCCGCGGTGTAATCGCGCAGCAATCGCCCCCACAGCCAATAGGCGGTGCAGGTGGAAACCAGCCCAATGCCGAGCATGCAAACGAGAACCTTCAGCGACATCTGCGACAGCGCGTGCCATGTCGGCTCTACGCCGTCATTGACCAGCGTCAGTGCGAGCATCGGCACCGCAGCGATCAGACACAGCCAGGCGGACAAATCGAACATCGGCACGCCCGGCGCCCGCCGCAACAACAGATTGCCGGCCGCAAAGCAGATCGGCGACAACATCAACACCAGAAAGGCCGACACGCTGAAATCATAGCCGACGGTGCCGCAGATCATCAGCAGGCCGCCGGCCGCAATCGCCGTTCCGAGCGTCTGCAGGCGCGACGGACGTTCGTCGAACAAAAGCGCCGCAAAGCCGACCGTGAACAGCGCCTGGCTGTGCACGATCACGCTAGAGAGCCCGGGCGGAACGCCGTGCGCGATGCCGTAGGCCTGGGTCAGGAACTGGCCGAGAAACAAAGTGAAGCTGATCGCGATCAGAGTTGGCCATGACAGTTTCGGCCGCGGCTACAAACAGGCATGGCAAAGCCCCAATCGTAAACCGCAGCGCGGTGAGCAGCGTCGGCGACAATCTCATCAAGCGCGATCCGGCTCGCGACAAACGCGAACCCCCAGATCACCGCGACGAGGACGGCGATGCAGACGTCGGCGGGTTTCATTGGGGTTTCCTTACCCGCTGCGGCACGATAGCTGCGCTCCCCTCCCCCTTGCGGGGAGGGGTCGGGGGTGGGGGTGACAACGATCACCATTTTCGGGAACCCCCCACCCTGGCCTTCGCTTCGCTTCGGCCCTCCCTCCCCACCGCTTCGCGGGGGAGGGATAAGAGACAGCGTCCAAGCACGGTCGAGCCCATTGCCACGTCAGCCCTGTTCGCCGTGTTTCGGTTTCTGGAGTAAATAAGTCCCGTGCAGCGGCGCGTGATAATCAGCCGACATCAGCACAAAGCCAGCATCGCCCAGCATGCGCTCGATCACCCAACCGAAGGTCGAATATTCATCCCGCATATGCGTGACGACGCCATCGCGATCGAAGTCGTGATTGCTGATTGAAAACTCGGCCCATTCCTCGACGTCGCGCTCGGCGCCGTCGGGCGTTCGGACAAACACGATGTCGCGCAGGTAGAAATTCGCGCCCGGCTTCAATGCCGCGAAAATCCGCGACATCGCCACCGCCTTCCAGAAATCCGGCAGATGATGCAACGCGAATTCGCTGACGATCAGGTCGTAGCTTTCCGGCTGATAGGCAAAACTCAGGAGCCCAGCCGACTGGGTGCGGATCGCGACCTTGCGATCCCTCGCGCTGATCTCCGCGAGCGCCAGCATGGCCGGCGAAATATCGATGGCATCGACCTCGGCGCCCATCAGCGCGGCCTCGCAGGCCATAACGCCGTTGCCGCAACCGATGTCGGCGACCCGCCAGCCCGGCTTGACGTCGAGCACGGAAACGCGGCACGCGCGCGCAGGTCGCTATCGTCATGGCGGTCATGGATCGAGGCGACCGCGGAATCCAGCCCGAACCGCCGGCGTTGGTTATAATACCAGTCGCGCGCCAGCATGGCTCACATCCCCTCAGGTCCCCGCGCGATCGCGGCCACGCCGGTGCGCGACACCTCGACCAGGCCGAGCGGGCGCATCAGGTCGATGAACTGGTTGATCTTGGAAGAGTTGCCGGTGATCTCGAATACAAAACTCTCGGTGGTGGCGTCGATCACACGGGCGCGGAACGCTTCCGCCAGCCGCAGCGACTCGACGCGATGATCGCCGGTGCCACGCACCTTCACCATCGCAAGTTCCCGCTCGACCGAGCGGCCGGTGAGCGTCATGTCGACGACGCGATAGACCGGCACCATGCGATCGAGCTGATGCTTGATCTGCTCGATCACCATCAGGCGTACCTGTCGTGACGATGGTGATGCGGGAAAGATGTTTCTGGCTCTCGGTTTCCGAGACGGTGAGGCTTTCGATGTTGTAGCCGCGCCCGGAGAACAGCCCGATCACGCGGGCAAGCACGCCCGGCTCGTTCTGCACCAGCACCGAAAGCGTGTGCGACTCGGTAGGAACGTGGCGCTCGTCCATGAAATAGGCGGATGCGGGCTGGTTCATTTCGGCTCCCCAATCTCTCCATCGTCATGCCCGGCCTTGTGCCGGGCATCCACGTCTTTCGTTCTATAAAAAGTAAGACGTGGATGGCCGGGCCAAGCCCGGCCATGACGGCTATGTTTGTCATGTGATAGCGCGCTCATGCCATCACCGGCTTTCCAGCGACCGCGCCATCCGCCATCACCCATTTGCGAAACAGCTCGAAATCGATATTGCCGCCGCTGAGGATCAGCCCGACGCGTTTTCCGCTCAGCTTTGCCTTTTCCTGAAAAGCAGCCGCCAGAGACGCCGCGCCGGCGCCCTCGGCTGAGATTATGCGTATCGGTCCAAAGGCAGCGGATCGCTTCGCCGATCTCGTCGTCGGTCACTTCGACGATGCGGGAAGCGCCCTTGCGGATGATGTCGAATGCGTGCGGGTCGGGAATGCTGGTCGCCATGCCGTCGGCGCGGGTGTTGCTGGAGTTGGTGCTCACCACCGTGCCCGCCTTGAACGACAGCGCATAGGATGGCGCTTCGGTCGATTGCACGCCCACGATTTCGGTCTTCAAGCCGAGCAGATCGCGCGCCAGGATACAGCCGGAGATACCCGAGCCCTGCCCGATCGGCACATACAGCACGTCGAGATCGGCCGTGCTGCGAAACAGTTCGAGCGCGTAGGTCGCAACGCCCAGCACCAGATCAGGATGGAACGACGGTACGATCTCGAGCGCTTCACGTTGGGCATGGCGTCATGGCTTCGTCGCGCGCGGCCTCGAAATCCTCGCCATGTTCGATAAGGTGCGCACCGAACGCTCTCATCGCGCGGTTCTTCTCGACCGAATTGCCATGCGGCACATAGATCGTCACCGGCAGCTTGCTGCGGCCGGCAGCAAAAGCGAGGCTTTGACCGTGATTGCCTGTGGTCGCCGAGATGATGCCGGCGGTTTCGCGGCCGCTCGCGCTTGAGCCGATCGACGTAAATAAGCCCGCCGCGCACCTTGAAGGCGCCGGTCGGCGTGTGGTTCTCATGCTTGACGATAGCGTCAGTGCCGAGCCGCATCGCGAGCAGCGGCCACGCATGCGCCGCCGTCGGCCGCATCGCCGCATGGACGATCTGTTGCGCGCGTTCGAGTTCGGCGAGGTTAAACATGGCGATGCTCCCAACGATGGCACTTCGCTCCCTCCCCCGCGAAAGGGGGAGAGTATGGGGTGGGGGTCAATTCGGCCAAACGGCCGCGCTCCCGGCATCGTTCGAAAGCGTGCCGAAGCGACGCCCCCTTCCAGGGGGAGGTGAAGGAAGAAATCGCGTGCCGATGATACGGTCATATCAACACCCCGATCACACCAATGCCTTGCCGGCCGCGAAAGCTTCCGCGGTGGCTTCGTCGTTGGCTTCCGCCGGCAGCAGCATCTCGTTATGCGCCTTGCCGGACGGGATCATCGGGAAACAGTTTTCCAGCGCCGCGACCCGGCAATCGAACAGCACCGGGCGCTTGACCTTGATCATCTCCTTGATCGCGCCGTCGAGATCGGCGGGCTTGATCGCCTGGAATACCGACGCAGCCGTAGGCATCCGCGAGCTTGACGAAATCCGGCAGCGCCTCGGAGTAGGAATGCGACAGGCGATTGCCATGCAGCAGTTGCTGCCACTGCCGCACCATGCCCATGTACTGATTGTTCAGGATGAAGATCTTGATCGGCAGCTCATGCTGAACCGCGCTCGACATTTCCTGGATCGTCATCTGCACCGAGGCGTCGCCCGCGATGTCGATGACGAGGCTGTCCGGATGCGCCACCTGCACGCCAAGCGCGGCCGGCAGTCCATAGCCCATGGTGCCGAGCCCGCCCGAGGTCATCCAGCGGTGCGGCTCCTCGAAGCCGAAGAACTGCGCCGCCCACATCTGATGCTGGCCGACTTCGGTGGTGATGTAGGTGTCCTTGCCGCGCGTCGCCTCGAACAGCGTCTGGATCGCGAATTGCGGCAGGATGATATCGTTGTTCTTCTTGTAGGACAGCGAATTGCGCGCCCGCCATTTCCCGATCTCGGCCCACCAGGCCTTGATGTCCGGTTTCCTCGCTTCCGCCTTGAACACCTGGAGGATATCGCCGAGCACATTGGCGGCATCGCCAATGATCGGCACATCGACGCGGATGTTCTTGTTGATCGAGGACGGGTCGATATCGATGTGGATCTTCTTCGAGCCGGGCGAGAATGCATCGGTGCGTCCGGTGATGCGGTCGTCGAAGCGCGCGCCGACGCACAGCATGACATCGCAATCATGCATCGCCATGTTGGCCTCGTAAGTACCGTGCATACCCAGCATACCCAGCCAGTTCTTGCCCGAGGCCGGGTAGGCGCCGAGCCCCATCAAGGTCGAGGTGATCGGAAAGCCGGTGACCTCGACCAATTCGCGCAACAGCTTGGAAGCCTCGCGGCCGGCATTGATGACGCCGCCGCCGGAATAGATCACCGGCCGTTTGGCGGAGGCCAGCAGCGCCACCGCCTTGCGGATTTGCATCGCATCGCCCTTGACCCGTGGCGCATAGGAGATGTGAACGTCGGACTTGCGCGGCGGATGATAGGTGCCGGTGGCAAACTGCACATCCTTCGGCACGTCGACCACCACCGGCCCCGGACGGCCGGTGCTGGCGACATAAAACGCCTCGTGCAGCACCTTGGCGAGATCGTTGACGTTGCGCACCAGCCAGTTGTGCTTGGTGCAGGGCCGGGTGATGCCGACGGTGTCGCACTCCTGGAACGCGTCGTTGCCGATCAGATGGGTCGGCACCTGCCCGGTGATGCAGACCAGCGGAATCGAATCCATCAGCGCGTCGGTGAGCGGCGTCACCATGTTGGTGGCGCCCGGTCCCGAGGTCACCAGCACGACGCCGGGCTTGCCGGTCGAGCGCGCATAGCCTTCGGCGGCGTGGCCGGCGCCCTGCTCGTGCCGCACCAGGATATGCTCGACTTGGTCCTGCTGGAAGATCTCATCATAGATCGGAAGCACCGCACCGCCGGGATAGCCGAAAATGTGCTGGACGCCATGATCGATCAGCGCACGCACGATCATGGCGGCGCCGGTCATCTGGTTCGGATCGTGGCTCTTGTCACTCATGACGTATTCCTTGGCTGGCTCCGGATACGCTTTCGCGCGGTGTTTTGGGTTCGAGGCGTCTGGTCTGGGGTTTGGGTAATAAAAAAGGACCCGAAGAGGGCCCTGGCGCACCGTCCGAATGTGGATGGCAACTAGCCATCCCCGGCGGCGCGCCTGGGTACGACTACGATAATAAGAAGTTTGGTAATATTGTTGCGCATAGCGCTGCTCGGACTTCCCAAAGGTTGCGTGAACATACTGGCTCGGAGCCCAAAGTCAAGCCGCCGGCAGCGGGTCACGCCCAAATCGACTTTAGCGGGCTCGGGCGCATTCGGCGAGGGTGAATTTTGGGTTTGCAGGCATGCGGGCCGTCGTCGCGAGCACCAGCGAAGCGATCCAGACCAAAATAAGAGCTGGATTGCTTCTGCCTACGCGCGAGTGCGCTTCGGCGGACTGTTACCCCACGAAGCTCGCACAGCGAGCGAAGAGGGGTCGTCGCTTGCGCTCCTGGCAATGACGGGGGTAGTCCTCATGGTGAGGAGTTGCGCAGCAACGTCTCGAACCATGAGGCCTCGCGTGTGTCCATCCTTCGAGACGCGGCCAAGAGGGGCCGCTCCTCAGGATGAGGTCCGTGCAAGAAGCCACTCCCCCGCCGCCTCCGGCTTCACCCATTCAAACTCCGGCAGCTGGTGCCGAAACCAGGTGAACTGCCGCTTGGCATAGTGGCGCGTATCGGCGCGGCCGATCTCGCTCGCCTCATCGCGCGTGATTTCACCATTGAGGTGTCGGATCAGCGCCGGCACGCCATGCGCTTTCATCGCCGGCAACAGCGGATCGAGATTGCGCGCGGCGAGTTGCGCGATTTCCTCCAAAGCGCCGGCAGCGAGCATCGTCTCGAACCGCGCATCGATCCGTGCATAAAGCGCATCGCGCTCCGGCGCGAGAAACAGCGCACGAAACGTGCCTTCACCCAACAAAGGCGGCAGGCCGTCGCGATGCCAATCAGGCAGCGAACGCCCGGTGGCCTCGATCACCTCGAGCGCGCGCGCCACGCGGGTGCGATCGCGCGGCTTGAGGCGCCCGGCGGAAACCGGATCACGCCGCGACAACTCCGCATGCAGCGCCTCGACGCCGTCGCGTTCAAGTCTGGCGCGCACCGCCTCGCGCACGTCAGGCGGAATTGGCGGCACCGCCGAGAGCCCGCGCGTGAGCGCTTTAAAGTAAAGGCCGGAGCCACCGACGAAGATCGCCGGGCGGTTTTGCGCGCGCACGTCCGCGAGCACGTGAGCCGCATCGGCGACCCAGGCGCCGGCCGAAAAATTGACGCCAGCGTCGACGTGGCCATAGAGCCGATGCGGAACTTCCGCTTCTTCAGCCACCGAGGGGCGCGCCGTGAGCACGCGCAGGTCGCGATAAACCTGCATGGAATCGGCGTTGACGACCACGCCGCCGGTCCTGCGCGCCAAGGCCAGCGCCAGGGCCGACTTGCCGCTGGCGGTTGGCCCTGCGATAAGCACGGCAGTGTTGTCATGGCCTTTCGAATTCATGTCTCTTGTCGCGACCCTGATTTGCCATCCCGCCAATCCCGCACTCGATAGCACGGTGCTCGACGGCGCGCGCGCGATTCTGCCTTCGGCCGGCCCTGCGCATTGGCTGTTCGATGAGGTCGCTGCCGACATCCCGTTCGGCGACGGCAGCGAGGACATCGCCGGCATTGCTCAGCGTCTGCGCGCGGCGCGCGAGGACCTGCCGATCGATGTTGTCGTGCAGCCGGTGATTGCCCGGCGCAAGAAGCTTTTTCTCGCAGACATGGATTCCACCATGATCGGGCAGGAATGCATCGATGAACTGGCGGACTTCGTCGGGCTCAAGGCTCACGTCGCCGCCATTACTGAGCGCGCGATGCGCGGCGAGATCGAATTCGAACCGGCGCTGCGCGAGCGCGTGGCGCTGCTCAAGGGATTGTCCATCGATCTGGTCGACAAGGTCATCCAGGAGCGTATCACGCTGACACCGGGCGGCCGTGAACTGGTCGCGACCATGCGCGCGCACGGCGCCTGGACCTGTCTGATTTCCGGCGGCTTCACACTGTTCACGCAAGCGATCGCTGCGAAAATCGGCTTTGCCGAAAATCGCGGCAATGAGCTGATCGTGCGCGACGGCAAACTGACCGGTGAAGTCGCCGAACCGATTCTCGGCCGCGCCGCCAAGCTTGCCACGCTGATCGAGCTTCGCGAGGACGCGGACCTCGACAATATCGACACGCTGGCCGTCGGCGACGGCGCCAACGATCTCGGCATGATCGGCGAGGCGGGACTAGGCGTTGCCTTCCACGCCAAGCCGGCGGTCGCGGCGACCGCTGCCGCGCGGATCGATTACGGCGACCTCACGGCATTGCTCTATGCGCAGGGATACCGGCGCGAGGAGTTTGTGGGGGTGTGAATGCCGACTGTTCTGCGTTGGGGCCCCTATCGCGCGTTTTTCTATTCGAATGAGCGGGACGAACCACCGCACGTACATGTGAGAGCCGGCGACCAAGAGGCCAAATTTTGGCTTCACGACATTTCGGTCGCCACCAATGCGGGATTCCCCGGGCACGAAATCGGAGCTATTATCCGCTATCTGAGATCGCACCGAGAACAACTCGAAAGCAAATGGCATGAGTACTTTGGAAATTGATGTCGGCGACATCAGGCCCGTCTCCGTTGCTTTCACGGTCGACGAATTAGTAGTGACGCTAGCCGATGGACGCCGGATCGCGACGCCGCTCGCATGGTACCCGCGATTGCTAAACGCGAGCGGTGCCGCGCGCGCTCATTTTGAGTTGATGCCGATGGGCATTCACTGGCCGGAGCTGGACGAGGACCTCGGCGTCGCCGGAATGCTAAAGGGCCGTCCGGCATCATAAGGTCTCCTGTCCGGCCTATGGCCTATGCTGGTCCGCGCAAGGTTACCGGCGCGAGGAGTTTGTGGGGGGTTAACCACGAACTCGAACCCGCAAAATCCACTCGGTTGATCTCGCGCAACTTCGAAAAATCATCGTTCTCGAACCGATCGAGAAACGAAATATTCTGCCTGAAATCGGGCTGCACGGGCATCTCGGCTGCTGATGTCGCCGGATCACGAAGCCATGAGTTGCTAAATTCCCCGCGTAACGGTTGAACACACGGAGGCAGGGAGAGTCCAGGGAACCGAAATGCGACCGCGGTACACGCGCTTCGCAACATCGTCACCCAAAAGGATCTTTCCCATGCAACGCCCCTCCGTCAAACATCTCCTCGCGACCGCCGTTGTCGCCTTCGCGGTGCTGGAAGGCGCCGCTGTCGGCGCGGCAGAGCTTCCAACTTACGAAGTCTCGTCATTCCCGGCCACGCAACACCAGCTTGCGGTGACGGGCTCGGCGGGTGTCGAGGAGCAGGCGGCCACGCCGACGCTCACGCGCAACGGCATGCCCGCCTCGCCGCATCAGCTTGCCGTGCTGACCCCACGCCACGGAACGGTCAGGGCGGCAAACGCAAGCACGACCGGTACGCGCTAGTAATTAACTCGGCGCAGCCACAACAATCGCCGTCATGCCCGGGCTTGACCCGGGCATCTGCGTCTTACCTGCTGTGTGCGGCCACAAAGACGTGGATGGCCGGGTCAAGCCCGGCCATGACGACATCGATATCAGCGATATCTCTACTGCACGCTCAGTGCGACGAAACGCAATTCGCCGTCGGCGTTCGACACCAGAAGCAGCACGGATTTCTTGCCGTCCTTCTTCAGTTGATCGACGCGCTTCTTGATGTCGGCGGCGTTTGCGACCGCCTCCTGCGCCACTTCGACGATCACATCGCCGGCGGAGAGCCGCTTGTCGGCGGCATCGGAAGCGTTATCGACCCCGATGACGACCACGCCCTTGACGCTGTCCTTGATCTTGTAGCGGCTGCGCAGGTCCTTGCTGAGATTGGCGAGATCAAGCCCGAGCGCCTTCTGCGTCACCGGCTTTTCCGGCTCCGGCGTCGACTTGGCGGAAGCCGGTTGCGGCTTGTCGGTATCCTCGAGCCGCCCGAGCGTCACCCGCTTGGTCTGCTCCTCGCCCTTGCGAATGACGACGACCTCGACCTCCTTGCCGACGGCGGTGTCAGCGACGACGCGCGACAGGTCTTTCGGCTCCTTGATGTCCTTGCCGTCGAACTTGACGACGACGTCGCCGGGCTCGATGCCGGCGGGTTTTGCCGGGCCCTTCTCGTCAATGCCGGCCACCAGCGCACCGCGCGCGGGCTTGATGTTGAGGCTTTCGGCAATCTCGTCGGTGACCTGCTGAATGCGGACCCCGAGCCAGCCGCGCCGCAACTCGCCGAACTGGCGAAGCTGATCGACCACGCCGGCCACCGTCTTGGACGGCACCGCAAAGCCGATGCCGATCGAACCGCCGGTCGGCGAGATGATCAGCGTGTTGACGCCGATCACTTCGCCGTCGAGGTTGAATAACGGCCCGCCGGAATTGCCGCGATTGATGGCGGCGTCGGTCTGGATGTAGTTGTCATAGGGACCGTTCGAGATGTCGCGGTTGCGCGCCGAGACGATGCCGGCGGTCACCGTGCCGCCGAGGCTGAACGGATTGCCGATCGCGACCACCCATTCGCCAAGCCGCAGCTTGTCGGAATCGCCGAACTTCACGGCGATCAGCGGATGCGGCGGCTTGAACTTCAACACCGCCAGATCGGTCTTCTTGTCGACGCCGACCAGGTCGGCCTTGATCTTGGTGCCATCGTTGAGGATGACGTTGATCTCGTCGGCATCCGCGATGACGTGATTGTTGGTCACCACAATGCCCGACGTATCCACGATGAAGCCCGAGCCGAGCGAGTTGGTCTTGTGCGGTTGCATGTCGCCGCTTCGCGGACCGCCGCCACCGCCGCGACGGTTCTTGAAGAAGTCGTCGAAGAATTCCTCGAACGGCGAACCCGGCGGCAGTTGCGGCATGGCGCCGCCGCGGCCCTCGCCGGGACCGCCCTTGGCCTCGACCGTTTGCGTGGTCGAGATATTGACCACCGCGTCGATCACTTTCTCGGCAACGTCCGCGATGCCGTCGGGACCGCGCGCCAGTGCCGGAAACGTCGAGGCCAGGATGGTTGCTGCCCCGAGACTTACCGTCAGGCATGCTGCCGCCAACAGCGGGCGCGACCGGCGGCTTAGAGCATGGATGGCAACGGTCATATCGGTTCTCTCTTGTCGAAGGAGCGGAGTTTCGGTGTTCCAGGGCGGGGAAACGGGCGCCGCGGGTACAAAGCCTGGAAACCTGGCCGCCAGAGTGCGCCCGAAGGGGGTAACCGCGCAAGCGTTACACCCTACCATTTCGGCGAAAAACAGACGGACCTCACGAAGGCGGCAACTCTGGTCGTCCAGGCCGGTGTTGACGCGCTATCCGGGAATGATGCGCGTCAGCGGCGCACGACCCAGATCAGGATCAGACCCGCCACCGCCGAGCCGATGCCGGCGGCGCGCAGGATGTGATCGGGAGTCACCATCGCACTTTTCATCGCCCGCTTCAGCCAGGCCGGGACCGCGGCGAACATCAGGCCTTCGAGCACAAACAGGATTCCCACACCGATGAGGAAGTCGGCGAACGCTATGGACCCCATCGGATCGAAACCTCCCGTTTTGAACTTTTCTTTGGCAGGCCAAAGCGCGTTTCGCTTCGGCCTTTATTTTAGAACATTTTAGAACTTACGGCTTCGCTGAAGCCGCAGGAGCCGCCGTCGCCGCAGCCGGCTTGCCGCCTGCGCCGCCGAAGAACCTGAAGAAATCCGAATCGGGGCGCAACAGGAAGCGCGTGTCGTTGCTCTTGAGGCTGTTTTCATAGGCCGTCATCGAACGATAGAATGCGAAGAAGTCCGGGTCCTTACCATAGGCTTCGGCAAACAAGCGGTTGCGTTCGGCATCGCCCTCGCCGCGAACCTGCTCGCCGGTCGAATTGGCGTCGGCGACGATGACGGTGGCCTCGCGATCGGCATTGGAGCGGATCTCCTGCGCCTTCTGGCCGCCCTGCGCACGGAATTCGGCGGCCTCACGTTGCCGCTCGGTCTGCATGCGCTGATAGACCGCCTGGCTGTTCTGCTCCGGCAAATCCGCACGGCGGATCCGCACGTCGACCACCTGAATGCCGTAGCCGCCGGCCTCCTTGTCGAGCTGGTCGCGGATTTTTCCCATCAAGGCCTCGCGTTCGTCGCGCACCACCTGGATGAAGGTGACCTCGCCGAGCACGCGGCGGAGCGAGGCGTTCAACAGCGTGGTGAGCTGGAGGTTGGCGGCCTGGATGGAGCCGACGCTCTGATAGAATTGCAGGGCGTTCTTGATGCGATAGCGCGCAAAGGCATCGACCACGAGCCGCTTCTGGTCCGAGGCGATCACTTCCTGCGAGGGGTTTTCAAGGTCGAGAATGCGCTTGTCGACCGGGATCACCGTATCGATGAACGGCGCCTTGAAATGCAGGCCGGGCTCAGTGACGACGTCGACCGGCGCACCCAGTCGCACCACCAGCGCCTGCTCGGTCTGCTGCACGGAGAACACCGAGCTGTAGCCGACGATCAACAACAGCAAGAGCAAGAGCAGCAACATAATGCCTGTGACGGGGGATCTCATCGGGTGGCTCCCGTAGCGGGCTGTTGCGGCTGGCTGGCCGGCGCTGCCGGGCGTCGCGCCGACAGTTCGTTCAGGGGCAGATAAGGCACGATGCCCTGTCCCGACGATCCGCCGTCATAGACGAGCTTGTCGGAACCGCCGAGAATGCGCTCCATCGTCTCGAGATAGATGCGCTGGCGGGTGACGTCAGGCGCCTTCTTGTACTCGTCATAGACTTTGAGGAAGCGCGCGCTCTGGCCCTTGGCCTCGGCCACCGCCTGCTGCTTGTAGCCTTCGGCCACTTGCAGGATTTGCGAGGCGCGGCCCTTGGCGTCCGGCACCACGCGGTTGGCGTAGGTCTGCGCCTCGTTCTGCAACCGCTCGAGGTCGGCGCGCGCGGCCTGCACGTCGCGGAAGGAATCGATCACCTGGGCCGGCGGATCGACCTTCTGCATCTGAACCTGCTGCACCAGAATGCCCGAGTTGTAATTGTCGAGCGTCTTCTGCATCAGCTCCTGAACCGCCCCTTCGGTCGAGGTACGCGCGCCGGTCAGGATCGGCTGGATGTTCGACTTGCCGACGACTTCGCGCATCGCGCTTTCAGCCACCGCCTTCACGGTTCCTTCGGGGTTCTGGATGTTGAAGAGATAATCGGCGACGCCTTTCGGCTTGATGCGCCACAGCACGGTGAAATCGACATCGACGATGTTTTCGTCGCCGGTCAGCATCAGGCTTTCTTCCGGAACGTCGCGCATGGTGCGGCCGCGCCGCGCCGGATCGTCGATCAGCGTCATGCCGATCGACAGCGTGGAAACGCGCAGCGCCTTGGGCAGCAGCACGGTCTCGATCGGATAGGGCAGATGATAGTTCAGGCCCGGCTGGGCATCGCGGACATATTTGCCGAAGCGCAAGACGACGCCGAGCTCTTCGGACTGCACGCGGTAGAAGCCCGACATGGCCCAGATCGCGACCACGACCAGAAGCGCGAGCGCGATGCCGAGACCTGAGAAATAGCCGCCGGGCAGCAATTGCTGGATACGGTCCTGGGCACGGCGAAGAAGGTCTTCCAGATCGGGCGGCCTTGGGCCGCCGGTCGGCTGCGGTCCGGAGCCCCACGGTCCCTTCGGACCCGAACCCCAGGGGCCTCCGCCCTGATTCTTCCACGCCATTCAAACTCTCCTTCGTGGGGCGCAGGGCCGGTTGACCCGCGCCCGCGAGCCGCCGCGCAGGCTTTATAGGGGACGGCCCCTGCCCTTACAACGCGCGCCTTTAGGCTGATATAGAGCCCGGAACAGCTATGCTGGCGGCCCCAATTGTCAACGTAAACATTAGGAGAAGCGGTTAATTCGCCTTTCGCCGCGTATACGTGACAAACGAAAAAGCCACACTATCGTCCGGGCCTGACGGGTTTTCAGCCCGCGCGACCTCTTCCCAGACCGCCTTGTCGATAGGCCCAAAACGGGTATCGCCGGCGGGCGTGGCGTGGACTTCGGTGATCTCAAGCCGCTGCGCCATGCCGATCCATTGGGCGTAGATTTCCGCCCCGCCGATGACGGCGATTTCAGTGACGAAACGCCGCAGCGCGTCCCCCTTTGCAACATCCAAAGCGTGATCGAGCGACGTCGTCACGACGGCCCCCGAGGCGCAAAAACCCTCATCCCGCGTCATCACGATATTGGTGCGTCCGGGCAGCGGACGGCGCAGCGACAGAAAAGTCTTGCGGCCCATCACGACCGGCTTGCCGGAGGTCAACGCCTTGAAGCGTTGCAGGTCGGTCTTGAGCCGCCAGGGGATCGCGCCATCCGCGCCGATCACGCCATTATCGGCGACCGCCACAATGACAACGATCTCCATCATCGGGCTGTCCCTGCAAGTGCACTGAGCGCCGGACCCGTCACCTTGCACACCGTCCACTCGTCCATCATTACCGCGCCGAGCGATTTGTAGAACGCAATCGAAGGCTCATTCCAGTCGAGCACCGACCATTGCAGGCGCGACCAGTTGTTGGTCACGCATTCTTTTGCCAGATGCGACAACAACGCCTTGCCGATGCCCTTGCCGCGCAACGCAGGCCGCACGAACAAATCTTCCAGATAGATTCCGGAACGGCCCGAAAGGTCGAAAAATTGATGAACCAGACCGCGAAGCCTGCGACCTCGCCGTTCCATTCGGCGATATCGCAAAACAGCCGCGGATTGTCGCCAAACAACGCATCCGCGATCATCGCCTCGGTGGCTTCGACCTCATGCAACTAATTTTTCATATTCGGCGAGTTCTCGGACCAGCGAGAGCACGACGCCTGCTTCATCGGGACGTGCGCGGCGGATCAGGACAGATATTAAATCGCTCGCATCACACCGCGACCTCGGCCTTGATGTGCGGATGCGGGTCGTAGCCTTCGAGCACGAAATCCTCATAGCGGAACGCGAAGATGTCCTTCACATCAGGATTGATCTTCATCGACCGGCAGCGGTCCGCGGCGCGCGCGTCAATTGCAGCCGCGCCTGCTCGATGTGGTTGGAATAGAGATGCACGTCGCCAAAGGAATGGACGAAGTCGCCAGCCTTCAGGCCGGTGACCTGCGCGACCATCATCGTGAGCAGTGCGTAAGAGGCGATGTTGAAGGGCACGCCGAGAAACACGTCGGCCGAGCGCTGATAAAGCTGGCAGGACAGTTTGCCGTTCGCGACATAAAACTGGAACAGGCAGTGACACGGCGGCAGCGCCATCTGGTCGATCTCGGCCGGATTCCAGGCGCTGACGATCAGCCGCCGCGAATCCGGATTTTTGCGGATCATCTCGACCACATTGGCGATCTGGTCGATCTTGCGCCCGTCCGGAGCCGGCCAGGAGCGCCACTGCGATCCATAGACCGGACCGAGATCACCGTTGGCATCCGCCCATTCGTCCCAGATCGTGACGCCATGGTCGTGCAGATATTTGATGTTGGTATCGCCCCGCAGAAACCACAGCAGCTCATGGATGATCGCCTTGAGCGGCAGCTTCTTGGTGGTCAGCATCGGAAAACCCGCCGCCAGATTGAAGCGCATCTGGTGGCCGAACACCGAGATCGTCCCGGTGCCGGTGCGGTCGGATTTCTCGACGCCATCGGCCAGAATCCGTTCGAGCAGGTCGTGATACTGGATCATGGATTTCGCGGTGGTCCTGATGACGTCACGGTTGATCGGCGAGTTTTAACGGCCGGGTCAACCATTCAACACGCCGATTCGCCTCGACCCGCTCTTTATACCCTGAAAAGTGAGCATCCGGGCCTGTCCGGGCAAGGTCCAAACATGGCTGGAACTGCCGGCACTTTCTTATCCCCCCTTGTGGGGAGGGATAAGACCTCAGCCGATCAGGCCGGCAGAGCCGAGGCAGCCGCCGGCGACCAGCATCCAGAGCGGATTGAGTTTGGTCACCGAGGCCAGCACCGCGGCGCCAACCGTGACAAGGACCGCCACGACGGTCTGATCGGAGGCGCGCGCCAGAATAAAGCCGCTGGCGCCCATCAGCCCGATCGACAACGGCACCAGCGCGGCCTGAATGATGGAGGGCCAGCGCGACCGACTTGACCGGGTCAGGAAGCGGCTGACGATCAAGGCCAGCACTGCGGTCGGCACGCACATCGCCAGTGTGGCGACCAGCGCACCCAAAACGCCCGCGACCGAATAGCCGATCAGGGTGACGATCAGGACGTTCGGTCCGGGCGAGAGCTGCGCGATGGCATAGACGTCGGTGAATTGCTTGTCGGTCAGCCAATGATTCACGTCGACCGCAACACGGTGCATTTCGGGAATCGCCGAATTGGCGCCGCCGACGGCAAACAGCGACATCGTTGCAAAGGTCAGCGCCAGCGTCAGAACCGGATTGGCATCGGAATTCATGCCGGCTCCCTCCGCATCCAATAGGTGATGGCGATCGACACCGGAATGGCCACCAGCAGCACCGCCGCCAAGGGCAACCGCAACAGGCCGATCGCGATGAACACCGCGACCATCACCAGAAGCGCAATGACGTCGCGCCGCTTGAAGAGCGGCGTCATCATCCGGAACACCACCGCAAGCATCAGACCAATGGCTGCACAGGCCACGCCCGAGAGGATGCGCCGCAACGCCTCGATCTCGCCGTAACGGTGATAGAGCGCGCCCATCACCACCATGATCAGGGCCGGCGGCCCGACCAGTCCGGAAAACGCCGCGATACTGCCGGGCAGTCCGCGCAGGCGCGATCCGAACACGAAGGTGAGATTGACGATGTTGGGGCCGGGCAGGAAATGGCACAGCGCGAAGGTTTCGTTGAACTCGTCCGCCGTCATCCATTTGTGCTGATCGACGATGCCGCGCCGCGCCCAGACCAGGACGCCGCCAAAGCCCGCCAGCGACATTTTCGCGAAGGCTATGAAGAGCTCGATGAGGGTGGGCGGCGACTTCGAGAGGTCCGGCGCCTCGGTGGCGGCCGGTGAGGAATCCGGGGGCATGGCTCATTTCTAGAATGGGGCCATTGGCGGGCCAACCCTCTATTCCCGCCTATCCACCCCCTTTAAGAGAGCGCTCTCGTCAAAAGCCTGTGTTTCAACAGCTTTTCCGGCCCTGTTTTTCTCAACTTTTGCCGCCTATATTAAGGGCGCCGGTTCGCCGGCTATGGAAATAAATTGCCGTCGCAATAAACCATTCGGACCCGGGGGCAGTACCCGGCGCCTCCACCAAAGCCTTCCAAGTGGGCATGATCTTTTTCGGAGATCATGCCCGAACAAGGCTTCGGCGGGGGCGAAACAGGATCGACGAGGGCGTAAAGGGCGTGTTTTTTCTCGGTATGGTTCCGCCGATATCGGGCCATGCAATAGTTGCAAACGACAACTATGCTCCGGTTGCTCAGGCTGCGTAACGCAGTTTGAAAGACCGATTTAAAGTCCTGACGGGTTAAGCTCCGTCAGGCGGGGTTCGGAGGCACCTGGCAACAGAAGCCTCCACTTTCCTCATTTTCAGGCCGATTCGGCCTCCGGCCTGACCCGTAACGCCTGCTGACCTCCACGCTCAGGCGGAGTAGCATGGAGGCAACGACCCCGAGTTGGATCAGGCGACGGCCGGCGTTTTCGGGAAATGTTACATTTTAACTTTGCGCGACAGGACCGACCATGGCGACCGATCACATCCGATACGACGTACTGGCCCGCGACGCGCTGCGCGGGGTGTTGCGTCGCGTTCTGACCGATGCCGCCGAGCATGGCCTGCCGGGCGACCATCATTTTTTCATCACCTTCGTATCCACGGCCGACGGCGTGAAATTGTCGCCGCGTCTGTTGGCGCAATATCCGGAAGAGATGACCGTGATCCTTCAGCACCAGTTCTGGGACCTGGTGGTGACGGAGGATCGTTTCGAGGTCGGCCTGTCGTTTGGCGGCATTCCGGAGCGCCTCGTCGTTCCCTTCAGCGCCATCAAGAGCTTCTTCGACCCTTCGGTACAGTTCGGCTTGCAGTTCGAGACCTCCGACGGCCCCGCTCCCGCCGGCGAAAACGACGCAGCCGCTTTGCCGGCCACGTCCGCTTTGCCTGCGCCGACCAACGAGGAAGCCGACGAGCCGGCAAAGCCCTCTGAGGGCGCCGAGGTGGTGCGGCTCGACCGCTTCCGCAAGAAATAGCAACATGGCGGGCATGATTGTCCCGCCCGGTACTTTCTATTTGAGACTTCCTGTTTGAGACTTTCCATTTGAGAGCACCTATCTGAAGTTCCTGTAGAACAAGGCGGCAATTCATCCAGGAACGTTCATGGCCCGATCAAAATCTGCTTCCCCGTCAAAACCCGCGACGCGCACCGAAACCGACAGCTTCGGTCCAATCGAGGTTGACGCCAGCCGTTACTGGGGCGCGCAGACCGAACGCAGCCGGCAGAATTTCCGCATCGGCCATGACCGGATGCCGATGCCGATCATCCGCGCGCTCGGCGTCGTCAAGCTCGCCGCCGCCGAAACCAACCGCGAACTCGGCCTGCTGGACCAGCGCCGGGCGCGCGCCATCATCCGCGCCGCGCGCGAGGTGATCGACGGAGAATTCGACGATCACTTCCCGCTGGTGGTCTGGCAGACCGGTTCCGGCACCCAGACCAACATGAACCTCAACGAGGTGATCGCCAACCGTGCCAGCGAGCTGCTCGGCGGCAAGCTCGGCACCAAGGCGCCGGTGCATCCCAACGACCACGTCAACATGAGCCAGTCGTCGAACGATTCGTTCCCGACCGCGATGCATATTGCCGCCGCGGTCGCGATCACCCACGACCTGCTGCCGGCGCTGACGATGCTCTACCGCGCGCTTCGCACGAAAGAGAAAGCGTTTTCCCACATCGTCAAAATCGGCCGCACCCATACCCAGGACGCGACGCCGCTGACGCTGGGGCAGGAATTTTCCGGCTACGCCACCCAGGTCGAGCACGCCATGGCGCGGATACGCGTGGCGCTGAAAGAACTTTATCCACTGGCGCAAGGCGGCACCGCGGTCGGCACCGGCCTCAATTCCAAGCCGAAATTCGCCAGGACCTTTGCCCGCCACGCCGCCAGGATCACCCGCCTGCCCTTTACCAGCGCCGTCAACAAGTTCGAGGCGCTGGCCTCCAACGACGCCTATGTGTTCGCGCACGGCGCCTTGAACGCGGCCGCCACCGGCCTTTTCAAGATCGCCAACGACATTCGACTGCTGGGTTCCGGTCCCCGGTCCGGCCTCGGCGAATTGATCCTGCCCGAGAACGAGCCGGGCTCCTCGATCATGCCCGGCAAGGTCAACCCGACCCAGTGCGAAGCCGTCACCATGGTGTGCTGTCAGGTGTTCGGTAATCAGGCCGCGATCACGACGGGCGGCAGCCAGGGCCATTTCGAACTGAACGTCTACAAGCCGCTACTGGCATATTGTATGATGAATTCCATTCAACTGATGGCCGACGTGGTGCGTTCTTTTACAGAGCACTGCGTCGAAGGAATACGCGCAGACGAAAAACGCATCCATGAACTCATGGAACGTTCGCTGATGCTGGTGACCGCGCTCGCCCCGAAGATTGGCTATGACAATGCTGCCAAAGTAGCCAAATCCGCACACGCGCGCGGCACAACATTGAAAGAAGAGGCTATAAGGTTGGGTTTTGTTTCTACTGAGGAGTTCGACCGGCTGGTGAAGCCGCGCGAAATGACGCACCCCGGATAACTACGGCATGGCTTATGGAGATGCCATGCAACGCGACAACACGCCCTCCCTTCTTATCACCTAAAGAATTATGCTTACTGGCTTTTACGGCGGTGCTTCGCCGTGGTAGAGCAAAAAATATTTCGAAAAGCGAAACACGACATTTTGCGCTCGGACGACATAATGGGGATTTCATAATGAGGATCGAGCTTGATAGCGCGCATCCGCTGAATTTGGATCGGGTCAATTCAACTGGAACCCGCACACATTCATCGCTTGGCGACATTGTCGCAATGACAACCAGATCTGCATGACGGGGGCCGACATGGGGGATTTGGTCAATCTGAAGCAGTTCAGGAAACGCACTGCCAAGCAGCGCTCGGAACAGCAAGCCGCCGCCAATCGTGCGCGGTTCGGCCGCACCCGGTCCGAACGCGAGCTCGAGGAACTGCGCACCGAACGCGCCAGTGAACAGCTGGATCATCATCGCATCGACGGCGAGGACGCATCATGAAATCGCCTGTTGTGAAACGATCGATCGTGGTCGCAGGCCACAAGACCAGCGTCAGCCTCGAAGAAGCCTTCTGGAACGGCATGAAGGAGATTTCCGGCTTGCGGAACATCACGCTGTCCGAACTGGTCGGCGAGATCGACAACAATCGCCAGCAAGGCAACTTGTCGTCGGCCATCAGGCTCTTCGTGCTGGACTATTTCCGCTCGCGCGCCCAGGCAACCGCGCCGGCCACGGAATCAAAGCAACCCGTCGCCGACAAGGTCTGAACCGCTCCTCCACATAGCGCGGAAGGCGAGCACCAAGCCTACTCGATTCTGATGGAATCAGAACCAGGCTCTATTCTTTTGTTTTGACGCGTTTTCTTCACGCGAACCGGTTCCCACTTCGCTCGAAAACGCTCTACCTTATTCCGTCTTCAGATTCAGCGCGTGGCAGGCGTTGCAGCGCACGCGCAATTCCTTGATCTGGGCGCGGAACTCGTCCGGCTTTTTGGCGCGGCTGGCGTTCCAGGCGATTTTCGAAGCTTCGCCGGCGCGTTTGTAGAAATCCGCAAAATTCGACCAGATCGCCGGGTTGGCGAAGGTGTCGGTGGCGGGATCGCGCTCCGCGCCTTCCTTCCACTGGTTGGTTGCGGGCGGAAACAGATGCGGAAAAGCCATCAGCAAGGTCGAGATGACTTCGGCATGTTCTTGCGCGTCCGATAGCAAGAGCTTGCCTTCGGGCGCCAGCATGGTCTCGATCTCGTCCATGTTCATGTCGATCTCGCCCATCACGATCTTGCGGGCGAAGATCGTATCCTTGAGCGGCGGCTGGTCCTCGGCAAAAGATGGTGCGGCCGGACCCACGATCGCCACAACGATCGCGCCCATCACCGCCTTTTTCAACTGAGAAGAAAAACGCACCGCGCTGATCCAGTTCAAGCCAATCCTATTCCAGCCCCGGCTTTTCCTGATCGCGGATATTGGCGGTAAAGACCTCGCCGGACGAAACCGCCTTGAGCTCCATCAGCAGACCGCTCTTCTTGCCGGCTTCACGCTCCGGATGAAAGGTGACCTCGACCTCATCGCCGGGCTTCACTGCGTCGCGGCGCCAGCCGCCGGCACGCACCAGATTGCCGGGGCTCGTCGTTTCGATCAGCCAGTCGCCCGGCGCTTCGTCCGCACTGGGCGAGCCGGTGACGGTGATCGTGACATGCGGGTTGACCCAGCGCATCTCCACGACCTTGCCCTTGAGCTTCTGGGATTTGGTGAAATCGAACATCGACGCCGAGTGATGCGCGGCAACTTGCGAGATTCCGGTTGCCGCGATCGCCAGGATGGCAAACGCGCCGATCGACTTCAGGACGTGTCGCATGGTCATCTCCTGTCTTGTTTTTGCCGGTTACTTCGCCGGAACGGCTGTGGTGTGGCCCCATTCGGATTTTTGCACGGGAACGAAGACGTGGTCGCCTTCCGCATTGACGCGCTCGACCAGGTCGCCGGTGGCGCAGACGCCTTCAACGATGTCGAACTTGCGCGCGCGCTGGCGGAAGAAGATGCGCGTCGTCTTCCATGGCTTGGTCAGAATATTCGGCGCGATGATTTCGAGGTCGTCGTGCAGGATATCCTTGTCGGCGAGATGAATGCGCTCGATCACATGCATGTCGCCGTTATTGGGAAGGCCCGCCGCCTCACTGACGGCAAGCGGCGCCTCCGGCACGATGTCGGTGGTATCGACCACCAGCGTGTCGCCTTCCCAGTGGCCGATCGAATGGCCGTGGAAGGTGGGATCGGACGTCTCCGGATGACCGCGGCCGTCGGTGTAGATGCGGCGGATGCGGTTGCCGTCGGATTCGCCGAGCATGGTCACGCGGCCCGGCGTGAACAGGATCTCCATCGCGTTGTGGGTGACCAGCATCCAGGACGGGTGGGCTTCGGGAAGGCAATTGGCGAAAATCAGCGTCGGGTGGCCGGCCTTTTCCTCGGCGAACATGTGCTGGATTTTCTTGGCGGCGGCCTCGTTCCACGGCGGCGGATTGGTTTTGATCTGGGCATCCTGATCCGTGATCTTCGGATTCCAGACGCCGCTCCAGTCCGGCAACTTGGCGATGTCGGCCCAGTCCTGGGCGGTCGGCGGCGGATTGATCACCGCGGGCGCTTTTTGCGGCGCTTGCGCGGACGCGATCGACGACGTCAGTGCGAGGACGAACAGGGCAGCAGAAACGATACCGATGGGACCCGATTTCACGCGCATTTCTCCGAAGGAAAAGAGTGATCTGAGCTCGGCAACTGCATCAAGGGTAGCCAGAACTTGTTTCAGTGTGAAGTCAGTCGCGCCCCTAATGCATCGTGAACCCGGTGCCGCGGCCGAGCGAGACCACCGCAATCCAGGCCACCAGTGAAATGGCGGCCGCCGCCTTCGCGGCGACCGAGGTGGTTGCGCCCGGCGCATCCCAGCGCTCGATGTCGCGTTCGCCGAACAGATGAAAAACCGCCATGTTGAGCCCGGCGAGCACCAGCATCACCAGTTTGATCTGGAACAGGCGGTTATGGGCGTAGTGCGTCGCGTCGGATGAAAACATCAGCGATCCCGTGATCGCTGCGACCGCAAACGCGCCCCAGGTGTAGGGGATGACGTCGCGCATCAGCCGGCGGGCGCTGATATCGAGCGAAGCGATGCCGAGCAGCCGCAAGTCGACGATCGAGATGGTTCCGACCACGATCACAATCGCCAGAACGTGAACCGACTCGGTCCATGGAAACAGGATGTCGTTCTCGGCGACAGCGGTCGCGATCCACGTCGACTGCAACCACGCCAGGGCGCTCTCAATTTCCACCGGAGAAATCCCTGTGATGTGACATGAAGGGCGTGATGACCGTCAGGCGAAATAGGCGATCCAGCGCCCGGCAAAGATGATCGAGGACCACAGGAGGATCGAGACAATGGCGAGCGTTACGGCGGCCGCGCGCGGACCCGCAGCGTCGCCGAACGCCGCATTGCGCCGATGAAGAAACTGAAACAGGGAGGTGACGATCAGCGCTGCGATCAACAACCCCATCTTGAGCTGAAAGGCCGGGTTCTTCAGCGACCGCGCCGGCTCGGCGACAATCATGATGACGCCCGTGGCCAGCAACACCAGCAGCGGCCACCACACCAGCGGCAGGAACCGCGCCTTCACGGCTTCCAGCGGCCGATTGGCCCAGAATACGCCGATCAGGCGCAGATCGAGCATCAGCGCGGAACTGGCGACCATCGCAATGGCGAGGATATGGATGGTCTGCACGGTCGGAACGACCCAGCCGGCGATCTGGATCCATTGGCTTAACGCCGTCTGGTCGATCCAGTGACAGATCTCGTTCAGCGTCATGTCGGCAGCCGGCACCAGAAGCAACGTCGCGAACAGCACGGCACCGTAGCCGCAGTTTTGAGGCCGGAAAAGGCGCGTTTTTCACATGGACGCATGTGAACGGCGATGGGAAACGGTCTTTGTTCGCGCGCGGAGACCCTTCGGCAGAATTTTATCCTCGACAGGGCCGGTGTCAGGGAAGAGTTGATCAGGCCGTTTGCAAAAAAACCGGAAGGCGAGCTATGGCGTCGCGACCGGCGGCGTCAGTATCAGCGGCGCGCGCGGCCGCGGCGGCCGCGCCACCGCAGGCGCCGGCCGCACATCGATCGCCGGCGGCAACGGCGGAGCAGCTTGTTGGCTCACGACCGGACCGCTATTGGCGGGATTATTCGCTGGTGGAGCATTCACGGACGCTGGGCTAGCCGCAGGCGAAACGGCTGGCGGACGCGGCGCGCTCACTCGCGGCCTTGCTGGAAGCTGACGCGGCGGCGAGTTGAAGGAGGGCTGGGCGGGTGAACCAGCGTCCGGCGTGTTGATCGGCTGAGCCGGCGGAATTGAGGCCGGGGCCGCTTCGCCCCGCTCGATCGAATCGAGCCGTCTGGTTTCGCGATCGATCGCCCTCACCGCGAGCCACGACGATAACGCCGCGACGTCGACCGTGCGATCGAGCGCATCGGGCGTCCCGGTGGCGAAAATCTGAATTTCCGGCGGACTCGCTTGTCCGGTGCCCGCGCCCGGCGCGGTCAGCGTGGCGCGGACATCGGCCTGGTCGGCGGGAATGTCGTAACCGCCCGACACGATGGCGCGGACGCCTTCGGCCTCGAGCGCGGTGGCAGTGACGCGAAGCCGGCCGTCCCGGATCGCGAACGGGATTTGTGCCGAGGCGACCAGCAGCGCGCCGCCCGCCAGCGCCGGTTCGACCAGCTTGCGCAGTCTGATGTCGTCGACCGCCTGGCCGGCGTCGCTGGCGCGGATCGCTACCTCGAACGCGCGCGGATCAAGTCCGGAGATGCGCCCCGCTTCCAGCGTCACGGTGCCGTTGCCCGAGATCGCCCCGGTCAGGGCCGAGGCACTGCGGCCCTGGCTTGCGAGCGTCATTTGCAACGAGGTGCGTCCGGCAGGCATCGCCAGCGCCCGATAATGTAACGCCGTGCCGTCGACGCCGCTGAGCGTCAGGCGGGTATTGAGCGCCAGTCCCGCCGGCGTCTGCCTGGCCTCGACGTTGCCACTGAGGTCGCCGCCGCCGATCCCGCCTTTGATCGCGTCGACCACGAGCGACTGACCGTCACCCTTCACGGTGCCCGATAATGGCCGCAACTCGCTGCCGCCCGGAAGCATGGCGCGCAACGCCTGAAACGCGACTTGCCCGCGCCAACCCTTCACAAAGCCGTTGCCGAACGGCTCGGCCGCGTCGCGCCCGGCCGCGCCCAGCATCAATGCGATGGCCGGCGCCAGATCCAGCGCGTCGAGGCCGACTTCGCCGTCGATCCGGCGTTCGCCGTCGAGCGTCATCGCGATGTGGCCGCGCAGCCGCGAGCCTGCGATCGCGCCATCAATGTCGTCGAAGGTCACCTTGCCGCCGGCGAGCGCAACCCGCGACGACAGGCCGACATCCTGCGCCAACTTGTCCTGTGGCTTGAGATCGAACAACGGCGAAAGATTAAGGCCGCGCGCCTTCAGCGAAAGATTGGCCTTGATCGCCTTGGCGCTGAATTCCTGCACAAAGGGATCGGCGGTGCCCTGCGCTTCAGCCTCGAAGCCCGCAGCCGCAAGATCGAGTTTAACGCGAAGCGGCGTGCCCCACGCGCCCGCTACCGAGCCCTGAAGCTGACCGGGTCCATCGCGCGCGGCAATCATGCCATCGAGGCCCAGCAAAGCAAGCAGCACGGAGCCCTGCTCCGACGATAATTTGGTCTCGACGGTGACATCGCCATGCAGGAGCTTGTCGAGGTCGGCATCGCGCAGGCTTGTCGCGCCCGGCTTGGCCGCGATCGTCACCGAACCCTTGAACTGCGGCGCGTCGAGGTCGATCGACACCTGCGCGTTGGCGCGATCGGCGCGGCCTGCCTCCTTGTCGACGGCGAGCGCGACCTTCAGCTGCGCACGCCCCGGAGGGAGCTTCATGGCGTGGAGCCGGGCGGCGAGCTGCGGCGATAACGGGGCGATCGGACTTGCGATCTGCGACAGCGAGGCCGCGCTTGAAGTGAGCGCGAGTTTGCCGGTCGCATTCGCGCGATCGAAGGCGCCGAAGCCTTCCAGCACCACGCCGGAAGCCTCGCCGATCTTCAACGAGTCCAGCGTCATGGTCTTCGGGTCGTAGCCGAGTTTCACGGAGAACGGATGCAGATCCTGCCCCGCAGAGATCGCATGATTGATTGCAAGCGACAGCTGCGCCCTTTCAGGCCATTCGCCCTGCGGGCCGAGCACGGCACGGGCAAAGGCGGTCGCGGAATCCAGATCGAGTCGTTCGGCCTTGAGCGCCGCCTCGAACGCGGCGCCATTGGCAGCATCGCGCGTCAGCGCGATCCGCCCCTCGACCGCGCCGCCGTCGATCTCGGATTTGACGTTGTCGATCGCGACGCCGTCGGCCGCCACATTGACGTCGCCGCTCAAGCGAAACGGATTCTGGCTGCGATAGCTCGCCTCGCTTCGCCCTTGCAGCCACATCACCAGCGCATCGGGATCGGAGGATTCGATCGTCAGCGCGCCCTTGAAACGGCCGGAGGTACCGTCCGCCGTCTTGCCGCTGAGCGAAACACGGGTTGACCCGGGCGCGCGGAGCTCAAGACGATCGACCGCCCACGACCTGGTATCGGAGCGAAGCTGGCTGGCAAAATTCTGCACGCTGCGCCCCCCGAGCACGATCTGCTCGGCGGACAGTTCAAGTTCGGTCGGAATCGGCGCTTGCGGAAAAGCGCTCATGATGGCGCGCAGCACCGGCAGTACCCGCACCGGATCAGTGGCGGCGTTGTCTTTGCTGCTACTTCGTTTGGCCGCGCCTGGCTTGTCACCGGATGACATTTCCCTCGCCGCAAACCGGTCGGCGTCGAGTTGCCGTGCCGACAACGCCGCACGCAACAGCGGCGAGCTGCCAAAACGAATTTCGCCCGCGCCGGTCAGCTTGAGGGCTGTGTCGTCTGCGCCATAACTCGCCTCGATCTGGTCGAGCCTGGCCGCGGCGTGGTCGGCCTTGACCCTGGCGGCAACCCGCCACGGCACATTCGACGGCACGGCACCCTTGTCTCCCTTATCGCCTTTGGCGCTTGCGGCCGCGGCCCAGGTGATGGCGCCTTCGAAGCGGGGGCTGCGCCCCTCGAAGTTCAGGAGGCCCTCAAGGTCCGCCGACACCGGCCGGGCGCTGGAATCGACATTCAGATGCAGCCTTGTGCCGTTGCCGTCGGGACTCTGGCCGGACGAAACGCGGAACGGATAGCGGCTGCCCGACACCGTCACGCTGCCGTCGCCCCGCATCGAACCGGCGAGCCCGCGCACATCACCGGAAAAAACGATATCCTCGAGTTCAAGCGTGTGATGGCTCAGCGCATCGTGCAGCGCGGCGCGCCCGGTCAGATGCAGCCGGTCGATAGCGAGCGTCCCCAGATTGAACTTGCCGCTTCCAACCGGCCAGTCGATTGCGCCCTTCGGATCCAGTCCGAGATCGAGCGCCATGCCGCCGATCGTGAGTTCGGTGGCGCGCCACTCGCCACGCATCAGCGAGCCGAGGCTGAATTCGACATCGAGCTTGTCGGCCCGCACCTTGCCGAGATCGTTGGCGCCGCCGACCACCACCGAGCGCAGACGCAACGTCGGCGACGGCAACAGGCGGGCTTCCAGTTCGCCCGCGACCCGCACCGGCGCGCCGATCACCTGGGAGGCCTCCGCCTCGAATTGCGGACGGAACTGATTCCAGTCGACAAAATACGGCCCGACCAGCGCGGCGACGAGCGCGATGATAAAAGCTATCGCCAGTCCGAGCAGCGTCGTCTGCACGGTGTCTCCTCTTGAGGGCAAAGATCACGTCGCGGACACGGCACGCGCCATCGGCTGAAGCCGGTGTCAAGCAAGCGGCATGCCGCCGGTCATATGTCCGGCCATATATAGAGTGAACTGTGGCGAAGTCACAGCGGCGGATTACCGCGATCGCTGGCCTCTCCCGACGCCACCCTGACCGAGGCACGAAGGGGGCGATTAATGGCCTTTCCCGGCGGCATAATGGACGTTTCGGAAGGTCGAGGGCGACAGGCCGAACTTTCGCTCGAAGGCGAGACTGAGCCGGGTCGCCGAGCCCATTCCGATGCGATCGGCAATGACCTTCAACGGCAGGTCGGTCCCGAGAAGGGTGCGGGCTTTTTCCAGCCGGGCGTTGAGAATGAATTTGGCTGGCGTCTGCCCGACCGAAGCGACGAATTTCCGGTAGAAAGTGCGCTCCGTCAGACCGCATCGGTTTGCCATCGTTGCGATGTCGACCGGTTGGCCGACCCGGCTTTCAAGCCAATTGATCAGATCTGCGAACGGCGCCCCTGATGCGATCTGGGCATTCAGCATCTCGCTGAACTGCGACTGGTTTCCGGGCCGCCGTGCGTACAGAACCATCGACTTCGCCACCCTGTCGGCGACCAGCCGGCCGTGGTCCCGCTCCACCATCGCCAGCGCCATGTCGATGCCGGTGGAAATCCCGGCGGAAGTCCAGATATTGCCGCTCACGATAAAGAGCGCCTCTCGGTCCACCGATATATCAGGGAATTGCGCCGCCAACCTTTCGCAATCCGCCCAATGCGTGGTGACCCGGTGCCCATCCAACTCGCCCAACTCCGCAAGAACATAAGTACCGGTGCAAACCGATCCGAAGCGTTGGCTCTCGCGGGCGCATCGCTTGAGCCATCGGCGCGTGGCGGCCGGCGCGATGCTGTCGCGCATCGCCTCAAGTTGGCCGCCGGATACAAGCACCGTATCGACGGCCTTGGGGGACACGGACCTGATTGCCAGCGCCGCAATCGACACGCCGCAGGAGGTGGCGACCAAACCGCCGCGGGGCGAGACCACCTTGACGTCGTAGAGCGGGCGGCCGGTGACGCGGTTCGCGATGCCGAAAACCGAAGACGGTCCGGCCACGTCGAGAAGCTGGCAGCCGTCGAAGGCAAACAGGAGCATTTTTCGAGGCTTCGTCATTTGGCAGAAAACAGCATATCTTTTTCATTTCTGCCAGCGCGAAATTTGGCTATCCGGTTTGTGCGTTCTCTCGGCCCTAGGGGTGTGGAGGATTTGAACGTGAAGATAACGATCTGTGAATTTCCCGACGAAGCCGCGCGAAAAAAAGCCGCCTGGGAGGCGCTTGTCGTCCACGTCGAAGCCGAACAGCCGGATCTGCTGGTGTTGCCGGAGATGCCGTTCTGTGAGTGGATATTCGGCGCCGACGCCTTCGATCGAGGTCTGTGGGAGAAGGCAATCGCCGCGCATGACGAGATGATCGGCAGGTTCAGCAGCCTCGCCTGCAAGGTGGTGATGACATCGAGACCGACCGAACGAAACGGACTGCGGCTCAACGAAGCTTTCATCTGGACAAAAGAGTTCGGCTACCGGGCGACGCGAAGCAAATGGTATCTGCCGGACCTCCCGGTCGCGCGGGAAAGCCGCTGGTTCGACCGGGGCAACTGGCAGTTCGGTGTCACGCGACACGATCAGCTTCGGGTCGGCGTCCAGCTTTGCAGCGAAATCATGTTTCCGGAACACGCGCGCGATATCGGGCTTGCCGACGCTCACCTGATCGTCCACCCGCGCGCCAGCGGCGCGGGCCGGCGCTGGCGCGCGGCGTGCGAGATGTCGGCGATCGTATCGGGGTGCTACATCGCTTCGGCAAATCGGCGCTGCTACGACCGCAGCCTGTTTACCGGCAATAGCTGGCTATTTTCGCCGGACGCGGCCTTGCTCGGCGAGACCTCGGCGGACCGGCCATTCGTGACCGCCGAGATCGATTTGGCGGTCGCAGAGCACGCCAAGGCAACCTACCCGCGCGACATGCAACGGGTTTATTGCCGCTCGGCTCCGGCGCCGCAATCAGCGTCGTTCAGCTCCCTGCAAGGGGGCAAGAGAACGTCGTTCTTCTAGACGAGATCACCGCGACGGATCACCAGCTGGCCGGCAACCGCTTGAGGCCGCGCAAAACGAAAGTCGGCCGCCATTCCGGATTTTCCGCATCCTCGAGCCGCAAATCCGGCAAGCGCCGCAACAGGGTCGAGATCGCGATTTCGGCCTCGATGCGCGCCAGTTGCGCGCCGAGGCAGAAGTGAATGCCGCCGCCGAACGACAACGGGCGCACGTTCGGCCGCGCGATGTCGAGCCGGTCGGGCCGGTCGGGATAGACCGCCGGATCGCGGTTCGCCGAACCGAGCAGGCAAAGCACGCTTTCGCCATTCGGGATTTTCTTATCCCCGAGGTCGTCGATGTCCTCCAGCGTCACCCGGCCGGTCATCTGCACCGAGGAATCGTAACGCAGAAACTCCTCGACCGCGTTCGTGATCAGTTCCGGACGCGCCTTAAGCAGCGCGAGCTGGTCCGGATTGCGATGCAGCGCCAACAAGCGCGTTGCCGATCAGGTTGACGGTGGTCTCGTGGCCGGCGCCGAACAGCAGGATGATATTGGCGGTCAATTCCTCGTTGGTGAGTTTCGAGCCGTCCTCCTCGGCCTGCACCAGTTGCGTGGTCAGATCGTCGCCGGGCTGTTTTCGTCGCAGTTCGAACAGCTGCTGGAAGTACATCTGCGACATCATATAGGCCGCATTGCTTTTCGCGATGTCTTCCGCCGTCAGCGGCACCGGGTCGAGAATACGGCCGCTGTCGCGCGAGCCGGTGTAGAATAATTCGCGATGCTCCTCGGGAATTCCGAGCATTTCGCAAATGATGGTGACCGGCAGGC
>CAVVLH010000078.1:0-7449 GCA_963748805.1 uncultured Alphaproteobacteria bacterium | reverse complement strand
ACATGGCTGATCTTAAACTGACCCTCGTCGTCGCCTGCGCTTTGGTCGACGCCGACAAGCGCGTGCTGATCGCGCAACGGCCGCAAGGCAAGACGCTCGCGGGCTTGTGGGAATTTCCAGGCGGCAAGCTCGAGCCCGGCGAGCGGCCGGAAGCGACCCTGATCCGCGAACTTCACGAGGAAATCGGCATCACCGTGAAAGAGGCGTGTCTTGCGCCGCTGACCTTTGCGAGCCACGCCTATGATGATTTCCACCTGTTGATGCCGCTTTACATTTGCCGGCGCTGGGAAGGCGATGCGATCGCGCGCGAGGGCCAGAACCTCGCCTGGGTGCGCGCCAACAAATTACGCGATTACAAGATGCCGCCAGCCGATATTCCGCTGATCCCGCATCTGATCGATCTGTTGATGTGACACGCAGTCATTCCGGGATGGTGCGCAAGCACCAGACCTCAGATGCGCAATTGCGCATCGGGGAATCTCGAGATTTCTCAGGTGTGCAATTGCACACCATAGCTCGATGCTTCGCATCGTCCCGGAATGACGAAGCAAGTGTCAGCTTTTCTTCCTTACCGCCTCCGCAAGGCTTGCTTTCGCCGATCCCGGCTTGAGCGGCTGTTGCTGACTTTCATGCGGCGCCCAACCCGACAGCCAGATGATATCGAAGGTGGCGCGAATGCGGCCATCAGGGTCGGCGAAACGCTCGCTGTAGATTTCCGCCATTCGCAGCATCGTGGCGCGGCGGGTCGGTATCCGCCGCCGTTCGACCAGGATATTGGTCGCGCCCATCCGCCTTAAGTCGTGCATCAGGCTGAACACGCTGTCGTAACGCACGACGACGCGGTCGACATCGGTGACCGGAAGCGCAAGGCCCACCCGCTGCAACAATGCACCGACATCGCGCAGATCGGCAAATGGCGCGACGCGCGGCGATATCCCGCCTTCAAGCTCGGCTTCCGCCGCGGCAAACGACTGCCGCAACTCGGTGAGCGTATCGCCGCCAATCATCGCCGCCATCAGCAATCCATCGGGACGAAGCGCCCGGCCGATTTGCGCGAGCACGCCGGGCAGATCGTTGACGAATTGAAAGGCGAGTGCGGAAATTGCGAGACCGACCGATTGCGCCTCAAGAGCAAGCGGCTCGGATTCCCGCACCGGCAAATCGACCCGCGCGTAGTGATCGAATCGCGCCGCAACGGCGTTGCCGACCTGATCGCCCGGCGTTCCGACCTCGGCCGCGTTTTTGAAATCCCGCAATACGGCGTTGAGCCGCTCCGCCATATCCTCGCTGACGCGGTCCAGCAGGAAGGTCGCAGGCCCTAGCCTTTGCGCCCGGCCGAGGCGGGAACGCAACAGATAGCGGTCGAACAGAACAGGGGCGGTGGTCGGCTCATAAACCATGCCGGTTGGTAGGCCCACGATCCCGGGCTGACAAGCCGTCCCGTTCTGGTGTAAATAGACTCTTAATAGATACTTTTCTGTATCGTTTTTAGAGGCTAGCGTTTTTGTATGGCCACAGAAAAAGCCGAAACCGACCGAGTTCCAGTCACGCTGGCCCTTTCGACCATCACTTACCTGGAAAAGTTGGTCCGACAGGGTACCCACGGGACAAGCGTGCCGGGCGTTGCGAAGACCTTAATCGAGGAAGGTATTCGTCTCGCCATCAAGGACGGGCTGCTTTCGATCCGCGACAACGGCAAGACCCCGTGAGGCGGCGTTCGGGACGGATCGGCAACTGGGAGGCCATTGGGGGAGCCGCAGTGACGGCTCATGCTTTGGGACTTTCAAATGCCGGACAACACCTGGACCACCGAGCGCGTCGAACTCCTTAAAACCCATTTCGCTGCCGGGCTCTCCTGCCGTGAAATCGCCTGTGAAATCGGGGTCAGCCGCAACGCCGTGATCGGCAAGCTCTCCCGCCTCAGCCTGACCCGCGAAAAGAAGCCGACGACGCGACGAACGAGCGAGAAAACAGGCCGCTCGAGATCCCTGCCGAGGTTGCAGTATCGGATGCTGCGAACGCTGTTCAACGAGGCGCCGCCGGCGGGAGACGACCAGACCATCCAGAGCGAACAGCGCTGTTCCCTGCTGGAACTGAGCGAGGAAAAATGCCGCTGGCCGATCAGCAACCCCGGTGAGGAGGATTTCTGCTTTTGTGGCAACCGGCCGGTCGATAGCCTGCCCTATTGCGCCGGTCATAGCCGGCTCGCTTACCGCCGCGCGGGATGAGATGGTTTTTGGCAACCGCAGCTAAATCGACGTCACGGCCCACCCGACAAATATATGGGTCGCCTGCCAGAACCACGACGATCCATCGTGGGCGGATTGCAGACTGAAGATCCGCTTGTTCCAGAGCGGATCATGGGCGAAGCGAATATTCTCAATCTTGAATTCGTCTTGCCGCGCCTTCCATTCCTTCGCCCAGGCCAGATGGGCTTCATTGAGTTGCTGGCGAAGTTTGGAAACTTCGATCTGGTAGGGAATCGGAAAAATAATTCTAGGCATGGCGATCCGGCTTCATGTCAGATCATTGCAAACCGCGACTGTGTTAAGCTGCCGCTGGGCGACTGCCGAGGCAAGACCGGATGCTCGCCTTTTTCCGCCATGCTGAAGGCTTTCTTGCCGCTTGAGCGTTGGGAAGCCCGGCGCTAGCCTGCCACACGTGGACGCCGAGCCCTCACCCCGCTCCATCTCCTCGCAGCTTTACGGCGCGCTGACGGCGTGCCGGGGCGTGTGGTCGCATGCGGCCAAACTGGCGCTCGATATCGCGCTACCGACGCTGTGCGTTTCCTGCCGCGACCCGGTCGACGGCGAGGACGTTTGCGCCAACTGCTGGGCCAAGCTGTCCTTCATCGCGCCGCCGTTCTGCCCGCGGCTCGGCATTCCCTTCGTCTACGATCCCGGGCCCGACATGCTGTCGATGGAGGCGATCGCCAATCCGCCGGCCTATGCGCGGGCGCGGGCGGCGGTGCGCTATGACGACGTGGCGCGGACGCTGGTGCATGCCTTGAAGTATCAGGACCGCACGGACCTGGCGCCGGCGATGGGCCGCTGGATGGCGCGGGCCGGACGGGAACTGCTGGATGGCGCCGACGCGCTCGTTCCCGTTCCGCTGCACTGGCGGCGCGGATGGAGCCGCCGTTACAATCAATCGGGTGCGCTGGCGCGGATCATCGAGCGCCAAAGCGGCGTTGCGGTCGCCGCCGAAGCGCTGCGCCGGATCAGGCCGACCGAACAGCAGATCGGCCTCTCACGGCCGCAACGGGCCAGCAACGTGCAGGGCGCGTTCAAGGTCGCGCCCGACCGGCAACACCTCATCAGCGGCCGCCGCGTGGTCCTGATTGACGACGTGCTGACCTCAGGCGCGACGGTGGACGCCTGCGCGCGGGCCCTTTTGCGGGCGAAGGCCACAGCCGTCGACGTGCTGGTTTTCGCCCGGGTTGTGGACGGCCACCGAACTCCCATATAATCGGCCATCTCAATCAGGTTGCGAACGTCGAAATCGGAGCTTTAGGGCGCGTCATGACCGCTGCGATCGAAATCTACACCCGTCCCGGCTGTGGTTATTGTACCGCCGCCAAGCAATTGCTGACGCGCAAAAAAGCCGACTTCGCCGAACTCAGCGTCGCCGCCGATCCGAACTTTCGTCAGCAGATGTACGATCGCGCAGGGGCCGGCTCGACCTTCCCGCAGATTTTCATTGGCCAGACCCATATCGGCGGCTGCAACGAGTTGTACGCCCTCGACCGCGCCGGAAAGCTTGACGCTCTGCTCGCCGGTGAAAAGGCCAATTCATGAATGCTGACCGCTCCTTTATCGCCGCCATGGTGCAGATGCGCACCGGCTTGCTGCCAGAACCCAGTCTCGAGCAAGGCATCAAACTGATCCGGCAGGCGGCAACTCAAGGCGCCGACTACGTGCTCACGCCCGAGGTGAGCAACATGATGCAGTTGAACCGCAAGGCGCTGTTCGAGCATCTGGCCGACGAGGCGGACGATCTTTCGCTGAAGGCTTACCGCGCGCTGGCGGCCGAATTGAAGATTCATTTGCATATCGGCTCGCTGGCGCTGCGCGCGTCATCCGAGCGCGCCGTCAACCGCTCGTTCCTGATCGGACCGGACGGCCAGGTGATCGCGAGCTACGACAAGATTCATATGTTCGACATCGATCTGCCGGGCGGCGAGAGCTATCGCGAGTCGGCCAACTATCAACCCGGCGAGACCGCCGTGATTGCCGACCTGCCCTGGGGGCGCATCGGATTGACGATTTGCTACGACGTCCGCTTTCCCGCACTCTATCGCGCGCTTGCCGAAAGCGGCGCCTCGTTCCTCACGGTGCCTTCTGCCTTCACCCGGAAAACCGGCGAGGCCCATTGGCATACGCTGCTGCGCGCCCGTGCCATCGAGAACGGCTGCTTCGTATTTGCTGCCGCGCAAGCCGGCCTGCACGAGAACAAGCGCGAGACCTTCGGGCATTCGCTGATCATCGCCCCCTGGGGCGAGGTGCTGGCCGAAGGCGGCATCGAGCCCGGTGTCTTCATGGCGAAGATTGATCCGACGCTGGTCGAGACCGCGCGCAAGACTGTCCCGTCGCTGCAACATGGTCGGCGTTTTTCCGTCGCCGATCCGAAGTCAGGTCCGGAGCACCTGCATCTGGTGCCCCCGCTGGCTCGGGGATCGGCATGATCCATTACAATCTGCGTTGCGCCAAGGGCCATGCTTTCGAAAGCTGGTTCCAAAGCTCGTCGGCCTACGAAGCCCAGGAAAAGCGCAAGCTCATCAACTGCCCCGTTTGCGGCTCGACCAAGGTCGAACGCGCCATCATGGCTCCGCGTATCGTCAGCAAGAAGAGCCGCGACGCCAAGTCTTCTGAAAACAAGTCTTCTGAAAACAAGCCTTCCGATCAGTTGTCCGTGCCGGCTCCGGCCACTGAGGTCATCCCGCCTTCTTCACCCACGCCGCTGTTGATGGCGCAGGAGGCCGAACTGCGCGCCAAGCTCAAGGAGTTGCGCGACCACATCGTCAAGAACGCCGACAATGTCGGCGAAAAATTCCCGAACGAAGCCCGCAAGATGCATTATGGCGACATCGAACACCGCCCGATCTACGGCGAGGCCACGCCGGACGAGGCAAAGGCCTTGATCGACGAAGGCGTCGAGGTCATGCCTCTGCCCGCGCTGCCCGAGGACAGGAATTAAATCCTCGCCGAGCGAAGGCGACATAATTTCCCGCTGAGGCCTCCCGATGAATCCGGAAACCCTGTCGTCCTGGCAACTTTGGGCCGTGCTGTCGGCGGTGTTCGCAGCCTTGACGGCGATCTTTGCCAAGGTCGGCGTCGAGGGCATCAACTCGGATCTGGCTACCCTGATCCGCACCGTGATCGTGCTGATCACGCTGTCATTGATCCTGTTTGCGACCGGACAGTTGTCGAGTCCGGGCACGATCTCACCGAAGAGCTGGATTTTCCTGATTTTCTCCGCGCTCGGCACCGGCGCGTCGTGGCTCTGTTACTTTCGCGCGTTGAAGCTCGGTCCCGCGACGCTAGTGGCGCCGATCGACAAGCTAAGCGTCGTGCTGGTGGCGTTGTTCGGCGTGACGTTTCTCGGCGAACGGCCGTCGCCCTATGGCTGGATCGGAATCATTCTGATTGCCACCGGCGCGGTGCTGATCGCGTTCAAGGGCTAAAACAGCGAGCCATTAAACAGCGAGTTCATAAAACAGCGAGTCATGGCCTCCGGTTCGCGTTAAAAAAACGCGTCAAGAATGCTACGCCGCCACCAATAGCCCGACCCCGATCGCGATCAGCACGATGCCCGCAATTTCACGCGCCGAGATCGGCTGCTTGAAGGAGTAATACGCAACGCCTTGCGCGAACAGCACTTCCACCAGCGCCAGCGTGCGGACATTGGCGGCGGCCGTCAGCGCGAACGCCAGGAACCAGAATTGCGAGGCGAACGCGCCCATGAACCCCGCCAGCAATGACGGCTTCCACAGGCCCAGGATCGCCTTGAGTACGCCGGGCGCGCGCGCCAGCAGATAAATCGTCAGGATCAGCGTCTGCACGAACAGCCCGAACACCAGCGTATAGGTCGCCGCCGTCACGAAGGAAGCGCCCTCGATCGTGATGATCGCGCCGCGATACCCATTGGCCGAGAGCGCGAAGGCTGCCGCCGAGACCAAACCGATCACGGTCGGCCGCCAATCGGCGAACCCTTTTTCGCCGCCCGGCCGCAGCGCGGTGATGACGACGCCGACGGTCGCGATCAGGATCGCGATCATCTTCAACGCGGTCAGATGATCGCCGAGGAAAACGAAACCGAAGATCGCGGTCTGGATCGCTTCGGTCTTGATATAGGCCGTGGTCACGACGAAGGAGCGCTCGTTCATCGCCAGCAACATCAGCCCGGTGGCCAAGATCTGGCACAGCGCGCCTAACAAAAGCCAGGGCCAGAACGCCGGTGTCGGTGACGGCAGGGCGTCGCCGGTGAACCTCAACACGCCCACGAAAAACAGGATGGCGAACGGAAAACCAAACAGGAAGCGGATATTGGTCGCGCCCCAGGTCCCGAGCGGGCCCGTCAGCTGCCGCTGCATGGCATTCCGCGCGACCTGGCCCATCGCGGCGGTGATCGTGAACGGGATCCAGAGCGAGGTGACGGTGAACATTTGCGGGGAATAGGAGTTTAGGGAAAGAGGCGCGCCACCGTGCCGGTCGTGGCTCGTGCGGTCAACCCGAGCCGCGCATGACTGCGCTGCGAATCTCCATCCTGGTCGTCCCTGCGAACGCAGGGACCCATAACCACAGGGAGAAGTTTTTGGCCATACCAATCAGACAAGCAGATCACCAAGGTCACGCCATTCGAGATTCTGACGCTCGATCAGCTCAATCTTCCAATCGCGTTTCCAACGCTTCAGTTGTTTCTCTCGCGCGATTGCTTCCTCGGCACGAGCATAGGTTTCGACATAGACGAGGCGGTAAACCCCATAGGTTTTGACAAATGATGAGCCTTTACCTTTGCGATGCTCTTCCAGCCGCTTCTGGATAGAATTCGTAATTCCGATGTAAAGCGTGCCATGGCGTCGAACTCGCAAGGATGTAAACGTAATACATTCTTGGAACTCGGATCGAGGCCGCCACAGAGGCCGGTGGCTATGGGTCCCTGCGTTCGCAGGGACGACGCCTTCTTTTACAGTAGCGACACTGCCAATTCCCTCGTTGGCCCTGTTCGCTTGCTACATGCCCTCCGCCACCACCATGTAGTTCACGTCCATATCGGACGACAAACCCCAGCGATCGGCGAAGGGGCTGTAGACCACGCCGGTCTGTTCGGCGATCGTCAGCCTGTTATCGAGAAGGTGCCTTGCCAATTCGTCGGGGGTGACGAATTTCTCCCATTGATGGGTGCCGCGCGGCAGCCAGCGCAGGACATATTCCGCGCCGACGATGGCGA
>CAVVLH010000077.1:0-68368 GCA_963748805.1 uncultured Alphaproteobacteria bacterium | reverse complement strand
CAGCCGGTGAGTGGGTTTGACGGATCGACAACCCACTTCGCCAGCGTGAGGCGATTGCGCGGCGCATCGGAGGGCAGCGGCGGAAGAATGCCAGGCGTGTTGGGCAGGACCTTATCGGCAGGGGTGCGGTAATCGCCGCGTTTCAACACGAAGGTGTCGCGCGGCTTTTCCATTTCGGTCATGACCATGGTGGAAGGAATTTCGCGATTAAATTGTTCTAGCGCGCGAGTGAGCGTGTCGAGATCTTGTTTCTGCTGTTTCTCAAGCGGATTGGCCACGTGCGCGACGAAATATTCGCGGAGCCATTTGCTTTGCTCCTTCGAGCGGTGATCCGCCTACTTGCCTACACCTTACGCAGCGGACCCAGCAAGCCGAGTTCGAGAGCCTCATTGGCGTAAAGGCGTGATTTATAAAAACGCAGGTCGCCCATCTGGCCTTTGAGCGGAGTGCCCCAATCCTTGTTGCCGGTTTGCAGTTCGCCTTTGAAGAGCGCCGCTGCCTCGCGGCCGGGGTTCTGCAGGGCGGGATTCCCGCCAATCGGTTGGTCACGGATAATATCGACAGGGACCGATTGACCATCCACATAAATCTGCACGCCCTTAGCTTTGCCTGAACCATCGTAGGTGACCGTGAGATGGCTCCAGGCTTCTAAGGTTGGGCCGCGCTGAGCTGACCACCAAGCGCGGCATCGCCATCCGCGAGCGGCACGATATCGTCTATCGCGATGTCACGCCGGCTCAAGCCGCACCCGCCAAGCCCGCAGCGCCGCCGCCGGCGGCAAAACACCGCGAAACCCACATGGCCGATCCCATGCTGCTGTTTCGCTATTCGGCGCTGACGTTCAACGGCCATCGTATTCATTATGACCGCGACTACGTCACCAGGGTCGAGGGCTATCCCGGCCTGATCTTCCACGGACCGATGCAGGCGGCGTTGCAGATCGAGTTCGCCGCCAAACTGCACGGAACCGTACCGAAAAAATTCGCCTATCGCGGCGTCCAGCCGCTATTCGAAGGCTCTGAGTTCTCGGTCAATGCCAATGAGACCGCTGACGGCATGGAGACGTGGACGGCCAATTCGATGGGGCAGCCGACCATGAAGGGCCTAGCGACGTGGTGAAGGATATTACCCTGGACACTTCTATCGTCATTGCGAGCGAAGCGAAGCAATCCAGAATCCTTTCCACGAGAATAGTCTGGATTGCTTCGTCGCTACGCTCCTCGCAATGACGAGCCATGGTCATATGACCTCCTCCCGCAAATCCTCCAGCATCCCCCTCACTGTCAAACAGGCCACCTTCGACCTGCTGCGGGCTTTCGGCATCAACAAAGTCTTCGGCAACCCCGGTTCGACCGAATTGCCCTTCTTGAGCGACTGGCCCGACGACATCGATTACGTGCTGGGCTTGCAGGAAGCCTCCGTGATCGGCATGGCCGACGGCTATGCGCAGGCAACCCGCAACGCCGGCTTCGTCAATCTGCATTCGGCGGCGGGCGTCGGCAACGCGCTCGGAAATGTCTTCACGGCCTGCCGCAACCAGACGCCGCTCGTGATCACTGCCGGCCAGCAGGCGCGCTCGATCCTGCCGCTACAGCCGTTTCTGTTTGCCGAGCGAGCGTCCGAGTTTCCACGGCCTTACGTGAAATTCGCGGTCGAGCCGGCAAGGCCTGAGGACGTGCCGGCCGCGATTGCGCGCGCTTATTACACGGCGATGCAGCCGCCGTGCGGCCCGACCTTCGTCTCGGTGCCGATCGACGACTGGACCAAGCCGGCGCTGGCGTTAGAGGCGCGCAGCGTGACGCGCGAACTCGGCCCCGATCCCGACGCCATCCGGGGCCTGGCGCAGGCGCTCGCGGCCAGCCAAAAGCCCGCCTTTGTGGTCGGTCCGGCGATCGACCGCGCGCAGGCCGTGGATCTGATGGTGCGGCTCGCCGAGAAGACCCGCGCTTCCGTCTGGGTCAGTCCGTTTTCGGCGCGATGCAGTTTTCCGGAAACGCATCCGCAATTCGCAGGCTTCCTGCACGCCTCGCCGGGTCAACTTTCGGAAGCATTGCGCGGCCATGACCTCGTCGTCGTGATTGGCGCGCCGGTGTTCACCTTTCACGTCGAAGGCCATGCTTCGATCTTCGACGGTGCGACGCAGCTCTTCCAGATCACCGACGATCCCGATGCGGCCGCGGTGACGCCGGCCGGCACCAGCATCATCGCGACCATGAAACCGGCGCTGGCCGCGCTGATCGAGCTGACAGCCGAGAGTGGGCGCGCCATGCCGAAAGGCCGCACGTTGCCGCCGCCACCGAAAGCCGCCGATCCGATTCCGGCGGAATTTCTGCTGGCGAGCCTTGGCGGCGCGATGCCTGAGGATGCCGTGCTGGTCGAAGAAGCGCCCTCGCACCGTCCGGCGATGCAGAAGTTCATGCCGATGCGTGGCCAGGACAGTTTCTATACCATGGCGAGCGGCGGACTGGGCCACAGCCTGCCGGCCGCGGTCGGCATCTCGCTCGCTCGCCCTGACGTCCGCACCGTCTGCCTGATCGGCGATGGCTCGGCGATGTATTCGATCCAGGCGCTATGGACAGCGGCGCAACGGGAGCTGCCGCTGACCGTTGTCGTCATCAACAACGAAGGCTACGGCGCGATGCGCGCGTTCAGCCAGGTGATGCAGGTTCGCAATGTGCCCGGCCTCGACATGCCCGGTCTCGATTTTGCGAAGATCGCCGAGGGCATGGGATGCATGGCCTTGCGGGTGACGAAGTCATCCGAACTTTTGCCTGCGCTTCGGCGTGGCCTCGCGCATCGGGGAACGAGCCTGATCGAGGTGATGGTAGATTCCGCGGTGCCGGTGTTGTACGCGCGAAAGACGTAGGCCGAAATCCTCATCCTGAGGAGCAGCGCCTTCGCTGCGTCTCGAAGGATGAGGAAATATACGGGCCTCATGGTTCGAGACGCGCGTGCCGCGCTCCTCACCATGAGGGCTAATCACTTCCCGAATTCCTCCCGCATCTTCGCCTGGATCCTGGCCATGCCTGATATCCAGCGGTCGTAATTCTCGGTCTTCCTGCGCATGTAATCGAGCACCTGCGGATGCGGCAAAATCAAAAACGTCTCGCGCTCGATGCCATCGAGCGCATCTTTCGCCACCTGCGCCGGCGACAGGTCGCCATCGCCGGATTGCGGGCCTTTCGGGATCGAACGCAGCATGTCGGTATCGACGCCTTGCGGACACAGGATCGAAACCTTGATGCCGTCGGCCTTGTGCGAGATCGCGAGATTTTCCGCAAAACCGACCGCGGCATGCTTGGTGGTGGAATAAGCGGGGCTGCCGATCTGCGAGAGAAGCCCCGCGGCGGAAATCGTGTTGAGGAAATACCCCTCCCCGCGCGCCTTGAAGCGCGGCACCAGATGCCGCGCCGCATACACATGCGCCATGACGTGAACGGCAAAGCTCCGCATGAACGGCTCGTCCGACGTGCCGCCGGCATTCATGGAAAGAGGATCAAAGCCGGCGCCGATGCCGGCGTTTGAGCAGAACAAGGCGATCGGGCCAAATTGCCGCTCGGTTTCCTCGATGACGTGAAGGATGTCCTTTTCCTGCGCGACATCGCATTTGAACGCCGCGCCGTCGAGCGAGGCCGCAACGTTGCGCGCGGTCGCGATATCGAGATCGGCAACGATCACCTTGGCCGCGCCAGCGCGATGGAAAGTCTCGCACAATGCGCGGCCGATGCCATTGGCGCCGCCGGTGACGACGACGATCTTGCCGTTCACCTGCATCGCAGATCTTGAATGGTGGTGGGAGGCGTTAGGCCAGAACCAGATCGAGCACGGCGGTGTAGTGGCACGCCGCGCCGAGAAGCACGAAACAATGCCAGATCGCGTTCTGGAAGCGCAGCCGTTGCCATGCGTGGAAGATTACCCCGAAACTGTAGAGCAGGCCACCGGCGAGGATCAGCCAGAACGCCAGCTTCGGCAGCTGCGAGAGGCCGGCATCATAGGCGATAACGCCGCTCCAGCCCATCGCGAGGTAGAGCCCGACCGCCAGCCGGTCGAAGCGGCCGGGAAACATCAGCTTCACGGCAATGCCGACCACCGCCACGCCCCAGACGCCTGCCAAAAGCGACATCGCGAAAACGCGGTCCTGCAATTGCGCGAACACCGGCGTGTAGGTCGCGGCGATCAAGACATAGATCGCCGAATGATCGAAGCGGCGCAGCAGCCATTTGCGCCGCGACACCGGCCAGAGGTTATAGGCGGCGGAAAATCCGAGCATCGCCAGCAGACCCGCGGCATAGACCGACACGGTGACGACTTCATAGGCGGAGGCAAACACCGCCGCGAGCACGATCAGCACGGTCGCGGCGACCACCCCACCGAACACGCCGATGCCGTGCACGATGCCGTCGGCGATCAGCTCGGCGCGGTCATAATTCCAGCGAATGGCATCGGCCGCCGCATGGGCCGAGGTCGAGGCGAGCTGTTTCAGTTGGAAGACGGTCATACGCAGCCAGTAGTACACTTCTTGATGATGAAACAGAGGATAATCTCGGGGCGTCAACGATCCCCTAAGCCCCTAGCCGGAAATTAAGCGGAAATGGCGTCTTAAATGTGAAACTTGATTTTGAGCGGCTAATCGCCACCTTGTGATCGGTCTATTACTACCTTTGCAAAACCGGTTGGTTCCTCCCCTTCAGCACATGGCCTTTGATTTTTCCGACATGGTCGAGGAGGCGCGCATTTCGGCGCGCGCGCTGAGGGATTTCAGCGAGGGCCTCTTCAACCCGACACTGCGGCTCGGCATCACCGGACTTTCACGGGCCGGCAAGACCGTGTTCATCACGGCGCTGATAAACGGCCTGACCCGCGGTGGCCGCTTTCCGGTGTTCGAGCCGCTCGCCTCCGGCCGGATTGCCCGGGCGCAACTGACGCCGCAGCCGGACGACGCTGTGCCGCGTTTCGACTATGATCGCCACGTCCGCACCCTGATCGATGAACGGGCCTGGCCGAAGTCGACCGTCGATATCAGCGAATTGCGGCTCGTGATCGACTACCAACGCCCAAACGGCGCCGAGCGGACGCTGACGCTGGACATCGTGGATTATCCCGGCGAATGGTTGCTCGACCTGCCGCTGCTCAACAAGAGCTACGAGCAATGGTCGAGCGAGAGCCTGGCGCTGTCGCGCGGCAGCGCCCGCATTGCGCTGGCGTCGGAATGGCACGCATATCTCTCTCGCCTGAACGCTGATGCGCCGGCCGATGAACAGGCCGCGCTCGCCTCCGCCAAACTCTTCACGGATTACCTGCGCGCCTGCCGCGACGAACGCTTCGCCATGAGCCTATTGCCGCCAGGCCGCTTCCTGATGCCGGGCAACCTGGCGGGCTCACCGGCGCTGACCTTCACGCCGCTCGATGTGCCAGAGGACGGCACCCCTCCGGACGGGTCGCTGTGGGCGATGATGCGAAGGCGCTACCAGTCCTACAAGGACGTCGTGGTGCGGCCGTTCTTCCGCGATCATTTCGCGCGGCTCGATCGCCAGGTGGTTCTGGTCGATGCCTTGGCCGCGTTCAATTCCGGGCCGAATGCGCTGTTCGACCTGGAGGCGGCGCTGGCCGGAATTCTCGACTGCTTCCACGTCGGCCGCGGCACGTTCCTGAACGCGCTGTTCCGCCCCAGGATCGACCGCATTCTTTTCGCGGCGACCAAGGCCGATCACCTGCATCACACCAGCCATGACCGGCTGGAAGCCGTGCTGCGGCGTGCTGTCGCACGCGCCGTGATGCGGGCCGAGGATACCGGCGCTACCATCGACGTCGTGGCGCTGGCCGCCGTCCGCGCCACGCGGGAGGCTCAGGTCACGCACGGTCGAGAAAATCTGCCGTCGATCCTGGGAACGCCGATCGCGGGCGAAAGCGCCAATGGCGAGATCTTCGACGGCAACACGGAAGTCGCGACCTTTCCCGGCGAAATCCCTGAGGATCCGAAAGCCTTGTTCGAGAGCGAAAACGCGTTTTCCGGCCTCGCCAACGGGCAAGGCAAAGGGACCGACTTCCGTTTCCTGCGCTTCCGCCCGCCCCGCCTTGCGCGAGAGGGCGAGAATGAAGTGGCGCTGCCTCACATCCGCCTCGACCGGGCGTTGCAGTTCTTGATCGGAGACCGGCTGCAATGAGCGAGCGCCCCCACACCCGCAAGCCCGCGACTTTCAAGCTCGACGATCCCGGCGTGGTCGTGACCGATCCGAGCGAAGAAAGCCGGCCCTCGCGCGGCACGGTTCAGATCACGCCGGAATATGACGCGCCGCAATTGCCGGTGGCGATCGAGCCCGTCATCGTTTCACCCGACGCCGCGATTTCGCTGGGGCACGTTGTTCTGGAGCGCTGTCGGCGGTCTGGTGCTGCTCGGCGCCGGTCTCGGCGTCGCACACCTGATCGAGGACCTGTTTGCGCGCAGCGAAAGTCTCGGGATTGTGGGACTTGTGCTGACCTTTGCCGCCACGCTGTCATTGATCGTGGTAACCGCGCGCGAGGCGATCGGCCTGATGCGGCTTTCCACGATCGAGGAGTTGCACCGGCGTGCGGCATTGGTGATCGCGAGCGATGATCGCAAACAAAGCCGCGACGTGTTGCGCGATCTGTTGAAGATTGCGCAACAAAACCCGCATCTGGCGCGCGCCCGCGCCACGCTGAGCCGGCATGCCGGCGATATCATCGACGGCGCCGACATGATCCGCTTGGCCGAACGCGAATTGATGAGCCCGCTCGATCAGCAGGCGCGCCTGCTGATTTCCGCAGCCGCGCAACGCGTCTCGCTCGTCACCGCGATCAGCCCGCGCGCTTTGTTTGACGTGGTGTTCGTGTTTGCGGCGTCGCTGCGCCTGATCCGGCAGTTGGCGCGGCTTTACGGCGGACGGCCCGGCACGCTTGGCATGATCCGTCTGATGCGCCACGTACTCGGTCATCTCGCCGTCACCGGCGGCATGGCGGCGAGCGACAGCGTGATCCAGCAGATCCTCGGCCATGGGCTGACCGCCAAACTGTCGCAACGGCTCGGCGAAGGCTTCCTCAACGGACTGCTCACCGCGCGGCTGGGATTGGCTGCGATCGACGTCACCCGCCCGCTGCCGTTTGCAGCGCTGCCGCGGCCTTCATTGACGGACCTTGCAAAGGATCTCCTGCGCAAGCGCGGCGAGGAAGAGTAATTTCCTTTCCTCACCTCTCCCCTTGCGGGAGAGGTCGAATTGCGAAGCAATTCGGGTGAGGGGTTGGGTCGATCGAGCGCAACCCCCGCGTTGACCACGAAGAAGCGCGAAAGCATTCGAAGGAGCCTTCATAGAGGCCGCGTAGCCGAATCAGCCTTCTAAGGCGAGTTCTTGATATCCAACGCCATCAGACTCAGCGCATTTTTGCAAAGGTCAAACATCAGAACTGCGCCATCTAAATCCAGATTAAGTTCTGGATGCACGAGCGGATTGCGATCTTGCGCCCTGATGCTGTCGAGTAATTCTACGGTTCGCGGATTTGGCTTTCTCGGAGCATTAGCTGGAACATCTCTCAATGCCCTGATGAAAGTGCCCCAATCTCGTCCATTGCCCTTCGGCACCGCATTAAAATGCCCACAATAAGCGCGTAGCATCGTATCAGCAGCGCGAAAAACGTGGAAGCCGCACGCGGTCGCAGCGTCAAATGCCAAGCACTTTCCGGCCATCCTGAAATCTTCGATTGCTTGCTGCGGAAGATTTGATCTGATGGCTGCCGGAAAGACATTTTCGGTGCTAGAGATCAAATCGTCGCTCGAATACGCCCCGATTTTTTCGACGTAATATGTCGGCAAACGCCTCAAATCATCGTCTAGGCTTGTTTCCAAAGCCGAGAGTGCTCCTTTGATTTGGTCAACAATTCCACAAGTCACGGCTGCACCTGGCACGCCAAGATACTTCGGTACTGTTTCGCTAATAATAGCGGTAAGAATTTTTGCGCGCTCTAAAGCGTTGGGGAGCAGAGGCTCAATTTCTTGGAGGTTAACAAACATCGCCAGAGCGATCCGTGCAACCACCAGTACATTCAGAGCCCTCTCTGCAGAATCACCAATTTGCATTTCTCGTAATCGAGTAACGTTTCCAAGATCGTACATATGGATTTGAGATACGCGCCGCATCTTAAAATCCTCAAAGCGGCGGCTTCTCCCGCCATCCCGACGAGTGGTAATGACCTGAAATTCACTTCAACCAGAGATATACCGCTTTTTAAAGTACTATATAGCCATACCCCTCTCCCCGACCCTCTCCCACAAGGGGAGAGGGAGCTCACCGCCCGAGCGGAAATACGAGATGTTCAAAACCCGCTACGCCAGCCAGCGCCAGTCAAACAGCGGCGAAGTCGGCGGCGGCGATAACTGCGGCGTCCAGCCGGTGAACTTTTCGATCGAATAGCTATCCATCACGATCCCGCGCCAGACCCGATCGACTCTTTCGAGAGGCTCGCGTTTGGCCGGGACCGAAGCCCACAACGGGGCCGACGGATTGTTGTCGGGTTCGCGTCCGACATAGATGCCGGCATGGCCAGCGATCAGGCCCATGTCGGGTGCGCGAAAGCCCTGATAGCGGCCGCGCTCGTTGAGCTGCACCACCGGCACGCGGTTATTGAAAAACCATCGGAGCATCGCATAGGTGCGGTAGTCCGACGTGGCGATCCAGGTCGCGCCGGTCTTTTGCAGCTCGGCCTCGGTCCGCTCGACGATCGCCTCGTAACCGGCCTCACCGCCGACCGGATCGGTGCGGCCGATGAAATTAAACGGCATCGCTAGATAGTAGAAGCAGACGGCGACGACAAAGACGATCCCGGAGACGATCGCGATTCTGACCCAGCGATGCGACATCGCGATAAAGGAGGCAGACCATCCTTCCTTCGGCAGCATTGAAAGATTGATGGCGGCCGCGGCAAATCCCAGCGGCCAGATGAAGGTCGGCCAGGTATCGCCGACGCGCAAGCTCAGCGACTTCCACAAAAAGTAGCCAAAGGGAACGATCACCGCGGCCGACAGCAGGATCGCGACCGCTTCGCCGCGGCGAAATCCGCGCCACGCCGTCAAAACAACGCCGGTGAGAACCACCGGCAACAGGACGAAGCCGACAAGGCCGAATTGCAAGCCCAGAAATTCGCCAAACGTCCGTAGCGACCATTGATGCGATGCGGTCGCCCGCACCGCCTGAAAGCGAAACGAGGCCCAGTCGTGCTGCATGTTCCAAATGACCACCGGCGAAAACAACAGAAGCGCGAGCGCGGCAGCGGCCCATGGATAGGGACTGCGCAGCCAGCGGCCGCGCCAGTTCGGCACCCACATGAAGGCGAGCACCGCCGGGATCAGCAAGGCGACCGTGAACTTCGACAGTGCCGCGAGCCCAGCGAACAAGCCTGCCGCGAGCCACCACCGCCCATCGCCACTTTCGGCGAGGCGAACCAGCGCCCAGGCCATCGCCGTGACGAACAGAACCAGCGGCACATCCGGCGCGATCTTGGTCATCAGGAGGCCGTAATAAAGCGAGGCCTCCATCATCGCGACCGCGATGACGGCGACGCGAAGATCGCGCGTGACACGCCAGACGATATCGGCGAGCAACAGCTGCGCGGCGAACATGGCGACGAGACCGGCAAACCGCGCGCCGAAATTCGTATCGCCGAAGATCACTGTCCCGAAACGAACGAACCAGGCCACCATCGGCGGATGGTCGAGGAACGAAAGCACGTTTTCCTTCGACCAGGTCCAGTAATAGGCTTCGTCGGTCCGCAGATCGATCAGGCTCGCATAGACGGCGCGCAGGACCGTCATCGCTACGATCAGCGCGATGACGCCAAGCCAGGGCTTGAGCGCGGAATGTTTGGCTTCGCTGCGGAAGCTGTCTGGGGGCGTCGCCGTCACGGCGCTTTCTCGCCAACTCCGGCAGGGGTGTCAACGGGCCGGCGATGCCCACAACCGCGTTGATCACTCGTGCCAGTACAACTGATCTGAAGTCCCCGCGGCACCAGCCGCGGGTTTTCGCTTGCAAGCCGGGCGACTTAAACGGTCTTGAACGAATTCTTGAACGAATTCTTGGACGAATAACGTCCTACATCGCGATTGAACATCTTCGCATTTTTCCCAGCCAAGACCGAGCCGATCATCATTGATGCCGATTTAAGTCGAGCAAGCCGGGGTTTCCAGGCGCTTATTGGCCCTTTGCTTTTTTCCGTGCGGTGCCTCATTGCCCGCTCGGCCGCGTGATCGGAAATACCGCACGCACGTGATCGACCCACATCTGGCAAAAGGCTGTGGCGTAATGGGGCAGCGGCCGGCGCTTATCCCACAAGATGGCCAACGGCTCATGCAGCGGCCGACCCCGATACACGATGGGAACAATCTTCAGATTGTAACGGTGTGCTGGAAGGTGGATGCGATGATGGCTACGCCGTGCTGGGCTTCGGCGAGAGCCAGCAGGGTATGTGGAGAGCGGGTTTCGAGCCGAATGTTGGGCTTGAGCCCTGCGAGGCGGGAGGCTGCGTCAAAAGCCCGGCGAAGCCCATACCCGCTATCCAGCAGCAGTAACGGAAAAGGCGCCAGCCGCGCGACCTCGATTGCGCGCTGGCTGCCTAGTGTCATCGATGGGTGACATGCGGCGAGGAGTTCGGCCGGTTCCAGTTGCTGGCTCCCGAATTGCCCATCGTCCAGTGGAACTCCGTATGGAAGCATCTGACCAAGATGTATCTCGCCACGCTCCAGCATCGCCAGAATCTCAAGGCCACTTCCCTCAGCGACCGTTACCTGCACATTGGGATAGCGCTCCGCATAGCGGTGCAGAAATTGTGAAAAGACGCCTTCGATGTGTATTGGTGTGGCAGCCACCTTCAGTACGCCGACGTCACCACGGCGAAGATCCTGTGCCCGTTCGCTGATCCCGCTGACGTAATTCAACAAACCGCGACAATCGCCGAGCAATTGCTCGCCCTCTCCAGTGATCAAGAGGCGACGTCCGACACGATCGAAAAGTTTCAGACCGAGTTCTTGCTCGAGATCGCTGATATGGCGGGACAGAGCGGGCTGAGCAATGCGAAGGCGCACCGCGGCTTTGGAGACGGTGCCCAGATCCGCCACGGTGACGAAGGTTCGCACGTGTCGCAGGTCCATGCCAACCTTTATGCCGGATCGCTATAGGAATACAAGATGAATCAAGCATTGGACGTCTAAGCACCGTTACGTCAGATACTTATGGGCGAACTCCGAAGTGACCGCGATACCGATACAACCTCTGACATGGAGACAGTCATGAAGCCGCTCTCTTTGATGCTGCTGGCCGTCTTTGGGCTGGGATTGGTAACGATGCCGGCATCTGCCGGGACATGGCCGACGAGATCGTTGCGAGCCATCGTGCCGGTCGGAGCTGGCAGCACAACTGACATCATCCCCCGCGTCGTATTCGAGCAACTTTCGGCACAACTCCACCAGACCATCGTCGTCGAGAATCGCGTCGGTGCAGGCGGCACGATCGGCAGCGCATTTGTCGCCAAAGCCGAACCCGATGGTTACACGATTCTGGCTCACGGCTCGGCGCTTACGATCTCGCCGGCGCTTTATCCCAACCTCGACTTTGATCCGGCGCGCGACCTCGTTCCAGTAATCCCGCTCGGGGTCGCTCCCAACGTCATGGTTGTATCCCCGGAACGGGGTTGGAAGACCGTTGGCGACCTGATAGCGGCTGGCAGGGCAAAACCAGGCGCGCTTAACTTCTCATCGGTCGGCGTCGGCAGCGCAACCCACCTGAGTGCGGAGTTATTCCGGCGCAGCGCGGGCGTCGAGGCCGTGCATGTCCCGTTCAAAGGAGGCTCTGAGGCGCTGACCGAGGTGATTGCGGGCCGCATCGACTTCTTCTTCGGGCCGGTCGGGCTTCTTCTGCCCTATATCAAGGACGGCAAACTGCGTGCGCTCGTCGTGAATGGAATCAGGCGGTCATCCGCACTGCCCGACGTTCCGACATTGCGGGAATCGGGCATCGCAAACGCGGAATATCCGATCTGGTTTGGGTTGTTCCTGCCCGCCAGGACGCCAGGCGACATCATCGCAACACTGCACAGCGAAACCCTCAAGGCGCTCCAATCTCCAAAAGTTCGCGAAAGACTGGCCGCGCTCGGAATCGATCCGATGGCGATGTCACCCACCGAATTCGCTGCTTATGTGCGCGGAGAAATTGCCCGAAATGCGGACCTGGTGAAAGTAGCCGGCCTGAAAGCGCAGTGACTGGCGCGCTCAACGCTCGACGGCCGCCCCTATTCGAGCTGCGGTTCCTGACGCGGAGCAGGCTGTGACAGGACATGGCTTTGATGACGGTGAGGCCTACGAGCAATTCATGGGCCGCTGGAGCCGCGAGATCGGCAAGGCCTTCCTCACCTGGTTGCAGCCACCCGAGCGAGCGCATTGGCTCGACATAGGCTGTGGCACCGGCATATTCACCGAGTTGATCTCCGACACCTGCGCTCCCGCATCCGTGATCGCCATTGACCCATCGGAGTCGCAAATCGGCCTCGCTCGCACGCGAGTCACGCCGATGAAAACAGAGTTCCGCATCGCTGACGCACAGCATTTGCCATTTCCCGACAAATCCTTCGACATCGTCGCATCTGCTCTGGTGGTGAATTTCATATCCAAAAAGGCGGATGCGATGTCGCAGATGCGCCGTGTTGTGCGCCCTGGCGGCCTCGTCGCCGCATGCGTCTGGAATTTTGCGGCAGAACTGTCGCCAAGCGGTCCCCTGCGACGCGCGATGCGGCGCATCGGCATCGAAGCGCCGCCAATTCCGGGCACGGACACATCCCGCCCCGCTGTACTTGCAGATCTGTTACAGGAGGCGGGACTGAAAGAGCTCGACACCGAGTCAATCGAGGTTACCGTGTCGTTTCGAGATTTCGATGACTTCTGGCACTCACAGACACCGCATTATGCGCCAACTACGAGCATAATTGCTGCAATGTCATTGAGAGACAGGCTGAGATTGATGGAAGCGGTTCGAGATTGTCTGCAACCTTTGTGGGATGGTGTCGGATACTCGGCCACGGCCATTGCGATCAAAGGATATCGTCCAACCTGATAGATTGTAGCCAGAAGCCCGACAGCATCGTATTGGCCACTTTTCGGAGACGGGATCATGTCCGACTTGAGCCCGTTATCGGCGCCAAGGCGGACGTCCGCCGGACGCTCCGGGTTCATGGGTTCACGCCCAGAATTTAATGAGTTTTCCAGTGGCGGAATTAAACGCTAACTTTGCGGTTATATAAATCAGTGGACCCGCATGAGCGAACCAGCCCAGACCCAAATCGGAAAACGCCTGCATGGCGTCAGCGTGCGGCAGATCCGTATGGTCTGCGGGCTGATCCTGTTTGCCTATCTGATCAGCCATTTTCTCAACCATGCGCTCGGCAATATCTCGGTCGAGGCGATGGCCTGGGGCCTGCACTACCATCTTTCGTTCTGGCAATTCCTGCCCGTTGCCATCGTGTTTTATGGCGCGGTGCTAATCCACGGCGGTCTCGGAATCTGGGCACTTTACGAGCGCCGGCAATTCCGCTGGAAAGCGATCGAACCGTTGCAGCTCGTGCTCGGCCTGAGCATTCCGGCGCTGATTGCGGCGCACGTGATCGGGACGCGGCTCGGCTACACGCTGTTCGGAACCTCCAAGCTCTATCCGCAGGTGCTCTACGGCTATTGGGCGACGGCATCGCAACGGATATGGCTGATGTTATCGGTGTTGGTGATCGCATGGATCCACGGCAGCATCGGCCTTTACTTCTGGCTGCGAATGAAGGCGTTTTTCAAACGCGCCGCTCCGTTCCTGCTGGCCGCAGCCGTGCTGGTGCCGACACTCGCTTTGCTCGGCCTCTATCAAAGCGGCCGAACCATCGTGAAAGACGGCGCTGATTCCGAGTGGCGGGCGGCCAACCTGACGCCGGACAAGGTGGGCACGCCGGCCCAGACCGATAGGCTGGAGAACATCGCGGGCGTTTTCATCATCGGCTATATCGGCCTGCTCGTGGTGGTGCTGGCCGCACGCGGCCTTCGCGCCCTCCACGAGCGGCGCGGCGGCATGATCAACCTTTCCTACGGCAATGGCCGCACCATCCGGGTGCCGAAAGGCCTTTCCGTGCTGGAAGCGAGCCTGCGCTATCAGGTCCCGCATGCGAGCGTGTGTGGCGGCCGCGCCCGCTGTTCGACCTGCCGGATCCGCGTGATCGGCGACTGCGCCTCCCTGCCGCGGCCCTCCAACCGCGAAGCCTTCGTGCTCAACCGGGTCGGCAGCGATTCAGACCCCGCGATCCGTCTCGCTTGTCAACTGCGGCCCGAAAGCGACCTTTCCTTCTTCCAGATCTTCACGCCGCAGGCCGCAGCGACCCGTCACGGCCCCTCGCATATCGGCGAGGAGCGCTACCTCGTCAGCATGTTCGTGGATATGCGCGGCTCGACGCGGCTCGCGGAAAACCGCCTGCCGTTCGACACGGTCTTCATCGTCAACCGTTTTCTCGGCGCGGTCTCGAAGGCCGTGATCGAATGCGGCGGCCAGCCGAACCAGTTTCTCGGCGACGGGCAACTCGCTTTGTTTGGCCTGGCGACCGACCGGGAAACCGCCTGCCGCCAGGCGCTGATGGCGGCGGCGCGCATCTCGGTCCATGTCGAGGAACTCAATCAGTTCCTCAAGAACGACCTGCGCGAGCCGATCCGCTTCGGCATCGGCATTCACGGCGGGGAAGTGATCGTCGGCGACATCGGCTATCGCGACCACATGGTGTTCACCGCGCTTGGCGACGCCGTCAACGTCGCGGCGCGGTTGCAGGACATGACCAAAGGCCTCGGCTGCGAGGCCATCCTCTCGGACGACATGCGCATGACGGCGGGTCTTGCCGACGATGCGCTGCCGCGACAGGAGGTTGAAATCCGCGGTCGCGCCGGACCGATGAGCGTGTGCGTCGTCGCCAAGGCCGACGCTTTGTCCGCGCTCGTTGACGATGAAAAGACGGTTGCCGCCTGAACAGCGACGGTTGTTGTTCACGTTGTCCCTGAGCTCATCGTCATTGCGAGGAGCGTACGCGACAAAGCAATCCGATGTTCGTTGTCACTGTAACAAACCTTCGCCATTGGGGATTTCTGGATTGCTTCGCGGAGCCTGTCATCGGGCACGCATTCGCGCGATCCGTTGGCTCGCAATGACGGGCTACACACAGCGCGCGGGGGCGACATCTTGGTTAACGCGATCCTGAACAGGCATTCAGAAAAAAAATCCTTGAACCGGATGGGGCTGCCTCGAACCCCGTTTCGAAACGGCGCGACTGATGGCCAAGGGGTGAGACTGCAAGTGAAAGCAACTGCAACCCGCGCGCCCAGCGCAAATCGAGGAGAACGACCATGCTACGCAAACTGACGATCATCCTTGCTGCCGCGGCTGCTCTCGGCGTCGCCGCTCTGGCTCCCTCCACCGCATCGGCCAAGCCGTTCGGCGGCTGGGGCTGGGGTGGTTATCATCACCACTTCGGCGGCTTCGGCCTCGGCGTCGGCTATGTCGACGACGGCTGCTATGTGACCCGGCGCGTGCTGACGCCGTATGGCTACCGCTTCCGCACCGTGAACGTCTGTTCGTACTGACCGGCCTGATGCGAATTATTGAGGCGCTCCGGCTGCTCGTGGCGGCCGGAGCGCTTCGCGGTCACATCATCGTTCCAAAAAATACGTGACAGCCACCGCCAGGGAATTGACTTGTTGACCACCGATGGGACTATCCTCGCCAAAATAAACGCGGCGATAGCCCGGTGGAGAAAACGCGATGGTCGACAGGCGAGAATTTCTCAAACGCGCCGGCTTTGCGGCAATTGCCATCGGCCTGACATCGCCACGGGCGTTTGCGTTCGACGAGGTGGTGCTGCCGTTTGAGAACGGCAAGCGGCCGTTGGTCAGATATCCGCAGAAGCGGCCGATGATCGGCTTGACCAGCCGGCCGCCGCAACTCGAAACACCGTTTTCGATCTTCGACGATGGGCCGATCACGCCGAACAACGCTTTCTTCGTCCGGTATCATCTGGCCGGCGTGCCGCTGAACATCGACCCCGACCGGTTCACGCTCGAGATCAAGGGCAAGGTCGATCGTCCGCTCAAGCTTTCCCTGAAGGAACTCAGAAAGCTGCCGGCGGTCGATCTTGTCGCGGTCAATCAGTGTTCCGGCAACAGCCGCGGCTTTTTCGACCCGCGCGTCGCCGGGGGCCAATTGGGCAATGGCGCGATGGGCAATGCGCGGTGGCGCGGCGTGCCGCTCAAGACCGTGCTCGACATGGCCGGGGTGCAGGCTATCGCGCGGCAGGTCACCTTCAACGGCATGGACGAGCCGGTGATGGATACGACACCCGACTTCGTCAAGGCGCTCGACATCGACCACGCCCGCGACGGCGAAGTGATGCTCGCCTACGGAATGAACGGCGAGGATCTGCCGGTCCTCAACGGCTTTCCACTGCGTCTCGTGGTGCCGGGCTATTACGGCACCTATTGGGTCAAGCATCTGAGCGAGATCACGGTGATCGACAACACATTCGACGGATTCTGGATGAAGACCGCCTACCGGATTCCGGATACGCCTTGCGGATGCGTTGAACCCGGCACGGCGCCAAAGGCCACCATCCCGATTAATCGGCTGACGGTGCGCTCCTTCATCACCAATGTGACCGATGACGGTCGGCTGAAGGCGCGCAAGACCGTGACCTTGAGGGGAATCGCATTCGACGGCGGCCGCGGCATCAAGGACGTCGCGGTCTCCACCGACAACGGTTTGACCTGGACACCTGCCAAGCTCGGTCGCGACCTCGGGAAATATTCGTTTCGCGAATGGAAACTGCCGGTGAAACTTGCCCCCGGCACCCACGATCTGAGGGTTCGCGCGACCAACAACACGGGCGAGACGCAGCCGATGCAACCGAACTGGAATCCAGCCGGCTATCTGCGCAACGTCGTCGAAACCGTCCGCGTTACCGCCGCCTGAGGAAAACGATCATGAAACGTCGGCTTCTGTTCGCGATTCTGCTCATTATCGTTCTTGCCCTGATCATCAAATACGGTTCGGCGAGCGCAGCTCCGGTCGACTACAACCTGCCACCGGAAACCGCCGCCTTCAAACCCGGCCCCAATCTCGACGTCGTCATGACCAATTGCACGGGTTGCCATTCGGCCGATTACATTTCGACGCAGCCGCGCGGCCCCAAATTCGGCCAGGATTTCTGGCGGGCTGAAGTCACCAAGATGATCAAGTCGTATGGCGCGCCCGTCCCGGACGCCGATATTTCAAAAATCGTCGAATATCTCGCCGCAACCTATTAGGGCCCGATTCGACGGATCGAGGCTGTATGCGCCGTCTGGCCGCGTGATTCGCTTAACGTATTCTAAAATATTCCCGGCGCTCACAGCTTCGTGTTCCAGCCCTGGCTTTACCATTGAAGCAGAGACATATCACCTCTGATTCACATAACGGCGAGCCGCCTTGCAAGCGTGGCCGAAGCGCCTTACTTCCTGCGTCCATTGTCACGCCGGCAGAACGCCTCACCCGAAATTAATCTTATGAACACCATTACCGCACTCGCGCGCCACGCGCGCGATACGAGGCTCTATCTGTTCCTGGGTCTGGCGAACTGGTTCATCTTTCTGGACCACATCCCGAACAACCTGGTGGGCTCGCTCACGCTGCGGAACTTCGGTTTTTCGGGCGCTGGCGAACTGTTTGTATTCATCATCGGCTACAACGCCGCGCTCACCTACGCACCCATCATGCTGGAGCGCGGCAGCATCGTCGGGGCCACGCGGCTATTGCGGCGCGCCTGGCAGCTCTATGCCGCCTTCATCGTGCTGTTTGCGATCTATGCGGTATCGATCGGCGATGTCGCGACGCGCACTGCCGCCCCCGACATCATCTATGAATTCAATGTCGCAGGCCTCCTTGAAGACCCGGTCCGCACCGTCGCCCACGGCCTGCTGTTGCAATCCAAGGCAGCCAATCTCGACTTGCTTCAGCTGTTCGTGGTGCTGATAGCGGGTTTTCCGCCGGTGTTGTGGCTGATGCTGCGCGCACCCAATTCCACGCTGGCCGCATCGTTCGCGCTCTATGTCGCCGCGCGCCAGTTCGATTGGACGCTGTCGACGTTTCCGGACGGCAACTGGTTTTTCAACCCGTTCTGCTGGCAATTGCTGTTTGTGCTCGGCGCCTGGTGCGCGCTGGGCGGCGTCAGCCGGTTTCGCGCCCGTTTCCGCAGGCCCCTATGGACGTATCTCGGGCTCGCCTACCTCGTCTTCGCCTACGCCATGACGCTGGCCGGGCACGTACCCGCACTCGGCGATATGCTGCCAGCGTGGCTGCACGATGCATTCATTCCGAACGACAGGACCAATCTCGCGCCTTACCGCATCCTGCATTTCATCGTTCTGGCGCTGTTTGCCACCCGGCTGATTCCGAAGCGGTGGCAGGCCCTGAACTCGCCGATTCTCCGGCCGCTGATCCTGTGTGGTGAACAGGCGCTGTCGGTGTTTTGTGCCGGGGTGCTGCTCTCCCTCGCCGGCCATTTTTTTCTGGTGACAAATTCGGGTTCGCTTCTGGAACAGATCCTGGTCAGCCTCTCCGGACTTGCGATCATGACCCTGATTGCAGGCTATGTGTCGTGGTCCAAGCAGCAGGATCGGCCGTCTCTCGCGCCGATCGGCCACCGTACGTCGCTGGGGATCGGCTGAGACCCCGCACGGGGGCGCTGTTCGCAGAGCCGAAGCCGATTCCTTTGAGTGCGGCTTATCCTATATGCTCCGACGAATCCTTGCGTCGGAGCCTGCGATGCATCCCAAATCAGCCAGCCTGCCCGCCTTCACCGCGCCTTACGCTCCGGACGATATCGCCATCGCGACCCAATTGTTGGGCGCTTCCCGCCTCAGTGGCGATCGCGAGGCGCGGATCGACCGGACCGCGAGCCGCCTGATCGAGGCCATCCGCGCCAACGACGATCCGCTTGGCGGCGTCGAGGACATGCTGCGCGAATTCGCGCTCTCCACCAAAGAGGGGCTGGCGCTGATGGTGCTGGCGGAAGCGTTGTTGCGGGTACCGGATGCCCGCACCGCCGACCGCTTTATCGAGGACAAGCTCGGCGAGGGCGACTTCATCCATCACGAAACCAAATCGAGCGCGTTCCTGGTCAATGCTTCGGCCTGGGCGCTCGGCATGTCGGCGCGGGTCATTCAACCGGGCGAAACGCCGCGCGGGACCATCGGCCGGCTGGTGAAGCGCCTCGGGCTCCCTGCCGTCCGCGCCGCCACCCGGCAGGCGATGCGGCTGATGGGCAGTCATTTCGTGCTTGGCGAAACCATCGAGGCCGCGCTGGCGCGGGCGAAATCAGGGGCTTTCCCCCGCTACTCCTTCGACATGCTTGGCGAAGGCGCGCGGACCGCCGCCGACGCCGAGCGCTATTTCAATGCCTATGCAAGCGCGATTGACGCGATCGGCGCCAGCGCCGGCACGCGTCCCCTGCCCGACCGGCCCGGCATTTCGATCAAACTCTCGGCGCTGCATCCGCGGTTCGAGGCCTTGAGCCGGCGGCGCGTGCTGGACGAGCTGGTGCCACGGCTGATCGATCTGGCGCGGCGCGCCAAATCCTTCAACCTCAACCTCACGGTCGACGCCGAAGAGGCCGACCGGCTCGAGCTCTCGCTGGAGGTGATCGCCGCGAGCTTTGCCGACCTCTCGCTCGCGGACTGGGACGGCTTTGGCCTCGCCATTCAGGCCTATCAGAAGCGCGCCGGCGCGGTGATCGGCTACGCGCACGAACTGGCCGTCAAACTGAACCGGCGCATGATGGTGCGGCTCGTCAAGGGCGCCTATTGGGACAGCGAGATCAAGCGCGCGCAGGAGCGCGGGCTATGCGGCTATCCCGTCTTCACCCGCAAGGCGATGACCGACCTGAACTACATCGCCTGCGCCGAACAGCTCCTGAAGCTGCGGCCGCGGCTGTTTCCGCAATTCGCTACCCACAACGCGCTGACGGTCGCAACCGTGATCGAACGCGCGGGCGACGAAAGCGGTTTCGAATTGCAGCGCCTGCACGGCATGGGAGAGGCGCTTTACGCGCAACTGAGCGCCGACCGACCCACATTAGCCTGCCGCACCTATGCTCCCGTCGGGAGCCACCGCGATCTGCTCGCTTATCTGGTGCGGCGCCTGCTTGAAAACGGCGCCAACTCCTCTTTCGTCGCGCTCGCCGCCGACGATGCTGTGCCGGTGGCCAATTTGCTGCGGCGCCCCGTGGACATCATCGGCAAGGCCGACAATGCCCGCCATTCCAACATACCGTTGCCGGTCGATCTCTATCAGCCGCAGCGATCAAACTCGCGCGGCATCGAATTTGGCGACCGCGCGGCCTTGCAGGCCATGCTCGCGTCGGTCAACGCCGAGGCCGTGCCTGTGATCGCGACGTCCCTGATCCGTGGCAAATCTGGCGCCGGAAACGCCCGACAGATTTTCGGCCCCGCCGATCCGGTCACGCCGATCGGAAGCGTGATCAATCCGTCCGTCGAAGATGCGACAACCGCCATGGCTGCGGCGCGCGGCGGCTTCGCGCACTGGAGCCGCACCCCGGCCGCCATCCGTGCACAGCATCTCGATCGCGCCGCCGATCTTCTGGAGAGCCGCGCGACCCGCTTCATCGCGCTTCTACAGCGCGAGGGCGGCAAGACGCTTGATGACGCCATCTCGGAGGTTCGCGAGGCCGCGGATTTCTGCCGCTATTACACCAGCCTCGGTCGCGACCTGTTTGGCAAAAGCCAGGCCATGCCGGGGCCGACCGGCGAGAGCAATCTGCTCTCCCTGCGCGCCCGCGGCGTGTTCGTCGCGATTTCGCCGTGGAATTTTCCGCTCGCCATTTTCACTGGGCAGATCGCCGCGGCCTTGATGGCCGGCAATACCGTGGTGGCAAAGCCCGCGGAGCAGACACCGTTGATCGCGTTTGAGGCGGTTCGCCTGCTGCATCGAGGCCGGCATCCCTTCATCCGCGCTGCATCTTGTGCCCGGCGATGGCCGCATCGGTGCCTCGCTCGTGGCCGATCCGGACGTGGCCGGCGTGGTCTTTACCGGTTCGACGGAAGTCGCGCGCGCGATCAATCGCACGTTGGCGGCCAAGGATGGCCCAATCGTGCCGCTGATCGCGGAGACCGGCGGCATCAACGCCATGATCGTGGATGCGACCGCGCTGCCCGAACAGGTCGCCGATGACGTTCTCACCTCCGCGTTCCGTTCGGCCGGTCAGCGCTGCTCGGCGTTGCGGATTCTGTTCGTACAGGAAGACGTCGCGGACCGCATGATCGAGATGATTTCCGGCGCAGCTCGCGAATTAAAGATCGGCAGCCCCGGTGATCCCGCCGTCCATATCGGCCCGGTGATCGATGCTGAGGCGAAAGCGCGACTGGACGCGCATATCGCGCGGATGAAGCGCGAGGCGCGCGTGCATTTTGCGGGGGCCGCGCCGGCAGGCCTGTATGTCGCGCCGCATATCTTTGAACTCGAAAACGCCGATCAACTGGCCGAGGAAATATTCGGCCCGATCCTGCATGTGGTGCGGTACGCGGCCGGTAACCTCGAAAGCGTGCTGGCGTCGATCGAACGCACCGGTTACGGGCTGACGCTCGGCGTTCATTCGCGGATCGACGATGTGGTTGACGCAGTGGTCGAGCGGCTGGCGGTGGGCAATGTCTACGTCAACCGCAACATGATCGGCGCGGTGGTCGGCGTGCAACCATTCGGCGGCTCCGGCCTGTCCGGCACCGGCCCCAAGGCCGGCGGCCCGCATTACCTGGCGCGCTTTGCCAACGAGCAGACCGTGACGATCAACACGGCTGCGGCCGGCGGCAATGCCGCGCTGCTGTCGGGCGAAGAATGACCGTTACAGGCAGGCGCTATTACGGCAGGTGCCGACACCCGTCGAATTGCCGCACGGCACTTTTTTCGAGAGCTGCTGGGTTTTCTGCCTTGCGGCGGCCTGCGCCAATACGTCGAACGCAGTATTCGCGGGAAGCTGGCTCGCCCGCCGATAATCGTCCGCCGCCTTGTCGAGCTTGTTCTGCGTCTCATAGAGTTTGGCGCGTGCAAATAGACCTCGACCGACTCGTGCAGCGCGATCGCCTTGTTGAGGTCGTCCAGGGCGTTGTCGTAGGCGTGCATGGCAAGCCAGACCAGACTGCGTGTCTGTAACGCGGCTGAATCGTTCGGCCGACTGCCGAGCACGGTGTTGAGGTCGACCAGGGCATTGGCCGCGTCGTTCTTCGCAAGCAACACCCTGGCGCGAAGCACTCGGGCCAGAGTGTCAAAATCCGGACTCTTCCCAACCACTTGGTTGAGCGCCACCAACGCGCGATCGTTCTGGCCGGAAAGCAGCATCGCCAATCCTTGGCCAAGCTCGGCAATCTCATTGTTTGGATTGTGATCGAGCGCGGTCTTGATATCGAGAATACCCTCGGCATTGCTGCCTTTGATCAACAACGTGAACCCTCGCGAGGCGCGAGCGACGTCGTCGCTTGGGTTGAGAACGAGCGCCTGATCGAAATCCACCAGCGCCTTGTCGAACTGGCTGAGCGCCAAATAGGTCTGCCCGCGTCCGGTGAAAGCCACGCCGTCCTTCGGGTTAATGGAAATCGAATGATCGATATCCGCCAGTGCCTCCTGCAATTTTCCAGTAACACGGTAGACCGTACTGCGGGCGCTATAGGCAAACGCGCTGTTCGGATCGAGTTCGATCGCCTGATTGGCATCAGCCAAGCCCTCTTCGAACTGTCGAAGACCGATCGATGCAATCGCCCGGAGCCCCAGCACCGGCACATCATTTGGCTTCAGTTTCAGAAAAGTGTCAGCGTCCGTGCGGCTTTCGGCCCAGCGGCCGAGAGCAAGAAGCGATCCTGCCCGCAGCGGTAGTGCGGCTTGATCATTGGGATTCGCACTCAACATCCGATTGAGAAGCGCGATCGCATCGGCATATTTGGCCTGCTTCATCAGTTGCAGCGCCTGCATGGCGGACGGCGTCGGGGTCGCCGCGATCGGAGGTAGGGGCGCGACGGGCGCAGCCGCAGGTGCTGCGGCTACGCTGGGAGACACACCCGGCGCCGCCGGCTGACCATCATGTACCTTCGCCAGTTCCGTCTGCATCGCCACGGCGGCCTGACGCTGCTGTTGCACGGCCTTGTTGTCCGGCAGCAAAGACAGCAGCTTGTCGAAATCGGCAATAGCGCGGACATAATCGCCCTTGGCGACGAAGAGCTGGGCACGGGAAAAATAGGCTGAGCGCTCCGTCTGCGGCGCCTGCGCGATCGCGCGCGAAAAATCGTCGATCGCCCGATCGACGTCGCCCCTGCGTCGATAGACCTGCCCACGCCAGTAGAATCCGTTCTGTACCGTCGCGCTCATCGCAAGCGCCGCATTGAGATCGCCCAGCGCCTGGTCAAGCTGCCCCGTCTCGGCGTGGACGCGCCCGCGCCCGACATAGGCCTCGGCGTAGTCCTGGCGCTGTGCAATCGCGGCGTCGAAATCGGCCAGCGCTTCGGTCCAGGCTTTCTGCTCGGCCCGCAGGAATCCGCGCGAGCTTAAAATCTGCGGATTCTTCGGTTCAAGTTCGACCGCCCGGTTATAGTCGGCGAACGCCGCATCGAGCTTGCCGCTGCGCTGTCGCGCATAGGCGCGGGCGACAAACGCCCAAACCGACTGCGGGTTGAGTGCAAGGGCGGCTTCCGCATCGGACGTCGCAGCATCGAACTTGCCGCGGCCGGTCGAGAAGCGCGAGCGGTTGATATAGGCTTTGACTCGGTCCTCGGCCGGCCGCTGCGCGTCGTCCAGGACCGCCGTGCAGCTAGCCTCGGTCTTGTCCCCGAGCGGCCCGATGCAGTCTTCGAAGTCGCCGGCGCGAGCCAGGCCCGAACACAGAAGGACGAATACCAGCGAGATCAATGGCAAGCGGAAGCACGGCATCACGCTATCTCATTTGATTTTCAGTTTCACAACTCAGACGGGCATATTGCCAGATTTGGTAGCGCTGTCGATGACCGTCGCCTCGACTCCTCATCAAAAGGTTGCGGAATTCGCAACGTCCCCGACGTTCCCGTGCCGCGCGCGGCCATGACAAAGCGGGCGTTGCATGGAGCCGCCGATATGGGTCAAATGCAGGAAAATATAAGCGCGGAGGGGCACGTTCCATGGATAAAGGCATCTTCGAAGGGCTGAAGGTTCTGGATTGCGCGAGCTTCATCGCGGCGCCCGCAGCCGCCACCGTGCTGTCGGATTTCGGCGCCGAGGTGATCAAGATCGAGCCGCCCGGCACCGGCGATCCCTATCGGCTGCTGCCGAAACTGCCGGGATATCCGGTCAGCCCGCATAATTTCGCCTGGCTTCTCGAAGCACGGAATAAACGAAGCCTGGCGCTCGACCTCGCCAAACCGGACGGACGGCAGGTGCTCTACCGGCTCGCCGCCGAAGCCGACGTCTTCATCACCAATTTTCCCCCAAGCGTGCGCAAGCGCCTCGGCATCACCTATGAAGATATCAAGCCTCTCAACGCGCGCCTGATCTATGCCTCCTTCACCGGGTATGGCGAAACGGGCGCGGAGGCCGACAAGCCCGGCTTCGACAGCAACGCCTATTGGGCACGTTCGGGCCTGATGGATCTCGTGCGCGCCGACGAGAATACGACGCCGGCCCGTTCCATCCCCGGCATGGGTGACCACCCCTGCGCGATGGCGCTCTATGGAGCGATCGTGACCGCGCTCTACAAGCGCGAACGGACCGGTGAGGGGTCGCATGTGTCGTCGAACCTGATGGCGAACGGCCTGTGGGCGGCGGGCGTGCTGGCGCAGGCCAAGTTATGCGGCGCCGAGTTCGGGGAGCGGCGGCCGCGCGAACGCGCGCTGAATGCCGTGACCAATCACTATCGCTGCAAGGACGGCCGCTGGCTGATCCTCTCGCTGCTCAATGAAGAGCGGCAATGGCCGGCGCTCGCCCGCTGCCTCGGCCGTGAAGACCTGATCGATGACGCCCGATTTGCTACCAAGGCCGACCGCCATGCGCGCTCGATCGAACTGATCGCGATTTTCGACCGGATCTTCGTCACGCGCGATCTTGCCGAATGGCGCGTCGCACTCGACGGCAACGGCCTGGTGTTCGGGGTGGTCGGCATCCTCGACGATATCAGAAGCGATCAACAGATGATCGAAACCGGGGCGCTGGTGCCGTTTGAAAACGACAGCCTGCTCACGATCAACAGCCCGATCTGGGTCGACGGCAGCGCGAAGGTCAAACCGAGGCATCCACCCGGCGTCGGCGAACACAGCGATGAAATTCTGCGCGAAGCCGGATACGACGAGGCTTCGATTGGTCGCCTGAAGGCGTCCGGTGCGGTGGCGTAAGGGTGACGGGAATGCCCACCTACCGGCTGCATTATTTCCCGGAATCCGGCAATAGCTACAAGCTGGCGCTGATGCTGACCTTGTGCGGCCAGAGTTTTGAGCCGGTGTGGACCGATTTCGCCGGCGGCGTGACCCGAACCGCGGAGTGGCGAAAAGCCGTCAACGAGATGGGCGAAATCCCGGTGCTGGAAGAAGACGGCGTGCGGCTGACCCAGACGGCGCCGGTCCTGCTGAAACTCGCCGAACAATATGGCCGTTTCGGTGGCGAAGGCGCGGAGGCGAAGTTCGAAGTGCTGCGCTGGCTGTTCTGGGACAACCACAAGCTCTCGGGCTATATGGCGACCTACCGCTTCCTGCGCACCTTCACGCCGTCACCCGATCCAAATGTACTGAAATTCCTGCGCAAGCGCCTCGACGATTTCCTCGGAATTCTCGAGCGGCACGTGCAGCAAAACGATTTTGCCGCTGGAGAGAGGCCCACGATCGCGGATATCTCGATGATCGCCTATCTGCACTATCCGCCCGACGAGACCGGATACGATTTCAAGACCAGTCATCCTGCGATCGACCGCTGGCTGCAACGCGTCGCGGCGCTGCCGGGCTGGCGCCCGGCTTATGATCTGCTGCCGGGCCAACGCCTGACGCATTACGCCTGAACCAGGCTTTGGCACGCAGCCTATTGGTTATGGAGGGCCACCCAGCCGAACGCGGCAAGGCCAATGATCACGGCGGCCGCGATCGCCCAGACGCTGACGCGAATGGAACTCGTGGTCTGCCGCGCGCTTTCATTGGCGGCGATCTCGCGGTTGCGTTCCTTGCTCTCCCCGGTCGGATCGGTCACGGCGTAACTCCCAGCATGGCTAAAGCATGATCCGGAAAAGTGTGAAGCGGCTTTCGCTCGCGACAAACGCAAAAGGCGTTTGCGCGGAGATCATGCTCAATCAGAGAATTAAAGGCGCGATGACGATTCCAACAAATCTCATCGCGCTTTAGGTCCGCAAGCCTACCCTACGCTCCGGCCCGCGTCACCGCCTCCCGTGAAGGCGGAGGGGCGTGAACATTCTTGCCGGTTCCGCCCAATCCGGCCAGCCAGCCCAGCGAAAAAGCCGCCATTGCGGCACATAGCGCAGCGGCTGAAGCCAGCATGAAGATGGAGGACGTACCAAGTCCGAATCCGAAGAGCCGCATCTCCAGAGTAGCGCCGGCGACCAGCGGCCCAACAATCGAGCCCACGCGCCCGACCCCAAGCGCCCAGCCCACGCCCGTCGCCCGGATCGACGTTGGATAGAAACCGGCAGCAAGCGCATTGGCCGCGATCTGGCCGCCGACGATGCAAAATCCGGCGGCGAAAATGGCCACAGTGACGAAGACAATCGAATGACCGAGTTGGCCGATCGCGGCAACCGCGAACACGGCGATGAGATAGACCAGCGCCAGCGCACGGAATGAGAAGCGATCGATGACGCTGCCGAGTGCTAGCGTCCCGACCACACCACCGACTTGCAACATCGAGCCCGCTAAAACCGCGGTGGAGACCGAGGCACCGAGGTCGTTGAGCACGGTGGGCAGCCAGTTCGACAGCAGATACAAATCGAGCAGGCTCATGAAGAACACCACCCACAACAACAGCGTCGCCGCCGTTCTTCCGCCCTGGAAAAGATGCGCGACAGGAAGCCCCGCCAATGCCGGCTCGTTGACGATGAAGCGTGTTCCTTGCGCGAAAACAGTTTTCGGATCGACGCGGGCGAGCAGTTGCGCAACCCCTTGATGGGCGTGTCCGGTCAGCGCCAGGAACCGCACGGATTCCGGCAATCTCAGCGCCAGGATCGGCGTCAGCAGCAGCGGCGCGACACCGCCGACGGCGAACACCGACCGCCAGCCAAATTGCGGGATCAATGCCGCCGCCAGCAAGCCGCCAAGCGCGGCTCCGATCGAGAAGCCGACGAACATCAACATCACCATGGTGGCGCGGCGGCGGCGAGGATTGAATTCGGAGGTCATCGCAATCGCATTCGGCATCGCGCCGCCGAGGCCGAGGCCGGTCAGAAACCGGATTGCAAGCAGTGTATTGACGTCCCTGACGAAGGCCGTCGCCAGCGCTCCGAGACCGAAGGCGAGCGTCGAAAAAATGATAATCCTCTTGCGTCCGACCCGGTCCGCCAGCGGACCGAACACCAACGCGCCGATCATCAACCCGAACAGGCCAGCGCTGAATACCGGCCCGAGCACACCCCTGCTGAGCCCTAAATCCTTGGCCAGCGCCGGCGCAACATAGCCGATCGCCTGGGTATCGAAGCCGTCGAGAAACAGCACGGCCGCACAGATCAACAGCAATTTGACCTGAAAGGCGCCGACCGGCGTCGCGTCGATGAACGCCGCGACGTCGACGGTCGAGGCATCTTCGGTCGATGTGCCGGTCACGCGCGCAGCGCTTCTTTTGAAAAGCCCGCGATCTGCTTGTAGCTCTCGGACAATGCGACCAGTTCGTCATGGCTGATGACGTCGCCGATCGACTTGAACGGCTGGTCGTTGGTACGTTGATAGACCTCGCGCAGGATCGCATCCGGCGGATTGGTGCGGTTGGTGAGAACCACGCGCGTCGTCGCCTCCAGCCGTTGCTTCTCGTAGGCCGCAAACGCCGCGGCCGGATCCTCATTGGCGAGCAGCGCGGTCGTCATTGCCCGCGTATCCAGGATCGCCTGGCCGGCGCCGTTGGAGCCGCGCGGCACCATCGGGTGGGCCGCATCGCCGAGCAGCGTGACGCGGCCGAAACTCCAGCGCGGCAGCGGGTCCTGATCGACCATCGGAAATTCCAGCACGCTGTCGGCCGCGCGGATGAAGGCGGGAACATCGAGCCAGTCGAAATGCCAGTCGGCGAAGGCGCCGATGAAATCATCGAGCGAGCCCGGACGATTCCAGTCGCGCCGGCGATAGTTCGGCGTCTCGATCTCGGCGACCCAGTTGACGAGTTGCAGACCGTCACCGCCGGCCTCGCGGATCGGATAGATCACCATCTTGCCATGCGACAACCAGCCGGCGCGGGTCAGGCTCGCGCCGGACAAAATCGGTTTCCACCGCGTGACACCGCGCCACATATTGACGCCGGAATAGCGCGGCTCGCCTTCATCGGGAAAAAACCGCTTGCGGATCACCGAATTGATCCCGTCGCAGGCAATTGCGGCGCGACCGCGCACGCTTCTGCCAACGGCATCGCTGGAACCGACGGCAAAATGTAGCATGACGCCGCGGTCGTCCTGCTCGACGCCGACGCAGTGATGGTCAGTGAGAACACGATCGGCGCCGGCGCGGCTCTTGAAGGCTTCGAGCAGCACCATTTGCAGGTCGCCGCGATGAATCGAGAACTGCGGATGGTCGTAGCCGGCCGCGCGCCCGAGCGGCTCTTCATAGATCAGTTGCCCGAAGCGGTTGAAGAACGAGGCGTCCCTGGTTTCGATCGCAACCCGCGCCAGATCGGCCTCAAGGCCGAGCGCGGCAAGTTCCCTGGTGGCGTGCGGCAACAGGTTGATGCCGACGCCGACCGCGCGGATTTCCGGCGCAGTCTCGAAGATGCGGCAGGGAATGTTGGCTGCATGCAGCGCCAGACCCAGAGTCAGGCCGCCAATGCCGCCACCGACGATCAGGATGTCGTCCATGTTTCCTCCCCGCATCCCTTGCTGGTTGCGTTGGCGTGATGAAACACGATTGGTGAGCTTACTGTCAATCTCGCGCGGGTCGCGTTCTACCGATTGCCGACAAAACACATGCCCATGCGCGAGGCCTCGCTCATGACCTGGCAGCTAAGCCCCCTGGCGCAACTCCATGACACAAAACTGCGGTCATTGTCGGCCGATTTGTCGCCGGCTTCGGCATGCAGGCCGTAGCAATGCGCGCCCCAACCGTCGTCATATTCGGTTCCGGCCAGCTCCCCGCTGCCGCGCAGTTGCGGCCGTTCGGAAAAGCCGCGGCTGTAATCGACCGGTTTGCCGTCGCGGGTCTCCGTCAGGATATCGCGGCGGCGAACCTGGTCGCCGAAGAAGTGCGGCGAGGCCGGCACGATCAGCGTGTTCGACGGATGGGTCGCCATCCAGTCGACACCGGGGAAATGAAATCCGCCGATGCCGCGAGTTTGGTGACATCCGGCGCAGGTGATGTCGTTAAGCCTGCGCTCGAAGCCCGCGACCGAACGAATATTTTGCAAGGTAATGCCGCGCGCGGCGGCCCTTTGCAGCGCCGTCACGACGTCATCCGCCGAAAACAACGGATGTTCGCCCTCGCCTTGCACGAGGCCATAAGCCGGTTGCAACGCCGTGGCCGCAAAGCCAATCGGAGTTGGCGCAATCGCAGCTTTCGCAAGAAATTCTTGCGGGATCAAAACCGTGCCGCGATCGAATTCCGCAAGATGCGCGGGATCGAGCAGCCAGGCCTTGAAATGCTGCCGAAGATCTTCATCCGCCAGCAAACGCTCGCGATCGATCTGGTCTTCCAGCGTCGCTTCCTCGAAGATTTTCGCATTCGGATTGTAGTCAAAAACCTTCAGCAGATAGTCGGTACGGAATTCATGGCTTGGTGACTGCGTCACATGCGCGATCTGAAGGTTGGTTTCGATACGCTCGATATTATCAGGCCCGATCGACGCCAATGGGCCGCTATCGGACGTCAATTTTTCCGCCAGCGCCGCGCCGCTAAGCTGCCAGTCGCCCGATTCCAGCCAGCGTCGCGAGATCGTCGCGCAAGTCGGCGCCGTGCCTTTGGTGTCGGGCTTGTCGGCTTTCGCCTTCAAGATAAGGTTGAGCGTCATCGGCAGCCGCGCCGAGGCGCCGTGATCGCCGACCGGCGGCGCATCGATCTCGGTGAGGCGATAGATCAGACGGATTTCACCGCAACTCTCTGGCGCGACATAAGCGCGGTCCATCCGGTTGACGATACCGGCGAGCACGAAGCGCGTCGTCGCCGAATAAAGCTGGTCACGGTCGAACAGTTGGAAGTCGAACTGCGGCCCGACACCGATCGTCTCATTCGGCAGTTCGGCCATATGCCGCTCTGAATATCGATCGAATTCCTCGTCGAGCGATTTTCGAATTCCTGCGATGGCGGGTAATGCAAACAGCGCGGCATCGGTGAGCGGCCCGCCCGAGGACGACGATGCGGACAGCATCCGCGCGAGGCCGAACGCCCCGTGATCGAGTTCGCGTAAAGCAACGGGATCGGTGACCGCGGCGCCGCGTTCCAGCAGCGGCGCGCTTTGCGCTACGGGTAGCGACAAGGAATTAAAGACGAGCGCGATGGCGATGAAGAGCGAACGCAACGGAAGACCCATATCCTGACAAACACCGCGCCAAAGCCGTCATTCCGGCGCATGATCCAGGAAAATGTGTAACGGTTTTCCGAAGGATCATGCGCAAACAAAACCAAAGCACGACGGTTTCATCGGCGGGGTTTAGCGTGGCATTCGTTCAGGAAATAGACAAAAAGACGGCGGCTGTCTTTCGACAGCCGCCACGGCTTCACGTCATGGTGAAAACTTCAGCGCGCCACAATCAGACCGCGGCTGGTCACGACCACCCAGCGGCCGTCCTGGCGGCGGATCGCGTCAACCCGGCCGAGGCCCGGAATCATGTCGCCGGCATAGACTTCGTAGGTACCGCGGCGGCCGTCGATCAGGGCGCCACCATAGGCGATATCGCGCAGCACCCAGTCTTCCAGCGTCGGCAGGCGGCCGACTTCGGTCTTCGCGTCGGGCTTGGACACCGCCGTCGTTGCCGCAGCTTGCTGAGCCGGCGCGATCGAACCGGTCGTCTCCTTCGCGGCCAATGAAGCGGCAGGAGCGGCCGCCGCAGGTGCCGCGGCGGGCGCAGCGCGGAGCTTGTCGACGGTTTCGCTGAGCTTGGCAATTTTGGCCGCCGGTTCGGCCTGCGCGCGCTCGAGCTTGTCGAGACGCTCGCTGGTCTTGTTGAACTGGCTCATGCCGAGTTTGGCGGTATGATCGAGACCGCTCTTCAGCGCCTGGATGTCGGTGTCGATCCGCGACAGCGATGCCTCGAGCGAGGTCGGGCTGCTGTTGGTGGCGACGTCGCTGCCGCCATGCATGAATGTCGCGGTGGCGAATGCACCCCCGAGCGCACCGGCGGCAATCGCCAGCGCCACCATGGCTGCGATCGCCGCGATCCGGCGCTTGCCAAAGACGCTCTCGTGCCCGGCCGCCTTGGGTTCGGCGTCGATGCCATGGTCGGCCCAGGCCCGATCGCCGCGTGACATGACGATGACCTTGCCTGACGTCGGCGAGATTTCTTCCCGTTTGGCTTCCACCTTGGGCGCTTCCGCGCTCGCCCCGGCCTTCACCACCTCGACTTTCGGGGGCTCGGGCGCCACCGGCCCAAACATTTCGGGTTCGGACATGGAAGGCTCGGGCGTATGCGGCTCGGACACCGGCACATCCCCCGCCTGGCCGGTTTCGGCTACCGAGGCCGTCAACGGCTCGCTGGGCGCGCCAGACGAATGAGAAACGCCTGTGCTGAGGGAACCGGATTCGCCGCCAATTGGCTCGGGTTGCTGGTCGCTCACGGTCAATTCTCCATTAAAGATTGACCATTTGGTAACTTTCATATCTTGCCAAATCCTTACTTCACCGGGGGCTTACCGAAAATTTAGGAAATGGCCGGGGCAATCTCGGGCTGGCTAACGGCTTTCCGGCGCCACGCCGCTGGGAACCGGTTCCCAGCGCCAGCTTTCCCGACTAGCATGGCTTGAAAAGGTGGGCGGGGAGAGCTCATGGCCATCGAGAAATGCATCAACGAGTTTGATGTCGATCAGGTCATTTTCGAGGAAGGCTCGACCGGGCGCGAGCTGTTTGTCGTGCTCGACGGCCAGGTCGAGATCGCCAAGCTCAACGGCGGGCGCAAGACCGTGATCGTGACCCTCGGCAAGGGCGAATTTTTCGGCGAGATGGCTGTCATCGACGGCTCGTCGCGCTCGGCCACCGCGATCGCGGCAGCGCCCAACACCCGCGTGATGCGGATCAACCATGCCCGCTTCGTCTATCTGGTCAGCCAGCAGCCGGCATTCGCGCTGATGGTGATGGACGCGCTCAGCAAACGCTTGCGCGCCTCCAACGCCGTCACCTTCAGGGCAAATAACCCATGAGCGACCGCAAACCGAGCCCGTTTCCGGTGCTGCTCAACAACGAGGTCTGCTCGCTGATCCAGGCCGCCGAGAACGTCTACCAGATCCGGTTCAAGAACCGCGCCGCCAACGCCTATCTGGTGCGCGGCACATTGCGCACGATCATGATCGACGTCGGGCTGTCGTCGAATTATCCCGCGCTGGTCGAATGCCTGAACCACCTCGGCTGCCCGCCGGACAAGATCGACATGGTGATCCTGAGCCACGAGCATCTCGATCACATCGGCGCGGCCTGGCATTTCAACGAAAGCCGCACCGTCATCGCGGCGCATCGGCTCGCGGCGAACAAGATCATGCTGCGCGACGACTTCTCGATGCTGCGCAAGATGTTCAATGAGCCGAACGTGCCGATCAATGTCGACATCTGGCTCGAGGAAGGCAATCTGTTCGACCTCGGCGACTTCCGCCTGAACGTGATGTACACGCCGGGCCACACGTCGGCCTGCATCAGCCTGTTCGACCAGGACAAGGGACTGTTGTTTGCCGCCGATACGCTGATGCCCGGTGGCGTGATGGGCGGGGTGTTCGGGTCCGGCAGCATCAGCGACTACATCCAGTCGCTGGAGCGGCTGAAGGGCCTCGATTCGAAAATCCTGCTGTCCGGTCACGGGCGGCTGTCCGATACGCCGCAGGAAGACGTGCGGATCGCAATCCAGCGTTCGCACGCGCTGTTGTCCGATACGGCGCAGCTATTCGACGCACTCGACGCGCGATCGAACTTCGAGCCGATCATGCAGTCGGTGCGCGATCTCAACAAGCTCGATGACGGCTAATCTCGCCTTCGTTTGACAGGCCGCTCCCAGGTCTGCTCGATGCGTCCAGCGTAAAAAATGAGGGGTACGCCGTGAAGCTTTACGACTTGATCGGGCCCAATCCGCGCGTCGTTCGCATCTTCATGGCGGAAAAGGCCATCGAGATCCCGAAGCAGACCGTCGATCTGCACGGCGGCGAAAACCGGCAGGACGAACACCTCAAGCGCAATCCGCACGGCCAGATGCCGACGCTCGAACTCGACGATGGCAGTTATCTCTCCGAGATCACCGCGATCTGCGAATATCTCGAGGAGATCAAGCCGGAGCCGCCGATGATCGGAGCGACGCCGAAGCAGCGGGCGGAATGCCGGATGTGGACGCGCCGTGTCGATCTCAACATCTGCGAACCCATGGCCAACGGTTATCGCTTCGGCGAAGCCGTAAGATTTTTTGAAAAGCGCATTGCGGTGGTCCCCGAGGCTTCGCCGGGCCTGAAGATGGTCGCCGCCAATCGCCTCGCCTGGCTCAACGGGCAGATGGCAGACAGGCGGGAATATCTTTGCGGCAAGCGTTTTACGCTCGCCGACATTCTGCTGTTTTGCTGGCTCGATTTCGGCGCGCTGGTCGGCCAGACGATCGATCCCGCCAATACGCATATCAAGGCATGGTTCGACCGCGTCGCCGCGCGGCCTTCGCTGAGGGCTGACCCTGTGAACCCTCCGGCAGGGGCAAAGAAGACGTGAACGCTTGACGCCGCGGCCAAGTCCAACGGGTCCGCGCAAAGCACGGCCCCGTTGGCTCACAATGAAGCGGTGGAGCGGGGCGAATAACCGACCATTGTGAGAAGTGTGCTCATACGCGCGCTCGACGAGCGAAGGCGATAGCAGCTATCTTGAGATTTGTGTGGCATCCACGCCGCGATCGGCGACGCGTGATCTCGTCAGTTCGGCCAACACCGGCCTCTGTACGGGCCGAGGTGATAGCCCGGCGGGCACCACCTTCCGCCATACGGGCCGAAAATCGGACGGACTCCGCCGCCCCCTCCGCCCGGGTAACCCCATTGTCCGCCCGGCCGGCAGCCGCCATAAGGGCCGCGGTGCCAGTACGGGCCGCAGCCGCCTGAAACAAGGATGACCTGCGCGTCGCCGCCGCCGGCATTACCCACAGGCATCGCCTGTGCATTCGGCATTCCGGCCATCAAGCAAAACGCAGCAGTGAAGGCACTGGCGGCGATCCAATTCTTCAACATGACTTTGCTCCATTCGTTAGATCTCGCGAGAGGTCGACACCGCGGGGCCGCCCCCTGCGCGAAAGAATGTCGCAGTCAGTATGAACCGGAGACGAATGAACGGTTCAGCATGATGAACAACATATCGTTCGATCACCCTGCCCGCGCTTACATCACGATGGGCTTGTCCGGCAGTTCGTTCGGACCCGCGCCCTGCTTGGGAAAATACGTCGCCAGCTGTTGCGAGACGGCGGCAATTCCCTTGATGACGCCGCCTGAAAAATTGCCGCCTTTGAAGTCGGCCTCCATCGCCTTGCAGATCTTGTTCCAGCCGGCCGCGCCTACATGAGCGTCGATACCGCGGTCGGCGACGATCTCGACGTCCCGATCGGCGAGCAAGAGATAAATCAGCACGCCGTTATTGTGCGCGGTGTCCCAGATCCGCAAATGCGAGAAAATATCGAGCGCGCGCTCGCGTGCGGACTGGCCACTGAACAACGGCTTGCCGTCGAGCGCGCCTTCGACCACAAAGCGGACCTGACCGGAATGCGTCGCCTCACCCGCCTTGATCGCCTGTTCGATCAGGTCGAGCGCTTGTGGCGGGAAAACCCGCCGCACCCGCCAGTGGTGCTCGATCAGATGCTTGCTGATGCGCCCAAGACCCATGATTACCAGCTCCCTGACGCGCCGCCGCCACCAAAGCTGCCGCCGCCGCCGGAAAATCCGCTGTCGCTGGAGCCCGAACTCGAACCGCCCGACCAGGAACTTCCGGACGAGCCGGACGACCAGCCGCCGCCGCGCCCGCTCCGGCTCGCCGCCTGAACTCGCGGCCAGGAGGCTGTCGCCGAACATCGTGAGAAAGAACGCAATGACGCCGAAAATGCCGGAGACGATGATCGAGCCGAGCAGAAACCAGACGATGGCGCCGACCACGCCGGCGGTGACGCCCGAGCCGAGCAGCCGGCCCATCAAACCGCGCAGGATGGCGGCAATCGCCGCATAGCCGATAAAACCGAACGGGCTGAAAACGATGTCGAAGAACATGTCCGGGTTGGCCCCGTGCCACACCTCCGGCTTCGGGGCCGGCAGCGGCTCGCCATCGATGATGCGAATGATGCGGTCGACGCCGGCCGAAATGCCGCCCGCGAAATCGCCGGTCTTGAACCGAGGCACGATGATTTCGTCGATGATGCGGCGCGAGGTCACGTCGGTGAGCGCGCCTTCCAACCCATAGCCGACCTCGATCCGCAGCTTGTGGTCGTCCTTGGCCACGATCAACAACGCGCCGTCATCGATCTTCTTGCGGCCGATCTTCCAGGCTTCCGCAACCCGGATCGAGAACTGCTCGATCGTCTCGGGCTGCGTGGTCGGCACGATCAGCACCGCGACCTGGCTGCCCTTGCGGGTCTCGAGGTCCTTCAGCCGTTGCGTCAACGCGGCAGCGTCGGAGGCCGACAATGTGCCGGTCTGATCGACCACCCGTCCCGACAACGGCGGCACCGCCACGTCGGCCGTGGCGGCGAACGGCCAGCACAGCAGAAGCGCGGCGAGGAGAGCCCGTGCGATCATCGGCGCGCGGCTACTTCGCCGGCGCCGGCGCCGGGTTGAAATCCACCTTCGGCGCGGTCGAGATTTCCTTTTCGTTCTCGACCGTGAAGTTGGCCTTTTCCTTGTAGCCGAACACCATCGCGGTGAGATTGTTCGGGAAAGTACGGATGCCGACGTTATAGTCCTGCACCGCCTTGATGTAGCGGTTGCGCGCCACCGTGATGCGGTTTTCGGTGCCCTCAAGCTGCGACATCAGGTCGTGAAACAGCGCATCCGATTTCAGCTGCGGATAATTCTCGGTCACCACCAGAAGCTTCGACAAGGCGCTGGTGAGTTCGCCCTGGGCGGCCTGGAATTTGGCGAACGCGCCGGGATCGTTGACGAGTTCCGGCGTCGCCTGGATGGAGCCGACCTTGGCGCGCGCATTTGTCACGCCCAAAAGCACGTCCTTTTCCTGCTGTGCAAAGCCCTTCACCGAATTGACGAGGTTGGGGACGAGGTCGGCGCGGCGCTGATACTGGTTGAGGACCTCCGACCAGGACGATTTGACCTGCTCGTCGTTGGTCTGAATCGCGTTATAGCCGCAATTGGTGAGGCTCAGCGTCGCCAGTGCTGCGAGCATCGTCAAGAATTTGCGCATCGAATCTCTCCTGTCACAATGCCCGCCAAGCTAGCAGAACGGTGTGACAGGGACCAATGTCATTCCGGGAAGGTGCGCTAGCACCAGACCTCGGATGTGCAATTGCACATCCGAGGTCGCTCTTGCGAGCGCCTCGGAATGATGGTGACTGTTCAGGCCGCCTTGATCCTGGCGTCCCGGATCGCTTCCCAGACCTTCATCGGCGAGATCGGGGTCTGGATCGAGGTGATGCCGAGATCGGAAAGCGCGTCCATCACGCCGTTGGCGATGCAGGGCGGGCCACCGATCGCGCCGGATTCACCGCAACCCTTGGCGCCCAGCGGGTTGGTACGGCAAGGCGCCGAACCATCCAGCGTTACCTCGATCGGCGGCACATCGTCGGCGCGCGGAATGCAGTAATCCTGATAACTCGCGGTGATCAACTGGCCTTCGCTGCTGTAGGTCACGCCTTCATAGAGCGCCTGACCGATGCCTTGCGCGACGCCGCCATGCACCTGCCCCGTCACCAGCATCGGGTTGATGGCGACCCCGACATCGTCCACCGTGGTGTAGCGCACCACGCGCGTGACGCCGGTCTCCGGATCGATCTCGACTTCGCAGATGTGCGTACCGTTCGGCCAGCTGGGGCCGTCGGTCTGGCCTTCGCTGTCGACGGAGAGCCGCGCGCCCGCTTCTTTTTTGGCGATGTCGAACAGGCTGACATGTTTGTCGGTGCCGACCACGGTGAGCGTGCCGTCGCGATATTCGATATCCTCGACGGATGCTTCCAGCATCTGCGATGCCTTCTCGCGGGCCTTTGCAATCAGATCCACCGCCGACACCACCGCCGCCGTGCCCCCGACGAACAGTGAGCGTGAACCGACGCTGCCGAAGCCGATGGCGAGATCGGTATTGCCCTGCACCACGTCGACCTTGTCGATGGAGACGCCGAGCGCTTCGGAGATCATCTGCGCGAAGGTGGTCTGCAACCCCTGCCCCATTGCCTGGGTGCCGGCATTGAGGACGATGCGTCCTTCGGCCGTCGCATGCAGATTGACCCGCTCGTTATGCACGGTACCGCCGGTCCATTCGATATAGCTGGTGAGACCGCGGCCGTAGAGCAGGCCTTTTTTCTTCGCGGCTTTCTTGCGCGCGGCAAAGCCATCCCAGTCCGACAGTTTGACGGCGTGCTCCAGCATGTGCGCAAACGCGCCGGAGTCATACACCTGGCCGACGGCGTTGGTGTAAGGCATTTGCGACGGCTTGACGTAGTTCGCTTTACGAATCGCGCGCGGGTCCATTTTCAATTGCCGTGCGGCTGCATCCATCAGCCGCTCGACGACGAAGACCGCCTCGGGCCGGCCCGCGCCGCGATAGGCTGCGACCGGCGCGGTATGGGTCATCACCGCCTTGAGGTCGTAATGAACCAGCGGCAGGTCATAGACGCCGGTCTGCACGAACGGCCCGAGGATCAGCGGGATCAGCGCGCCGGTACCGGTGATATAGGCGCCGGTACCGCCGGCCGAACGCACCCGAAACGCCTGCACGCGACCTTTGGCATCGAGCGCGAATTCGGCCGTCGAGGTCAGGTCGCGGCCATGGCTGCCACCGAGAAAATCGTCCGACCGCTCGCCGCGCCAACGCACCTTTCTGTTCAGCTTGACCGCGGCATAGGCGACCATGCCGTCTTCCGGATAGAGATTGGTCTTGTGGCCGAAGCCGCCGCCGATGTCGCCGACCAGAACCTGGATGCTTTCCTTCGGCCGTTTCAGCACGGCTTCGGCGAGCGTGTCGCGGGTCGCCGCCGGCGTCTGCGACTGGACATGCAGGATCAGCCGGCCGGTTTTCTGTTCGACTTCGGCAATGGTCGAGCGCGGCTCCATCGCGGATGGCACCAGGCGCTGGTTGACGAGATCGAGCGAGACGACATGGTCGGCCTTGGCGAAGGCGGCTTCCACCGCCGCCGCATCGCCATAGCTCATCCGGGCCACGATGTTGTCGGGTACCTCGGACCACACCAGCGGCGCGCCCGGCTTGATCGCTTCCAGCGGGTCGACCACGGAGGGCAATACTTCATATTCCACCGCGATCGCTTCCGCGGCGCTCTGCGCGGCGAAGCGCGAGGTCGCCACGACGGCGGCGACGGTCTCGCCGACATAACGCACGAGTTCATGGGCCAGCAGCCGCCGTGGCGGCACCGTCATCGGCGAGCCATCCGGCCGCGGGAAAATCAACAGCGTCGGCAGCGTGCCGATGTCATCCGCGATCAGGTCCGCGCCGGTGTAGATCGCTTCCACGCCCGGCATTTCGGCTGCCGCTTTGGTGTCGATCGAGACGATTTTCGCATGCGCATGCGGCGAGCGCAGCATGTAGAGCCACAGCGCGCCATCTTCCGGCTTGTCGTCGATGAAATGGCCCTTGCCGGTGAGCAGCCGCTGGTCCTCCAGACGCTTGACCGGTTGGCCCGCACCGAAACGTAGATTGCCGGGAAGAATGTTCATCGCGATTTCCTTGAGATTTCGTCAGGTCCTGTAATCTAGCCGACAGGCAAGGAACAGGCCAAGCCCTCTCCGCCGTCATTCCGGGATCGGCCGCAAGGCCGAGACCCGGAATCCATGGCGCCGTACGAATGCTGGGAGAAATAGATTCCGGGCTCAGCCCTAACGGGCTGCCCCGGAATGACGACAAAAAGCGTAGCCAGGATGGCGTTTATTTACCCCACCTCCCGCAACACCGCCGCCACCGCCTCGCGCTCCTCCGCCGTCAGCGCCTTTTGCGGCGGGACGGGATCGCCGACGTCATAGCCCTGGATCGCCAACGCGGCCTTGATGCAGGCGGCGAGATTATAGCGCGCAAAGGCCTCGTTGACCCGCCATAGTCTTCGTTGCAGCACCAGCGCCTCGTCCCAGCGCTTCGCCTTGCAGAGATCGTAAAGCGCCACGCTCTGCCGCGGGATGATGCAGGCCGGCCCCGCCATCCACCCTAACCCGCCGATCAGCATCACCGCCGCAGGAATGTGCGCGGACGCCGAGAACACCCGGATAGCATCGCCGCAACGATTCATGATCGAGAACAGCCGCCCGGTATTGGTAGAGGCGTCCTTGATGTACTGGATGCGTGGATGGGCCGACAGCCGCGCGATGCAATCGAGCGAGAGATCCGAGCGCTGGAATTGCGGGTTGGTATAGATCACGACGGGAATATCGACCGCGTCCGCGATCGCTCGGAAATAGGATTCGACCTGCGCGTCGGACAGCGGGAAATACGCCTCCAGAATCGCCAGGATGCCGTCGGCACCGCATTTTTGACAGGCCTTGGCCTGCGCCACCGCGTCCAGTGTCGAGGTCGAGGCGACGCCGGCCACGACCGGCACGCGACCACGTGCGGCCTCGATTGTGGTTTCCACCACCGCCAGCCGCTGCGCGTTGTTGAGGTAAGCGAACTCGCCGGTCGAGCCGAGCGGCGTCAAGCCATGCACGCCCGCAGCGATAAGATCGTCACACAGGCGCGCCAGCACCTCGCGGCGAATGGCGCCGTCGGGATCAACAGGCGAAACAAGATAGGGAAAGACACCGTGGAAATCCGCCATGGAAAAGACCTTTAGAAGATGCGCCAAGCCGAGGCAATCACGACGGCTGCGACCAGGCGGACGCCGCCTGAAGCCTCAACATGACGAAATCAAGCAGCAGACCGACGCCGAGCATGGTCAGGATATAGGCGAATACGGTCGGGCTTTCGAAGAAGCGTTGCGAGTACATCAGGGTTGCGCCCATCCCGCCGCCGCCAGAGACCATCTCGGCCGTAAAGGTCGTGATCAGCGATACCGGCAGCGCGACCCGAAGGCCGGCGAAAATCCGCGGCCAGGCGGCCGGCAGCACGATGCGAAACAGCATGCCGAGACGCGACGTCCCGAGCGACGCCGCCGACCAGATCAAGACCCGGTTGACGCTCGACGCCGCCGCAAAGCTGCCGATCAGGATCGGGAACACGCAGGCGAATGCGACAAGCAGGATTTTCGACAGGCTGTAGATGCCGAACCAGAGAATGAAGATCGGCAGAAAGGCGATCTTCGGCGACGGAAACGCCAGCGCGACCACGGGATCGAACAGCCAATGCAGGAAACGACTGCGCGCCATTGCAATGCCGAGCGGAACGCCGACGGCGGCTGCAAGACCAAGTCCGGCTGCCGCGCGCGACAGGCTGACAGCGAGATCGAGCGGCAGCGAACCGTCCGCACAGACCGCCCACCATTCGGAAATCACCTTCGTGAACGGCGGCAGGAACAAAGCCGGCGTGAGACCGGCTCGCGCAACGGCTTCCCAGAGCACGATGATCGTCAACACCGAGATCATCGAGCGGACGTGAAGGCCGCGCCGGCTCACCGCTTTTGCGCTCATCGCCGGTCTTTCGCTCACGCCGTCCTCTGCGCCGATTCATGCCAGCGAAGGCTTTTCGCCGTCAGCATCAACAGCAGGCGGTCCGCGACGAAGGCCACGACAACGATGCAGGCGATCGCGGCGAACATGTAATCGTAGGCGCCATTCTCGCCATACATGAAGATCAGTTTGCCGATGCCGTTGGTCGAGGCGATCATTTCCGAGGAGATCGCGAGCACAAAGGAAAATCCAAGCGCGACGCGCAACCCTGCGAAAATGTCCGGCAGCGCGTGCGGCAGATAGACCCGCCACAGCATCGCGCGTGGCCGGGTGCCGAAGGCTTCCGCGCCCCAGACCAGCACACGCGGCGTGGAAGAAACTCCCTGCGACGTATTGACGACCATCGGCAGCAGACAAGCCAGGAACACCGCACAGACTGATGTCGTGGTGCCGATGCCGAACCACAGGATGAACAACGGGATCAGCGCCGACTTCGGCAGCGAATAGGTGCCGCCGACGATCGGCGTCGCATAGGCGCGAAACACCGGCGAACGCGCCATCATCAGGCCGAGCCAGATGCCGGCGAGCGAGCCGAGCACGAGCCCAAGGCCGGCGCGCCACAGCGTGATGAACAGATTGTCCCTGATCTCTCGCCCCGATAGAAGATCATGGATCGCGATTCCGACGCGCGCCGGCGACGGCAAAAATGCCGGGTCGATCAGGCGCAAGCTACTCACCGCCTGCCACAGCAGGCCGAGCACGATCAGCGGAATCATCCGTCCGACCGGCGACCACAGCAAGGAGAAGCGATCAGTTGGCTGCATGCGCCGCTTTCTCCGCATCCAGCGCCTGGCGCCGCACTGAAATCCAGACTTCGTTGCGCACCTTGTTGAAGGCGTCCGAGGTGAAGAGCTGTTCGCGCGGGAGGGTGCGATCGAGATCGATCAAAAATTCCTCGACGATCTTTCCCGGCCGGGCGGACATCACGCAGATTCGGTTGGAGAGATAGACCGCCTCGTTGACGTCATGGGTGATCATCAGAACGGTCTTGCGGGTCTCGAGCCAGATCCGCAACAGTTCATCCTGCATCACCTCGCGTGTCTGCGCATCGAGCGCGCCGAAGGGTTCATCGAGCAGCAGGATGGCGGGATCGCAGGCCAGCGTCCGCGCAATCGCGACGCGCTGCTTCATGCCGCCGGAGAGTTCGCGCGGGAATCGATCCTCAAAACCTTTCAGGCCGATCACGCCGATCAGGCGGTCGGCAATGCGCACGCGCTCATCAGCGGGCAACGAACCTCGTTCCAAACCGTAGAGAATGTTGCTGCGCACGGTGAGCCACGGAAACAGCGCATATTCCTGAAACACCACGCCGCGGTCGGTGCCGGGCCCCGCGATCGGCTTGCCATCGACCAGAACCTCGCCGGCGGCATCGAGGAAGCCGCCGACCACATACAAAAGCGTGCTCTTGCCGCAGCCGGAAGGACCCACGATCGAGACGAATTCGCCGGTCTTTATGTTGAGGTCGACGGTTTGAAGCGCCTGCACTGGCTGCTTGTCGCCGGGGTAGGTTTTGGAAACGCCCTTGATTTGAACCTTGGCAACCTCAGGCATTACAACGCGCACGGCTTCGGCAGCAGACTGACATTGAGATATTTGGATGCGTCGATGCGGCGGTCGATCAGCTTTTCCTCGAACATCGCGTCGAGCGGCTTCTGGATGCTCTGGGCCGACACGCAGGCATTGGGATCGCGGTAGTAATCGCGGCCAGTAGCGAAGTAGGAATTCAGCACGTCCTTCGATGACTTGGTGAAATCCGACACCAGCTGGATCGCTTTCTCGCGATTGGCTGCATCGTAGAACCACGCAAGGCCATCGACGTAATCGGCGAGGAACGCCTTCACCGCCTCAGGATGCTCCTTCAGGAACGCATTGGTCGTGACCTGGAAGATCACCGAGGAAGGACCGCCGAACGCATCGCCGCCGGTGAAGACCGGCCGCAGGTCGCCTTTCGGGCTTTCGATCGCCAGGAACGGAATCACCAGCACGCCGCAATCGATGCGCTTTTCACGAATCGCGGAGGCGATGTTCGGGAACGCGATTTCGACGATCTCGACGTCCCGACGCGGATCAATGCCGTTTTTCTTCAGCGCGACGCGGAGCGCGAGATCAACCGCGGAGGCAAACGCGTTGATGCCGATCTTCTTGCCTTTGAGATCGGCGATGGTCTTGATGGCTGAGTCCTTCAAAACCATGAAGCTGTTGGTCGCGTTGCCGGTGTGGCCGTCCTGGTAGTTATCCGAGATGATGGTCAATCCGTTCGGTACCGCATCCTTGACGATGAGGGTGGCAAAGGCCGGCCCCGACAGGGTGGCGACGTCGGCCTGGCCCGCGGCCAGCAGCGCCGCCGCTTCGGGCGTGCCGCGCGTGAACGTCATGTCGAGCGTGTAGACCTTGCCGTAGTTCTTCAGAACGTTCTGCTTGACGTAGTCGAGAAAGATGATCGTCTCCATCTCGTTCGGCCCGATGCCGCCGCCGGTCGCATAACGGATATTGGGCACGGACGCTGCCAACCCCGCGCGCGACACGAACGGCGCCGATAGCGCGGCACCGGTCGCACCCAGCATCACGGTACGGCGGGAAATGAAGGAGGCGGACGACGTCATCGGATTTCCTCTCATCGGCCAAAACGAAACGGCAGAAATAAAGCCGATACCATCAGGCAAATCTCATGCCTTGAGAAGAGCCATTATCCCTTGCGAAAGACCCTGATCCCTGGAGACGGGTCACTATCCCTTCAGCAGAGCCATGGCCTCGATCTCGACCACGAGATCGGGATGGGACAGCCGGCGTACCTCAACAGTTGTGCTCGCGGGCAGACCGACGCCGAGATAGTCGTGCCTGACATCGACGTGTTTGAAGAACTCATCGATGTCGGTCACGAAGGTCGTGGTCTTGACCAAATCGTGAAGCGTGGCGCCGGCGGCCTCCAGCGCATTCTTCAGGTTCTCGCCGACCTGTTTGATCTGCGCGCGCATATCGCGGGGACCGACGATGTTGCCGTCCTTGTCGCGCGCGAGCTGGCCGGACACGAAGACGAGCTTTTCGCCGGAGGCGACGACGACATGGGAATAGAGCACATGGCCGCCGACATTGCGCTTGAACAACTTATCGGGCTGGATTTTTTCGATAGACATCTTGCAGCGGTTTCCTTGGGTCGGCGCACGCACCGTTAACGAGGCGTGGTGCGCGGACTCTTGCCAAAGGCGGGGTAAAGCGCAACCCCGGAAAGCCGCATGGAGAGCGCGACGGCTACGCCGCCCCCCGCAGAAAAAACTTACGCAGCGTTAAGCATGGGCCAGGTCGCCGTCTGGACCATCCAGGTCTGCATCGGGCTTGACTTGGCCTCGTGCGGCTCGAAATAGCCTTCCAGTTCGACGAGCGCGCGGGTTTCCCATTCATAGGCTTGCTCCAGCAGCGATTGCCGCTGGGCCGGACGGAATGCTGCCGTTTGACGATACAATGACGCCGTGGCGCGATATCGCCGCACGTTTTCCAGAATTGCATTCCCGCTCATCTCTTGCCTCCCATTGGCTGTGGTCGGAAACGACTTTGGCGGCGGCGGGTTTTCAATTGCTTAGCGGGTTCGGTAAACGGCTTTCACGGTTTTCAAAGTGTTGATAGGCGAACGCTGCTCCCATGCGGGACCGGCCCTTGCTCCAGTCCGGCCAGACCGGCTAGCATCACCCGTCAAAAGACCAAGGCAGAAGTTTTCAAGGGAGGAAAAAACATGAAAATCACAAACCGGCTCGGGCGATTTCTGCTGATGCCGCTGGCGTTCGCCGGCATGCTGAGCATGAGTTCGGCCGCCGAACTCAATCCGGCTGCGATCACCATCAAGATGCCCGAAAATATCCCGTGGAGCCCAGTCGATGCCCGGGGCGCCCAGTCGGCCGTCGTGGTTGGCGACCCCAACAAGCCCGGCTTCTACATGATCTACAACAAGTGGACCAAGGGTAACCATTTCAGCCGCCCGCACTTCCATCCGAATGACCGCTACATCGTCGTGCTGCAAGGCACTTGGTGGGTCGGAACCGGACCGCACTTCGACCCCGCCGAGACCAAGGCGATTCCCGCCGGCAGCTTCGTCACCCATTTCGGCAAACAGGTGCATTGGGACGGCGCCAAGGACGAAGACGCGGTGCTGCTGATCATGGGCGAGGGGCCCGGATCGTCAACGCTGGTCAAGGAAGAGTAACGCTTCGCTCGAACCGGCGGGGTACGCGATGCGCTGGCTCCGGTATACGGCGAACCAGACGTCCTCCTGGAGCATCGTCGAAGGCGACCGCGTCATCGCGGTCGAGGACGATCCCTTCGGGGATTGGCGGCGCAGGCCGCAAACCTATGCCCTCGGTGAGGTCAAGATCGAGCTGCCGCTGGTCCCGCGCACGTTCTATTGCGCGGGCCTCGATTACCTTAAGCATCTCGAGGAAGCCGCCGGCAAACGCGGCGAGGCGCCGAAAATTCCCGACCGGTCCGAGGTCGGCTACCGCGCCCAGAACGCGCTGATCGGTGCGGCATGACCCGCCATTCCACCGCGCACCATTTTCTGCAAGGTCTGGTCGACCTCGGCATCGATTATATCTTCGCCAATCTCGGCACCGACCATGTCTCGCTGATCGAAGCGATCGCGCAATGGGACCGTGAGGGGCGCAAGCATCCGGAAGTGATCTTGTGTCCCCATGAAGTGATTGCCGTGCACATGGCGGCCGGCTACGCGCTCGCCACCGGACGGGCGCAAGCCGTGTTCGTGCATGTCGATGCGGGCACGGCGAATGCCTGCATGGCGATCCAGAATCTGTTTCGCTACCGGCTGCCGGTGCTGCTGTTTGCCGGCCGCGCGCCCTTCACGTTGCATGGCGAACTGCCGGGCTCGCGCGATACCTACGTGCACTTCGTGCAGGATCCTTTCGATATCGCCAGCATCGTCCGGCCCTATGTGAAATGGGAATATTCGCTTCCCTCCGGCATCGTGGTGAAGGAAGCGCTCGCGCGCGCCTATGCCTTTGCGCAAAGCGACCCGCCGGGGCCGGTCTATATGATGCTGCCGCGCGAGACGTTGGCCGAGGAATGGGACGATGCGGCGATGCCGGCTTATCCGCCGGCGCGTTACGGCAGCGTGCAGGCCGGCGGCACCGAGCCTGAGCGGGTCAGGAAAATCGCGGACGCCCTGATGGCGGCGGAAAACCCGATTGCGCTGACCGCCTATCTCGGCCGCAAGGCGCAAGCGGTCGCCGAACTCGAACGGCTGGCGCGGCTCTGCGGCATTCGCGTCACGGAATTCAACTCGATCGATCTCAACATCTCGCAGGCCTCGCCCTGCTTTGCCGGTTTCGATCCGGCGCCCCTCTTGGAAGGGGCCGATCTCGGCCTGCTGCTCGATACCGACGTGCCGTTCGTGCCGCAATATGCCAAACGCGCGGATGCCATCAAATGGATTCAGATCGATATCGATCCGCTGAAGGCGGATTTTCCGATGTGGGGCTTTGCTACCGATCTACGCGTCCAGGGCGACTGCGCCACCATCCTTCAGCAGGTGTGTGACCTGATCGAGTCGCGCGCCGACGACGCCTTTCGCGAGCGCGTTGCCGCGCGGATCGCAGACTGGAGCAGCCATCGCGAGGCCGCCAATAAGCGACGGGCGGACGCGCGGGCGAACAAGGGCGCCTCGGGCGCGCTGACGCCGGCCTTTTTGTTCGCGACACTGAACGAGAAACTGACGCAGGACGATATCGTCGTGAACGAGGCGATCCGCAACGCACCGATCCTGCAAGAGCATATCACACGCACCAGGCCCCGCAGCTATGTGGGGCTGGCCGGCGGCGGGCTTGGATTTTCCGGCGGCATGGCGCTCGGGTTGAAGCTCGCAGAACCGAAGCGCCGTATCGTGCAGGTGATCGGCGACGGCGGCTTTCATTTCTCCTCACCCGACAGCGTCTATGCGGTGGCGCAGCAGTACCGGCTTCCGATCCTGACCGTGGTGCTCGACAATGGCGGCTGGCAGGCGGTCAAATCGGCGGTGCAGCGCGTCTACCCGAAGGGCGTCGCCGCCGAAACCGACCAGTTTCAATCGCGGCTGACGTCAGGCCGGCAGGGCGAGCGGCGGGATTTTTCCGCGGTCGCGACAGCGTTCGGCGCGCATGGCGAGCATGTGACCGAACCGGACGAATTGGCAGGCTCGATCGACCGCTGTCTCGCCGCACTCGATGACGGCCAGGCGGCCGTGCTCCATGTTCAGATCACCCGGCTTTAATCTGATGAGATCATCGCGCCGATATGCCGCCATCACCGCCTGCCTCGCGCTTGCGTCGAGTTTCGCATACGCGCAAGAGGATCCGTCCAAATATCCGACGCGGGCAATCCACATCGTCGTCGGGTTCACGCCGGGCGGCGGCAACGATCTGATCGCGCGGATCGTCGGACAAAAGCTGTCGGAAAGTTTTGGTCAGCCGGTCGTCATCGACAACAAGCCGGGCGGCGGCGCCATCGTCGCGACCGAATACGTCGCCAAATCGCCCCCGGACGGCTACACGCTGCTGGTCGGCGCCAGCGGCGCCATGGCGATCAACCCGGCGGTTTATACCAAGCTGCCCTATGATCCGGTGCAGGACTTCGTTCCCATCACCGAACTCGGATCATTCCCGTTGATCCTGATCGTCAACGCCACCTCGGCGATCAAATCGGTGGCCGAGCTGGTCGCCTTTGCCAAGACCCATCCGAAGGAGGCGAACTATTCGTCCTCCTCTGCCGCCTTTCAGCTCGTCACCGAGTTGTTCAAGCAGAAGACCGGCGCACCGATGCAGGAAATTCCCTACAAAGGCGCCAACGACTCGGTGATGGCTGTCATTTCCGGACAGGTGACGGCGACCATTGCGGATGCCGGCCCCGTGTCGGGTCAGGTCAAAGGCGGGCAGGTCCGCGCGCTCGCGGTCACCTCTCCCGGTCGCGCGGAAGACCTGCCTGATGTTCCCACCATGAAGGAATCCGGCACCGACGTGGATGCGGTACTGTGGAGCGGCATCTTTGTGCCGCGGCAAACCCCGCCGGCGATCGTGAAAAAACTGGAATCCGAACTGACGCGAATCATCAAAACGCCTGACGTCGTCGCCGGGCTCAGGCCGCTCGGCATTCAGCCGGTCGGCAACTCGTCCGCGGAATTCGCGCAAATCCTTTCCTCCGACATCGCGCGATGGACCGAAGTCGCGCGTGCCGGCAATATCAGGATCGAACCGTAGCGCTCCGCGGCGAAATCAGGCCCACGGCGAGCGTGCCGACGACGGCAAAGGCGACGTTGAGGATCAGCGCGCCGAGGCCGACATAGAACACGTAGTTCGTGCCACCGATAGTGAGGGTTGCGAGCGGCTTCAGGCCATTGCTCCAGGCCGTCCAGGTTCCCCACAGGATGCCCGCCGCCCAGCCGAGCAGAAGCCCCTCGGCACGGAACCAGCGCGTGAACAGACCGAAGACCAGCGCCGGGAAGGTTTGCAGGATCCACAGCCCGCCGAGCAATTGCAGGTCGAGCGCATATTGCGTCGGCAAGAAGATCGTAAAGGCCAGCGCGCCGACCTTGACCACGAGGGAGGCGATCTTGGCGACCGAAGCCTCACCGGCATGGGTGATGTCGGGATTGACGTAGGACTTCCAGATATTGCGCGTGAACAGATTAGCCGCACCGATGCTCATCACGGCGGCCGGCACCAGCGCGCCGATCGCGATCGCCGAGAACGCGAAACCTGCAAACCAGGACGGGAACAGTGCCTGGAACAGCGCCGGCACGACGTCGTTGTTCGACGCGACCTTGATATGGGCGGCGTAGGCCATGTAGCCGAGCAACGCAATCAGCCCGAGCAGCAGCGTATAGGCCGGCAGCAGGATCGCATTCTTGCGGATCGTGTTGGCGGATTTCGAGGCGAAAATTCCGGTCAGTGTGTGTGGATACATGAAGGCCGCAAGGGCCGAGCCAAGCGCAAGGCTCGCATAAGCCAGCATCTGCGGCGACTTCAGGGTCAGACCGGTGGCACCGCCCTTGGCGGTGAACGCATCGCTCGCGGCGTTGAACACCGCACCATAACCGCCGAGCTTGGCCGGCACGACCACGACCGCGACCAGCACTACGATATAGATCATGATGTCCTTGACGAAGGCAATCAAAGCGGGGGCGCGCAGGCCGGAGCTATAGGTATAGAGCGCCAGAATCACGAAGGCGGCCACGATCGGCAATTCGCCGGTGAGCCCGATGGCTTTGATCACCACGCCCATGCCGATCAGCTGCAACGCGATGTAGGGCATCGTCGCAACGATACCTGTGAGGGCGACCGCAAGCTCAAGGCCGCGCGAGCTGTAGGTGCCGTGAACCACATCGGCTGCGGTCACGTGCCCCTTGGCATGCGCGACCTTCCAAAGCAGCGGCATCACCGCGAAAACGAAGGGATAAACCACGATCGTATAGGGAAGCGCGAAGAAGCCGTAGCCACCGACCGCATAGACCAGCGCCGGCACCGCGATCACGGTGTAGGCGGTATAGAAATCGCCGCCGACCAGGAACCAGGTGATCCAAGTTCCGAACTGACGGCCGCCCAGGCCCCATTCGTCGAGATGCCCGTTGACCGGGCCTGCCTTCCAGCGCGCGGCGAAGAACCCCATCACCGTGACCAGGGCGAAGAAGAAAACGAAGACGGTGAGTGCGATCCAGTCGATGTTAGCGGACATGGCAGGCCTTGCTTGAAGAGGTGATGCGAAATTTCTACGGCGTTTCGTCGTCGGGCGTGCGCGAGCGATACACGATCCAGATCAAGATCGACGTGATCGGTACCCAGGCGAGCTGATACCAGTAAAAGAACGGAAAACCGAACAGCGCCGGTTCCTGGAAGTTATAGAAAGGCACCCACAACAGGCCGGCGAACGGCAGCAGCAACAGCACCCACATGACGGGCATCCTTCAATAAGCAGCTCTCGGCTCTGATATCGAAGCCGACTATCTTTCGGCTATCTACGACCGGATTGTTACTGCGTCCAGCATTTGCTTTGCCGCATTGCAGCGAGGCGACGCTCTAACGCATTGACGCCGCGACGGGGATACCGCCGCGGCGTCGTTAACTACCGTGCTGAACTTTTAGGCTTAGACTAAAGCGCTAGATCACTTGTCCAAGATCTATTTCATCAGGTCGGCGCCGACCTTGCAGGTCGCCGCATCCTGATCGCCGGTGCCGCCGCTGCAACCGATGGCGCCGATCAGCTTGCCGCCTTCGACCAGCGGAAAGCCGCCGGGGCTCGCCGTCAGCGTCGGATCGAGCGTGCCGGGATAGCTATGTCCGGCCTCATAGGCATTGTAGAACAGCCGGGTTTCGCGGCGGAAGCGCGCGGCGGTGCGGGCCTTGCCGATCGAGATCGAACCGGACGCAATCTGCGCGCCTTCCATCCGCTCGAACAGCACCGGCTCACCATTGGTATCGACGACGGCGATGTTCATCTTCCAATTGCGCTTCTTGGCTTCGGCTTCAGCCGCCGCCACCAGCTGCTTGGCCTTCTCCAGACCGATCGACATGCCATAGGGAATATCGAAGGGCATCGCATCAGGCGTGCCGCCCGCCGACGGCTGTGCCGGCGGGGTCGCCGGCGCCGGCGCCTGCGCCATTGCCTGTGAGCCGATTGCGCCTGCGGCACACACCGCCAACGCCAAAGAAATCATCGAACGCATACTACTCTCCCTGTTGAACTGAATTTCAAAGGTATCGGTAGTACGTGCCGGCGCGATAACGCCGTCCACATCGGCGGCGTCAATCCATCCTTGCCATAGGTGACGCGCGGCGTCTGCCAGGTGCCGTCAGCGCCCTTTTTCGCGGCACCCACGAAGATCTTGATGCCCGGCTTGAGATCGGCCTTGTCGCCGATCACATAGGTGACGACCTGCGTCTCCGGCGTCACGAACACCTTCTTCTCACCGTCCTTGTATTTCACGGTCAATACCGGCCCATCGACGCCACCGACCGTCTGCTCGACATTGGCGTTGGTCATCTTGGTGTTGGGCCGCAGATCCCAATCGTAGTGACCTTCGCCGGTGCCGCGCATCGATTCCGGGAAAATATGCACCTCGATCGCCTTCTGGCTGCCGTCGGGCTGGGTCATGCCGGTAGCGCCGACGAACTTGCCCGGCTTGATGTCGGCCATCGTCGACTTCACGATCGCCACGTAAAGCTGGGGATCGGTGACGGTGAGCTTCACGTCCGCGCCGTCACGATTTTTGATGACGTAAACGGATCCTTCGACGCTTTCGATCGTGCCGCGAATACGCAGGGTCTCCTGCGCGAATGCCGGCACTGCGAAACAGGTCATGACGAACATCGCAGCAGCGATCATGCGCTGGAGCGTACTAAACATGTGATCCTCCGTGGGGTCTGAATGGCCGGCAGAACAGGGACGCCCGTTCGGCCAAGTGCCTGAAACACGCCTCCTCTGCAACCCCCGCGAGGCTGGAATATTCCTCGACAGGGTTACGCGCGCCGGATCATTGCAGTGCAACAGCGCGCAACATGACGAGGTTATTCCAGCTTGATCCCGGCCTCGCTGATGACGCGGCGCCAGCGCTCCTCCTCACCGCGAAAGTATCGCTCGAGCGCTTGCGGCGGCAGTGCGACGGTCACGAGCCCCTCATTGACACTTAGCTTGTTGAAGGACTCGGACCTGACCGCTACGGCTGCCGATCGATTGAGCCGATCGATCACCTCAGGCGGCGTTCCGCCGGGTGCGAACAGCCCGTACCAGCTTTCGGCGGCATAGCCGGGAACGCCAGCTTCCGCCACCGTCGGCAACTGCGGAAAGGCGGGTGAGCGCTCGGCCGACGTCACCGCGACCGCGCGCAACTGTCCGCTTTCGACCAGCGAGGCCGCGCTCGCCACGGTGGTAAACATCACATCGATCTGGCCGCCGATCAGGTCGGTGATGGCAGGCGCGGCACCCTTGTAAGGCACGGCCGTCAAATCGACCTTGGCCATGTCCTTGAACAATTCGCCGGCGAGATGCGCCGACGTGCCGGCGCCAAAGGTCCCGAACGTCAATTTGCCGGGACTGGCCTTTGCCGCCGCGATCAGATCCGCGATCGGTTCGAAGTGAGGATTTCGGATTGACGACGACGAGGTTGAAGGAGCGCGCGATCAACGCGACGGGCGCGAAATCCTTGTGTGGATCGTAGGGCAGCTTCGGGTTCAGGCTGGGATTGACTGCATTGGCAAACGTGCCCATCAGCAGCGTGTAGCCATCCGCGGCGCTGACCGCGACGGCCTGGGTTCCGACAATGGTGCCGGCTCCCGGCCTGTTCTCGATGATGACGGAAACGCCCAGGTCTTTTGCCATCTCCTGCGCCAGCGTGCGCGCGACCACGTCGGTGCCGCCACCCGGCGCGAACGGCACCACGATCTTCACCATTCTCTCCGGATAGATCGCCAGCGCGGGCTGGTTCGGAACAATGGCCAGGACGAACGCCGCCAGGGCCAACAGCGGAAAAGGTCGCTTCCAGATGCGGGCATCAACCACGGGCATTTGCCTCCGACCGATATTTTTGCGGAGAGCCTAACAGATTTCACCACTTGAAACATGCCATGCGCGGAGCGACGTGCCGATATGACATCGGACCTGCGCGGCGATATGGACGGATCAAGCGCTGTTAACTACTGTTCGCGGCAACGAAAAACAGTTGGGAGGAATTGATGAAGCGCTGGCTCCTTGTTTTGCCGCTTCTGGTCGGGTCACCGGCTTTCGCGCAGCAGGCGGTTCCGACCATCAATTTCGAATCCGTCCCCAATCCGCTGAAGCTGCCGACCAATATGTATTTCGGCGAAGTCTCCGGCGTCGCCGTCAACTCCAAAGGTCACGTCTTCGCGCTGTCGCGTGGCAATACGAGCGGCCCGGCTTACGCGGCCGCCGCCACGCAGCTTCTTGAATTTGACAAGGACGGCAAATTCCTCCGCGAGATCGGCAAGAATCTCTACGCGTGGTCGTTCGCCCACACCGTCAAGATCGATCCCTCTGACAATATCTGGGTCACCGACAAGGGCTCGGACATGGTGATCAAGTTCGACACCGAGGGTCGCGTGCTGATGGTGTTCGGCCGCAAGCAGGAGGCCTCCGACGAGGATACCGAGCCGCTGAAGCATCCGAAGCCGCCGCTGCCGCCGGATGACGGCCGGTTCCGGCAGGTCACCGACGTCGCCTGGGACAAGGCCGGCGACACCTTCATCAGCGACGGCTACATCAACTCACGTGTCGGCAAGGTCGACAAGGACGGCAACTGGCTGAAGTCGTGGGGCGAGCCCGGCAACGGACCGGGCCAGTTCAATACGCCGCATTCGATCGCGACCGACGCCAATGACAATGTGTATGTCGCCGACCGCGGCAACCGCCGCATCCAGGTGTTCGACAAGGACGGCAAATTCGAGCGGCAGATCGTGATCGACGTGCCGGTGCCGCCGGATGCCAAACCCGCGATCGGCAAAATTCCGGACGAGGCGACGAAGGCCAAGGGCACGTTCGCGCCGGGCTCGCCCTGGGCGATCTGTATCACGCCGCCGCCGCATCAGGTGCTCTACTCATCGGACGCCTGGCCGGGCCGGGTCTACAAGCTCTCACTCGACGGCAAGGTGCTGGGCGTGCTCGGCCAGTCCGGCAAGCAGCTCAAGCAGTTCGGCTGGATCCACGCGATGGCATGCCCGTCGGAGAACACGCTGTACGTCGCCGAGTTGTTGAACTGGCGCGTGCAGAAGCTGATTTTGAAGCCTTGAGGCATCGTCGCGTCCCACGTGAACGATACTCTCCGCCGTCATCACCGGGCTTGTCCCGGTGATCCACGTCTTACTTTCTTCTCGTTGAAGCGAAGACGTGGATGGCCGGGTCATAGGCGAGCGGAAGCGACGCCGTTCTTCGAACGGCTATGCCCGGCCATGACGGGTGACAAAATTGCGGATCGCTTAGCTACGTTCCCGTGGCGCGGGCGAAATCGATATAGATTTCGCGCAGACGCGTGGCCATCGGGCCCGGCTTTCCGTCGGCTACAGCCTTGCCGTCGATCTTCACCACGGCTTGCACGAAAGACGACGCGCTGGTGATGAAGGCTTCCTTGGCCTTCAGCGCTTCCTCGATCGTGAATGCCCGTTCCTCGACGCGCAACTGACGCTCCTCGGCGAGCTTGACCACCGCCTTGCGGGTGCAGCCCGGCAGGATCGCAGACGAATTCTCGCGCGTCACCAGCACGTCGTCCTTGGTCAAAATGAAGGCCGACGACGAGCCGCCCTCGGTGACCTTGCCGTCCTCGATCATCCAGGCCTCGCCACAGCCGGCTTCGGCCGCCGCCTGCTTGGCGAGCACCTGCGCCAGCAGCGCCACGCTCTTGATGTCGCGCCGCGCCCAACGGATGTCGGGCACGGTGATGACGCCGATGCCGGTTTTGGCCGACGCCGCGTTGACGATGTCCTTGACCGACGTGAACATCATCAAGGTCGGCTTGACGCCCTTCGGGAACGCAAAATCGCGTCCCACGTCGGCGCCACGGGTGACCTGAATGTAAACGAGCCCATCCTTGACCGCATTGCGGGTGATCAGCTCGTGCTGGATCTCCTTGATGCGCGCGACAGTTTCCGGCAACGGCAGCTTGATCTCGCCGACCGAGCGCTCCAGACGGGCAAGGTGCGACTCGTTGTCGATCAGTTTGCCGTCGAGCACGGCGGAGACCTCGTAAATGCCGTCGGCGAACAGAAAACCGCGGTCCAGCACGGAGACCTTCGCCTCCGAGAGCGGCACGAAATCACCGTTGACGTAAGCGATCGGGTCCAAAACAATTCTCCTGTCGGGCGAGTAACTCTTCGGCGCGTTATATACCGCCCCATCCGTCATTGCGAGCGTCAGCGAAGCAATCCAACCGCGTCGTCATCGCCGGGCTTGGCCCGGCCATCCACGTTCTTGACTACAGCTAACGATAAGGAAGACGTAGATCACCGGGACAAGCCCGGTGATGACGGCATTTGTGAATTGGGCTGGATTGACGACGAATCCCGACCGCCTCAATGCGACAAAATCTTCGACAAGAACTTCTGCGCGCGGTCGCTGCGCGGCTTGCCGAAGAAATCCTCCTTCAGCGCATCCTCGACGATCTCGCCCTGGTCCATGAAGATGACCCGGTTGGCGACCTTGCGGGCAAAACCCATTTCGTGGGTCACGACCATCATGGTCATGCCGTCGCGCGCCAGATCGACCATCACATCCAACACTTCGCTGATCATTTCGGGATCGAGCGCCGAGGTCGGCTCGTCGAACAGCATCGCGATCGGGTCCATCGCCAAGGCGCGCGCGATCGCGACGCGCTGTTGCTGGCCGCCGGACAATTCGGCCGGATATTTCTGCGCCTGGATCTTGAGGCCGACACGGTCAAGCAGCTTCGAGCCTTTCGCCAGCGCTTCCGCATGCGGCCGGCCCAGAACTTTTTCCTGAGCGAGACAGAGATTGTCGATGATGCGCAAATGCGGAAACAGCTCGAAATGCTGAAACACCATGCCGACGCGAGCGCGCAGCTTCGGCAGATTGGTCTTGGGATCGCCGACGGAAATCCCGTCAACGACGATCTGTCCCTTCTGGAACGCCTCCAGCGCGTTGACGCATTTGATCAGCGTCGACTTTCCCGAACCCGACGGACCGCACACCACGACCACCTCGCCCTTGGCGACGCTGGTGGTGCAATCCTTCAAGGCCTGGAAGGTCGGGTTATACCATTTGTCGACGTGGCTGATCTCGATCATCGGCGCCCTCTCAACTGTTTGAGCATGATCTCATCCGGAAAGCCGGTTTCGACTTCTCCGGATCACGCTTTTAACGAACGATGGCGATGCGCGCTTGCAGGCGCCGCACGCCGAAAGATGCGATGCTGGAAATCACGAAGTAGACGACGGCCGCGAACAGATACATCTCGACCAGCCGGCCGTCGCGTTGCGCGACCTTGCTGGCGGCCCCGAGAAAATCGGAAATCGACAGCACGTAAACCAGCGAAGTATCCTGAAACAGCACGATGGTTTGCGTCAGCAGGACCGGCAGCATGTTGCGGAACGCCTGCGGCAGCACGACGTAGCGCATGGTCTGCCCGTAGGTCAGGCCGAGCGCGGAGGCCGCCGAGGGCTGGCCTTTCGAGATCGACTGGATGCCGGCGCGCATGATCTCGGCGAAATAGGCGGCCTCAAACAGCGTGAAGGTGATGAGCGAGGAAGCGAACGCACCGACGCGTACCGGCCGCGACGAGCCCGTCAACCATTGCCCGATATAGGGGACGAGGAAGTAGAACCAGAAAATCACCAGCACCAGCGGCAGCGAGCGCATCAGGTCGACATAAAGCCGGGCGAAGCCCGATACCACCCTGAGGCTCGACAGCCGCATCATCGCAATCAACGTCCCGAATACGATGCCGCCGAGGGTCGCCAATCCCGTTAGCGTCAGCGTGAACGTCATGCCGTCGAAGAACAGGTAGCCGAGCGAGCGGCGAATGACGTCGAAATCAAAATTCGAAAACATCGGCTATTTCCCGGTGATGTAGCCGGGGATCGCCACGCCACGCTCGACGAAGTGCATGGCGACGACGACGACGATATTGATCAGGAGGTAGAGCACGGTCGCCGCGGTAAACGCCTCGAACACCTGAAACGAAAACTCCTGCATCGCGCGTGCTTCGGCGGTCAGCTCGATCAAACCGATCGTGAGCGCGACCGACGTATTCTTGATGGTCGAGAGAAATTCCGACGTCAGCGGCGGCAAGATGATGCAGAACGCGATCGGCAGCAGCACGTAACGATAGACCTGCCACGGCCGCAAGCCCAGGGCGGTCGCCGCAAGCCTCTGGCCGCGCGGCAGCGAATTGACGCCGGCCCGTGTCTGTTCGGCGACGCGCGCCGACATGAACAATCCGGTCCCGATCGCCGCGGTATAGAACGGCGCGTTCGGCAGTTGCTTCAGCCAAAGGCCCCAGGAAGCCGGCAGAAGCTCCGGCAGCACGAAGAACCACAGGAACAACTGCACGAGTAGCGGCATGTTGCGGAAGAATTCGACATAGCAAAAGCCGAACAGGTTCGCGGCTTTCGACGGCAGCGTGCGCATCACGCCGACGACGGTGCCCGTCACGAGCGCAATCACCCAGGCCGTGAGCGCGGTGACGATCGTCACCACCAGCCCGGACAACAGCATGTCGAGATAGGTGCCGGTGCCGTTCGGCGACGGCTCGAAGAAAACGTGCCAGTTCCAGTGATAGTTCAAGCCCGCCCCCTCACATGGCCTTGTAAGAGTCCGGATCGGGTGAGTCCGTCGGTTTGGCGAACGCCTTCTTCAATTCCGCCCCCATTGGCACGTTCAGGTTCAGGCCCTTCGGCGGAATTCTCTGCGAGGAACCACTTCTCGTAAAGCCTCTCGCCTTCCGCGCTCTGATAGAGCGCCGCGGTGGCGTCGTCCGCGACCTTCTTGAAAGCCGGATCGTCCTTGCGCAGCATGATGCCATAGGGCTCGGGCTTGGAGAACGCGTCGGTCGAGATCACGTAGGCGCCGGGGTCCTTGGCGCCGGCGGCAAAGCTTGCCAGCAAAATATCGTCCAGCACGGCTGCGACGGCGCGATCGGTCTCTACCATCAGGAACGACTCGGCATGCTCCTTGGCCGGGACGATGTTGATGCCGAGATTGCGCGCGGCATTGGTCTCGGTCAGCTGCTTGATGTTGGTGGTGCCGGAGGTGGAAGCGACCGTCTTGCCCTTGAGATCGTCGATCGAATTCAGATGGCTCGATTTCTTCGAGATGAAGCGCGTCGCGGTGAGAAAATGGGTGTTTGTGAAGGCGACCTGCTTCAGCCGATCGGGATTGTTGGTGGTCGAACCGCATTCGAGGTCGATCGTGCCGTTGGCGAGCAAGGGAATGCGCCCCGACGACGTCACGGGATTGAACTCGACCGTGAGCTTGTCGAGCTTGAGCTCTTTTTTCACGGCGTCCACGATCTTCATGCAGATGTCGATCGCAAAACCGATCGGCTTCTGGTTGTCGTCGAGATAGGAAAACGGGATCGAAGAGTCGCGGTAGCCGATGTTGATGACGCCGGTTTCCTTGATCTTCTTCAGCGTGCCCGTGAGTTCGTCGGCATCGGCCGCCCCTGCGCAAAGAAGGACGGCGAGCGCAATCCCGAAGAGGCGCAGGCTTATCGTTCGCATTTCCCAAACTCCGACGCTATCCACACCGCGCCGCGATCCATGCAAGGACCGGGCCGTCCATTCCCATTCGCCGAGCCCGGAAAACGCGCCGCAGGACGGCGCGTCGCCGTCCCTCGCTTCGCGCTTCACATCGCCTTGTAGGAATCCGGATCGGGCGAATCCGAGGGGTGAGCGAACTCGTTCTTCAGCTCCGGTCCGAGCGGCACCTTGAGATTGAGGCCCTTCGGCGGAATCTTTTCCATGAACCACTTGTTGTAAATCTTGGCGCCCTCGCCGCTCTGATAGAGCGCGGCGGTCGCCGCATCGACCACCTTCTTGAACGGCATGTCGTCCTTGCGCACCATGATGCCGTAAGGCTCGGGCTTGGAGAACGCGTCCGTTGAGATCACGTAGGCGTCCGGATCCTTGGAACTTGCGATAAAGCTCGCCAGCAGAATGTCGTCCATCACGAAGGCGACCGCGCGATCGCTTTCCACCATCAGGAACGCCTCGGCGTGATCCTTTGCCGGAATGATGTTGATGCCGAGATTGCGCGCGGCATTGGCTTCGTTGAGCTGTTTGATGTTGGTGGTGCCGGAGGTGGAAACTACCGACTTGCCCTTGAGGTCGTCGATCGACTTGATGTTGTTCGCCTTCTTGGAGACGAAGCGGCTGGCGGTGAGGAAGTGGGTGTTGGTGAACCAAACCTGCTTCTGCCGCTCGGCGTTATTGGTGGTCGAACCGCATTCGAGATCGACGGTGCCGTTGGCCATCAGCGGGATACGGGTGGATGAGGTGACCGGATTGAGCCTGACCTCGAGCTTGTCGATCTTGAGTTCCTTCTTCACGGCATCGGCGATCTTGTAGCAGATGTCCATGGCATAGCCGACGGGCTTCTGGTTGTCGTCGAGATAGGAGAACGGGATCGAGCTATCGCGATAGCCGAGCGTGATCGCGCCGGTCTCCTTGATGTTCTTCAGCGTTCCCGTCAATTCCTGGGCCGATGCGGGGCACGCCGAAAGCGCAACAGCAAAGGCTGCGCCTGCAATAAGCGTTGATTTCATCAAAATGCTCCTTGTTATCCGACGTGAGTTATCCGACGTGAAACTGTTGCGGCCCTCCGATGAAGGGCGCGCCTTCCTTATCTTCTTGCCCTATCTTATGGTCTGAACGTCAGTCGCTCGCAAGCCGACCTTTGGCGGCCCGCCTCCCACGCGCCACTCCCTTACGCCTTGCTGGAAGCCGCCGACGTGGCATGGATGGTTAACAGCGTCCCCAGGCTCAGGATGCCAACCGCCGTCAGGTAATAACCGGGCGCGAGATCGCCGATCAAGGCAAAGCCGCCCAGCCAGGTCATGGTCGCCGGCCCCATGCCGCCGAACAATGTGACACCGATATTATAGCCGAGACCTAAGCCCGTGGCCCGCGTCACCGACGGCAACAGCTCCGACATCAACGCCGCGAGCGGACCGTAATAGAGCGCTTTCAGCGTCGACAGCCAGAACACGGCAAAGACGATAATGGCTGGCGTCGGATATTTCGTGATCAGAAGGAACATCGGAAAGATCGAAAGCAGCAAAAGGATATTGGCCGCGATCATATGCCGCGTCCGGCCGATCCGGTCGGAAACCATCCCCGCAAACGGCGTCAGCAGCGTCACCATGATGCCGCCAACGAAGGTCGCGGTGTAACCTGTAATCGGCGGCAAATTGAAGTTTTTCACCACATAGGTCGGCATGTAGATGATCAGGTAGTTGACCGCGGTCGAGATCGCGAGCGCGCCGATGCCGAGCAGCACCCGCGATTTCTGGCGCAGGAAGACTTCCTTCACCGGCGAGGTCTGCGCGGCCGGCGGTGCGGTGGCGTCTTCCAAATGATTGCGGATGTAGATGCCGATGGGGCCGATCAGGACGCCGAACAAAAACGGAATGCGCCAGCCCCATGAGGTCAGGTCCGCCGGCGCCATCCAGGCGGTGAGTCCGACGCCGAAGGCGGACGCCAGCAGGTTGCTCAGGCCCTGGCTGGCAAATTGCCAGCTGGCGACAAAGCCGCGTTGCTCGGGGCGATGTTCGACCAGAAACGCCGTCGAGCTTCCGAACTCGCCGCCTGCGGAAAATCCCTGCACCAGACGCGCGAGCAGAACCATGATCGGCGCCAGAATGCCGATGGTGCCGTAGCTTGGCATGACGGCGACCGTCAGCGTGCCCAGCGTCATCAGGACGATGGAAATCAGCAGCGAGGCTTTTCGGCCGTGACGGTCGGCATAGGCGCCGAGCAGAACGCCGCCCACGGGGCGGGCCAGGTAAGCCAGCCCGAACGTGCCGAACGTCAACAATAGCGATGTCGTCTGATCCTGGTTCGGAAAGAACGCCTTCGACACGTAGATGGCAAAATAGCCGTAGATCGTGATGTCGTACCACTCCAGCGCATTGCCGATCGAGGTCGCGACAATGAGCCGGACGATGCTCTTTTCACCGCCGGCCTTTACTGCTTCAGACAATTCCGCCGGTGCCGAAACGCTCATGCGATCACTTTCTCAACTGCGCGCCAAAGGCACTTTCATCTCGCCGAGGTCCCAAAAAAGACCGGCCATGATGCCGAGCGCCTCTTCCGTGACCGGCAGCAGGATATGTTCGTCGGGCGCGTGCTGCGAGCAGCCGGGATAGGAGTGCGGCACCCACATCGTCGGCAAGTTGAGGATATCGGTAAAGACGTCGTTGGGCAGCGAGCCGCCGAAATTCGGCAGCACCGCCGGCGCCTTGCCGGTGGTGTTGCGGATCGACTCCGCGGTCCAGTTGACCCAGGGGCTGTCGAAATCGGTGCGCGAGGCCGCAAACCGCTGCGTGGCTTCGACCCCAACCATCGTAAAGCCGCGTTCGTACAGATGCGAACGGATCACGTCAGCGATATTGTGGACCTTGGTGCCGACCACGAAGCGCAGTTGCAGCACGGCCGAGGCACGTCCGGGTATCGCGTTGGCGGGCTTTTCGATATTGCCCGACGACATCGCCAGCACCTCGAGCGTGTTCCACGCATACAAACGCTCGGCCGCCGACAATCCATCCTCGCCCCAGTTCTCCGACAGCGCCGGCTCGTCCGCCGTAGGCCTGACCTCGACATCGGCCAATGCGGCGCGGACTTGGTTGGACAACGGCGGCGGCTTCAACTGGTCGAGCAGCAAGCGGCCATGGCCATCGACGAGACATGCAATGGCGTTTGCGAGAATGGTCGCCGGATTGGCGAGCACACCACCCCAGTTGCCGGAATGATGGCCGCCATCGCGCAAGTTCACATCCAGATGAATCCGGATGCCGCCGCGACAGCCAAGAAACAGAGTCGGACGCTCCGCCGACAGCCGCGGACCGTCGGAAGCGAGCAGCAGATCGGCTTTCAATTCGTCGCGCAGCTGTCGGCACACTTCCGGCAAATCCGGTGAGCCGATTTCCTCGCCGGTCTCGACAATGAATTTGACGTTGAAGCCGAGCTTGCCGCCGCGTGCCTCGCGCACGGCGCGCAACGCCGCCATGTTGATGCTGTGCTGGCCTTTGTTGTCGGCCGTGCCACGGCCGTAGACCCGGTTTCCGACTTGGGTCGTGCGCCAGGGGTCCAGGTTGTCGCGCCATTCGCCCGCCATGCCGTCGACGACATCGCCATGGCCATAGATCAGGACGGTCGGCGCGGAGGCGCTTTCGCGGTATTCGGCCAGAAGATACGGACCTTTGCCCGCGGGCGACTCGATCAGTTTGGTCGAGAAATCCATGTCGGCGAAAGCCGGCTGAAGGTCATCCGTGAGATAGGCCCGCAGCGCGTCGCGCTTTTCCGGGTTCTGGCTTTCGGTCTGATAGGCGACCCTGCGATCGAGTTGCTCAAGAAATTCTCCCGAACGCAACATGGTGTGGGCGCGGGCGATGGCATCGGCTCTGGTCATGGGATTTTTTTCGGATGTTCGGCGTTGGCGTTTCAGTGGTCAGGTTAGCCGGATAGGGCATTAGAGTCGATTTGACATTTGCTTATCGGGCAGAGAATGCGAGAGTTCAGCCAACGGGCCACGCACGGGAAACGCCCGATGAAAGGGAGCGCTCCATGAAAGCCATCTTACGCCTTGCGACGATCAGCGTCTTATTTGCAGGTTCCGCATTCGCCCTGACCGGCGAACGGATGCCGGAAATGACGCTGGAAACAATGACACCGGCACAGCGCAGCATTGCGGAAGCCATCATCACCGGCCCGAGGGGCCGGATGAGTGGCCCCTTCAATGCATGGCTTCGCAGCCCCGTCCTGGCGGACCGGCTGCAAAAGGTCGGCGAATATATCCGCTTCAACACCTCGCTCGATAAACGCATCAACGAGATGGCGATCCTGATGACCGCGCAGGCCTGGGGCGCGCAATATGAGTGGTACGCCCACGCGCCGCTGGCGCTCAAAGCTGGCCTCGACCCCCAGGTCCTCGCCGCGATCGGCGCCGGCCGCAAGCCCGACAACATGAAGGACGACGAGGCGATCGTCTGGGAATTCACGACGCAACTGCGTCGCGACCACAGCGTTGACGATGCGATCTATGCCCGCGCGCTGGAGAAGTTCGGCGAGCAAGGCATCATCGACCTGGTCGCGGTCAACGGCTATTACGATGTGGTCTCGCTGACGCTCAACGTCGCCCGCGTCAAACCGCCGGCCGAGGCCGAGATGCCGTTCAAGCAGGCGGGCCAGTAACTCCTCTCCGGACCATCGCGCGGTAGTGATGCCGCGCCATGGCGCCCTCGAAAGTCACTTCGCATGAAGAAAGAAATCCGGCTCAACGCGTTCGCGATGAACTGCGTCGCGCATCAATCGCCGGGGCTGTGGACCCATCCGCGCGACCGCACCGCCGACTACAACCGCCTGCCCTATTGGCTCGATCTCGCCCGGACACTGGAGCGCGGCCGGTTCGACGGACTGTTTCTGGCGGACGTGCTCGGCGTCTACGACGTGTACGGCTCTAGCCCGGACGCCGCATTGCGTAACGCGGCGCAAACACCCGCCAACGATCCGCTGCTGGTGATCCCGGCGATGGCCGCGGTGACCGAGCATCTCGGCTTCGGCGTGACGTCCAACCTGTCCTACGAGCCGCCCTATACGTTTGCCCGTCGGATGTCGACGCTCGACCATCTGACCGAAGGACGCGTGGGGTGGAACGTCGTCACCGGCTATCTCGACAGCGCGGCGAAAGGCGCCGGCAAGGAGAAACAAACCGGCCATGACGACCGCTACGACATCGCCGACGAATATATGGAAGTCGTCTACAAGCTATGGGAAGGCAGCTGGGAAAACGACGCGGCGTTGCGCGATCGCGCGCGCGGCATCTTTGCCGATCCCGAGAAAGTGCATCGGGTCCAGCATGAGGGCAAGAATTTCCGCCTCGACGCCATCCATCTCTGCGAGCCCTCGCCGCAACGCACGCCCGTGCTGTATCAGGCCGGCAGTTCGCCGCGCGGACGCCAGTTCGCGGCCCAGCACGCGGAATGCGTCTTCATATCCGGCCCCTCTGCCAAGGTCATCGCGCCGCGTGTCGCGGGCATTCGCGAACTCGCCGCCAAAGCCGGGCGCAATCCGGCTGAACTGAAAATGTTCTCGATGTTCACCGTGATCCTTGGCCGCACCGACGCCGAGGCCAAAGCGAAATATGAAGACTACCGCAGCCATGTCAGCCCCGAGGGCGCGCTGGTGCTGATGTCCGGCTGGACCGGCGTCGATTTCTCTACCTACGATCTCGATCAGCAGGTGCGCCATGTCGAGAACGATGCCGGCCGCTCGGCAATGGACAACATCACCCGTGCCGATCCGGACCGGGTGTGGACCGTGCGCGAGGTCGCACAACACGTCGGCATCGGCGGCATCGGGCCTGTGGTGGTCGGCACACCGGAAAAAGCCGCCGACGCCATCGAAGCCTGGTTCGATCAGACTGACGTCGACGGGCTGAACATGCCTTTTGCGGTTTCACCGGGCGATTTCGAAGACATCACCGACATGCTGGTGCCGGAACTGACGCGGCGCGGGCGTTACAAGACGGCCTATAGAGAAGGCACGCTACGCGAAAAACTGTTCGGCGCCGGGCGCGCGCGGCTCGATACAACGCATACGGCTGCGCAGTATCGGCCGAGATGACATCATCATCCTTCGAGACGGCGCTTTCGCGCCTCCTCAGGATGAGGTCCTGATCCTCATGGTGAGGAGCGCGTCTTCGCGCGTCTCGAACCATGAGGCCTCGTCTCACACCGTCCCGTCGACCATCACCTCGATCAACTTCGCTCCGGGCCGATTGAACGCGGATGTGAGCGTCGACTTCAGGTCTTTCGGATCCGTGATCCGGATCGCCTCCAGGCCGAACGATCTGGCGAGGCCCGAAAAATCCACCGGCGGATCGGCGAAATCCATCCCGATGTAATTATCGTCGCCATGGAAGGCGAGCAGCCGCTGCTTGATGATGCGATAGCCGCCATTATTGGCGATCACCACGTTCAGCGGCAGCTTGTGATGCGCCGCGGTCCACAGCGACTGGATCGAATACATCGCGCTGCCGTCACCGGAGAAGCACACCACCGGCCGGTCGGGGTTGGCGATGCTGACGCCGACGGATGCCGGCAATCCCCAGCCGATGCCACCCGAGGCCAGCGCATGGTAGGCATAACGATCGCGATGCGGCCGTAGCGAAAGCATCTGTCGCGAGGAGGTCAAACCTTCATCGACCACGATGGCGTTCTCCGGCAACGCCTCGACCACCTGCAAGGTCAGATAGTCCGGATCGATCGGGGCGCGGTCGCTGCGCTTCTTCAACTGTTCGATCAGCGCGGCGCGGCGCGCGGTCCAATTATTGGACGACAGCGCGGCAATGCCCTTTTTGGCCCGCGCCTCCAGAGCCGCTCCGCCTTTGGCCTTCAGCGCCGGAATCAGTGCGCGCAGCGTCTCTTTCACATCGGCCTTCAGCGCGATCTCCGCGCCGTAATTCTTGGCGAGGTCCCATTCAACCAGACCGACCTGCACGATCGGCAGTCCCTCCGGCAACGGATCGGTCTCGCTGTGCACCGACATTCTCAAGGGATCGGCGCCGAGCACGATCATGAGGTCGTAAGGCGCGAGCACGTCGCGCACCTGCGGCTGCGAGCGCGACAGCGCCCCCATGAAGCACGGGCTTTCCGACAGGAAGTGCGCCCCGTACGCCACCGATTGCTGAAACGCGGGACAGCCGAGCGCTTCGGCAAATGCCGCCGCCTCCTGCAACGCATCGCTTTTTACGATCTCATCGCCGGCGATGATGACCGGACGCTCGGCTTTCAGAATGCGCGCGACCAGCGCCTGCAAGGCCTCATCAGACGGTTTGACGCGGGTATCGACGCGGGTCGACCGGCCGAGGTCGATGCCGGCTTCGGCATTCAGGATATCGCCCGGCAGCGAGATGAAGACAGGCCCGGTCGGCGGCGTGGTCGCGATCTTGGCGGCGCGGCGCACGATCCGCGGCAAATCTTCCAGCCGGGTCACCTCAACCGCCCATTTCACCAGCGGCTCCGCCATCCGCACCAACGGGCCATACAGCAACGGCTCCATCAGGCCGTGGCCCTGCTCCTGCTGGCCGGCGGTCAGGATCATCGGCGTGCGGGTGAATTGCGCGTTGTAGAGCGAGCCCATCGCATTGCCTAATCCGGGTGCAACGTGGACGTTGCAGGCGACGAGGCGACCGGAGGCACGGCTATAGCCATCGGCAATCGCAACCACGAGGCTCTCCTGCATTGCCATCACATAGGTGAGGTCGGGATGCTCCTTCAGCGCATGCATGATCGGCAGCTCGGTGGTGCCGGGATTGCCGAACAGATGCGTAATGCCCTCGTCCTTGAGCAGGGCCAGGAACGCCGAACGCCCGGTGATACGATTTTTCATTCTTCCTCCCGCTCGCGGCTGTTGCCGCCGCCATTGTCGTTTTCTTCGTGCCGCGAATTTGAAGATGCTATCGATGCCGCCGCAAGTTTGTTACAGGAACTTCGCATTCAAAGCCGCACCTCAAAAACCAATATCTACCAGAGCTCCTTTGATTCCGGAGTTCGCATCAGAGGTTGCCGCCGGTGTTTGCGGACGCCGGAATTGGAGCTGCCGGTCATCATGATCAACTTTGCTTGTCCGAGGCAAGAAAGCCGCTTCATGGCAGCCCTGCACGGCTGCGATCGGTTAGACTTATGCGCGATTTGTCATATTCGAATTGATATAACGGCTAAGTCCCACCCCGACGCATTCCTTCGCCTAATAATCAATATAGGGAGAACTCAATGACCACGCCGACATACAAGCCGGTTGCAAAGCTGATTGAACGATTGTTGTTCGCCACTGCCCTGGCCGCGGGAACGCTGGGCGTGTCCCCAGCCTTTGCGCAAGTCCCGGCCGCGCCTGTCACAAACGGCAAGCCCCAGGTAACCCCGCCGAAGAACGATGCCGCGCTGCGTGCGCTGACGCCGGTACCGGCGAAGATGCTGCTCAATCCGCCCGACAACGACTGGCTGATGTGGCGGCGCACCTACGATGCCTGGGGCTACAGCCCGCTGAAGCAGATCAACGCCGACAACGTCAAGAACCTGACGGTGGCCTGGAGCTGGGCGATGACGCCGGGCGCCACCGAGACCACGCCATTGGTCCACGACGGCGTGCTGTTCCTCTATAACTGGCTCGACAAGGTGCAGGCGCTCGATGCCACCAATGGCGATCTGCTTTGGGAGTACAAGCGCGACATCCCCGCTGAAATCCCGCGCCAGAACGGCAACAATGCAGCCAAGCGCAACATGGCGATGGTTGACGACAAGCTGATCGTCGCGACTTCCGATGCGCATATCATCGCGCTGGACATGAAGACCGGCAAGGTGATCTGGGACCACCAGACCGAGGATTACAAAAAAGGCTGGCGCTATACCGGTGGCCCGCTGGTCGCCGCCAATGTCATCGTGCAGGGCATGTCCGGCTGCGGCAACGCCATGCCGGGCGGCTGCTTCATCACCGGCCATGACATCAACGACGGCAAGGAGCTCTGGCGTTTCCACACCATCGCGCAGCCCGGAGAGCCCGGCGGCGACAGCTGGAACGGACTGCCGCTGGAAAAGCGTTTCGGCGCCTCGACCTGGAATTCCGGCAGCTACGATCCCGACACCGACACGCTTTTCCTGGGCGTTGGACAGCCCTATCCGCACATCGCTGAAATCGGCGGCCTGCTGCCGAAGAAGGAAGGCGCCAACAACGACGCGCTTTATACCGACGCAACGCTGGCGCTCGACCCGCATACCGGCAAGCTGAAGTGGTACTATCAGCATCTGAAGAACGATACGTGGGATCTCGACTACGCCTATGAACGCGTGCTGGTCGATATTCCCGTCGACGGCAAAACGCGCAAGGCCATGGTGACGGTCGGTAAGCTCGGAATCATCGAGGTGCTCGATCGCACCAACGGCCAGTGGCTGTGGTCGAAACAAACGGTGTATCAGAACGTCGTCTCGGCGATCGATCCGAAGACCGGCGAGAAGACCATCAACCAGGCTGCCGTGCCGCATATCGGCCAGACCACCACCAACTGCCCGGCCGACCCCGGCAGCCGCGGCTGGCCGGCCACCGCCTACAGCCCGCGCACGCACATGCTTTACATCCCGCTGAACGAGTACTGCTCCGACACGACCCCGGTTCCGATCGAGGAAGGCAAGAGCTACACCGGCGGCAGCCGTGCGATCTTCGCGCGCGGGCAGGTGCCGAACAGCGACGGCAAGATCGGCCGCGTGGACGGCGTCGACCTTTTCACGCAGAAGGCCGTGTGGTCCGATCGCACCCGCGCACCGCAGACCGGTGCGGCGCTCGCGACCGGCGGCGGTTTGGTATTTGCCGGCGCACTGGACCGTTACTTCCGCGCCTATGACGACAAGACCGGCAAGATCCTGTGGCAGATGCGCGCCTCCAACATCGTCAA
>CAVVLH010000076.1:0-68714 GCA_963748805.1 uncultured Alphaproteobacteria bacterium | reverse complement strand
GGGCGACTTCTTCGCTGTGCTTGAGCAAATTGCATCGGACATTGAGACTTGCCGGTGAGGATGTGTCCACGCTGTCGGTTCCTGCCATCCTGGCCGATGGAGTTGCTCATCACGCGAAGGCAACTTCACTCGTCGAAGTCAAACAAATATTCCTCGAAGACCTGGATTTCACAGCCCAGGAATGTGACATGGCTACCGCATGGGCCAAGAAGCTCGCGGGCTGGGTGTTCCCCGGCAAAGAGAAAGCGGATGAAGACTGGCGAAATGTTTTCGAGAGGCGATTTGTCGTTCTGCCCGACACCGCCTTCGACTTCCTCTGCGAGACTGGTACCGAAGTACAAACGAGGGTTCGGATTGACGACGAGACCAAGACGGTCGCGGACAAAGCTCTTTGGACCGAAGAAGCGGCACCAGCCGAGACGATCCTAGCCGGCGTCGTGCAATGCGAGCGCATCTTCCAGAAGACCGGTGCGAAAGACGATTCGATCAAACCGGACGACCTGTTGAATCGATTCGCGACTACCGACCCCAAGAAGCCGCTCGTCTTGCAAATCGGGGGCAAGGCCACGGTGGGCCGGGGTCAGATGCGTTGCGTGTTCACGCCGGTGAACGGAGGTGGCCAATGAGCGTTCACACACGGAGTCAGCAGGCTGGCCCAGGCGGCCTTCCAACAGATAAGGAGAGAAAAACAGGAGTTGAAGAAGGACGAATTCGAGAAGTACGAAACCTTCGTCAAGAAGTTCCCGGCCCTGATCCACACTTGCGGTTTGGCCCAGTTCGGCCGCTCGTGCCGGTTGGCGCAATTATTTGTGCTCCGTTCTTTTTACTCTATCAACTTGGTAAATGGATTGTAAAATAACAATGGATTTTTTCGATACACTCAGAACCTATGAACACTCTGAGCGAGTGCGCATGAATTATAATCGCATGATAAGTGAAGTTTACAGAACTAATCTTAATCGAATGGAGTTCTATGGTTTCAATGTCCGACAGCCCGAACCGGAATTGCGCAAAGCTTTTATTAAGCATTTGATCGAGATCGGCTTAGGCGAGAATTTTAATAATTAATCCCGAAGAATTATGTGTGTAGTTAGCATGGTCGGAGATCACTACTCCGAAAAATGGGGTCAGCCGGATTACCAAAATCAATTTGGTCGCATCTCCGAAATCTCGCGAGAGGAATTCGAGTCGCTTCGGAAAGAGGTTCTTGAAATGAAAGAGCTTATTAAGAAAGCGGCAGAATACGATAAGCGGAACAACGAACCGCATTGTGAGAACCCAGAGAAGGTCAAGCTCTTAAAACAGATCGCGGATTTGTTTGGCATCGAGCTTGACCTATCCACGATAGACGCGCCGGTTAAAAAGAAAGGAAGAAAAGCCAATGGCTAACGCACGATACATCGCGGCTCGTAATATGGGTACGCACAGCGAACTCTTTCGAGACGAACCTGCGAAACCACAATTCACGAAACGCAAAGCATTTTTTATTGGCGGCTTCAAAGCTCCGGTAGAATTCACTCCATCGTGGCTTCGTTTGAAACCAAAGCGCAGTCCAAAACCGTATGGCTAAAATTACCGACGAGGATGTTCAGTGTGGGTTGGCGAGGCGGAAGAAGGGTAAGGCCGACCCAGAGGAAGACTTGCGTCGTCAACTTGATACCGCAAAAATTCCATATGATCGGCAAGTTAAGTTTAGCGACACTCGAAAGTGGAAATGCGACTTTTTACTTCGACACCACATGGTGATTTGCGAGGTGGATGGCGGGACTTGGAGCCGAGGAAAGTCCGGGCATAATTCCGGCGTAGGTATTCGGGCTGGCTACGAACGTGCGAATGCCGCGAGCTTTTGGGATATAAGATATTCCGGTTCACCACCGACCAAGTGGCGAGCGGCTATGCCATCGAAACAGTCTTACTCGCTATCGGCGTGGGTGCAAATAAGAACAACAAAATCGGCGTGCCGCTTTTTCACCTCGTCGTCGGAAATCAGGATGTTGGCGCTGCCCTTGTTGAGGTCGATGCGAACCCTGTCGCCGGTCTTCAGGATCGCCAGGCCGCCATCGGCGGCAGCTTCCGGCGTGGCGTTGAGGATCGACGGAGAACCCGAGGTGCCCGACTGTCTGCCGTCGCCGATGCAGGGCAGGGACAGGATGCCGCGTTTGATCAGGGCCGCGGGCGGCTGCATGTTCACGACTTCGGCGCCGCCGGGATAACCGATCGGTCCGGTGCCGCGCACGAACAGAACGCAACGCTCGTCGATGTCGAGCGCGGGATCGTCGATGCGATGGTGATAATCTTCCGGACCTTCGAACACGATGGCGCGGCCCTCGAAGGCGTTCGGGTCCTTCGGGTTCACCAGGTAGCGGTCGCGGAATTCCTTCGAAATCACGCTGGTCTTCATGATCGCGGAATCAAAGAGATTGCCGCGCAAAACGAGGAAGCCCGCGTCCTTCACCAGCGGCTTGTCGTAGCTCCAGATCACATCACCGTCGGGGCTGGCCGCCTCGCGGCAATTGTCGCCCATGGTGTGGCCGTTGACGGTGACGGCGTCTTCGTGAATGCGGCGGGCCTTCATCAGTTCGCGCACCACCGAAGGAACGCCGCCAGCGCGATGGAATTCCTCGCCGAGATAGAAGCCGGCCGGCTGCATATTGACGAGCAGCGGAACGTCCTGACCGAATTTCTGCCAATCGTCGATCGAAAGCTCGACGCCGATATGGCGAGCGAGCGCGTTGATATGGATCGGCGCGTTGGTCGAGCCGCCGATCGCCGAATTGACGACGATGCAGTTCTCGAACGCCTCGCGCGTCAGGATGTCGGAGGGTTTGAGATCCTCCCAGACCATGCCGACGATGCGTTTTCCCGTCTCATAGGCGATCTGGCCGCGTTCGCGATAGGGCGCGGGGATTGCGGCGCAGCCGGGCAGTGACATGCCGAGCGCTTCGGCCAGCGCGTTCATGGTCGAGGCGGTGCCCATGGTGTTGCAGTGCCCGACCGACGGTGCCGAAGAGGCCACGATGGTCATGAATTGTTCGTAGTCGATCTCGCCGGCGGCAAGTTCCTCGCGCGCCTTCCAGACCACGGTGCCCGATCCGGTGCGCTGGCCCTTGTGCCAACCGTTCAGCATGGGGCCGCCGGAAAGAACGATGGCCGGCAAGTTGACGGTGGCGGCGGCCATCAGACAGGCCGGCGTGGTTTTGTCGCAGCCCGTGGTCAGCACCACGCCATCCAGGGGATAGCCGAACAGGATTTCGACCAGACCGAGATAAGCGAGGTTGCGGTCCAATGCCGCAGTCGGGCGTTTCCCGGTTTCCTGGATCGGGTGCATCGGAAATTCCATCGCGATGCCGCCGGCGGCCCTGATCCCTTCGCGCACCCGATGCGCCAGTTCAAGGTGATGACGGTTGCAGGGCGACAGGTCGTTTCCGGTCTGGGCAATGCCGATAATGGGCTTGCCGGACTGCAATTCTTCCCGTGTCAGGCCGTAGTTGAGATAGCGCTCGAGGTAGAGCGCGGTCATTCCAGGGTTGTGGGGGTTGTTGAACCACTCGCTGGAGCGGAGTTTGCGCCTGGTGACGCCGGTTAGCGGCTTGTTCATGGTTTCTCCCGCAGCGCACACGCCTTAATTTTGTGCGCCTCTATTTTAAACCACAATGTCGCATGTCGGGATGCGCTTCGCAACGGTCCGCACCTCGTGGTCTTGGTCTACGACTTTGATCCAAGGACACAATCGCAAAAGTCTGGTATGACCCGGTCAAATCAAGGCCGGCCGGTCTAATGGCCGGAAATCTGTTCGGGAGGGTGTGGATGTCGTCTGTGCAAATCCGCGATGTGCGGAAATCGTTTGGCGGCTTTGAGGTGCTGCACGGCGTCACGATTCCGATCGAGGACGGGGCCTTTGTCGTGCTGGTCGGCCCCTCCGGTTGTGGCAAATCCACCTTGCTGCGGATGCTTGCAGGCCTCGAAAATATCACCTCGGGCACGATTTCGATCGGCGACCGCGTCGTCAACAACATCCAGCCCAAAGAGCGCGACATCGCGATGGTGTTCCAGAACTACGCGCTCTATCCGCATATGACGGTCGCCGACAATATGGGGTTTTCGCTGAAACTCCGCGGGGCCAATGCCGATGAGATCAAGAAGGGCGTCGCGCGCGCCGCCGAGATTTTGGCGTTGACGCCGCTGCTCGACCGCTATCCCCGGCAATTATCCGGCGGCCAGCGCCAGCGCGTGGCGATGGGGCGCGCGATCGTGCGCGACCCGCAGGTGTTCTTGTTCGACGAGCCTTTGTCGAATCTCGACGCCAAGCTGCGCGTGGCGATGCGTACCGAAATCAAGGAGCTGCATCAGCGGCTGAAGACGACGACGGTCTATGTGACCCACGATCAGATCGAGGCCATGACCATGGCCGACAAGATCGTGGTGATGCATGACGGCATCGTCGAGCAGATCGGCTCGCCGCTCGAACTCTACGACCGGCCCGACAACCAGTTTGTCGCGAGTTTTATCGGCTCGCCGGCGATGAATTTCCTCAAAGGCAAGGTCAAGGCCAACGGCAGCGCCAGCTTTGAAGGGCCGAATGGCGTCAAGCTGCCGCTGGCGAGCGCGCCCGCCAATTCCGACGGCAGGCCCGCGGTCTATGGCGTGCGGCCGGAGCATTTCACCATTGCCGATGATGGCGCCGAAGCCGAAATCGTCGTGGTCGAACCGACCGGATCGGAAACACAGGTGTTCGCCAAGCTTGGCGGCGAGCAGGTCGTCGCAGTCTTCCGCGAGCGTCATCAGTTCAAGCCGGGTGACAAGGTGCGGCTGAAGCCGGAGCCGTCGCTGGTTCATCTGTTCGACGAGGGCACCGGCAAGCGACTTTAAAAGCTGTTGCGTATTTAACTGGCCGACCAAAGAGCCAATCAAAAGGGAGAAAGTGACAATGAATAGCTTTACACCGGATCGGCGATCTCTGCTGAAAGCGGGCGGCGGCCTGCTGACGGCCGCGGCCACCATGTCGGCCGAACAATTGCTGGGTTATGCGAAGGCGTGGGCGCAGGCCTCGCCCTGGAAGCCGGAAGCCGGCGCCAAGATCAATCTGTTGCGCTGGAAGCGTTTCGTCGAATCCGAGGACGTGGCCTTCATGAAGATCGTCGATGCCTTCCAGAAGGCGACCGGCGTTACCGTCAACGTCTCCAACGAATCCTATGACGATATTCAGCCGAAAGCCTCGGTGGCCGCCAATACCGGGCAAGGCCTCGACATGGTGTGGGGCCTTTATTCGTTGCCGTTTCTGTTCCCCAATAAATGCACCGATATGACCGATGTGGCCGACTACCTCGGCCAGAAGGGCGGCGGCTGGACCAAGTCGGGCGAAGCCTACGGCAAACTCGACGGCAAGTGGATCGGCATTCCCGTCGCCGCGACCGGTGCGCTGATCAACTATCGCGTTGCTGCGATGGAAAAGGCCGGTCACAAGGAGTTTCCGAAAGACCTCGACGGTTTCGCCGACCTCGTCAAAGGTCTCAACAAGAACGGCACGCCGGCCGGCATGGCGATCGGGCACGCTTCGGGCGACGCCAACACCTGGCTGCACTGGGCGCTGTGGGCGCATGGCGGCAACCTGATTGATGCGAACAACAAGGTCGTGCTCAATTCGCCGGAAACCGCCAAGGCGCTGGAATACGTCAAGGGCCTTTACGACAACTTCATTCCGGGCACCGCATCCTGGAACGACAGTTCAAATAACAAAGCCTTCCTCGCCGGCCAACTCTATCTCACCGTCAACGGCATCTCGATTTACGTCACGGCGCGGAAGGAAAATCCGCAGATCGCCGAGGACATGAATCATTCCGATCTGCCGGCGGGTGTCGATGGCAAGGTGCGGGAAATGAACCTGGGCTTCCCGATCCTGGTGTTCAACTTCACCAAGTTCCCGCAGGCCTGCAAAGCCTTTACCGCTTTCATGATGGAGCCGGAGCAGTTCAATCCGTGGGTCGAGGCCGCGCAGGGCTATCTGTCGCCGTTCCTGGCGGGGTTCGAGAAAAACCCGATCTGGACCGCCGATCCCAAGAACACGCCTTACCGCAACGTTGCCCAAAATTCGCTGACGCCGGCCGGTATCGGTAAGATGAGCGAAAACGTGGCGGCCGCGATTGCCGACTTCGTCGTGGTCGATATGTTCGCGAACTACTGCACCGGCCGCGAGGATGTGAAGACCGCGATGGCGTCGGCGGAACGTTCCGCCAAGCGCATTTTCCGGTAGGATAAAGGCCGGCGCGGCTGATGCCATCAACCGCGCCGGCCTCACTCTTTTGTCCTCTTTGACGGTCCGGGCTTGATCGGGCACGGAATTGGAGCGAGATGACGACACTTCAGACATCAGCGCCCGTAAGGGCTACTCTCATCGAGAGACCGCCGCTGTGGTCGCGGCTGAAGTTCAACCGCAACTTCATGGCGCTGTGGTTCATGCTGCCGGCGGCGGCGTTTCTGATCATGTTCCTGGCCTATCCGCTGGGCTTGGGCGTCTGGATGAGTTTCACCGACGAACGCATCGGTCGAGCCGGGATTTTCGTCGGCCTCGAGAACTACGAATGGCTTTGGGACGACGCCATCTTCTGGCTCTCGGTGTTCAACACGCTGCTCTATACGATCGTGGCGAGCGCGATCAAATTCGCGATCGGGCTTTATCTCGCCCTGCTGTTGAACCGGAACATGCCGTTCAAGGCGGTGATCCGCTCGATCGTGCTGATCCCGTTCATCGTGCCGACTGTGCTTTCGGCGATCGCGTTCTGGTGGATCTACGATTCCCAGTTCTCGATCATCTCCTGGTCGTTGATCAAGCTGGGCCTGATCGACCACAACATCAATTTCCTCGGCGACACCAACTGGGCGCGTGGCAGCGTGATTTTCGCCAATATCTGGCGCGGGGTTCCTTTCGTGGCGATCACGCTGCTCGCCGGCCTTCAGACCGTGTCGCCTTCGCTTTACGAAGCGGCGACGCTCGACGGGGCAACCAGCTGGCAGCGCTTCCGCTACATCACCTATCCGCTGCTGACGCCGATCATCGCGGTGGTGATGACCTTCTCGGTGCTGTTCACCTTCACCGACTTCCAGTTGATCTGGGCGCTGACCCGCGGTGGCCCGGTCAACGCCACGCATCTGATGGCGACCTTGAGCTATCAACGCGGCATCATCTCCGGGCGTCTGGGCGAGGGGGCGGCGATCGCCACCGCCATGATCCCGTTCCTGCTCGCCGCGATTGCGATTTCCTGGTTCGGCATGCAACGCCGCAAGTGGCAGCAAGGATCGAACAATGACTGATTCCGTGTTGCAGTCGAAAACGCCCGTGGTCGGTGCGGGGGACGACAGCGAGGGCATGAGCTATCTGGAATCGCTGCCGCGCCGGGTAGTCACGCTCTATATCCCGCTCGGGCTGATCCTGATCGTGCTGCTGTTTCCGTTTTACTGGATGGCGCTGACCTCGATCAAACCTGACGAACAACTGATCGACATGAACACCTACAATCCGTTCTGGGTGATTCATCCGACCTTCAAGCACATCAGCAAATTGTTGTTCGAGACGCAGTATCCGCGCTGGCTCTGGAACACGATGTATGTCGCGGTCGGCGCCACCACGCTGTCGATCATTGCGAGTGTGCTTGCGGCCTATGCGATCGTGCGTCTGCGCTTCAAGGGCGCCGATACGGTCGGTGTGCTGATCTTCTTTGCGTATCTGGTGCCGCCGTCGATCCTGTTCATTCCGCTGGCGTCGGTGATCCAGGCCTACGGCCTGTTCGAACTCGCCGCTGTCGCTGATCCTGGTCTACCCGACGCTGCTGATTCCGTTCTCGACCTGGCTGTTGATGGGATACTTCAAGACCATTCCCTTCGAACTCGAGGAATGCGCGCTGATCGACGGCGCCTCGCGCTGGCAGATCCTGACCCGCATCGTGGTGCCGCTCGCCATTCCCGGCCTGATCTCGGCCTTCATCTTCTCCTTTACGCTGTGCTGGAACGAGTTCATCTACGCGCTGACATTCCTGCAATCGACGCCGAACAAGACCGTGCCGGTGGCGATCGTGAACGAATTCGTCGACGGCGACATCTACAAATGGGGCTCGCTGATGGCGGGTGCGCTGGTCGGTTCGCTGCCGCTGGTCATCCTCTATGCCTTCTTCGTCGAGCACTATGTGTCGGCGATGACCGGGGCGGTGAAGGAGTGAACGCACAGGTCCTCATCCTGAGGAGCGCGCACTTGGCGCGCGTCTCGAAGGATGGCAGCTTGCGCATTCTGTAGTCATCCTTCGAGACGCATCGCTTGCGCGATGCTCCTCACGATGAGGCAAGCAAGAGCAAAAACAAAAAGGAGCAGGTTTTGCATATTCTGGTTCTCGGCGCCGCCGGTATGGTCGGGCGCAAGTTGGTCGGGCGATTGCTCAGCGATGGCCGGCTCGGCACAAGCGATATCACCCGGTTGACGCTGCACGACGTGGTGGCGCCGAAGCGGCCGGAGAAGGCCGAATTTCCGGTCGAGACCATGGCCGGCGATTTCGCATTGCCGGGCGTCGCCGAAAAGCTGATCGCCGGTCGCCCGGACGTGATCTTTCATCTCGCGGCGATTGTCTCGGGCGAAGCGGAACTCGACTTCGACAAGGGCTACCGCATCAACCTCGACGGCACACGGATGTTGTTCGATGCGATCCGGCTGGTCGGCGGCGGCTACAAGCCGCGCGTGGTCTTTACTTCGTCGATCGCGGTATTCGGCGCGCCGTTCCCGGACGCCATCGGCGACGAGTTTTTCAATACGCCGCTTTTGAGCTACGGCACCCAGAAGGCGATCGGGGAGCTTCTGCTCGCGGACTATACCCGCCGCGGCTTCATGGACGGGGTCGGCATTCGTCTGCCGACCATCAACATTCGCCCCGGACTTCCGAACAAGGCGGCCTCCGGCTTTTTCTCCGGTATCCTGCGCGAACCGCTCGCGGGCAAGGAGGCGATCTTGCCGGTATCGGAGGATGTCAGGCACTGGCACGCTTCGCCGCGCTCAGCGGTGGGATTCCTGGTCCACGCCGCGACCCTGGATACCGCAAAGGTCGGTCCGCGCCGCAACCTCTCCATGCCCGGCATCTCCGCAACCGTCGGCGAACAGATCGCCGCGCTCAAACGCGTGGCCGGCGACAAGGTCGCGGCAAGGATCAAGCATGTGCCGGACCCGTTTATTGTCGGGATCGTGGCCGGTTGGCCGCGCGATTTCAATCCCAAGCGGGCGCTTGAGTTGGGATTCACCACCGCCGAAAAAACGTTCGACGACATCATCCGGATTCACATCGACGACGAATTGGGTGGTAAGTTCGTCGCCTGAGTTTTTACCAGCATGATCCGGACCCGCAGGGCCGCGTCAGCACAAAGTGGGAACCGGTTTTTCCGGGAAAGATCATGCTCAAACAGACAGGAGCTCCATCATGACAGCCAGCATCGTCGGTTGGGCGCATACGCCCTTCGGCAAATTCGACACCGAGACCGTCGAGAGCCTGGTGGTCAAGGTCGCCAATGAGGCCCTTGGCGATGCGGGCATCGCTGCTGCCGATGTCGACGAAATCGTGCTCGGTCATTTCAACGCGGGTTTCTCGCCACAGGATTTCACCGCTGCCTTGGTGCTTCAGGCCGATCCGAACCTGCGCTTCAAGCCGGCCACAAGGGTCGAGAATGCCTGCGCGACGGGCTCTGCCGCCGTACATCAGGGAATTCGGGCGATCGCCGCAGGCGCGGCCAAAATCGTTTTGGTGGTCGGCGTTGAGCAGATGACGCGGACGCCTCCCGCCGAGATCGGCCGCAATCTCCTGCGCGCCTCGTATCTGCCGGAGGACGGCGATACGCCCGGCGGCTTTGCCGGCGTGTTCGGCAAGATCGCGCAAGGCTATTTCCAGAAATACGGCGACCAGTCGGATGCGCTGGCGATGATCGCGGCGAAGAACCACAAGAACGGCGTCGCCAACCCCTACGCGCAGATGCGCAAGGATTTCGGTTTCGAATTCTGCCGCTCCGAAAGCGAGAAAATCCGTATGTCGCCGGTCCCCTCAAGCGCACCGATTGTTCGCTGGTGTCGGACGGTGCCGCCGCGCTGGTGCTTGTCGATTCCGAGACCGCGAAATCCATGGGCAAGGCGGTCAACGTCCGCGCTACGGCGCACGCGCAGGATTTCCTGCCGATGTCCAAGCGCGACATCCTGCAATTCGAAGGCTGTTCGGTAGCCTGGCAGCGCGCGCTCGAAAAAGCGGGTGTCGGACTTTCCGACCTGTCCTTTGTCGAGACCCACGACTGCTTCACGGTCGCCGAATTGATCGAATATGAGGCGATGGGGTTGACGCCGCGAGGGCAGGGCGCCCGCGCGATTCTGGAGGGCTGGACGCAAAAGGACGGCAAGCTGCCGGTCAATCCATCCGGCGGGTTGAAGGCCAAGGGTCACCCGATTGGCGCCACCGGCGTCTCGATGCATGTGATGACCGCGATGCAACTCTTGGGTCAAGCGCCCGAGGGGATGCAGCTGGCAAATGCCAAGCTCGGCGGCATCTTCAATATGGGCGGCGCTGCGGTCGCCAACTACGTCTCGATCCTGGAGCCCGCGAAGTAGCCGAGGCATGATGCGATGAACATCGCCTGTTGGCTTGCGGCTACGGCAAAACTTCGTCCCGACGCGCCGGCGCTGCTGACCGGCTTGGATCTCGACGCGGATTATCGAACTTTTGCACGCCGCGCCGCAGCCGTCGGGGCGGCATTGGCGCGTGACTGTCAGATAGCGCCGGGCGATCGGGTCGCGGTGTTTGCTTCAAACTGCACCCAATATCTCGAATGCCTGTACGGCATCTGGTGGATGGGCGCAGCTGCGATCCCGATCAATGCCAAGTTACATGGCCGCGAAGCTGCCTGGATTTGCAGCGATGCCGGCGCCAGGCTCGCTTTCGTCTCCGACGACACGATCGAAGCGCTCAACGAGGTGAAAGGCGATCTGCCGCCGTCGATGAAGCTGATCTCGCTCGACAGCGAGGCCTATCGCGCGATGCGCGAGGGCGAAGGGACGTCTGCGCCGCTTGCGCGTGAGGTCAACGACCTCGCCTGGCTGTTCTATACCTCAGGCACGACCGGCCGGCCGAAAGGCGTGATGCTGAGCCACGGCAATCTAGTGGCGGCCTCGACCTGCTATCTCATCGATGTCGATCCAGCGACCCCCAACGACGCCTCACTTTATGCCGCGCCGATTTCACACGGCGCCGGCCTTTATAATTTCCCGCATACCCGCATGGGCGGGCGGCATGTCGTGCCGGAATCCGGCGGCTTTGACCCGGACGAAGTGCTCAACCTCTGCCGCCAGCTTGACAATGTCGTGATGTTTGGCGCTCCGACCATGGTTCGCCGCCTGGTCGATGCCGCGAAACGCCGCGGCGAAAACGGCGAGGGCATCCGCACCATCATCTATGGTGGCGGGCCGATGTATCTCGCCGACATTCGCGAAGCCATCGCGGTGATGGGGCAGCGCTTTGTCCAGATCTACGGCCAGGGTGAATCGCCGATGACGATCACCTCCCTGACCCGCGAATGGCACATGAAGACCGACCACCCGCGTTATCTGGAGCGGCTGGCTTCGGTCGGCACCGCTCAGAGCGTGATGTCTGTGCGTATCACAGGCAAGGACGGCCAGCCGTTGCCGGCCGGCGAAACCGGTGAGGTCGAAGCCAAAGGCACCGCCGTCATGCTCGGCTACTGGAACAACCCGAAGGCTAATGCGGAGACACTGAAGGACGGCTGGCTGTGCACCGGCGACGTCGGACGTCTCGACGAAGACGGTTTCCTCACGCTCTCCGACCGTTCCAAGGACGTCATCATTTCCGGCGGCACCAACATCTATCCGCGCGAGGTCGAAGAAGCGCTTCTGACCCACGCGGATGTGCGCGAGGTCTCCGCGATCGGCGTGGCGGATCCCGACTGGGGCGAGATCGTCGTCGCCTGCGTCGTGCTGGAGCAGGGCGCCGCGCCCGACGATGCCAAACTCGATGCGCATTGCCTGGCATCGATCGCGCGCTTCAAGCGGCCGAAGCGCTATGTCTATCTCGATGCCTTGCCGAAAAATAACTACGGCAAGGTGCTGAAGACAGAGCTGCGGCGGATGATGGCGAAACCGTAAGCGACGCGGGGCGTTCTTCGCATGCGCCCATACGCCTGCCGCCCTTGATCTTGCCGATGGCGTGGCGTTACTAGATTCTCGTGCCGTCAGAGAGCGGCTTCGTTTCGGGAGCAGGCAATCCATGGGGCCGCTAGAGGGCGTCAAAGTCATCGACATGACGACCGTGCTGATGGGGCCCTACGCCACCCAGATGCTCGGGGACTACGGCGCCGACGTCATTAAGGTCGAAAGTCTCGAGGGCGACGTGACGCGGCTGATCGGTCCTGCGCGGCATCCCGGCATGGGGCCGGTATTCCTCAATACCAACCGCAGCAAACGCTCGATCGCGCTGGATCTAAAGAAAACCGGCGGGCGCGACGCAGTGCTGCGGCTGATCCAATCCGCCGACGTGCTGGTCTACAACGTGCGGCCGCAGGCGATGGCGCGCCTGCAACTCGGCTACGACGTCGTCGCCAAGATCAACCCGCGGCTGATTTATGCCGGCGTGTTCGGTTTCGGTCAGGATGGCCCCTATGCCGCCAAGCCCGCCTATGACGACCTGATCCAGGGTGCGACCGCGTTGCCGGCGCTGATGGCGCAAACCGGCGACGGCGTTCCGCGTTATGTTCCGAATGCGCTGGTCGATCGCATCGTGGGCTTAACTGCGGTCGGCGCAATTTGCGCGAGCCTCGTGCATCGCGACCGCACCGGGCGCGGCCAGCGGCTGGATATTCCGATGTTCGAGACCATGGCCGGGTTCGTCATGGGCGACCACATGGGCGGCCTGACCTATGAGCCGCCGCTCGATAGAGGCGGCTACGCACGGCATCTGTCGCGGGATCGCCGGCCGTACAAGACCGCCGACGGCTATATCTGCGTCATCGTCTATAACGACAAGCAGTGGGCGAGCTTCTTTGAGGCGACCGGCCGCGACGACTTGCGCGGCGATCCGACCTTTTCGACGTTTGCCGGGCGCGCCACCAATATCAATACCGTCTATGCCGAACTTGCCCGCATCTTTGAGGCGCGGACGACGGCCGAATGGCTCGATCTGCTCACCAAAGCCGATATACCCGTGATGCCGATGCACGACCTGGAAAGCATGTTGCAGGATCCGCATCTCGCCTCGACCGGATTCTTTCCGGTGGTCGATCATCCGAGCGAGGGCAAGATCCGTAGCATGAAGGCTTCCGCGCGATGGTCTGAAACCCCGAGCGAGCCGTTGCGGCTGGCGCCACGCCTGAACGAGCATGGCGGCGAAATCCTGAAACATGCTGGATTTTCCGAAGACGAGATCACTGCGCTCGTGCGTGAGGGCGCCACGCTGGCTGCGCCCGGCTCAGCAGCGAGTTGAAACCATGGATTTCGCGCTGACAGCCAACCAGGAATCGATCCGCGACGCGGTCGCTAAAATCTGCGCGCGCTTCGACGATGCCTATTGGCTGAAGAAGGACAAGGAAGGTGGATATCCGGCAGACTTTCACAAGGCGCTGGCGGACGCCGGCTGGCTCGGTATCTGTATCCCTGAAGAATATGGCGGTTCCGGTCTCGGTATTTTCGATGCCGCGATCATGATGCATACGATCGCGAATTCCGGCGCCGGCATGTCGGGCGCTTCCGCCGTGCACATGAATGTGTTCGGGCTCAATCCCGTGGTCGTGTTCGGCACCAGGGAACAATGTGAGAGGATGCTGCCGCCGATCGTCTCGGGCGTGCAACGATCGTGCTTTGCCGTCACCGAACCGAATACCGGCCTCAACACCACGCAGTTGAAGACCCGCGCGGTGCGCAAGGGCGACAAATACGTCGTCAACGGCCAGAAGGTCTGGATTTCGACCGCGCAGGTTGCCGAGAAGATTCTCCTGCTGGCACGGACCACGCCGCTGGAAGAAGTCAAAAACCCGACCCACGGCCTCAGCCTGTTCTACACGGACTTCGATCGCAGCCGCATCTCGGTGCGCGAGATCGAGAAGATGGGCCGCAAGGCGGTCGATTCCAACGAGCTCTTCATCGAGGATTTCGAAATCCCGTTGCAGGATCGCCTTGGTGAAGAAGGAAAAGGCTTCGAATACATCCTGCACGGGATGAACCCCGAGCGCATCCTGATAGCGGCGGAAGCGGTGGGGCTTGGCCAGCTCGCGTTGTCGCGTGCTGCGGCCTATGCCAAGGAGCGCAACGTGTTCAACCGTCCGATCGGCAAGAACCAGGCGATCCAGCACCCGCTCGCGGTAAACTGGATGGAACTGGAGGCCGCCTGGCTGATGACGCTGAAGGCCGCCTGGCAATACGATCAGGGTGAGCCGTGTGGGCCTGCGGCCAATGCCGCGAAATATCTCGCCGGCGAGGCCGGCTTTCACGCCTGCGAACAGGCGGTGATGACCCACGGCGGCTTCGGCTACGCCAAGGAATTCCACGTCGAGCGCTACTTCCGCGAATCGCTGATCCCGCGCATCGCTCCGATCAGCCCGCAGCTTGTCTTGAGTTTCATCGCCGAAAAGGTGCTGGGCTTGCCCAAGTCGTATTAAGAATGCATCGAAAACACTATAAGTCACTCGCGCCGTCATTCCGGGATGCGCCGTTAGGCGCAGACCCGGAATCTCGAGATTCCGGGTTCGCGTCTTCGACGCGCCCCGGAATGACGACAATCTCGCAAGGATAAATCATGACCCGTCTGAAGGCCGCGCTCGACCCGCGCTCCGTCGCCGTCATCGGCGCATCGGAAAACCCCAACAAGGTCGGTGGCCGGCCGGTGCACTACCTCGACAAGTTCGGATTCAAGGGCAAGATTTTCCCGATCAATCCGTCGCGCCCCGAAGTGCAGGGCCACAAGTGCTACAAGAGCCTCGCCGATCTTCCCGAGGCACCGGACATGACGATCGTGGCGGTCGCCGGCGACAACGCCATCGGCGCGGTGGAAGAATGCGCCGCGCGCGGCGTCAAGGTTGCGGTGGTGATGGCGTCGGGCTTCGGCGAGGTCGATGCGGTCGCCGGCAAGGCGAAGGAGCGGCGCATGGTCGAGATCGCCCACAAGGCCGGCATGCGCATCGTCGGTCCGAACTCGCAAGGCCTTGCCAATTTCGGCACCGGCACGATCGCAAGCTTCTCCACCATGTTCATGGAGATGGACGCCTCGGAAGGCCAGGGGCATGTCGCGATGCTGAGCCAAAGCGGTGCGCTCTCCTCGGTCCCGGTCGGATTCCTGCGCCAGCGCGGCATCGGCGTGCGCCACACGCACGCCACCGGCAACGATGCCGATATCACCGTCGGCGAATTGGCAGTCGCGGTCGCCGAGGACCCCGAAGTCAAGCTGCTGCTGCTCTATCTCGAAAGCATTCCCGACACGAAATATCTGGAAGAACTCGCTTCCGTCGCGTTAAAGCGTGACCTGCCGATCATCGCGCTGAAGTCGGGCCGTTCCGAAGCCGGCCGCCAGGCGGCGCAATCGCACACCGGCGCGCTCGCCAACGAAGATCGCGTCGTCGATGTGTTCTTTGAACAACACGGCATCTGGCGTGCACCTGACATGCGCGGCCTGGTCGAAGCGACCGAGCTTTACCTGAAAGGCTGGAAGCCGATGGGCCGGCGGCTGGTTGCCATCAGCAATTCCGGAGCGGTCTGCGTCATGACCGCGGATGCAGCCACCAATGTCGGCATGCCGATGGCCAAACTTTCTGCTGAGACCGACAAGAAGCTGAAGGGTATCTTGCCGAGTTTTGCGACCACGACGAACCCGATCGATCTGACGGCGGCGCTGTTGTCCAACAGCCGGCTGTTCGGCGACATCCTTCCGGTTATTGCCGAAGACCCCGCGGCCGATGCGTTCCTGATCGGCGTTCCCGTCGCGGGGCCCGGCTACGATGTCGAGGCGTTCGCGCGCGATGCGGCCGGCTTTGCCAAACAGACCGGCAAGCCGCTGGTGATCGCGGCGACGCAAAAGAGCGTCGCGGATCAATTCGCCGCCGAAGGTTCAACCGTGTTTCCGACCGAAACCGAGGCCGTCACGGCGCTGCATCAATTTTTGGCGCATTGCGAATTGATGGCGCGCACCAAGGCGCGCCAGGCGCAAGCGTCGAACGCCCGGGCGCCTTGGGTGCCGGCGGCGTCGACCACCATGCTCAACGAAGCCGACAGTCTCGCTTTGCTGGCCAAACGCGGCATTCCCGTGGTGGCGCACCGGCTCTGCCGGTCCCGGGCCGAGGCGATTGCCGCCTTCGAGACCATCGGCGGCCCGGTCGTGGTCAAGGGCTGCTCGGCCGATATCGCGCATAAATCCGAGCTCGGGCTGGTCAAAATCGGCGTCGCGAGCCGCGAGGAGGCCGGCGAAGTCTGGGCCCAGATGGAAGCGATCATCCGCAAGCATGGCGCGCGGTTCGACGGCGTCATCGTGGCGGCGATGGCCCGCGGCCGCCGCGAGATCATGATCGGCGCGCATCGCGATCCCGTCTTCGGTCCGGTGGTCGCGGTCGGCGACGGCGGCAAATATGTCGAGATCTTTCGCGACACCGCGCTTTTGTTGCCACCTTTTTCGAACGAAGAGGCGAAGGCGGCGCTGCACAGACTTAAGGTCGCGCCGCTGTTTGCCGGCGTCCGCGGCGAACCGCCGATGGATGTCGAGGCGCTCTGCGACGCCGTGATGCGGATCGGCGAACTGATGCTGGACCCCGCAGCCAAAGTCGTGAGCCTTGATCTCAACCCGGTGTTGCTCGACAGCGCCGGCAAGGGCTGTGTGGTCGTGGATGCGGTTGTTTTTCAGGGCTGATCTGGCAACGGCCATCTGAACGGTGGTCGCGAACGCAACGAAGCAATCCCCCAAGGCTACGCGGAACCTATTGCCCCGGATTGCTTCGTCGCGTTCGCTTAACCCCCGCGCGTTTTGCGGTCAGGTAGTCTCACCGCACGTAGAGGACGACGCTGGCAATGACGAGCATCGCCGTCACCGCCATCATCTGCGCGAGTGCCTCCGAGGTCGCCCTTTTAGTGGCGTCCTTCATGCCGTTCTCCCTAGACTCGGGCCTGGGTGACCCGGATATGGGCGCGTTTCATCGTGGCCCGCAAAGGCCCCATGACCGACTGGATTTACTCGGAACACCCCACGACGAGTATTCGCTTTGATTGAGTCCCCACTCAGCGAATATCGACGGGTGTAAAGTCGTTTAGCATTGAGGCGGCATTTTGGCTCGGCTGTAGCGGGTTTATGCGCGCGGCAAGGAATTTTGCGAGCGGCCTGATGCCGGCGAGGAGTGGGCGCCAGCCGTTGCTCGGCAACGGTGGGGCGGATACGGTGGGAAAAATCCGCCGCGCCGACAAGGCGGTTTGAACAAAACCCCAAGGTGAACCATGGCCCGCATCGACTATTGCGACACGTCGAAATCGAACGAACGCACCAAGGAAATCCTCGGCAAGAACCGCAACGCCAATATCTTTCGCATGATGGCGCACTCGCCGAGCTATTTCGAACAATATTGCCGGCTGGGCGGCGCGATCCGCCATCGTGGCGAACTCGATCCGGTCTTGCGCGAGCTCGCGATCACGCGAACCGGGATCCTGTGCGAAGCCGAATACGAGGTCGTGGCGCACAAGCGCATCGGCAGGAATGTCGGCGTCACCGATGAGCAGAACGCGGCGCTGGACGACTGGCAGGCCGCGACCTGTTTCAGCGAGGTGCAGCGGGCGGCGCTCGCCTTTACCGACGAGATCGTCCGGCTTCGCCGCCCGACCGAGGCGACCTTCAAGGCGATAGCGGCGAAACTGACCCCACCCGCGCTGGTTGAATTGCAGCTCTCGGTCGGATTCTACATCATGACCTCGAAATTCCTGGAAACTTTCGACATCGATATGCAGCCGGTCGAGCAGATCGTATAAGCCTTTTGCAATCACCGATGTGAGGCCTGATCGGCGCACCGCAAGCCTGCGACGCGCTCGCCGCTTCGTTCGCGATGGCGGCGATCGCCGGTTCCATGTTTCGCTATGCGAACGGAGGACGCATTTTTCAAAACCGGGATGTGGCCGGCTTGCAGTTGTCGGCTCAACTCGCCTGAGCTACCTTCTTCACAAAGCGGAATTTAGTTCCGCTATGCGGAATACAGGGAGGATGGGGAATGGGGCGACGCTCGGAGCGGCTGAGCAAGCAGGGAGCGCTTGCGCATGAGGCGGCCGGCGAGGGCGATGTCATTCAGGTGGTGTCGCGGGCCTTCGACATTTTACGTTGTTTCGAAGGGCACGAAGCCAGGTTAGGCAATCTGGAAATCTCCAGCCGCTGCGGCCTGCCGCGCTCGACCGTCTCGCGCTTGACGCATACTCTGACGCGGATGGGCCAGCTGGTTTATCTGCCGCGTGACCAGAAGTACCGCATCGGCCCGAGCGCGGTCGCGATGTCGACCTCGATGATGCGCGGCTTGCAGTTGCGTCACCTGATCCGCCGGCGATTGCAGGAAGTCGCCGAACAACTGCCGGGCACGGTGGGCTTCGCCATTCCCGACCGTTTCCACCTCGTCTATCTCGAAGTCGGCCGTGCCGCCAACGCGATCGGGCTTTCGTCGACGTCAGGTAGCCGCATTGCCATCGCGAGCACCGCGGCCGGTCACGCCTATGCCGCCGCGCTGACGCCTGAGGCGGCCGAAGCGCTGCTTGTGGATATGGAGCGCGAGATTCCTGAAAACGCCAAGCTGCTACGGCCGCGTCTTGATGCGGACCGCCACGCCTTGCGCGAGCGCGGTTATGTCACGGTGTGCGGCATGTGGAGCCCTCACATCAACGGACTGGCCGTGCCGTTGTGGGCGCCGCAATATCAGACCTACGTCGTCGTCACGATCGGTTTGCTTTCCAATCTCTATGACGAGATGCGGCTGCACAAGGACGTCGCGCCCAAAATTCTGGAATTGAGCCTGTCCATTCGGGCTATGCTGGAGGATGGCGAAAGCGCGCTGTTTGCCCAGCGTGCGCCGGGCGAGCCGCATTAGGGCTTCACTCCAATAGAAACATAGATTTTGCTAGTGGCTCGGTTCTGGACCCGGACCACTAGCCCGTTTTGGAGACATTCAATGACCTGGAAGCCGGAGCTCGACGAACTGGCCCGGCGCGAAGCCTTCGCACGCCAGATGGGCGGCGCCGACAAGGTCAGGCGCCAGCGCGACCAGGGCAGGCTCACCGTTCGCGAGCGCATCGACGGCCTGCTCGACCGCGACAGCTTTCACGAAGTCGGCGCCGTATCCGGCACCGCCGAATATGACGAGAAGGGCGAGCTGAAGAACGTCACCCCGGCCAATTGCGTGTTTGGCCGCGGCAGGGTCGACGGCCGCACCGTGGTCGTGGTCGGCGATGACTTCACGGTGCGCGGCGGCTCGGCGGATGCCTCGATTTCGGCCAAGCCGCTGATGGCCGAGGAAATGGCGCATGATTTTAGGCTGCCGATCATCCGCCTGATCGAAGGCTCCGGCGGCGGAGGGTCGGTGAAGACCATCGAGACCAAGGGCGCGGCCAATTTGCCGGGCGGCGTCGGTGGCACCCGTTGGTACGCCTATACGACCGCCAACCTTGCTCGTGTACCGGTGGTCGGGCTGGGGCTCGGCTCGGTCGCGGGTCTCGGCGCCGCACGGCTTGCCGCCAGCCATTATTCGGTGATGACCAAAAGCTCCGCGATGTTTGTCGCCGGGCCGCCGGTGGTGAAGCGGTTGGGCCAGGACCTCGGTAAGCAGGAGCTCGGCGGGGCGGATATTCAGACCCGCGCCGGAAGCATCGATCAGGCAGTGGAGACCGAGCAGGAGGCTTTTGCCTGCGCGCGGCGCTTCCTGTCCTATCTGCCGCAGTCGGTCTATGAATTGCCACCGACGCTTCCTTGCAACGACGATCCGGAACGCGTCGAGGAATCCTTGTTGACGGCGGTGCCGCGCGATCGCCGGCAGGTCTACAAGATGCGCCCCATCATCAACGCTGTCGTGGACAAGGACTCGTTCTTCGAGATGGCTACGAATTTCGGCCGCCCGGTCATCACCGGACTGGCGCGGCTGGAGGGCCGGGCGGTGCTGGTACTGGCCAGCGACCCTTTTAACTATGGCGGGTCGTGGACGGCAGACGCCTGTCAGAAAGTCGTCCGCTGGGTCGATTTCGCGCAGACCTTCCATTTGCCGGTGGTCTATCTGATGGATTGCCCTGGTTTCATGATCGGGCTCGAGGCCGAGAAGGCCGCCACCATCCGGCACGGCGTGCGCGCGATGGCGGCGGTGAACCAGACCACCGTGCCGTGGTGCACCGTTATCGTGCGCAATTCCTTTGGCGTGGCCGGCGTCGTGCATCAGCCTGCGGGGCGGTTCTCCATGCGCTATGCCTGGCCCTCGGCCTATTGGGGGTCGCTGCCGCTCGAAGGCGGGATCGAGGCGGCCTACCGCGCCGACATCGACGCGGCGGAAAATCCGCAAGCCAAACTGGAGGAAATCGAGGAGCGGCTGAACAAGCTTCGCTCGCCGTTTCGCTCCGCCGAAAAATTCTGGGTCGAGGAGATCATCGACCCGCGCAAGACCCGTTCGCTATTGTGCGAATTCGCCCGCCTCGCCGAGCCGCTGCGCACGCCGGGCCCGGCAACCAATATGGCCATCAGGCCGTAGCGCATGATCCGGAAAAGTATGAAGCGGTTTTCCGACAAGATCATGCGCAAACGACGAGCCAAAGCACGATGGCGAGAGGGCCGAACGTCGCTGCGCTTTAAGCCCGCGCGATGGCCGGCTTCGGCGCCCGCGAGATCGCCAGCACGATCCCCGCTGCCACCACGCACAGCGCGCCGGCAAAGAAGAAGGCCGGCAGATAGGTCGAGAGCAGCGTGCGTGACAGCCCGGCGCCGAAGGCCGCAAAGGCCGCACCAATCTGGTGGCCGGCGAAAACCCAGCCGAATACGAGATTGGCCCGCTCCGGCCCGAAGCGTTGCGCCGTCAACCGCACCGTCGGCGGCACGGTGGCGATCCAGTCGAGCCCATAGAACATCGCAAACAGCGACAGGCCGTAGAACGAGAAGTCCGTGAACGGCAGCATCAACAGCGACAGACCACGCAGGCCGTAATACCAGAACAGAAGCCAACGGTTATCGTAACGGTCCGACAGCCAGCCGGAAAAGATGGTGCCGAAGAAATCGAACACGCCCATGGCAGCAAGCAGGCTCGCGGCCTGCACTTGCGGGATGCCGAAATCGAGACACATCGGGATCAGATGGACCTGGACCAGACCGTTGGTGGAGGCGCCGCAGATGAAGAAGGTCGCAAACAGGATCCAGAATGTCCGCGTCTTGGCGGCATCGCGCAGCGTGCCGAGTGCCGCCGCCATGATCGGCGCGTTGGCCGGTGGCGGGACGGGCAGCGGTTCGGTGCCCTGATCGCCGAACGGGCGCAATCCGAGATCGCCCGGCCGGTCGCGCATCAGCATCAGCACCGCGAAAGCGGCCACCCCCAGCATGGCGCAAACGATGGCCAATGCGACACGCCAGCCCAACCGTTCGGTGACGCTGGCGAGCAGTGGCAGGAACACCAGTTGTCCGGTCGCGGTGCTGGCGGTCAGCATTCCGACCACGAGGCCGCGCCGGGCGTTGAACCAGCGCGTGGCGATCGTCGCGCCCAATACGAGGGCGGTCATTCCGGTGCCGATGCCGATCACGACGCCCCACAACAGCAGCAAATGCCAGACCTTGGTCATGGCGAGCGATGCCACCAGCGCGGAAGCGACAACCAGAAGCGCCGACAGCGTGACGTTGCGCAGGCCGTAGCGGTTCATCAGCGCGGCCGCGAACGGCGCCATTAGCCCGAACAGAACGAAGCGGATCGACAGTGCGGAGGATATCTCCGCCGTGCTCCAGCCGAACTCGCGCTGTAGCGGCACGATGAAGACGCCGGGCGCGCCGACGGCGCCGGCGGTGATCAGCGCGGTGAGGAAGGTTACGCCGACCATCACCCAGCCGTAATGAATGTTGCGGCGGGCGAGTGCCGACGAGAGCCAGTTTGAAATCACTTATTTTTCCCCGGAGAGTTGTTTCGGTTGATACAGACAGATATTGGCCCGATTGATGCGTGACCGAAATGGCTAAGTTCCCTCATTTTCGGACATCGTCTTTTGTCAAGATGATATCCGCTCGACCGCAATGGCGGTGGCTTCGCCGCCGCCGATGCACAGAGCGGCGACGCCGCGCTTGAGATTTTTCGCCTCAAGCGCGTGCAGCAACGTGACGATCAGGCGAGCACCGGTGGCGCCGATCGGATGACCGAGCGCGCAGGCGCCGCCATTGATGTTCAGCTTTTCGCGCGGAATCCCGAGGTCGCGCTGTGCCGCCATCGCCACGACCGCGAACGCCTCGTTGATCTCGAACAGGTCGACGTCGCCGACGCTCCAGCCAGCCTTGTCGAGCACCTTGCGGATTGCGGGGATCGGCGCCGTGGTGAACCATTGCGGCTCCTGACTATGGGTCGCGTGCGCCTTGATTTCGGCCAGTGCCGGCAGACCGTCCCGATCGATGAGCGATCGCTTGGCGAGGATAAGCGCGGCGGCGCCGTCGGCGTTGGCCGAGGATGCGGCCGGCGTAATCGTGCCGTTCGGGCGGAACGCCGGCTTCAGGCCCGGTATCTTGACGGGATCAACCTTCAGCGGGATTTCGTCGTTGCCGACAACGCGCGAGCCTGTCTTGTCCTTCACCGTCAAAGGCGCGATCTCGGCCTTGAACGCGCCGCCTTCGACCGCTTGGCGGGCGCGCGTCAGCGTTTCCATCGCGTAAGTATCCTGGTCCTTCCGCGTGAACTGATAGGCCTCGGCGGTGGCTTCCCCGAAATCGCCCATCGAGCGGCCGGCCTCGTAGGCATCCTCGAGCCCGTCGAGCATCATGTGGTCGATGATGCGGTCATGACCGGCGCGATAGCCGCCGCGCGCTTTCGCCAGCAGATAGGGCGCGTTCGTCATGCTCTCCATTCCGCCGGACACCACGATGTCGGCCGAGCCGGCGCTGATGATGTCGTGGGCGAGCATCGTGGCTTTCATGCCGGAACCACAGACCTTGTTGATGGTGGTGGCGCCGGTCGCATCCGGCAGACCCGCGCCGCGGGCGGCCTGTCGTGCCGGAGCCTGGCCCTGTCCGGCGGGCAACACACAGCCCATGAAGACCTCCTCGACGCGTTCCGGCGAAAGCCCGGCGCGTTCGAGCGAGGCCGCGATCACGTGCGAGCCGAGCTGGTGGGCGGAAAACGGCGAAAGCTCGCCCATGAACTTGCCAAGCGGCGTGCGGGCGGCGGAAACGATGACAACAGGATCGGAAGTCGCGGCCATAAAAGGCCTCCATCGGGAAGGGGACTTATGAGATTACAAATATCATATGATGCGGTGCAAAATTCCGCAACGGACCGTTCCGATGACAACTACACATCGGTCGGATGACAAAATGTCGTGATTAGTGGCGGCTCTCGCTTCCGGCTGCGAGCCGTCCGTCACCGCTTGCGGTCGATGAACGCCTGCATCAGCCGCGTCGGCTCGTCGGTCAGGAAGGAGCGGCCGAAAGTGCCGACGCTTAAATTGATCGATTCTGTCAGCGGTAATTCTTCCCATTGCCGCAGCAAGGCTTTTTGCGCGCGTAGCGCTTCCGGGCCGCCCTTCAATAGCGCTTCGACCAGCTTCTCGACCGCGGCATCAAGGCCGCCCTCAGGAGCAACAGCGTCAACCAGTCCCCAGGCCAGCGCGGTCGCGGCGTCGATCGTTTCGGCCGTCATCATCAGCCAGCGGGCGCGGCCCCAGCCGATCAGGCGCGGCAACAGGGCGGCGTGAATCACGCTCGGAATCCCGACGCGAACTTCCGGCATGCCGAATTTGGCGTCATATCCCGCAATGCGGAAATCGCAGGCGGCCGCGACCTCAAGGCCGCCGCCGAGGCACCAGCCGGGCATGCGCGCAATCACCGGCGCGGGGAAGGTTCGTACCGCCTCGCAGAGATCGCGCAAGCCGCTGATGAACTTCTCCGCCGATTTCTGATCGAGGCGGGCCATCTCCTTGATGTCGGCGCCGCCGATCATGCTCTTTGGGCTTTCGCCGGCGAGGATGAGGGCGCGGATCTGGCGATCTTCCGCCAGCGCCTCAAGGCCCTGTCGCACAGCGTCGATAGCCTCCGATCCCAGGATATTCAGCGGGCCGGCCTTGCAGATCGTCAGACGCACGACCCCGCGGGAATCGCGCTCGACGCCGCAATGGGGGTTGAGCATCTGCATGGCGCCCTCATGAACTGGAAAAGGATGAATCCCAGTTCCCTGCCAAAAGCCTGTCTTGTCAAGATCGGCGGAGGACGCGATCTTCGAGATCGTCAGACGCTTTCCAAAAAAGGCAAGGGGTCAAAATCGAAACCGTTGCCAAATAAGATGCAGCATTTGGCGCCGACCGATGTTAAAAAGGAGGTTGCCGTCATTATATGATTTAAAACATATCATGGGATTTCGATGCGGTATTCCAAGGAACACAAGTTTCAGACCCACGCGCGGATCGTGAAGAAGGCCTCGGTCAAGCTCCGCGAAAAGGGAGCTCATGGCATCGGTGTTGCCGATCTCATGAAGGATGCCGGCCTCACCCATGGCGGGTTCTATGCGCACTTCGATTCGCGTGACGCCTTGGTGATCGAAGCCTTCACGCACGCGATGGACCGGTCGACCGCGCGGTGGCGAAAACTGGCGGAAGAGACACCGGTCGAAAAGCGCCTGTCGAAGATCGTGAATAGCTATCTTGCGCCCCTTCACCGCGACGACCCCGGCCAAGGCTGTGCGGTGCCGGCGCTGGCCGCGGAGATCGCCCGGGAAAGCGCCAAGACGCGGCGGGTATTTTCGGGCCGGATGGAACAGCTGATCGATATGCTCGCTGACCAGTTTCACGGCATGCCGCGCAAGGCGGCGCGGAAAGAGGCGATGGCGGCGCTCGCGACCATGATGGGCGCGCTGGTGATGGCCCGCGTTGCCGGCAACAGCGAGTTGTCCGACGAAATCCTCAAGTCGGGCCGCGACGCCGTGCTCGGCCGGGCGAGCCCGGTTGGGAAAAAGCCTGCCAAAAGGGCGACGACTTCGGTGTGATGCGAAAATACCGTATTCGACATTGGTCGTAGGGCGGTCCGAATGCGCCGTCCATCGTTGTTTTGGCGCATTCCTCATGCGCCGAAAACTGCTTTCCAAACACGGCAAAGCCTGCAAGATGTTGCGGAAATCGATGCGCGGGTTCTATCGTCGCTGAACCCCGCAAAAGGCGGCGCTGAAAGCGGGCCGCTTGCCCAAATCCCTGGAGGAACGCATGCGTAAGATCGGACACTTCATTGGCGGCCGTGAGGTTGCGGGCTCATCCGGCCGGTTTGCCGATGTTTTCGAGCCGATGACTGGCGACGTCCAGGCCCAGGTCGCGCTGGCTTCCAAGGCGGAGCTTCGCGCGGCCGTCGAGAACGCGAAGGCGGCTCAGGAAGCCTGGGCGAACACCAATCCGCAGCGCCGGGCGCGCGTGATGATGAAGTTCCTCGAACTGGCGCAACGCGATTACGACAAGCTCGCCGACGTTCTGGCGCGCGAACACGGCAAGACCGTTCCTGATGCCAAGGGCGACATTCAGCGCGGGCTCGAGGTCGTGGAGTTTGCCTGCGGCATTCCGCACCTGATGAAGGGCGAATATACCGAAGGCGCCGGTCCCGGCATCGACATCTACTCGCTCCGTCAGCCGCTGGGCGTGGTTGCCGGCATTACGCCGTTCAATTTCCCCGCCATGATTCCGATGTGGAAGTTTGCCCCCGCGATCGCCTGCGGCAACGCTTTCATCCTGAAACCGTCCGAGCGCGATCCCGGCGTGCCGATGATGCTGGCGCAGTTGATGATCGAGGCCGGCCTGCCGGCGGGCATCCTCAACGTGGTCAATGGCGACAAGGAAGCGGTGGATGCGATCCTGGACGATCCCGACATCAAGGCGGTCGGCTTCGTCGGCTCCTCGCCGATCGCGCAATATATCTATGAGCGCGCGGCGGCGAGCGGCAAGCGCTGTCAGTGTTTTGGCGGCGCCAAGAACCACGCCATCGTGATGCCCGACGCCGACATGGATCAGGCGGTCGATGCCCTGATCGGCGCCGGCTACGGCTCGGCCGGCGAGCGCTGCATGGCGGTCTCGGTCGCCGTGCCCGTCGGCAAGACCACCGCCGATCGCCTGATGGAGAAACTGATTCCGCGCGTGGAGTCGCTCAAGATCGGAACTTCGATCGATCCGTCGGCCGACTACGGCCCGCTGGTGACCGCGGAGGCCGTCGCCAAGGTCAGAAACTATATCGATATCGGCGTCAAGGAAGGCGCGACGCTCGCGGTCGACGGCCGCGGCTTCAAGATGCAGGGCTATGAGAAGGGTTTCTATCTCGGCGGCTGTCTGTTCGACAACGTCACCAAGGACATGCGGATCTACAAGGAAGAGATTTTCGGCCCCGTGCTGTCGGTGGTCCGCGCCAAGGATTATGCGGAAGCGCTCGCGCTGCCGTCGGATCACGACTACGGCAACGGCGTTGCGATCTTCACCCGCGACGGCGACGCCGCGCGTGATTTTGCCGCCAAGGTCAATGTCGGCATGGTCGGCATCAATGTGCCGATCCCGGTGCCGATCGCCTATTACACTTTCGGCGGCTGGAAGAAGTCGGGCTTCGGTGATCTCAACCAGCACGGCCCGGATTCGATCCGCTTCTACACCAAGACCAAGACGGTAACCTCGCGCTGGCCGTCCGGCGTCAAGGAGGGCGCGGAGTTCTCGATCCCGACGATGAGCTGATCTTCGAGGAGGAAGCTCCCGCCAGATGCAATTCGCACTCACCGAGGACCAGATTGCGGTTCGCGACATGGCGCGGGATTTCGCCGCGGAGAAAATCGCGCCGCATGCGATCCGCTGGGACGAGGAGAAGCATTTCCCGGTCGACGTGATGCGCGAGGCCGCCCGGCTGGGTATCGGCGGCATCTACATCCGCGACGATGTCGGCGGCTCGGCGCTGACGCGCTTCGATGCCGCGCTGATCTTTGAAGCGCTAGCGCAGGGCTGCCCGACCGTGTCGGCCTTCATCTCGATCCATAACATGTCGGCCTGGATGATCGATGCCTTTGGCAACGAGGCCCAGCGCCAGAAGTGGCTGCCGAAACTCTGCTCGATGGAATATCTCGCGAGCTACTGTCTGACCGAACCGGGTTCGGGCTCGGACGCCGCAGCGCTTCGCACCCGTGCGGTGCGCGACGGCGATCACTACGTTCTCAACGGTCAGAAGCAGTTCATCTCCGGTGCAGGCAGTGGCGATCTCTACGTCGTGATGGTGCGGACCGGCGAGGGCGGTCCGGCCGGCATTTCCACGCTTGTCGTCGAGGGCGATACGCCCGGCCTGTCGCTCGGTGCCAATGAGCGCAAGATGGGCTGGAACGCGCAACCGACGCGGGCGGTGATTTTCGAGAACGCGCGCGTGCCGGTCGCCAATCGCTTGGGCGAAGAAGGCATCGGCTTCAAGATCGCGATGGCCGGCCTTGACGGCGGCCGCATCAACATTGCGGCCTGTTCGCTCGGCGGGGCGCAAAATGCTCTCGACCGCACGCTCTCCTACATGAAAGAACGCAAGGCGTTCGGAAAGCGCCTCGACGAATTCCAGGCGTTGCAGTTTCGTATCGCCGACATGGCGACCGAACTCGAAGCCGCCCGGACTTTCGTCTGGCGGGCGGCAGCTGCGCTCGACCGCAAGGACACTGAGGCAACGATGCTGTGCGCGATGGCCAAGCGCTTCGGCACCGATGTCGGCTTCGAGGTCGCCAACCAGGCGCTGCAACTGCACGGCGGTTACGGCTACCTCAGCGAATACGGCATCGAAAAGATCGTGCGCGATTTGCGCGTGCACCAGATCCTGGAAGGCACCAACGAGATCATGCGGCTGATCGTGGCGCGCAAGATGATCGAGGGCGCCCGATGACGGCGCGCCGGGTTTTACCCTCTCCCCGTGCGGGAGAGGGTGCCGAGCGCCAAAGGCACGAGGCGGGTGAGGGGGCTCGGTACCTTACGAAAGCTGCTCGCAAGCTACGCGCGCAAATGACTGACGCCGAAAGAAAGCTTTGGTTTGCCTTGAAAGATCGCCGATTCCAGTTGTTCAAGTTTCGGCGACAGGTTCCAATTGGGCCTTATGTAGCGGATTTTCTTACCTATGAATTGCGTCTGGTTGTGGAAGTGGATGGCGGTCAGCATGCTGAGTCTGCGCGAGACGCTGAACGCGATCGGTGGCTAGCGGAAAGCAACTTTCGGATTGTCCGCTTCTGGAACAACGATGTACTTTCTAACTTAGAGGGTGTTCTCACAGCTTTGACCACAAAACTCCACGACGCCCCTCACCCGACGTCTCGCTTGCGCTCGACGTCACCCTCTCCCGCAAGGGGAGAGGGAAAGAAAGAGGAGGGCGCGCGATGACGGCGCCGGCGGCGGTTGCGGAAGCCACGGGCGATCTCATCGTGCGGCGCGAGGGTGCGGCCGGGATCATCCGGCTGAACCGGCCGAAGGCCATCAACGCGATGACCTATGAAATGTCGCTTGGCATCGATGCGGCGCTCGACCGCTTCGAGTCCGATCCGGCGGTAACGGTGGTGATGCTGGAAGGTGCGGGCGAACGCGGCCTTTGCGCGGGTGGCGACATCCGCGGGCTTTATGAAAGCTCAAAGGCCGGCGGCGATCTCGGCAAGATGTTCTGGCGTCAGGAATACGTCATGAACGCGCGCATCGCCAAATATCCGAAGCCGTATATCGCTTTCATGGATGGCCTGGTGATGGGCGGCGGCGTCGGGCTGTCCGGCCATGCGCGCCACCGCGTCGTGACCGAGAAGACCAAGCTGGCGATGCCTGAAGTCGGTCTCGGATTTTTTCCCGATGTCGGCGGCACCTGGCTGCTGACGCGATCGCCTGCCGAAATCGGCACGTTCTTTGGACTGACCGGGCAGACCATGAATGGGCCGGACGCGATCTTTGCGCGCTTCGCGGACGCGGTCGTGCCGTCGACAAGGCTGCCCGCGCTGCGTGACGCCCTCACGGCGCTGCGGCCGGGCGCAACCTCAGTTGAGGTCGACACGGTCATCGCGGGCTTTGCGACCGGCGAAAACGCGGGGCCGATCGCAGCCAAGCAGGCCTTGATCGACCGCTGGTTTGCGCATGACCGGATGCAGGATATTTTTGACGCGCTCAAGCGCGATGATTCGGAGTTCGCGCAATCGACACTCAAGGTGCTGAAAGAGAAATCGCCGCGCGGCATGGTCGTGGCGCTGAAATTGCTGCGGCTGGCGCGCAACGCCGCTTCGCTTGAGGAATGTCTGGTACGGGAGTATCGCGCCGCGCTCGAAGTCTTCCGCAGCGATGATTTTCGCGAAGGCGTGCGCGCGGCCGTGATCGACAAGGATCGCAATCCCAGATGGTCGCCGCCACGGATTGAAGACATAACGCCGGAAATGCTGGCGCCGTATTTCGGGGAGATCGGCGCCGACGAACTGGTATTTTAAACAAAAATAGAAACCGAAAGCGGAGGAGTTTTTCAGATGGCCAGCATTGCATTCATTGGTCTCGGCAATATGGGCGGCCCGATGGCGGCCAATCTCGTCAAGGCCGGCCACAAGGTCACAGCCTTCGATCTCGTCGCCGCCTCACGCGACCAGGCCAAGGCGGATGGTGCCGTCATTGCCGAGAGCTCGATTGCTTCCGTCAAGGGCGCAGACGTCGTCATCACGATGCTGCCGGCCGGCAAGCATGTGCTGTCGGTCTGGCAGGAAGTGCTGCCGGCCATGAGCAAAGGCGCGCTCATCATCGATTGCTCGACGATCGACGTCGAAAGCGCCAAGGAGGCGCATGCGCTGGCATCCAAACATGGCGCGGCTTCCGTCGATGCCCCGGTCTCCGGCGGTACCGGTGGCGCGAAGGGGGCGACACTGACCTTCATGTGCGGCGGTGACGACAAGGCTTTTGCGTCCGCGAAGCCCGTGCTGGAGACAATGGGCAAGAAGATCGTTCATTGCGGCGGCGCCGGCGCAGGACAAGCGGCCAAAATCTGCAACAACATGATCCTCGGTATTTCCATGATAGCCGTGAGCGAGGCGTTCGCGCTTGGCGAAAAACTCGGGCTTTCCCATCAAGCGTTGTTCGATGTCGCCTCGACCTCGTCCGGGCAATGCTGGTCGCTGACGTCCTATTGTCCGGTGCCGGGCCCGGTACCGGCCTCGCCGGCCAATAACGGCTACAAACCCGGCTTCGCCTCGGCTCTGATGGTGAAGGACATGACATTGGCACAGGAGGCGGCCAAGGCGTCGGGCGCGGCGACCCCGTTGGGCAAGCACGCCCAGGAGATCTACAAGGCGTTCGACGCCGCCGGCAACGGCGCGGTCGATTTTTCCGGCATCATTCAGCATGTCAGAAAATTGGCCGGCAAATAGAGCTGCACCATGACAACCTTTCAGGAAGCCCGCGCCTTTCTCCTGAAGCACCGGACCGATTACGACAAGGCCGTTGCCGATTTCCGCTGGCCCGACGCCGTTCCGTTCAACTGGGCGCTCGACTGGTTCGATGCGGAACTGGCGCGCGATCCGCAAAGCCGGGATCGTCCGGCGCTCTGGATCGTCGATGCCGGCAGCCACCGCGAAACCAAGCTGTCTTTTGCGGTGCTGTCACGGCGTTCCAATCAGGTTGCGAACTTTCTGCGGGCGCAGGGCTTGAAGCGCGGCGATCACCTGTTGCTGCTGCTCGGCAACGTCGTTCCGCTCTGGGAAACCATGCTGGCGGCGATCAAGCTCGGGGTGGTCGTGATACCCGCCACCACCTTGCTGACGCCGGACGAATTGCACGACCGCCTCGACCGCGGCCGCGCGCGGGCTGTGGTCGCAACCCAAGACCAGATCGGTAAATTTGCCGGTCTCGGTAGCGAGAAACTGGTTCGCATTGTCGTCAACGCGTCCTCGCCGCAACAGGGCTGGCTTGCTTTCGAGACGTCCGCCGACTTTCCCGAAAGCTTTACGCCAGACGGGCCGACCGGGCCCGACGATCCGATGCTGCTTTATTTCACCTCGGGCACCACGGCGAAGCCGAAGCTTGTCCGGCACAGCCAGCGCAGCTATCCGGTCGGGGGTCTTTCAACCATGTACTGGTTGGGCTTGCTGCCGGGCGACATTCACCTGAACATTTCCTCGCCGGGCTGGGCCAAGCATGCCTGGAGCTGCTTCTTTGCGCCATGGAATGCGGGTGCGACCGTGTTTGTGGTCAATCAGCCGCGCTTTGATGCCAAAGGCCTGCTCGCCACCATCGGCCGCTGCGGCGTCACGACACTCTGCGCGCCGCCGACGGTGTGGCGGCTGTTCATTCAGGAGAGGCTCGCTGACTTCAAGGTGTCGTTGCGCGAGGTCTGCGGCGCGGGCGAGCCGCTCAATCCGGAAGTGATCGACCAGGTGCGCGCGGCCTGGGGCCTGACCATCCGCGACGGCTATGGCCAGACGGAGACCACGGCGCTGGCCGGCAATTCACCGGGCCAGAAAGTGAAGGTCGGATCGATGGGACGGCCGTTGCCCGGCTGGCGCGTCGAGGTCACCGACGCCGACGGTCACGCCGCGCAGGAAGGCGAAATCACGCTTCGGCTCGGCGTCGGCCGCCCCGCGGGTCTGATGCAGGGCTATCAGGGCGAGGACGGCAAATTGTCCGGCGCCGATGGCGATTTCTATCGCAGCGGCGACGTCGTGTTCGTCGACGAGGACGGCTATCTCACTTTCGTTGGCCGTTCCGATGACGTGTTCAAATCATCCGACTACCGCATCAGCCCGTTTGAGCTCGAAAGCGTTCTCTTGGAACATGAGCTGGTCGCAGAAGCCGCCGTGGTGCCGAGCCCCGATCCGATCCGGCTTGCCGTCCCGAAGGCCTATGTTCTGCTGGTGGCCGGCACCGAACGCTCGGCGGAAACCGCGCGATTGATCTTCCAGCATCTGCTCACGAGGCTTGCGCCGTTCAAGCGCGTCCGGCGAATTGAACTCGTGAGTGAATTGCCGAAGACGATTTCCGGCAAGATTCGCCGGGTGCAATTGCGCCGCCTCGAACACGATAATACTCGCGATCATTCGCTGCGCGGCGATGAGTTTCGTGAGGAAGACTTTCCTGAATTGCAGAAGACGAGACCGGAAGGCTGATCCATGAATGAGGTATGGAAGAAGCCGCCGGTTTCGCTTGAGACCTATCAAGCCATGGTCGGACAGGAGATCGGCGTGTCGTCCTGGCATCTGGTCGATCAGGGCCGAATCGACGTCTATGCCGACGTGATCGAGGATCACCAGTTCATCCATGTCGATCCCGAGCGGGCCAGGCGCGAGACTTCGTTTGGCGCGACAGTCGCCCACGGCTTTCTGACGATGTCGCTGCTCAGCATCATGTCCTATGAAGTGATGCCGGTGATCGAAGGCACGACGATGGGGGTCAATTACGGCTTTGACAAGCTTCGCTTCGTCTCGCCGGTGCGGTCGGGATCGCGGGTGCGCGGGCGGTTCAGGCTGGTGGAAGCAAAGCTGCGCAAGCCAAAGGAATTGCAATCGCTCACCCATGTGTCAGTCGAAATCGAAGGCGAGGAAAAGCCCGCTCTGGTGGCCGACTGGATCGGTCTGATCTATTTTGCTTGAACTCCGGCGTCATGGCCGGGCTCCCGTACCCTCTCCCACAAGGGGAGAAGGGAAAGAAAGCAGGAACTGACATATGACAACCAGATTTGACGGACGTGTCGCTATCGTTACCGGCGCGGGCAACGGTCTTGGCCGCGCGCATGCGCTGGGGCTAGCTGCCCGCGGCGCCAAGGTCGTGGTCAACGATTTCGGCGGCGGGCGCGACGGCAGCGGCGGTTCGCTGACGCCGGCGGAGTCCGTGGTCGAGGAGATTCGCAAAGCGGGTGGCGTGGCGATGGCCGACGGCGCCGACGTCTCCCATTTCGAGCAGGTGCAGGCGATGGTCGATCGCGCCACCGGGGAATGGGGCAGCGTCGATCTGTTGTGCGCCAATGCCGGAATTCTGCGCGACAAGTCTTTTGCCAAGATGGAGGTCGCCGATTTCGCAAAGGTGCTGGATGTGCATCTCAACGGCACCTTCTATTGCTGCAAGGCGGTGTGGAATGGCATGCGCGAGCGCAACTACGGGCGTATCGTCGTCACGGCCTCGTCGTCCGGTCTGTTCGGGAATTTCGGCCAGGCCAACTACGGCGCGGCGAAGGCCGGCATTGTCGGCCTCATGAATGTGCTGGCGGAGGAGGGCCGCAAGAACGACATCCGCGTCAACACGATTTCGCCGACCGCGGCGACGCGGATGACGGAGGAGCTGTTGCCGCCGCAGGCGCTGGCGCTGATGAAACCGGAGGCGATTACGCCGGCCGTGCTCTATTTGCTCGGTGAGGACGCGCCGACCCGTACCATCATGGGCGCGGGCGCCGGGTCCTTTGCCGTGATCAAGATCATGGAGACCGAAGGCGTCAATCTCGCGCAAAGTGAATGGACACCGGAGGCGATTGCGGCGCATTTCGCCGAGATCAGCGACATGTCAAAAGCCAAGGCGCTGGAAAACGCATTTCAGCAGACCAACAAATATGTCGGCCAGGCCGCGGCGCGGGCGGGTGTGAAATTGTAGTCTACCGGTGCGTCTCCTCATGGTGAGGAGCGCTTTGCGCGTCTCGAACCATGAGGCCCTCCGTGGCTCATCCTTCGAGACGGCCGCGTTGCGACCTCCTCAGGATGAGGACCTCCCTGTGGACTTGCTCAGAACATGAATATCTCGAAAGTGCAGCTCGCCGTTATCGGCGCTGGTCCGGCCGGGTTAATGGCAGCCGAGACGTTGGCGGAAGGCGGCGCTGCGGTCACCGTCTACGACGCGCTGCCGTCTGCGGGACGAAAATTCCTGATGGCGGGCCGTGGCGGGCTCAACCTCACGCACAGCGAACCGCTGGCTGCATTTTTGCCTCGCTATCGGGAAGCCGAGCCGAGCCTCGCCACGGCCATCAAGACCTTTCCGCCGGAGCGTTTGCGGGCCTGGAGCGAAGGGCTGGAACAGCCGACCTTTGTCGGGAGCAGCGGGCGCATCTTCCCGAAGACCCTGAAAGCCTCGCCGTTGCTGCGGGCGTGGCTTCGAAAGCTCGATGCGATGGGCGTTACATTTTCGATGCGCCACCGCTGGACCGGTTGGGACGACAGCGGCCGGTTGCGATTTCAGACCCCGGCGGGAGAAAGCGCTGTCGAGGCCCGCGCCACGGTGCTGGCGCTGGGCGGTGCGAGTTGGCCACGATTGGGATCGGACGGCGGCTGGATGGAAACCGTGCGTGCCAAGGGCGTGAACGTTTCGCCGCTCAAGCCTGCCAACTGCGGATTTATCGTCAACTGGTCCGATATTTTTCGCGAGCGTTTTGAAGGCGCTCCCCTGAAGGGAATTGCGCTGTCGTTTACCGGCCGCAGCGTTCGCGGAGAGGCCGTCATTACCCGCGACGGCATCGAGGGTGGTGCGGTTTATGCGCTGTCGGCGGAACTGCGCAAAGCCATTCTGGTATCGGGTCAGGCGACGTTGCATATCGCGCTCCGGCCGGACATTTCAGCCGACGACCTCATCAAGCGCCTGTCGGTGCCGCGCGGCAAGCAGACGCTGTCAAACTGGCTGCGTAAGGCCGCAGCATTATCTCCGGCCGCGATCGGCTTGCTGCAAGAGGCGGCGATCAAGTCCAGCACTTCGCTCACTTCCTTGTCGGCGGAAGAACTCGCCGTGTCGATCAACGCGGTGCCGATTCCACTCACCGGTATTGCGCCGATTGCGCGCGCCATCTCGAGTGCGGGCGGAGTGGCTTTCGATGAAATCGACGCCGGTTTTATGCTCCGCCGCTTGCCCGGCGTATTTGCCGCCGGTGAAATGCTGGATTGGGAAGCGCCGACCGGCGGCTATCTGTTGCAGGCCTGCTTTGCGACGGGTGTTGCAGCCGGGCGAGGGGCGTTGAAGTGGCTTGAGCACGCGCATTGAAGAGTCGTCATTGCGAGGAGCGTTAGCGACGAAGCAATCCAGTTTCTCAAATGCCTCTGGATTGCTTCGCTTCGCTCGCAATGACGCTGTAGAAGCTTCAGCGCAACTTGCCGCGCGCCTCGACCTTCAGCGTGCCGAGGATCTCCTCGCCGCGTACCATCACCACCTCGTCCATCATGTTGACGACGACGCAGACGTGGTTGGGGATGATCCGCACGACATCGCCGACTTCGGGCCTTGTGTTGCTGCGGGTGAGATCGAGGAAGCCGTGTTCCTCGGCGAATTTCGCGATCCTGGCCTCGGGATGTTCGAGGATCAGCCCGTGGCCGTCGAGCCCGCTGCCGGTATCCGATGTCAGCGTCTTCGAACCGGCGTCGAGAATGCCGCGATCGGGACCGGCGCGGCTGACCACGGTGGAATAGATGTTGAGCGCGCAATCGTCCCAGGTCGCGACATCGGCGCCGACCTGCATGCGGTCGTTATAGATATAGGTGCCGGGACGATGTTCAGTGGCGCCCTTGAGCTTGCCGAGATTCTTCAGGTTCGGCGAGCCGCCGGTCGAAACCATCGACGCATCGAGGCCATGCGCCCGCACGCCGGCCAGTGCCTCGTCGTAGAATTTCTGCGCCTCCGCCCAGCCGGTCTCGGTAGGATAGAGCATGAAGCCGGCGAACGTGAGCCCCTTGGAAGTCGGCAATCTGCCGCGCCAGCGCAATCGCCTCAGTTGGTGTTTCGACGCCGGCGCGTTTGCGCCCGGTGTCACACTCAACCACGACCGAGAGCGGGAGGCCGGAAGCGCGCTGCGGCTTGCGTCAGGCTTGCCACCACGACCGGATTGTCGGCCGCGACCGTCATGTGGGCCTTGGCCTGCAACGCGCCGAGGCGCGCCATCTTTTCTTCGCCCAAGAGATTATAGCTGATCAGGATGTTGTCGATGCCGGCGTCCGCCATCACCTCCGCTTCGCCGATCTTCTGGCAGGTGATGCCCCTGGCGCCGGCCGCGATCTGAAGCTTCGCCAGCATCGGGCTCTTGTGCGTCTTGATGTGCGGGCGGTTGGCGACACCGGCTGCGTCGCAAGCCTTCTGCACGCGCGCGATGTTGCGCTCGACCCGGTCCATGTCGATGACGGCTATGGGGGTGCCGTATTCGCGGGCGATTTTGGCGGCGAGGGGCGTGGTCATTTCCGGCGACTCCAGTCTCACAGTTCGTCATTGCGAGGAGCGTAAGCGACGAAGCAATCCAGTCTTTCTCGGCTTAAGGCATGGATTGCTTCGCTTGCGCTCGCAATGACGGTGGAAAAATTCGGCTTAAGCCTGTTCTATTTCTTCACGTAACACTTCAAGTTCCAGCCATTTGTCCTCGGCTTCCTGCAACTCTTTCTGCGCCTTGGTCAGGGCGTCGGAAGCCTGGTCGAATTTCTTGCGATCCTTCTTGTAGAGGTCGGGATCGTCAAGATGCCGCTGTTGTTTGGCGATCTCAGCCTGCAATTTGGCGATGGTTTTCGGCAGGGTTTCCAGCGCGTGCTTTTCATTGAAATTGAGCCGGCGCTTTGGCGCGGAGGACGACGTGCCCGCCGAGGCGGTCTTCTTGCGCTCGACGGCTGCCGCCTTGGCCTCGCGCTTCAGATCCGCGCCGCGCTGGGCCAGCATGTCGGTATAGCCGCCGGCATATTCGATCCAGCGGCCATCGCCTTCGGGCGCGATCACGGAGGTGACGACGCGGTCGAGGAAGTCGCGGTCGTGGCTGACCAGGATCACCGTGCCCTCATAGTCGCCGAGCATGTCCTCCAGCACGTCGAGGGTTTCGAGATCGAGATCGTTGGTCGGCTCGTCCAGCACCAGCAGGTTGGAGGGTTTCGCCAGCGCGCGCGCCAGCATCAGCCGGCCGCGCTCGCCGCCGGACAAGGCTCCAGCGGCGTGCGCATCTGCTCCTGCGCGAACAGGAAGTCCTTCATGTAGCCGATCACATGCTTCGGCTTGCCGCCGACCATGACGTGGTCGCCGCGCCCGCCGGTCAAGGCTTCGGCCAGGGTCGATTTCGGATCGAGGCTTTCGCGATGCTGATCCAGCGTCGCCATTTCGATATTGGCGCCGAGCCGGATGCTGCCGGTATCGGGCGGCTTGGCGCCGGTGAGCATTTCGATCAGCGTGGTCTTGCCGGCGCCGTTCGGGCCGACGATGCCGATGCGGTCGCCGCGCTGAACGCGGATCGAGAAGTCGTCGACGATCGTGCGATCGCCGTAGGTCCGGCCGATGTTCTTGGCCTCGATGACCAGTTTGCCGGATTTATCGGCTTCGGCGGCGGCGAGATTGGCATTGCCGGTGGCGCCGCGATAGTCGCGGCGCTGCTGCGCGCAGCGCGTGCAGATCGCCAAGCCGCTTGACGTTGCGCTTGCGGCGGCCGGAGACGCCGTAACGCAGCCAGTGCTCTTCGTTGACGATCTTGCGGTCGAGCTTGTGCTGCTCGCGCTCTTCCTCGGCCAGCACCTCGTCGCGCCAGGCCTCGAAGCGCGCAAAGCCGCGGTCGATCTGCCTGATCTGGCCGCGATCGAGCCAGGCGGTCGCGCGCGACAGGTTGGACAGAAAGCGGCGGTCGTGGCTGATGATGACCAGCGCGCTGCGGCGGCCGTCGAGTTCGCCTTCCAGCCACTCGATGGTGGTGAGATCGAGATGGTTGGTCGGCTCGTCCAGCAGCAGAATGTCGGGCGAGGGCGCCAGCACCCGCGCCAGCGCCGCGCGGCGGGCCTCGCCGCCGGAGACATGCGCGGGGTCTTCGTCGCCGTGAAGGCCGAGCTGCTCCAGCACGTAGCGGGCCTGATAATGATCGTCGCCCGGCCCAAGCCCGGCCTCGACATAGGCGAGCGTGGTGGCGAAGCCCGCAAAATCCGGCTCCTGCGGCAGATAGCGGACGGTGGCTCCGGGCTGGACGAAGCGGCTGCCGCTGATCGGGCTCGACCAGTCCGGCGGCAATCTTGAGCAGCGTCGATTTGCCGGAACCGTTGCGGCCGATCAGGCAGACCCGCTCTGCTGCCGACACCGACAATTCGACATCCGACAACAGCGGCGTGCCGCCGAAGGTCAACGCGATATCCTTCAACTGGATCAGCGGCGGCGCCATGATTTCTCGGTTCAACCTTGAGAGACGGGCGCGTCAGCCCGGCGACGCTGGATACGGCGGATGGTCTGGTCGAGCGCGGAGAGAAAAGCCGAGCGGTCGCGGGCGGCGAAGGATTTCGGGCCGCCGGTCACCTCGCCTGACGAACGCAGGTCGGTCATCAGGTTTCGCACCGCCAGCGTCATCCCGATCGATTGCTCCGTGAATGGCTTGCCGTTGGGTGCGATCACCTCGGCGCCGGCCTTCACGCAGCGGCTGGCGAGCGGGATATCGGATGTAATGACGATGTCGCCCGGGCCGGCGCGCTCGGCGATCCAGTCGTCCGCGGCATCCATGCTGATCCCGCCGCAATCCGCTCGATCAGCGGATCATGCGGCACCCGAATGAACTGGCCGGCGACGACGGTTACGGAAGCCCGTGCCGAGCCGCAACACGGTAAATCTCGTCCTTTACCGGGCAGGCATCGGCATCGACATAGATGCGGGTTGGATTGGGGGGCGTTGTCATCGATTTGGAATAGATAAGAGCTGGAGGCGCGGTTTGCGATGGCGTGGTAGCCCATCGGGTACGGAAAGGCGAGGAAAAGGGTCGTGAAATGGCATCGTTGCCATGTACCTTGCCTTGCCGTTCCCTTGGCGTAACATTGGTCACGAAATCACAGGCAAATAGGGAAAAAGACGATGACGGGCCTGACCGAAACTTACCGCGTCGAGGCCTACAACACCGCCAAATTGTCCGAGAACAAGATGCACGACGATACGGTGGCGCGCCGGTTCGGCTTCGTCGGAGGGCTTGTTCCCGGCGTCGATGTCATGGCCTACATGATGCATTTGCCGGTAGCCAAATGGGGCCGCGCTTTCCTCGAACGTGGCCTGATCGAGGCGCGCTTCGTCAAGCCGGTCTATGACGGCGAGATCACCGAGATCAGAGGCGACGAAGACGACGGGGTGATTTCGATCGAGGTCGAAAGCCGCGGCGAACTCTGCGCGACCGGGACCGCCTCGCTGCCAGCGGCCGCACCTCGCTTCCCGATCACGGACTACCCTGAAACCGCCCCGGCCAAAGAGCGAATGCCGGTCAGCGCGACCTCCTATGAACGCGGCCAATGGCTCAGCTCGATGCCGCGCAGCTGGGCCAATGAGGTGGCCTACGAGTATCTCAACGAAGTCCGCGAGTGGGATCTGATTTATGCCCGCGAAGGGCTCGGTCATCCCGGCATGTTTCAGCGGGTGATGAACAGGGTGCTGGTCGACAACGCCATCCTGGGGCCATGGATCCACGTTGGCAGCCGGATGCAGTTATTGAGCGCCGCGCGGAGTGGAGACGAATTGGTCGGGCGCGCGAAAGTCATCGGAAATTACGAGAAAAAGGGCCATCGCTTTGTCGAGCTCGATGCGCTCGTCGTCGGCAATGGCACCACGCCGTTCGCGCATTGTCATCATGTGGCGATCTATCAGCCGCGCGAGCAGACGGCGGCGTAGAGCGCCTGTCGTTGCCAGTAACGGTCTTCAACTCGCCGTCATCCCTCGCTTCTTCGCGGGCCCACTCTTCTCTCTGCTGATACAAAACGTGGATGGCCGGGTCAAGCCCGCGCATGACGAGTGGGGTGATGAGCTCTGCCTAAGAAGCTACGCCACTTTCGTCTTCGCATCCTGAATCGCGCGCCAGACCCGTTCCGGTGTTAGCGGCATGTCGATATGGGTGATGCCGAGTTCCGACAACGCATCCAGCACCGCGTTGGTCAGCGTCGAGAGCGAACCGGCGCAACCGGCTTCGCCGCAGCCTTTGGTGCCCAACGGATTGGATTTTGCCGGCACCGGGTGATCGCCGATCTGCATCTGCGGAATGTCCTCGGCGCGCGGCAGCGCGTAATCCATGAACGAGCCCGTGATCGGCTGGCCGTTGGCGTCGTAGCTGACGCATTCCATGAAGGCCTGTCCGATGCCTTGCGCGACGCCGCCATGCAACTGGCCCGCGACCAGCATCGGATTGACGATGATGCCGAAATCATTGACGCCGGTGTAGCGAACGATTTCGACGATGCCGGTCTCGGGATCGATCTCGACTTCGGCGACATGGCAGCCATTGGGGAAGGTCGAGGGCACCGGCCCGCTGGTGTGGTCGACATCGAGCGAGGAGGGCACGTCTTCCGGCATCTTTCCCTCGCGGACGCGCTTGGCGAGCTCCATGATGTCGATCGAACGGTCGGTGCCGGCGATCGTGAACTGGCCGCCGGCAAATTCGATGTCGCCTTCGGAAGCTTCCATCAAATGCGCCGCCGCGCGCTTGCCCTTTTCGACGATGAGCCTGCGAGGCTTCGACGATCGCCATACCGCTGGCCGTAATCGAACGCGAGCCGCCGGTGCCGTTGCCGGTATGCACGAGGTCACTGTCGCCTTGTTCCAGCGTGATGCGCTCGAAGGGGACGCCGAGATGGGTTGCGAGCACCTGCGCGAACGGCGTGGCGTGGCCCTGACCATAGTCGAGCGTGCCGGTGATGATTTTCACCGAGCCGTCGTCCTCGAACACGATCTTGCCGAGTTCGACGTTGGGCGGCGCGGTGACTTCGAGATAGGAGCCGACCGCGATTCCGCGCAACTTGCCGCGTTTGCGGCTTTCCTTCTTGCGCTTGGCGAAATTAGCGTGATCGGAGATCTCCAGCGCCTTGTCGAAGACGCCCTGAAAATCGCCGCTGTCATAGGTGACGCCGGAAGAGGCGGCAAAGGGCATCTGCGCCGGCTTGATGAAATTGCGCTTGCGAATCGTCAGTCGGTTGATGCCCATCTCGTCGGCGGCGCGGTCGATCAGCCGCTCCATGAAATAATTGGCCTCGGGCCGCCCGGCGCCGCGATAGGCGCCCATCAGCGTGGTGTTGGTCAGCACGGTCTTGATGTCGACCGTCATCGCCGGCGTCCGGTAGACGCTGCCGAGATTCTTGCCGATGTTCAGCGACAAAGGCTGCGGGGCCACGCCGGTAATGTAGGCGCCGAGATTGCCGTAGCCGGAAATTTTTACCGCCAGGAACTTGCCGTCCGCATCGAGCGCCAGTTCGCAATGGACCTTCTGGGCGCGGCCGTGGCTGTCGGACAGAAAGCTGGTCGAGCGCTCGTCGGTCCATTTCACCGGCCGTCCCAACGCCTTCGCCGCGTGCAGGATGCAGACATATTCCGGATAGTTGATGTTCTTCATGCCGAACGAGCCGCCGACATTGGCGGTCAGCAAATGCACTTTGTCGTTAGGAACCTTCAGGATGTTTTTGGCGAGACCGACGCGATTGGCGGCAACGCCCTGGGTCGGAACCTGAATCGTAAAGCGCTCGCTGGCTTTGTCATAGGAGGCGAGCGCGGCGCGCGGTTCCATCGCCACCACGGCGACGCGGGTGTTGAGGATGTCGAGCTTGGTGACGTGCGCCGCGCTCTTGAACGCCGCTTCCACCTTCTCGGTTTCGCCGAAGTGATAATCGAGCGCAACATTGTTGGGGATGTGATCGTAAAGCTGCGGCGCGCCGGGCTGGGCCGCTTCCTCGGGGTCGGTGACCGAGGGCAGCGGATCGATATCGACCTCGACGGCCTCGGCGGCATCGCGGGCCTGCACCAAGGTTTCAGCGACGACAAACGCGACGGGGTCGCCGACATAGCGTACCTTGTCGGTCATCAGCGCGGTACGGTTGGTCTGATGGAGCGGCGTGCCGTCGCGGCTTTTCAGCGGTAGTGCGCAGGTGAACGGGCCATAGCCCGCGGCCGCCAGATCGGTTCCGGTCCACACGCCGAGCACGCCCGGCATGGCCTTGGCCGCGGAGGTGTCGATTCCCCGGAGCACGCCATGGGCGTGGCTGGACCGCACGATCCAGGCATAGACCTGCCCCGGCAGCTGGAAATCGTCGGTATATTTGCCCTTGCCGCGGACGAGCGTGTCGTCCTCCTTGCGGCGGACTGGCTGTCCCACCCCATATTTTTGCAGTGCAATAGCGTTTTCGAGGGAGGTAGGGGACGTATGATCTTGCATCGAAAATACCTGAAATAGCTGGCTTTTCGCGGGATTCGAAGCCAAGCAACCCAATAGACCACGCCTGTTCCGGCGACAACGGCTGATTGGGCATGCCTAATATAGGGATTGCTGCACCGCCCTTGCCACTCCCGCCGCCACTGTTAGAGTTACGGTTGAAACAGACATTCCTCGCTGGCTGGCTCCGCCGCCCAGGAAAGACATTTGGATGAAGGACGATACGCGAGCTCGCGACGACGCGGCGTCGCGCGGAAGCTCGATAATCCCGGTTGCGGCCGATGCCGCGGAGGCGAAGTTGGTTCCCGGCGCCGAGGTTTATGCGGCGCTGGATCTCGGCACCAATAACTGTCGCCTTTTGATCGCATGTCCCACCGAAGACGGCTTTCGCGTGGTCGATTCGTTTTCGCGGATCATTCGCCTCGGCGAAGGCATTTCGGCTACCGGCTGCATCAGCGATGCCGCGATCGAACGCGCGATTGCCGCTTTGAGCGTTTGCCGGGACAAGATCAAATCGCGAAAGGCGAGACGCTTGCGGCTGATTGCCACCGAAGCCTGCCGGGCCGCCTCGAACGCCGAAGGCTTTCGCACGCGCGTCGCCGCCGAAACCGGCATCCGCCTCGAAGTTATCGACCGCGAGACCGAGGCGGCGCTGGCGGTGATCGGCTGTTCGCCGCTGCTCGATCCCGTGGGCCATGGCGCCATCCTGTTCGATATCGGTGGCGGGTCTACCGAACTGGTGCGGATCGAGCGTGATCCGCAAGTGGGCGCGCCGCCGCGCATCAAGGCCTGGATGTCGATCCCGCTCGGTGTCGTCACCCTGGCCGAACATTTCGGCGGCCGTGACGTCACCGCGCAGTCCTACGCGGCCATGATCGCCGAGGTCGCTAAACACGTCGAGCCCTTCGCGGCCGAACACAGCCGCGAACTTTCGGGCATGCATCTGCTCGGCACCTCCGGCACGGTGACGACGCTCGCCGGCCTTCACCTCAATCTGCACCGCTACGACCGGCGGCGGGTCGATGGGATCTGGATGAGCGATGCGGAGATCACCGCGACCATCGCGCGCCTGTTGCGGATGAGCTATCAGGAGCGCGCCGCCAATCACTGTATCAGTGTCGAGCGCGCGGATCTGGTGCTGGCGGGCTGTGCCATTCTCGACGCCATCCGCAACGCCTTCCCGCTGCCGCGGTTGCGCGTCGCGGACCGCGGCTTGCGCGAGGGCATGCTGGTGGAAATGATGCGCGAGGACGGCGCGCTGAGCGCGCGTTAGAGTGTCATTCCGGGATGGATGCTAATTGTTGTGCCCTCTCCCCTTGTGGGAGAGGGCTGCTCAACCCGTAGATACAGAACTCGTTCGGGTGAGGGGTCTGTTTCGGGGGTAAAAACCCCTCATCCGGCGCGGATTGCATCCGCGCCACCTTCTCCCGCAAGGGGAGAAGGAAAGGAAGAAGAATGGCCAAAGACACCACCGGCCGGCTGCACGTCACCGTCAAGAGCGGCGGCAAGCGCAAGCTGTCCTCAAAACTATGGCTGGAGCGGCAGCTCAACGATCCCTATGTGGTCCGCGCCAAGCGCGAGGGCCTGCGTTCGCGTGCCGCCTACAAGCTGATCGAGATCGACGACAAATATCACCTCCTCAAGCCCGGCATGACGGTGGTCGACCTTGGCGCCGCGCCCGGCGGCTGGAGCCAGATCGCGGCCAAGCGGATTGGGCTTGCGAGCGGCAAGGGCAGGGTGGTGGCGATCGACCTGTTGGAAATGCCGGAGATTCCCGGCGTCATTTTCGCGCAACTCGATTTTCTCGACCCGCGCGCGCCGGAGCGTCTGATCGCGATGATGGAGGGGCGCGCCGATATCGTGATGTCCGACATGGCGGCGAACACGACCGGCCACCGCAAGACGGACCAGTTGCGGATGGTCGGCCTGATCGAAACGGCGGCGGCATTTGCCGCCGAGGTGTTGAAGCCGGGCGGGACGTATCTGGCGAAAGCCTTTCAGAGCGGCGCGGACGCCGAATTGATGGTTCAATTGAAGCGCGATTATGCGAGCGTCCGCCACGTCAAGCCGGCCGCGAGCCGCAAGGATTCCTCCGAGCGCTACGTTTTGGCGACAGGATTTCGGGGCGGGCAAACTTCCTGAAGGCCCACAAGCTGTCATACCCGCGAAGGCGGGGTATCCAGTACGCTGCGGCTTCTCGATTGATCTTAGAAATCTCTGGAATACTGGGTCGCCCGGTCAAGCCGGGCGACGACGGCGAGAGATCGCTCACCCCAACCGTTGATCGCGCGCGTCCTGGGTGCCCTGGCTTGCCGCCTTGACCGCTTCCTTGGCCGCGCCCTTGCGGCTTGAAATCTCCACCGCCTTGCGGCCGGACATTTCGTGGCCCGCATCATCAGGCATCCGCCAGAACAGGAAGGCCGAGGCGACCGATATCACGCTGACCACCACGAAGGCGGGTGCGAAGACGTCGGCGGTCAGTTCGTTCATGTGACGGATCCACATCGTGGATTCCACCGAGAAGGCGCCGACCGCGACACCGGCCGAAACCGCCAATTGCTGGTTGACGCTGACGAGCGTCGTGGCGCGGCTCATCTGCGACGGTTCGATTTCGGCATAGGCGACGGTGTTGATCGCGGTGAATTCCAGCGAGCGGAAGAAACCGCCGACCACCAGGATGATCACGATCAGCAGCAGTGGAGTCGTGACGGTGAACAGCGCGCAGGCGGCGAGGAAGATCGAACTGATGACGGCGTTGACCGTCATCAGGTTGCGGAAGCCGAAAGTTCGGATGATGCGCGCGGCCAGCGTCTTCATGCCCATGGCGCCGGCGGCGGTGCCGAAGGTGACAAGCCCGGAGTGGAACGGGGTGAGACCGAAGCCGATCTGCATCAACAGCGGCAGCAGAAACGGCAGCGAGCCGATGCCGAGCCGAAACAGAAAGCCGCCGAGAATGCTGGCGCGCATGGTGGGCAACCGAAGCAGTCCGAAATCGAGCACCGGCGAATCGACTTTCCGGGCGTGGATGACGTAGAGCGTCATTGAAATCGAGCCGATTGCGACCAGTGCGGCGACCACGCTCCACGGCAGCAGATTGAGTCCGGCGACCGAAAGGCCGAAGGCGATGCCTGCCAGCCCAATGCCCGCCAGCACCATGCCGTAGAGATCGAAGCGCTCGGGGTTTTCGCTCTTGATGGGATCAATGAAGCGTAAAGCCATGAAGATGCCGAGCAGCCCGATCGGGATATTGATCAGGAAAATCCAGTGCCAGGAAAAATAGGTGGTGATGAATCCACCGAGCGGCGGTCCGATCACGGGACCCACCAGCGCGGGCACGGTGACCCAGGCCATGGCATTTACCAGTGCGCTCTTGTCGATCGAGCGTAACAGCACCAGCCGTCCGACCGGCGTCATCATCGCGCCGCCGATGCCTTGCAGCGTGCGCGCAAATACGAAACCCTCGACCGATTGCGACAGCGCGCAGCCGATCGAGCCGGCCATGAACACCGCGATCGCCGCTGAAAACACCAGCCGCGCGCCGAAACGGTCGGCGGTCCAGCCGCTCGCCGGAATGAACACCGCAAGCGACAGAAGATACGACGTGATCGCAAGCTTGAGCGTCAGCGGGCTGGTGCCGATGTCGGCGGCAATCGCCGGCAACGACGTCGCAATCACGGTCGAATCCATGTTCTCCATGAACAGAGCAGTGGCCACGATCAGTGGAAGCAGGCGTTGTTTGTCCATGGAGATACTTTGTGATGCGGGGGAACTTATGAACGAGTTCCGCCTTAGGTCCTTGTGGAACGGCGCGGAACCTGGGGATTCATCTTAGTTGATCTTTGATTTCAATGCATTCCCGGCACATGCTGATAAAAAACTTCGGTCAACCTTTGTGGCGATTCTGTGCGGAAACCTTAACGTGCCCTGATGTGCATAGCTCGTCTGCACGAGAGGGGTTGTGCCTGGGGGATCATTGTGGGAGCTAGACCACACAGAGCTGTGATGCTCGTTTCCCAGTCAATTTTTTAGAGAAGGAGAAACCCGGAATGGGGCACCGTCTGCTGTTTGTTGCCGCGATCGTTCTCGGTCTCGCTCCCGTCAGCGCTTCCGCCGAGGGTATTTTGCACCGTGCGTCGTGCTCGGTCGTTCGTTATTATGTCGCCAAGTACAGTGCATCGATGGCGGAAGCCTACGCGCGCAGCAAGGGCGCCACCGAAGCTGAAATCGAAGCGGCCCGTCGCTGCCTCGACACCGGCTCGTCGCGCGTTCGCACGGCCCAGGATACGCACTAGACCAACCAAAAATGATTACCGCGGGACGCGTGTGCGCCCGCGGTTGTTTTTTGCCGCCGCAATGACCGTGATCCGCAAAAATGCCCGCTGCGAGGCGAGCGTAGAATCGGATCACTGGCCCCTTTGAATTCGTCATAGTGGCGTGCTATCGACCACCGCCAACCCTACTGATGGGCCTGATTCGACGACGAAGCTCGCTTCGCCGGCTAATTGGCACATCCCGGATCATTTGCGGCCCGTGAGCCGCCTGATGGAGTTGGTAATGGCCCAGGTTCAATCGATCAGCGAAGCCTTCACGTTCGACGACGTGCTGCTGAAACCCGGCCTCTCCGACATCCTGCCTTCAGAAGCCGATATTAGATCGCGCGTCACCCGGGCGATCCCGCTCAACATTCCGATCATGGCGTCCGCCATGGACACCGTCACCGAAGCGCGGATGGCGATCGCGATGGCGCAGGCGGGCGGGGTTGGCGTCATTCACCGCAATTTCGATCCCGAAGGCCAGGCGGCGCAGGTACGCCAGGTCAAGAAGTATGAATCCGGCATGGTGGTCAATCCGCTCACCATCGGCCCCGACGCGATGCTGTCGGATGCGCTGGCGCTGATGAACACCCACGGCTTTTCCGGGATTCCCGTCGTCACCGGCAGCAGTGAAGGGAGGCCCGGAAAACTGGTCGGCATTCTCACCAACCGCGACGTGCGTTTTGCTACCGATCCGAAGCAGAAAATCTCCGAGCTGATGACGCATGAAAACCTGGTGACGGTGCGCGAGGGCGTCAGCCAGGACGAGGCCAAGCGGATGCTGCACCAGCATCGCATCGAAAAGCTGCTCGTGGTCGACGAACAATATCGCTGCGTCGGCCTGATCACCGTGAAAGACATGGAAAAGGCGGTCGCGCATCCGCTGGCCTGCAAGGACGCGCAGGGGCGTTTGCGCGTGGCGGCCGCGACCACGGTCGGCGAGGGCGGTTTTGAGCGCACCGAACGGCTGATCGATGCCGGTGTCGATTTGATCGTGGTGGATACCGCGCACGGCCATTCGGCGCGGGTGCTCGAAGCGGTCAACCGCATCAAGCGGTTGTCCAATGCGGTGCAGGTGATCGCCGGCAATATCGCCACCAAAGAAGGCGCCCAGGCGCTGATCGATGCCGGCGCTGACGCGATCAAGGTCGGCATCGGCCCGGGCTCGATCTGCACCACGCGCATCGTCGCCGGCGTCGGCGTGCCACAGCTCACCGCGATTATGGATGCGGTGGAAGCCGCAAAGAAGGCCGACGTGCCGGTGATTGCGGACGGCGGCATCAAGTTTTCCGGCGATCTTGCCAAGGCGCTCGCGGCCGGCGCCGACATCGCCATGGTCGGTTCGCTCTTGGCCGGCACCGACGAGACGCCCGGCGAAGTGTTTCTGTGGCAGGGCCGTTCCTACAAGGCCTATCGCGGCATGGGCTCGGTGGGCGCGATGGCCCGCGGCTCAGCCGATCGCTATTTCCAGCAGGACATCAAGGATACGCTCAAGCTGGTGCCCGAAGGTATCGAGGGCCAGGTGCCTTACAAGGGGCCGGTCGCCAACGTCATGCACCAGCTTGCCGGTGGCCTGCGCGCCGCGATGGGCTATGTCGGTGCGCGCGACCTCGCCGAATTCCACGAGAAGGCGCAGTTCGTGCGCATTACCGGCGCGGGTCTGCGCGAAAGCCACGTCCACGACGTCACGATTACGCGCGAGGCGCCGAATTATCCCGGCGGGGTGTGATCTGCATCTCGTTGTCGTCCCTGCGAAAGCAGGGACCCATAGCCACCGATATTGGATGTGGCGTTAGGCTCGAGCCCCAGCCCGCTCGATAATCACCGCCTGTGGTTATGGGTCCCCGCGTCCGCGGGGACGACGAAGGAAAAGCGCGGGTACAGCAGTAGAACCGCTGCTCCCCGCATACGCAGCATGCAACATGGCGACTGGGGTGGGTTGATCATCCAGTGTACATCCACCCCGAGATGCGGGCGCCTTTGCCGGCGGTGAGAGTTCAGGTGGATGTTGCAGGAGGTCAAGGTCGCAAAACCAGCGTCGGTCGTGATGGACGGCCTGCCGCCTGAGCGCCGGATCTGGGCGGTCGTCGCGATCTCGTTGGCGGTCGGCATGGCTTCGCTTGACACCGCGATTGCCAATATCGCCCTGCCGACCATCGCCGCCGATCTGAAAGTGAGTCCGGCGGATGTGGTCTGGGTGGTCAACGTCTATCAGATCGCGCTGGTCGCAACCTTGCTGCCGCTTGGCGCGCTCGGCGAGATCGTCGGTCACCGGCGCATTTACGTCGGCGGGCTGTTGCTGTTCACAATCGCTTCGCTCGGATGCGCCTGCGCCTGGTCGCTGCCCACTTTGTTAATCGCGCGCGTGCTGCAAGGCCTCGGCGCCAGCGGTCTGATGGCCGTGAATTCGGCGCTGATCCGTTTCGTCTATCCAAACCGGCTGCTCGGCCGCGGCTTCGGCTATAACGCAATGGCCGTCAGCACCGCCTTTACCCTCGGCCCCACGATTGCCTCCGGCATTCTGTCGCTGGGGACGTGGCCATGGCTGTTCGCGGTCAATATTCCCTTCGCCCTCGTGGCGATGGCGATCGGCATGCGGACCCTGCCGCTGACGCCGCGCGCCGAACATCGCTTCGATTTTCTCGGCGCACTTCTGGCCTCGTTGAGCCTGGGCCTTGTCATCCTCGGCGTCGGCAGCGCGGCGCATAAGGCCCAATCAGGGCTGGTAGCGGCCGAGCTCGTTGTAGGACTGGCGCTGGGCTTCATCCTGATCCGCCGCCACGCCGATCATCCGGCGCCGATGCTGCCGGTCGACCTGTTTCGCAGGCCGATGTTTGCGCTCTCGGCCGCGACTTCCGTGTGCTCGTTTGCGATCCAGGGAATCGCCTTCGTTTCGTTGCCGTTCTATTTCGAGGATATTCTGCTCCGGAGCCAGGTCGAAACCGGCTTCTTCATGACGCCGTGGCCGCTGGTGGTGGCGATCATGGCGCCGGTCGCCGGCCGCCTGAGCGATCGTTATCCGGTCGGGCTGCTCGGCGGCGTCGGTCTCGTCCTGCTCGGGATCGGCATGACGCTATTGGCAACGCTTCCGCCTTCACCTGGCATTCTCAACATCGTCTGGCGCATGGCGATCTGCGGGCTCGGATTTGGTTTCTTTCAGACGCCGAATTTGAGGGCGATCATGTCGAGCGCGCCGCCCGGCCGTAGCGGCGGCGCCAGCGGCATCGTGGCGACCGCGCGCCTGACCGGACAGACGACGGGCGCTGCATTGACCGCGTTCTGCTTCGCAGTGGCCGGCCGCGAAGGTGCCACCTATGCGCTGGCGCTCGGCGCCGGATTTGCCGCGGTCGGCAGCGTCATGAGTTTTCTGCGGCTGACGATACCGGCGACCAAGCCCTGAAGATCGGCCGGATGCGGATCACCTGGAGATAAGATCGTCCAGGCTGATATCGATTTGACCGGGCGCGCGGACGTGCCGGACTTCGAAACTCCCAGGGCGAAACCGGTACTCGACGAGCCCGGTTTCCTTGACGCCGATCACATCCTGCATCCGGTCCGGAACGATGAATCCAACGGAAGGTGCCCAGATGTGCCGGGTGTGCGCGTAAGTGAAGTCGCGGCGCTGATGCACATGACCGCTGGCGACAAGCCGGACGTTGAACTTGCCCAGCAATGCCGCTAGCCGTGCGCGCACCGGTTGGGGAACGAACCGGATCGCCGTGCTCGCTTCCTCAAGATCGCCGGGCTCGTTGAGAAATAGCGGCTTGTGCAGGAACAGCGCGATCGGCTTTCCGTTCGCGGCCGAAAGCTCCGACTCCAGCCACTCCTCCTGTTCCGGCTCGCTCGGGATTCCCGTATTCATGATCAGCGAGTTCAGCCCGATAAAGCGCCAGTTCGCGGCTTCGAATTGCCAGCGATCTTCCTTGAAAACCGAAACGAAGGAGTCTCGAAGTTCCTCGGTCGCCGGGCACGAAGGTGCCGTGCCAACCGCGGTCGGGTTGTCACCGATATCGTGGTTGCCGGGGAGATAGCGACAATCTACCGGCAGCGCGACGTGTAACTCATGCGCGAATTCCAGGTCGGCGCGGCTGGTTGGGCCGTCCCATGATACATCGCCGGTGTTGATGACGAGGTCGGGCCTGACGGCATCGATGTGCTCGCTGACGCGGTGGAAATTGTCGGTCAGTTTCAAAAAATTACGGGAGAGGTGGGTATCCGAAATCTGGGTCAGGCGAAATTCGGTCATCGCGGTATCCCCTGTCACATGGTCCGGGGAATGTAGCGCCTCTGTTTGTCATTTTCGTTGGCGGGTAGCCGCGCGGTGCGATGATTTAGCCGCGCCGCTGCGATCGGCAGGCTAACCTCGGCCGCTCAACCCTGATACGCCCTTGGCGATCTGCGGGCGGCTGTCCCGGTCCATCTCGGCGGCCAGCGCTTTGGCGCGTTCCGTCGTCTTCCGCCATTGCAGTTCGAAGTCGGCGGCGGGTTGTTCCGAGGTCTTGACCAGATAGGCGAGCGCTGTGTTGCGCATGTCCGAGATGACGAACGCTATCAAAGCGAGGCCAATCGCCGCCGCAAGGCCGTGACGGATCATGTCGCGGTAGCTGCGATAGCCGGTCTGGAAATAGATCGCCACGGCCAGCGCCACCGTGACGGCAGCGGCGATACCGGCCAGCGCCGGCATCAGCAGACCGGTTCCGTCGTCGGCGCTCAAATCGGGCCAAACCAGACTGATCATCTGAGCGGCAGCGTGATGGAGCGGATCGAGGTTCATCGCAGCCTCTTCGGGGCTAAAGGGAAGACGAACGCGAACAGGTGATCGTTGGTCGCCTCGGCCAATGCCGCGGTTCAAGCGGCGGCTGGCTATTTACTGGCCAATTCGTTGTCAGGGGAGCGGCCCGCCGCTATAGCGGTAGGAGGCGCCATCAAAGAGAATCGGGGGCTGACATGTCGATCCAAAGCGTTCTCTTGCCGGTCTTCGTCCTGATCGGGCTGACTTTCGCGCTGTTGCTCGGCATGGCCGGTGCCCGCCGTTCGGCGCTGGTGAGCAACGAGACCAAAATCAGGGATATCGCGCTCGGCCAGCCAAACTGGCCTACCCGCGCCACCCAGCTCGGCAACTGCTACCGGAACCAGTTCGAACTGCCGGTGCTGTTTTATGTCCTGATCGCGATTGCGCTCCCGATCCGCCATGCGGACCTCGTGATCGTGATGCTGTCCTGGGTGTTCGTGGTGACACGCTTTGTGCATGCCGGCATCTTCGTGAGTTCCAACGACCTCAACCAGCGCTCGCTGGCCTGGTTTGCCGGCGTGCTTGTGTTGCTCGCGATGTGGGTCTATTTCGCTCTGAAGATTCTGCTTCTCATTTGAAGCGCTTCATCACCCCAATCGAAAGAACTGAATGACCCCCGCCGCGCGGCTTTCGGCAGCCATTGAGCTGATCCAGACCATTGACGACCAGCGTGTTCCCGCGGCCGGCGCTTTAAAGGAGTGGGGCACCGCGCATCGCTTTGCCGGATCGGGCGATCGCGCCGCGATCTCAGGCCTGGTCTGGGACGTGCTGCGCCGGCGCGCTTCCAGTGCGTGGATCATGGGAAGCGATACGGCGCGCGCGCGGCTGCTCGGCATGCTCCGTCTCGAACGCAAGATGGACGCCGATTCCATCGCGGCGCTGTGCGACGGCAGCCGTTTTGCACCGTCGGCGCTGACAGAGGCCGAGCGCAGCGCTCTCAGCTCGAACTCGCTCGACAAGGCGCCGGCGCCGGTGGCCGGCGATTATCCGGAATGGCTCGATCCCTATCTCGCGGATGTGTTCGGCGAAGACCGCGTGGCGGAGGCGACCGCGATGGCGAGCCGCGCGCCGCTGGATCTGCGGGTCAATACGCTCAAGGCCAAGCGCGACAAGGTGCTGGCTTCGACCGCCCATCTCGGCACCATGGAGACGCCGTGGTCGCCGCTCGGGCTTCGCATCGAGCTATCCGCCGATGCCCGCAACCCCGGCATTCATGCCGAGGAAGCTTTCATCAAGGGCGCGCTCGAGGTGCAGGACGAAGGCTCGCAACTGGCGGCGCTGTTGTCGGCCGCGAAACCCGGCGAGCAGGTGATCGACCTCTGTGCCGGGGCCGGCGGCAAGACTTTGGCATTGGCAGCCATGATGCAGGGCAAGGGCCGGCTGATTGCCACCGACAGCGACAAGCGCCAGCTCGCGCCGATCCATGAACGGCTGTCGCGCGCCGGGATCCATAATTGCGAAGTGCGGACGCCAAAGGGTAACGGCGACGCATTGTCCGACATCGGCCCCTCGGCCGATCTCGTGATGATCGACGCGCCCTGCACGGGAACCGGAACCTGGCGGCGCAACCCGGACGCCAAATGGCGGATTCGCCCGGGCGCGCTCGAACAGCGTCTGAAAGCGCAAGCCCAAGTGCTTGATCGCGCAGCAAGTCTGGTCAAGCCGGGCGGCCGCATCGCCTATGTGACGTGCTCGGTCTTGGCGCCCGAAAACGGCGGCCAAATTCGCGAGTTTCTGGCGCGTCACGCGGATTTCGCGGTGGTGCCGCCCGCGGAGACCGTGACGGCGCTCTGGGACAAGGCGGAGTCTTTCACCGCCGCCACGCTCCAGTCGGCCGAGGGACTGCTGATGACCCCGCGCCGGACGGGGACGGACGGGTTTTTCGTGTCGGTGTTGAAAAGGGTGGGCTGACGCTTGCGTTCCCCGGATGCTGCGCGGCGCGCCGCAATTGCGGCGTGGTGCGCTGCTGATCCGGGGTCCATGACGTCAAGCCTGGGTCCCGGCTCTGCGGAGCAGCGCCAGAAGCGCTGCGCCGCGTCCGGGACAGGAGAGTGGGGATAGCCGGTTTTTCAAGCCTTGCGACCCCGCCGTCCGTCGCGTAATTGCTTGCTATGACAGCAGCCCAGCAAGCAGCAGAGTCGGCGCCCTCCGTGGCCTCGGCGCATGACAAGATTCTGATTGTCGATTTCGGCAGCCAGGTCACGCAATTGATCGCCCGCCGCGTCCGCGAGGAGGGCGTCTATTCCGAAATCGTCCCGTTCCAGAAGGCAGAAAGCGCCTTCCGCGAGATGAAGCCGAAGGCCGTGATCCTCTCCGGCGGACCGGCCTCGGTGCTGGACAAGGATGCACCAGCGGCTCCGATGTCGATCCTCAATGCGGGGATTCCGGTGCTCGGCATCTGCTATGGCGAGCAGACCATGGCCCAACAACTCGGCGGCACGGTCGAGGCCGGACATCATCGCGAGTTCGGCCGCGCCACCATCGAGGTCACGGACGACTGCGCGCTGTTCGACGGCGTCTGGGAGAAGGGCGGCCGCTACGACGTCTGGATGAGCCATGGCGACCGTGTCACCGAATTGCCGAAAGGCTTTCGCGGCGTGGCGAAGGCGCATGGTTCGCCGATCTCGGTCATCGCGGACGACGCGCGAAAATTCTACGCCATGCAGTTCCACCCTGAGGTGGTGCATACGCCCGACGGCGCCAAGCTGATCCGCAATTTCGTCCGCAAGGTTGCGGGCCTTGCCGGCGACTGGACCATGCGCGCCTTCCGCGAAGAAGCGATCGAGAAGATCCGCGCCCAGGTCGGACGCGGCAAGGTGATCTGCGGCCTCTCCGGCGGTGTCGATTCCGCGGTCGCGGCGGTGCTGATCCACGAGGCGATCGGCGACCAGCTGACATGTGTGTTCGTCGATCACGGCCTGTTGCGGCTGAACGAGGCCGAAACCGTCGTCGATCTGTTTCGGCACCACTACAATATTCCGCTGGTGCACGTGGATGCCTCGAAGCAGTTTCTGGGCGAACTCGAAGGCGTCAGCGATCCCGAACAAAAGCGCAAGACCATCGGGCGGCTCTTCATCGACGTGTTCGACGCGGAAGCCAAGAAAATCGGCGGCGCGGAATTCCTCGCGCAAGGCACGCTCTATCCCGACGTGATCGAAAGCGTCTCGTTCACCGGCGGCCCGTCGGTGACGATCAAGAGCCACCACAATGTCGGCGGCCTGCCGGCGCGCATGAACATGAAGCTGGTCGAGCCGTTGCGCGAACTGTTCAAGGACGAGGTGCGCGTGCTGGGCCGCGAACTCGGCCTGCCGGAGATTTTCGTCGGCCGGCATCCGTTCCCCGGACCGGGGCTCGCGATCCGCTGCCCCGGCGACATCACGGCCGAAAAGCTCGACATCCTGCGCAATGCGGACGCGGTCTACATCGATCAAATTCGCCAAGCCGGCCTCTACGACAAGATCTGGCAGGCATTTGCCGTTTTGTTGCCGGTGAAGACCGTCGGCGTGATGGGCGACGGCAGAACTTACGAATATGTCGTGGGCCTGCGCGCGGTGACTTCGACCGACGGCATGACCGCGGACTTCTACGCCTTCGACATGAAATTCCTCGGCGAAACCGCGACCCGCATCATCAACGAGGTCAAGGGCGTCAACCGCGTGGTCTATGACGTGACGTCAAAGCCGCCGGGGACGATCGAGTGGGAGTAGGGGGAGTACCGGTCGCGCGCTGCTTGAAGAAGTGAGCGCGCTCGACCAGTCCTCGGCGTCGATCGCACGGTCACAGATCGATTACGGCTCCTTCTTGAACAAATCCTGGAAGATCAGCTGGCCCCAGGTGCGGCCGCGCGCGTGCACCAGCGCGCCGCCCTCGTTGAGCTTTCCGAGTTTGACGGGTGCGAAGCCGAGTTGTTTGGCCAGGGCCTCCACGGGAGCGATCGCGTCCTCGTCGTCACCAGACAGAAAGACGACCCGGTGGCCGCCCTCGACGGCCGGATCGGCAGCCAGTTTGGTCGCACCCAGGTGATTGAACCCTTTCACGAGCCTGGCGCCGGCGAACGCCTTCGCGACGAAGGCGGAGGACGGGAGGCCGTCCAGCTCCTCGGGGGCAACTCCAAAGGCGTTCATCGCGTCGATGACCGTCTTGCCTTTCCAGCTCGGCAGGGCCTTCGCAACCTCGCGATGCTCCCCGAACGGGACCGCCAGGATGATCGTGTCGGCCTCGAGTGCTTCCCGCAGCGACTTGGCGACGACCGTGGGTCCAATCGCCTGGGCCTGCGGCGCCAACGCCTCGGGCGGCCGGCGGCTCGCGACGGTCACCTCGATGTTTTTGCGGGCGAAGGCGCGGGCGAGCGCCTGGCCGATCTTGCCGAATCCTACAATCGCATAGCTCATGATGCTTCTCCGATCTCGTATTGATATTGATTCCCCGACGCGAATTCAGATGGCCGAGAAGCCGCCGTCGACAGACAACTCCACCCCATTCACGAAGCTCGAATCGTCTGAAGCAAGAAACAGCGCGGCCGCCGCAATTTCCTCGGGACGACCCATCTTTCCCCGCGGGATCAGGGATTTCGAACATCTGCTTCGCTTCCTCGGTGAGAACCTGGTCCTGCATCGGTGTGGCGATCGGCCCCGGGTGCAGCACGTTCACCCGGATATTCCTGCCCTTGAGTTCGTTGAGCCACCCGCGTGCGAAGGCGTGCAGCGTCGCCTTGCTCGCCGCATAGACGCTGTAACCAGGAAAACCTTTGATCGAAGCCACTGACCCGGTCATGAAGATCGATCCGCCATCGTTGAACAGCGGCAACGCCTTCTGGACCGTAAACAGCGTGCCGCGCGCATTCAGGCCGAAGGTCGCATCGAAATGCTGCTCGGTGATCTCGCCCAGTGGGACGGCTTCGCCCGTGCCGGCGCTCGCGTACAGGATGTCGATCTTGCCCTTTTCGCGCTTGACCGTATCGAACAGGCGGTCGAGGTCGTCGAGATTGGCCGCGTCGCCGCGCACGCCGGTCACGTTCCGGCCAATCAGCTTGACGGCCTCGTCGAGCGCCTCCTGCCTCCGGCCCGTGATGAAAACGTAGGCGCCTTCTTCAACGAACCGCTTGGCGCTCGCCAGCGCCATGCCGCTCGATCCACCCGTGATGACTGCAACCTTACCTTCAAGCTTTCCCATGACTTCTCCTTTTCGTGGTGTCGGGACAGCATCTGCCCCCGAGAACCCAGACATGGGTCTGCCGGCGTCAGGCGTTGAGTGCGGAAGCGCGCACATCGGTGGTGCGAAATCGATCCGGTTGGACGACCGGCGCCAGCCGCGACGATCGGTGTCCGCCGGTTCGGAATTGGGTCGCGCCTGTCGGTTTAGGCTATGATGACCGCCATAAGGCTGTTCGATGTGTTAGATACGGGCTTTGGAAGGCGCACCGCGCGGTGCGGGATTGCACCATGATCGACTGGGATGACGTTCGCTACTTTCTTGCCGTCGCGCGCGGAGGCTCGGTGCGGGCTGCCGCCGAGCGCCTCGGGGTGAACCACTCGACCGTGCTGCGACGCATCGCCCAGCTCGAGGAACGCCTCGGGGTCCACATGTTCGAAAAGCTGCCTTCGGGCTACCGCCTGACGGCTGCGGGCGAGGAGGTCCTCGAGTTCGCGGACCAGATGGAAGCGTCGTCGCACCTGCTGGAGACGCGCGTCTTCGGGCGCGACCAGAGCGTGCGCGGGCTTCTGCGGGTGACGCTGGCGCCGCCGCTCGCGACACACCTGCTCATGCCGGACTTCGCCGATTTCGCGCGTCTGCATCCGGACATCGAGATGGAAATCCTGTCGTCCGGCGAGCTGGCAAATCTGACCAACCGGGAGGCCGATGTCGCGATCCGCGTCGTCTACGACCGCAAAACCCTGCCGCTCAATCTTCACGGCCTGAAGGGACCGGAGCTGTTCGGCGGCGTCTACATGTCCCGCGATCGACTGGCCGCGTGGCGTGCGGGCGCGCCTGATCCCATCCGGTGGATCGTCATCAGCATTCATGGAATTCCGGACTGGGCCAGCGAGGGTGAGGTTCGCACCACGGGGGTTCCATTCAGGACCACGGACGCCGAGGCGCAGATCGTTGCGGTACGGCAAGGGCTCGGGATCACGACACTGCCGTGCTTCGTCGGCGATGCCGACCCCCTGCTGGTGAGGGTGCCGGGCACCGACCTGCACATGTACGGAACGCTCTGGCTTCTCACACAGGGGGAGACACGCAAGACGAAGCGCGTGCGGCTCTTCACCGAGTTCGTATCCCGCAGGCTCGCCGCGTACGCGCCGCTTCTCGCGGGGCTGTCCATATCGCGCGACTGACGCGCGGCAGGTCGCCGGCGACGCTTGCCGCAATCCGGTCGGAAGCCGAGCTGCGATCGCTCCAAGGCGGAAATTTTTCGCGACGACAAATCAACTCGTTAGGCCCGATGCGAACGATCGAGTGGGAGTAGCCTTTTGCCTTTTCGCCTAAGGCGAGACGGAGATGTGCATTGGTATCGAAAAACTAACGGGCATTCGCCTCGCCCCTGTCGAACTTGAAATCGGCAGGGAGGCGGTCACGGAAAGCGCGCAAGCGTTTCAACAATTCGCCGCGCCCAGGCTTGCGCGCCACGCCGAACCACCGGCGGTCCGCGATGTGGATTTCGATCTCGTCGCCTTCCTTGAGTTTGAGTGCTTCGATGACAGCAGCGGGCAAACGGACTGCGAGATCGTTCCCCCACTTGGCAACTCGCATGGCCGTGTCCTCGATTGATTTACAACAGACAAAATGTATACCTTAGATTGTCTGATGTCACCGTCGGCTGACGGCAGCCGACCTCTATTCCTTAGACATGAAATTGTCAGGCGAAACCGTGACCGCATCATCAACGAGGTCAAGGGCGTCAACCGTGTGGTCTATGACGTGACGTCAAAGCCGCCGGGGACGATCGAGTGGGAGTAAGAGGACTCATTCCGATAGAAATCGTGGGTTTCTGTGCGAGGCTAGAATGGATTTAATTAAGCGGGTTCTGACGGTCGGATTGACCTATACCGCGGCGCCGATTCCTGGCGTCGAGATCGAAAATCTCGGATTGTGTCGGCCAAAGGTTGCGCAAGATCGTGCGGCATTTCCACTCTACGAATACGATACCGTGATCATCAACCCCGCTAGTTTTACGCACTTCCTATTCGGCAAAGAGGGGGAATTCTCAAGCGACTTTAACGAGCTTGGAAAGCTTAAACGTCAAAAGGATTCCTACGACATAAACTCTGCCTTCGATCGACAAGATCGGGTGAAGGAGCTTGAGGAAGCGATGGCGGAAGGCACGAATATCATATGGTGTCTCGCACGAAATCTCGTACAGCTCGTCATTAAATTTGCTTTGGTTATACGTGATTTAACCCCTTCCTCACGGACGATGATGATCTTTCGGTCCCATAAAATATTTGCCGCTCCTAGTTCGTAAACTGCGTTTTCGCTCGGTCTCCAGACCTCTTCGTGCCCACCTTCCTTGGTTTCGCGAAGAAATTTTTCATCTTTGGTGAAAATGAATATCCCAGCGCTGCACTCGTTCATGAGTTCTGCGACTTTTCCGGAAATGGGGCGCCCCTTATTGGCCTCGTCAATCGCGACCTTGTAGGGGATTTTGAACTCGTTCAGAATTTTCTTCAGATCTTCGAGGGGTTTCCGGTTCTTGCCGTGGGCGACGAACAACTGTTTTGGGCCCTCCGGCTTCGACACTTCATGGCTTGTCGGTTCTGGTGTCTTCGCTTCTCTATAAAGCGGCGTTTCCGAAGCGTTATCGGTCGGCTCGACTTCGGTCACCGCAGATGTAGCGCTGTTTCCCTTTGAAACAGGGTTGTCAATGGCGACGAACGGGCCAGTCTTGGTTTCCCGGATCACCCCTGTGAATGAGCCGTTGTCTTTCAAAATCTCAAAGGCTTGGATTACACGTTCTTTTGGCAATCCCATGGATACGAGAATATTCTGCCCGATCTCGTCTTTTGGAAATTTAGCCTTGTTATACTTCTGAAAGAATTCTCGTTCGAGGCGGGGCTGAAGCAAAGCGTCAACCTTAGCGAATGCGTCGTCGCCTTCTTCGGTGGGTGCCACAATGCGTCGGCCGAGATCGGTCAGGGCGATCTGCGTTGCGTTGTATCCACCTTCGGTTAAACCGTAAGCGATCGAAGATCCGCAAAGGTTCCGCCAACCACCGCTGGTTGGGCTCAGGTCCAATGCCATCGCGATGTTGTGTGGCGCAGCTCCCTTGCCAGCGAAATTGTCCCAGATGGACTGCGCGATGCGGAGCGCGTGCTCAAGCGTGATGTTGGGAAAGTCAGTCTGGCTGACTTTCGCCCGTTTCTGATCATTTTGCTTGGTCGTGATTTGTTTGGCCATTGTCTGTCTCGTACAGGTATGGCAAGCCACAACTATAACGTGAATATGTCAAGGAGAAATTCCACAAGAGGAAATGGCGGCCTCTAATCTTCCTAGGAAAAGTAAGCCGAGGATATGGTTGCTCGCGTTAGGCCTCTCCGCAGCTCGCCACCGCCGCGCTTAGCATTCTCCTTTAGCGTTCGTTGAGCAGCTCAATATACCGCTTCGCCGATCGCTCGACGGCGGCGTTGCCGTCCGCCATGACGTTGCGGCCGGGAAAGGCGCCGTAGATGCGCTCGAAGCGCCACGCGGCCGCGGCATCGGCTATTAGCCGCACGACCCGTTCGGAAAGCGGCATCATGTTCGGATAACTCCACATGAACGATACGCGCCGTGTGTCCATCGCGACCTGAAGGATGTCGCCAGTGAGCAGCGCGCCTTGCCCGTCGGCCCCAGTTGCCCAGTGCAGCACCGTGCCGCCCGGATAATGGCCGCCGAGGCGAACCAGCGTGACGCCGTCCGCCAGCGCCAACGATTCACCCTCCCAGAATTGGATAGCTAGGTCCGGCCGCATCAGCCATTCCCGGTCGGCGGCATGGAGGTGGACCTGACAGTTGAACGCGCGGGCCCAGTCCTGGCAGGTCGTGTAGTAGTGCGGATGCGAGATCGCGATGGCCCTGAGCCCGCCGAGGCCGCGCACGAGTTCAATGGTCGCATCGTCGATCAATGCCACGCAGTCCCACAGGATGTTGCCCTGCGGCGTGCGTACCAGCATCGCGCGTTGCCCGATCGCGAAGTTCGGATGGGTCTGGATCTGAAACAGGTCCGGCTCCAGCCGGGCCCAGCCGTTCACATGATCTTCCGCAAGCTCTTGCGGCGTCGTCCACTGCTGACGTCGCCGGGGCACAAACTGCCGCTCGTCCTCGCAGATCGGACACTGCGCCGGCGGCGTTGGCATCTCGGGAAATGACGTACCGCAGGTCTTGCAGATGTGCACCGGCATTGGATATCTCCTTCGGAGATGACTGGATCAGCCCGCGGGCCTCTTCCATCATATCTCGTCTCGATATCCCGTCTTCATATCTGGTCTTGATATTTTGTCTTTGCGGGCAAATCAGCGCCTGCGAAAGCGGAGCCACCAGCTTTGAGGAAAAGCTGCCCGCCGCGGCGCCTGGAGAAACGCCGGCGGCGGGCCCGCTCACCATGCTCTAAGTGATGGAGCATGATCTTTTTCGGAAAACCGCTATGCATTTTTCTCTCGCGACAAACGCCAAAGGCGTTTGTCGCGAGGATGCCCTACCCAATGGGCATGGCGATGAAGTGGGTGTTGTCGGAGGTCTTCACCCGCATCAGCACGTCGTGTTTGCCGTCGGTCTTCGCTTGCGAGAGCGCCTGGCGAAGATCGTTGACGTTGGTGACGCCCTTGCCGCCGACATCGAGAATGACATCGCCGGACTGGATGCCGTGCTCGGCGGCCGGACCGTCGGGATCGACTGATGTCACCACGATCCCCTTGTTGCCGGCACCCGCAACCTCGTTCGCGGGCGCGACCGATAGGCCGAGATGCGGAACGCCGCGCGTGGCGTGGTCGCCCGGCTCGTCAGCCTTGGCCTGCTTTCCGAGTTGATCGGGCATTTTCGCCAGCGTCACCGTGATCGTCTTCGCTTCTCCCTTTCGCAGGATGTCGACCTTGGCGGAACTGTCGGGAGCCATGGCCGAGATCTCGCGGGCGAGCGCGCGCGAATTCTTGATCTCGGTCCCGTTGACCGCCGTGATGACGTCGCCGGCCTGTATTCCGGCTTTCGCTGCCGGCGTGTCGGGCTGGGCCTCGTCGACGAGGGCGCCTTGCACCTTGTTCATGCCGAGGCTTTCGGCGATACCGGCCGTAACGGGTTGGACCTGAACCCCGAGCCAGGAACGGGTGACGACACCCTTATCCCTGAGCTGGGCGACGATCATCTTCACGGTCGAAGCCGGAATGTCGAAGCCGATGCCGACCGATCCGCCGGACGGCGAGTAGATCGCGGTGTTGACACCGATCACCTTGCCGCTGGTATCGAAGGTCGGACCTCCCGAATTGCCCTTGTTGATCGGTGCGTCGATCTGGATGTAGTCGTCATAGGGGCTGGAACTGATCGCGCGGCCTTCGGCCGAGATGATGCCGGCCGTGACCGTGCCGCCGAGGCCATAGGGGTTGCCGACCGCGACCACCCAGTCGCCGACCCGCGGCGTCGCGGTTTCGAAGTCGACATAGGCGAAGTCCTTCTTGCCCTCGACCTTGATCAGCGCGAGATCGGTCTTCTGATCGGTGCCGATCACCTTGGCGGTGTAGATCGTGCCGTCCTCGGTCGTGACCTCGACCGACTTCGCATGGTCGACCACATGATTGTTGGTGACAGCGTAGCCGTCGGGCGAAATGAAGAAGCCGGAACCGAGGCCGGTGACCATCTGGTGGCGATGCATGCGGCCCTGCTGGCCGTTGCCACCATATTGCCGGAAGAATTTTTCAAACGGCGAACCCGGCATGAACGGCGAATTGTCCTGACCATCCTGATCCTCGGCCTGGGGCCCGTCCTGCTCGTCGCCCTGGTCGACCCGCACCCGCACCGAGATCACGGCAGGTTTGACCTTCGCGACGAGGTCGGCGAAGCCGGGCGCGCCCGGTACGCTTGCGGTGATCGGCGCCGGCGTCGCGGCAAAGGCACTTCCGGCAAGCCGGCCGTATCCGAACGGTCCGCCGGCGACAAGCGCGGAGCCGAGCACGGCCGCGGAGCAAAGAAGGGTGAGCCGCCGCGCCGACCATGGTTTGCGGCGTGGCTGTTCGTTGGTGTCTGTCATGATTGCATCTCCGAAGGTGATTAAGCCGACTGGCTTGGTCATGAAGATAACGTCGACGCCATTACCGCGGCCTGTCGGGAGAATTAAGATTTCCTGTGCGGAGAATTAATTCGCTGTAACGCTGCGGCCTTTCTCGCCAACCGGCAGGCGTTGATCCCCGTGGTGACCAACTCGTGGGCGGATTTCACCGATGTGACTTTCGGATTTTGCCGGCCGCGCCGGAGCGGCCCTTCACGTGGTCGATGAAGGCGCGCAGCTTCGGCGTCATTTGCCGGTTGCCGGGATAGTAGAGAAACAAACCCGGCGCCATCGGCGCGAAGCGTTCCAGCACGTGCACGAGTTTTCCCGCTTTCACCGGGCCCGCAGCGAGCGGCCCGGGCACCTGTGCCAGGCCCAATCCCTCGATGGCCGCGCCAAGCACGGTGGGCACGTCGTTGGCGATAAAAGGCCCGGAAACGATGACTTCGATGGCCTCGTTGCCGTTGACAAAGGCCCAGGGGGCGATCGACCCGTTCGAGCGGCGCATCCGCAGGCAGGCGTGCCGGCGCAGGTCGTCGATGCGTTCCGGCCGCTGCCGCCGGCGCAGATAGCCGGGGCTGCCGACCACCGCCAGCGGGTGCGATGGCTTCAGACGCACCGCGATCATATCGGCCTCGATGAACTGGCCGAGCCGGATGCCGGCGTCAAATCCTTCGGCTGCGATATCGACCAGATCCGGACTTGCGGCGATCTCCACCTCGATATCGGGATAGGCCTGACAGAATGGCGCGATCAACTGCTCCAGCAAGGTCGGAACCACCGCCCGAGGCGCTGTGAGCCGCAGCAGCCCGGCCGGCCGCCGTCCGAGGTCGCGCGCGTCCGCGGTTGCAGCGACGAGCTCCTCGAAAGCGGGCCTTGCGCGCAAGAGAAATCGCTCACCGGCTTCGGTCAGCCCGACACTGCGGGTCGTACGCATGAAGAGCGTCGCGCCGACGCGCGCCTCGAGCATCCGTATCGCCTGACTCATCGCCGAGGGGGTCACGCCGAGTTCGGCGGCGGCTTTCCGAAAACTGCGGTGCCGGGCTACGCTCAGGAACGCCTCCAGGCCGTCGAGCGCGCCCTGCCGGACTGTGAAGTTCTGCTTCATAACCTGTCGACATTATCGCGGATAGTCGCTCGCGGGAAGCGGCCGTACATCGTTGATGGCATTGCGCATGCCGGCAGCCAAGCGGCTGCAACAACCTGAAGGCCAGGATAAGGATTCTCACACGTGCCCCCTGATTTCAATCTTCCGTTCGTTCTCAGCGTTTTCGGCGCCTTCGTCGCCGGTACCGTGATGACGCGGCTTTATGTCTGGCCGGTGCTTCGTTCAATGCCGCGATACGACGCGCTGAGGGTTCTTGCCGCCCTGAGCGCGTTTCGGTTCGAGGGCATGAACTTCATGGTGGTTGGATTCGTATCTCCCCAACTGCCGTCCTGGTTCGGTGGCGAGGTCGGATGGGGCGACTTTACGGCGGCAGTCCTCGCGCTTCTTTCCATGGCGGCACTCACCTGGCGCTGGACTTTTGCTCTTCCGATCGTCTGGATCTTCAATCTGGTGGGGACGGTGGATCTGTTGAATGCGTACTTCAAGGGCGTCACGCAAATTGCAGACCCGGGACTTTTCGGCGCCGGTGTCTACATTCCGACCCTCTATGTTCCGATACTGCTCATCAGCCACACGCTGGCCTTCATGGTCCTTTCGAGGGCGCAACTGGATCCAAAAAAATCGTAACCGTAACCGTGCCCGGATTCCAACTTCCGAACGACCTTTCCAAGCAAACTGCCCGACGGGCAAATCAATGCGCATCTCGCGCAAATCAAAGTCCATCCCCCATTCAAAAAATATTTCGCTTCGCCGTTTGCTAGACACAGCATTACTGATTCCAACTATCCCGCCTCGTTTCAGAGGGACGTATCGCGATCGTCACGAACGTGGAGCGCGGGATGCGGTGGACGCGAGTGGCGCGAGACGAGCGCCACTAAAGCGGACGGTGAAGTCGTGTGGGCCTGATATCCCGACGCTGATATCAACCGGGCGATGAAGCTCGCGCTTCACGCCGGGGACGGAGACAACAAAGCCGGTCTCCGGGGCGAGCACGAAGGAAACCGTTAAAACCATTGCGCAGGGAAGGCCGGTTCGATCCGGTGAACCTGTGGTGACTAACTCGCGTGTTTTTTTACACCACGCGAGGCTGCGGGTGCATCGGACACCCGGCCTTCCCTGCGCCCTCTGTTTCGGAAGGGTGATGTTTTTGAGATCTCGGGCATGACATGCGGCGAGAACGAAAAGACGTGTCTCAACAGTTTTCGTCATTCCGCGGCGCGCGTGAGCGCGAGCCCGGAACCCATTTCTCCGGGATTGCTGGTGGCGCGGTGGATTCTCAGGTGCGCAATTGCGCACCATGGCCTGCGCCGTTCGGCGCATCCCGGAATGACGAAAGCGAGCTGTTTGAAACGCAACAGACGAAGCCCATGCACGTGGTCCAGGCAGCGCGCCATCGTGCCATGGATCGCCTTCGGCCACGATGCGCGAATCACTTGATTCGGCCGCGTGCTTGCGCTGACGCATATCGGATCGTCCGCAGCCGCATTTTTTGAGATGGCACGAGTATTGCTTGAACCAATATAAGAATTGCTTGAGGCAATGAGCTGCGGAGTTCTTCTTCCCTGAGTTCTTCGACGTTGGGGCGGCTCACCGGCCTGTGCCTGGTCACGAGAACTTTATTCCTTCGTTACCGTCCGCAGAACTTTAAAGGCGATGCAGAGCTACCAGATCAAACATGGAATGATAATCATCATTTCAAAGAGAATTCACTTCTAGCTGAAGTTTGGAGCTGACATGGGCGAGGTTATTCAATTTATCCCGAAATCCGAGCGTGAGCGGGGCCGCCTCATTCGGGAGGCGCGTGCGATATATGACAGCATCTTCCCGCCGTCGGATCCGGCCGCCGAGCATCAGGACAAGACGCCCTTAAGTCGCGCGATCGTCGGCGCCAATGCCTATCGCGGCGACGGGGTTCGGCGCTCATGATCAAGGTCATTGCCGTGCTCTGCAATCTCTCGTCTCCGGCCAATTGCCACGAGCAAATTGTCACGACATCGGACTTTGCCGATGTCTCGATGCAGTCATGCCTGATGGGCGCGCCGCAACTCGCCGACTGGATGAAGTCGCATCCGGCCGAGCGCCTGGCAGGTTGGCGTTGCGTGTTCGGCAGGCAGGAGGGCAGGGGAGCTTAGGCGTACCGGACCGTTGACAGGCCTTCAGCCGTGATACGCGAACAGCTCGATGGGATCGTTGAAGCCGCGCACCGGAGTTTCGCCGACGCGCTCGAGATCGAAATCGCTTTTGACCAGATCGGCAAACGCCCGGGATAGCAGCACCGGCTTTCCCAATTGCTTGGTGAGCGCCTCCAGGCGCGAGGCCATGTTGACCGCGGGGCCGATCACGGTGAAGTCGAGGCGGGTGGTCGAGCCGATATTGCCGTACATGACGTCGCCGACATGGACGCCGATGCCGTAGCTGAGCGGCGCCCAACCGGTCGCATTGTTCTTCTCGTTCAGGGCCGTCATGGCCTGACGGGCCTCGGTCACGGCATGCAGCAGGTTTGCGCAAGCATTGGGCTGGTCGAGCGGAAAGATCGCGAGCAGGCCATCGCCGATGAATTTCAGGATTTCGCCGCCATGCCGCGCAATCGGCTCCGACATCGCATCAAAATAGCCGTTCAGTAGGTCGATCACGTCGTCGCGCGGCCAGTTGTCCGAAATCTGGGTGAAGCCGCGCAGGTCGCAGATCATGATGGCGGCGCGGACCGTCGTGCCGGTTCCGCGCCGTGTCGCGCCGGCCAGAATGAGCTCGCCGGCATGTGTCCCGACATAGGTTTCCAGCAGCGTCCGCGCCAGGCGATTCTTGATCCGGATTTCGCTGACCAGCGCTAGGATCGGCAGGAGTTTTAACAGGCTGGCGATATGCGCATCGTCGAAACCGCTCGCCCGGTCGGTCGCAAAGGTCACGACGTGCCGCTTGCCGAGCGTATGGTGCAGCGGCCAGGCCACATAGTCGGTCAGGCCCATGGCCCGCATCTCGTCATAGACGGCGTGCTGGCGGCCGAGCGAGGGGTCGCGCGCAAGATTCTCGCGCAGTTCGGTCGCACCGTTATGGATTTCGGAGGCCGGACTGCCGATATATTCGGATCGCCCCCTGACTTCGTGGTCCACCCGCGTCATTTCGGCCTCGCGCATGCCGTCGGCCCACAGGATCTTGGCGCCAAGCCATTGCGGGTGCTGGATGTTGACATGGAGCGTCGCGCGTTTGACGGGGATGCCGGCGCGCTGCAATCGCAGGCACATCTGCGCGAAGATATTGTCGAGGAAGCGTTCATCGCGCGCGTCATTGGTCAGCCAGTGCAGGACGTCACTGTCGGAATATGCGGTGGCGGGTGTGATGTTTGGCGGCGCGTTCATATCTTGCTCCCGAGAGCACCAGGCAGGGCGGTGCAACATATGTCGTATCTCGGCGGGTGCAGCGCAAGATTGCCATTTGGTCCTGCCGGGCGGATGCTGTCAGGGGGCACCATGGAGAGCAGCATGAGCAAAACCGGTCTCGACAATCGTCACCGCAACCACGACGGCGAAATCAGCCATAAGCATGGCAACACTCTCGTCAGCACCTTGCGCAAGATTTATGGACCAGGGTTTGCTGCCGGTTACCCCGCGACCGAGAAGCTGAGCGAAGTCCTGATTCAGCTGAACGAAACCTCGCTCAGCCAGCTTCGCCGCGATCATGAGACCGGCCATCTCGGCCACAAGATCGACAAGGCGTCGAAATAGCGGCAGCGACATCGAGTTGAAGCGGCGCGTCCACGTGCCGGCTTTCGGTTCCATTTTATGGCATCGCAGCGGACCTCGCGACGAAGCAGGGAAATCTTTAATTGCACCTTTGAAAAGTCTGTATCTAGAATGACTGCCGTAAAGGTTGGCTCGGAGGAAGCGACCATGACAGGAGCAGTTTTTCAGCCGGAACTAATCGAGTTGATGAGGTCGGTTTTAGAGGAAGCCACCGCGATGCTTCCCGAGGCCAAGCGAACATCAACCATCAAAGCCGACATCGCCTCTGAAATCCTCGCCTGTGCTGCCAAGGGAGAGCGTGATCCGACAGTTTTGAAAGCGGCGGCGCTTTCTGCCGCGATCGACTGCACGCATTATTCGCACGACATATCGGAGGACCGGCGGGCCGTGTAAGGCTGTCGAAGATCGAGCCGCGCGGCGTTCTGAGCACCGGCGACGAAGAGGCGAGCGAACGCGCCGCGGAGAACGGCGTCTGGATTTGAGATGTCTGGAGGCTTGACTAACCCATATCTCGCTGGTTATACGTCAATCAATAACCACTGAGTTATTGATGGCGATGCCGAACACCCACGATATGCTGTTCCGGACACTGGCCGACCCGACCCGGCGGGCGATCTTCGAGCGACTTTGCCGCGAGGGCGAGCAGACGGTGGCGGCGCTCACGGCACGCTCCGGCGTCTCGCAACCGGCCGTTTCCAAGCATCTCGGGCTCCTGAAGCGGGCGAGCTCGGTCCGGTGGGGCCCAGGCAGGGCACGGTTTCCGAACTTCAAACAATTTGTTTAGGGGTCCCTGCATAAAAAGGTTAAGAAACCCTGCTGTAGAGGGTTCGGATGGGTTAGTAGGGCTCCGCTGGGGAGTCTGGTGGGTCCCTGGGGGTCTCGGTGAGGCCCGGTGGGGCCCGGTGTAATGTTTATTGACACCCCGCAAATTGTGGTTAGTTTAGGGTTAGTTTTGGTTGGTTTTTTGTTAGTTTTGGGTAGTTTAGGGTTAGTATGTTTCGAATTTGAAGTTTGGGGCCCATTCCGGTTTCCCGGTTTTCCGGTAAACCGGTTTCCGCATTTCCGCTGTGCTTTATTTTAGGCGTGGTAGGTTTGGATTAGGGTTAGTTAGGATTAGCTTAGGGTTAGTTTAGGATTAGTTAGGGTTAGTTTACGGTTAGTTAGTGTCAGGGCTAGGGTTTTTAGGTTTAGCTTGGGTAAAGTTCGCGAGATAAAAAAAGTTAAATTTTCAGTATAAGAAATGAAAAATTTGGT
>CAVVLH010000075.1:0-23726 GCA_963748805.1 uncultured Alphaproteobacteria bacterium | reverse complement strand
GGTGCCCGGCATCATGCCGCCGGGATAGCGCCACCCCATGAAGAACCCAGCGCTCAGCGGAGCACTTATGTGACCGAGCAAGGCGCGGAACGGGAGCCCAGAACCGCCTGGCAATTGCTGAAACCAGATTTCAGCCGGCTGGGTTATTTGGTGTCGTGGAAGGTCATTATTGGCGCTGTCGCTATCGTCGGTATCGGCGTTGGTCTTTTCATCATCACCGGTGGCGTCAATATTGCTGCCGATGAGCCGGACAGCTGGGCTGCCAGACATTTCCTGCATTTCGTTTTCAAAAGCAGTGTCGGATCGCGTGCCAGAGGTTTAATTCCGCCGGACGACCTTGGAGAGCCGGGCCGAGTGCGACTGGCGGCGCAGCACTTCGACATGGTATGCGCCAACTGTCACGGCCGACCAGGTACAGGACAATCGGTGGTCGCCCTGTCGATGAGCCCCCGGCCGCAATATCTCCCGAAGGTTCTGGACCAGTTCACTCCCTCAGAGCTTTATCTGATCGTGAACCATGGTGTTAAGTATAGCGCGATGCCCTCTTGGCCGACCAGTCAACGCGCCGACGAGGTGTGGTCGATGGTGGCGTTCCTGCAGCAGCTTCCGAAGATGGATGGCAAAACCTATCGCGAGATGACCGCGCTTGGCGAAAAAGCAGCGACGGCGCCCGCCGCTTCCGGCGATGACACCACGCTTGCGTCCAGCGAATACCCAGCGCATGCAGCCGCCCATTGACGAATACCTCTATGCTGCGCCGGCCAGCGGGTTTTCCGATCAGGCCTTTCACCAGAATCCCACCGCCACGTGCGCCCGCTGTCACGGCGCCGACGGCTCCGGCGCGGCTACCGGCGGCGAAGCGCCGAACCTGACGATCCAGAGCGCCGCGTATCTCAAGGCAGCCCTCGAAGCCTACACCAGCGGTGCCCGCAAGAGCGGCTTCATGCAAAATATCGCCGCCCAATTATCGGGCGCGCAGGTGGCGGCGCTTGCCGACTACTATGCGGGCCTTCCGCTCCCCACCGCGGCATCGCCGCCGGCCGATCCGTCTCTCGCCAAGCGAGGTCAAAAGATTGCAACCGAAGGTATCCGTGAACGCGCGATACCGGCCTGCGCCTATTGTCACGAAAGTACTGGCAGCAAGATCACCGGCGCGCCGCACATCGCGGGACAAAATGCTGCATTCCTCCGCCGCGAGCTCGGCGCGATGCGGCTCGGCGGCCGCGGCTCTTCCGGGCAGTGGAATCCAATGTCGGCGGTCGCGCATGATCTCGGCGATAACGATATTTCCGCGCTCGCGGCCTATTATTCCGGATTGAAGCCGGCCAAGGCCGCACCTGTCGCGCAAACCGCGCCAAATGCCGCAGGCTGCGACGGCCGCGGACGTCAACGGCAACCCGGATGCGGCGAAACAGATCTTCGAGACGCGCTGCACCAAGTGTCACGCCAATGACGGACGCGGCGACAAGGAGGGCAGCTTCCCGAACCTCACCATCCAGACCGCACCCTATGTGGCGCAGAGCCTGTATTCCTTCCGCACGCGCGCAAGGCCAAACGAAAAGATGCTCGAAGTGATCGACAGCCTGAGCTTCGACGATATGACGAATCTCGCAAATTACGTGAACAGTCTGACGCCGCAGCCGGCCTTGGCAAAGCCCGACGCGGACGCCGCCTCGCGCGGGGCGGCCATCGCCATGCATGGCGCTCCAGATCGCGGCGTGCCCGCTTGCCTGGGCTGCCATGACGCAAACGGCACCGCCGCGCTACCGCTGATCCCCAGGCTGCAGGGGCAAAGCCCGTTTTATCTGCGAAACAGGCTCGATAATTTCGCCCAGCCGTACGAGGCCAAGCCATATGGCGTCGATGCCAGCGCGCTTAATCCGATGCCCGCGATCGCCGGCGCATTGACCGATCGGGAACGCGCGGACCTCGCAGCCTATTTCGCCGCTGCCGCACCACAGGAGAAAGCAGCCGCGCATCCGTGATGCTGCGATCGCCGCCGCGCCGAGCCGACGCTTGCAGCCTATCCGCCTGTTTCCTGACATCGTACCGGCAGGCGAACACCACGACCGGCATCCGGCTCGCAGCCGATGCCTGCCCCACACTCGAACCGAGTTGACCGATGGCCAATCGCAAAAGCGCAAACGACCGCCAGAAATCCAAGCCGTCGCCGTCAGGCCGACACGAGCCCAAGAGCAACATCTCCGACAAGGAGACCGAAGACGTCGAGGAATTGTCCAGCCCGCGAACGCCCGTCATCTACGAAATCGTCCGCAAGCTCGGCGACGAGGAAATGGAACGCCCCATCACCTCGTTATGGTGGTCCGGGGTCGCCGCGGGACTGTCGATCAGCTTTTCGCTTCTCGCCCAGGCTATTCTGCAGACCCATCTTCCTGATGCGCCTTGGCGATCGCTTGTCAGCAGCTTCGGTTATTCGGCCGGATTCGTCATGGCCGTTCTCTCGCGCCAGCAGCTCTTTACAGAAAGCACGATTACCGCGGTGCTGCCGGTAATGGATAACCTTACGATCGATAATTGCTGGCGCATCAGCCGGACGTGGGGAGTGGTGCTCGCCGCCAATCTCGCCGGCACCTTTGTCGCCGCCGCATTCTGCACCTACACGCCGGTTTTGACGCCGGAGTTGAAGTCCGGAATGCTGGATATCGCCGGCCAGATCATGGGTCACTCCTGGCCGGAAACGATCTTTCGGGCCATCGGCGCCGGCTTTCTGATGGCAACCATGGTCTGGCTGATCCCGAGCGCAGGGTCCGCCCAGTTTCTCGTGATTATCTTCATCACCTTCCTGATCGCGGGCGGGGAATTCATGCATATCGTGGCCGGCAGCATGGAGGCCTTTCTGCTTTTCCTGAACGGGCATTTCGGATTCTGGCCGATGTTGACGGGATTTTTCGTTCCGGTTCTGATCGGCAATATCGTCGGGGGCACCGTCCTGTTCGCGATGATCGCCTACGCACAGGTCATGAAAGAGATTTAAGCGACCACGTAGAGCAGGGCGCTCATGGTGTTGCCCTTGGCGCCGGTAAATCGCACGTCGCGGATCTGAATGCCGCCGGAGGTCTGCGTCAGCCAGGCGAGCACGCCGCCGGCCAAAATCAGAATCAACCCGACAATCGCCAGAGTCCATCTGCGATGCCTGGCAACCCCCTCCCTCGTGTCGTCCCATATCGCCCCGGTCGTTTGATTGCCGGGTGCGTTTTTGTTTCGGAAGAAAGCCTATCCGAAAGCAAAGGGCGCGCAAGCGAGGGGTGTCGCGGTTCACATCGACGATTCAGACAAGAGCTGGATCGGGGCTCAAAGAAATTTCGCCAAGCGGAATGGGAAGCCTCGTCGTCATCGCGACCGCTAGCAACTCATCTCTCCGTCATGGCCGGGCTTGACCCGGCCATCCACGTCTTTCGCGCCTTCCGGAAAGAGACTCTGGATTGCTTCGCTCGGCGCACCACAAAAGGCGCTGCACCACTCGCGGTACCCGTGATCGGGTAGCTATTCGCTCGACGGGTTTTTGCACTACTTACGACCGAAACAATGCGAAGTAGATGACGTACAGCCAGCCAAAAATGCCGTGGATGATTGCCCAGAGTATCGAATGGTTGTTGGCGTACGATATCGCGATGGCAAGAGCGCAGCCAAAGCCCACGCCATACTTCGCACCCTCAACTCGAATTCCGTAGTTGCGATTTTCGTTCATGTTGCTGGACTCTCAGCTAGGGCGCGTACGGCATCGTCGGGACCTGCCACGACATAAAAAAACACTGCATCTCTACGTTGCAGACTCCAATTTCGCTATAATAGTCGCTTCAATCCAGACATTTTTGGAATAACCATTGGAGAAATTTCGACATACAGCCCTTTTCTTTGCGCTGCTAGCAGCACGCTTCGGCTTTGAGCGCTCAATCAAAGAGCCATCCAATACCAACCCACCAGAGCACACAAAGCGCTAGTCCACCCGCACCCGATCAGCGCGGCACCGATAAAATGCCGCTCTCGGTAAAAATAACTCCCCGAGAGCCCTCCAAAGAGCAGGCCGAAAAGGAGGAGGCCGAGCGTCTTGAAAAAGCGGCCGTTGATAAAAAGGTCGCCTTCGAAACGCAGAGGGTCGCTGATTATACGTGGTGGCTCGCCTTCCTTACCTTGTTCGTTGTCATGACTGCTATCGGACAAGCCGGGCTGTTCGTCTGGCAATTAGGCTACATGAAAAAAGGCATGAAGGACGCGACCATCGCCGCCCGTGCCGCCAGCCGTTCCGCCATCGCTACTGTCACGCAAGCCAAAATAGCTCGGGATACTCTGACAAAGGTCCAGCGCCCCTACGTATTCGCCTTCGGTATTCAGTTCTTGGAGCAGGGTATTCATGAAGGCGAAGCCTTCGTTAATTACACTGTCGCTAATTACGGAGAGACGCCAGCTACCATCGATGATGTTAAGATTGGTTTTTGGTTCGGGGACCCCGATCTGGCGCTGATAAATGCAAATGAAGACCATTCCCTAGTGGTAGAGCCAATCATCGCCGCCAAAGAGCGGCGCGATAAACTTAGAGCCGATTTCCCCCAAGGGATGCTGGGCGGCGATGTAACCGTTTTTATGAACAACGTTGGCGAACCCACTGGCAAGGTGGGTGCCCACCCCAAACCAGAATATGGGGATTGGTTCTGCCGCATCATGATCTCGTATCACGGCGTCTTTAGTCGAGATCATGTCACTAGCGCGTGCTGGCGATATTCCCACCTTAATAGCCATTTCGTTAAATTCGGTGGTGAAGAATACAACTACAACCGCTAGCGCGGCGACGTCCTGTCTTAGCCGCCGTAGTGGCTCTGTGCTCGTTCAAGCGAGGGTACGCCGCCTTCGCAATGCCACCATCAAGCCTCCATTCCCTGGATGCCGTGCAACAAGGAGCTCAACCAATTGCCCTTCACTTGACAGCATTTTGCTGACCCCCTGATTTGCCCGTCGTGCCAATCTGCCGCAGTCCTTCCGCTTGCGCCGTCGGGCAAATCACCTCCACTAATCCGGCCGCCCCGCGCCCGATCAAGAGGGACGCTTCGCGGTCGTCACGAACGTCGGTGCGGGGTGCGATGGACGCGATACGCGCGGCTGACGAGAGCGTGTGTCGCGGACGGCCAAGCCGTGTGGTCCTGACATCTCGACGCTGATGTCAACTCGCGACAATGCTAACGCATTGCGCGGGGATGGTGGCAAGAAAGCCCGATCACCAGGGAGATCACGAAGTAAGCCGTTAAAACCATCGCGCAGGGAATGCCGGAATGATCGGCGAACCTGTGGTGACTAACTCGTGTACTTTTTTCGTACACGAGGCTGCGGGTGAGCCTGATCGCCCGGCATTCCCTGCGCCCTCTCGTTTTGGAGGGACTTGCTCCTGAAAACTCGGGCCTCCTGCGGACCGCGAGCAGGCCGCGCATGCGCGAAATTGTCTTGGATGATCAAGGCATCCGTCATAACGAAGGCTACTTGGTTTACCTCGCCCCGCTTGCGGGGAGAGGTCGCCCGGCGAAGCGTAGCGAAGCCGGGCGGGTGAGGGGGAGTTTCCAATGGATGCGATCTGTGATTTGCCCCTCACCCCAACCCTCTCCCCGTAAGAACGGGGAGAGGGAGCCATCTCGAATTGAAGACGAAACACCGATGTCCGGCACCGACAAGACCAAAGCATCCCCCGACCTGACAGGCCCCGTCGTTATTCTGGTCGAGCCGCAGCTCGGCGAGAACATCGGCATGGCCGCGCGCGCGATGGGAAATTTTGCGCTGACGCGGCTTCGCATCGTCAAACCGCGCGACGGCTGGCCGAATATCGCAGCCCAACGCGCAGCGGCCGGTGCCGACCATATTCTGGAAGGCGCCGAATTGTTCGACACGGTCGAGAAGGCGGTCGCCGATTGTTCGCTGTTGTTTGCCACCACCGCCCGCGCCCACGATCAGGCCAAGCCCGTGGTGGGTCCGGAGGGGGCCGCGACCGAGATGGTCGGCCAGATCAAGCGCGGCGGCACCGTCGGCATTCTGTTTGGCCGCGAGCGCGCTGGGCTTTTGAACGAGGAAGTAGGCCTTGCCAACCGCATCATCACCTTTCCGGTCAATCCCGCCTTTGCCTCGCTCAATCTCGCGCAAGCGGTGCTTCTGGTCGGCTATGAATGGTTCAAGCTGTCCACTGCCAATACGCTGCCGTTTGCGATGCCGGAGCGTTCCGAGCCCGCCTCGCAATTCCAGATCCAGGCGTTCTTCGACAATCTCGTGCGCGAACTCGACAAGGTCGAATTCCTGCGGCCCGCCGAGAAGCGCGACACCATGCTGGTGAACCTGCGCAACATCTTCACCCGGATGGAGCCGACCAAGCAGGACATGCACACGCTGCACGGCGTGGTGATGGCGATCGCCGAGGGACGAAAGGGCCCGGCCAAAGGCGGCGTGCTTGATGGCGAACAGGCGATGCGGTTGCGCGCGCTGCTGGCCGAGCACGGGCAGGGTGGTACGCCCGCCGAGGGCACCGTGCGCGGGCTGGCGCGGCTGTTGCGGCGCAATCCGACCGACGCCGAGCGCATGCTGTGGCAGTCGCTGACACGGGATCGCCGTTTTGCCGGGCTGTTCAAGCGGCAGACGCCGGTCGGCCGCCATATCCCGGATTTCGTCTCCTTCGTGCACCGGATTGCGATCGAGCTGACCAACATGGCTGAGTCCGAGGCGATCGTGAAGGATCGCGCCGAACGGCAGAGCTGGCTCGAGGCGCGCGATTACCGGGTGCTGCATATGGCGGTCGCCGATGTCGAACGCGATCTGGCGACTGAGCTCGATCGGCTTCAGCAACTGCTGCCGGCAGGCATTTAACCCTAATGGCCGGTCGGCACATCCCTCGAGACGGCGCTTCATCTGTTTGCACCGCTCGCTGCGGCCTCGCGATCGCTCGGCCGGCCCGGGTGCTTGCGCGCCTCCTCGGGATGAGGAACCCTGATGCTGAGGAGCCGCGCATCTTGCGCGGCGTCTCGAAGCATGGAGGCCCCGAATTTCTCTCGATTGCGCCGACTAACTTGGCCGGACTAGGGTTGTCCTCAAGTAACAACGATAATTTTTAGGGAGAAAACAACATGCGTAGCATCACACTGGCCTTGCTTGCCGCCGTTTCTTCTTTAGCCGCGCCGGCTTTGGCGCAAACACCACCCACCGGCTCGCTTCAAGTACCGGCCAAGACGCTTCCGGTGCCGGGCGACGTCAGCCCGCAGCTTGCGAAGATCATCGGCGCGCCGCTGCGGTCGAACTGGGACATCCATCCCAAAACCGGCGAAGAGTGGAAGCCGGTGGCCGACGCCGGCGCCGCGGCACTTTCCAAAATGGTGCCGGGCATGATGGAGCGGCTGAAGGTCAAGGTCGAGAAGACCACGATCGACGGCGTGCGCGCCTTCATCGTGACGCCGGAAACCATCGCGCCGGAAAACAAAAACCGTCAGCTCGTCCACATGCATGGCGGCTGTTACGTGCTCAATCCGGGCGAGGCGTCCTTGCCGGAAGCGATCTTCATGGCGGGCTTCGGTCACATCAAGGTGGTCTCGGTCGAATATCGCATGCCGCCGGAGGCTTATTTCCCGGCGGCGCTCGATGACGGGATCACGGTCTACAAGGCTTTGCTGAAATCCATGCCGGCGAAGAACATGGCCTGGTTCGGAACCTCGGCCGGCGGCGCGCTGGTGCTGGAAATGGGATTGAAAGCGAAAGAGCAGGGCTTGCCGATGCCGGGCGCGATCGCGGCCGGCACGCCGATGTCCGACGTGACCAAGGTCGGCGATACCTTCCAGACCAACGCGATGGTCGACAATGTGCTGGTTTCTCCCGACGGGTTCTGTGACGCCGGCACCATCGTCTATGCCGCCGGGCACGACATGAAGGACCCCCTGCTGTCGCCGGTCTATGGCGACATGCACGGTTTTCCGCCGACCATCCTCACCAGCGGCACTCGCGACCTGCTCTTGAGCAATACGGTTCGCGTCCACCGCAAACTCCGTCAGGCCGGCGTCGAGGCAGCCCTTCAGATCTATGAGGGAATGGCGCACGCGCATTACATCCGTGACGACACCGCACCGGAATCGAAGGAAGTGTTCGAGGAGATCGCGGGCTTCTTCGATCACCACCTCGACAAGTAAGCGAAGGCGAGGGGGCTCGTCGCTTCAGACCGCGGCGAGCTGCTCGCCTGCGCTCTCGGCGCGCTTCGGCTTTTTCGGCTTCGAAGGCACGAACAGGGAAACGGCGACGAGACCCGCGGTGTCCGCGACACCAGGGTCGCGCGACACCATGGCGGCAACGATTGCGCCATCCATCAGCAAGCCGAGCTGATGCGCCAGCATGTGCGGCTCGGCGGCGCCCATCTCACCGGCGAGCTTCTCGATATAGCCGAGCACGACCTTCTTGTGCCGCAGCGCGATCGCGCGAAGTTGTTTCTGGTCCTTGTCGTGCTCGCCGACCGCGTTGATGAAGGGGCAGCCGTAGAAACGCTCCTGACGGAACCAGTCCTTCAGCGCCGGGAAAATCCGCGCGAGTTTGGCTTGCGGGCTGCCGCCGCCGGCTTCGACGGCGCCGATGAACCACTCGCGCCACTGCTTGCCTTCGGTCTCGAGCACGACATGCACCAGATTGTTCTTCGAGCCGAACAGTTTGTAGAGCGTGGTCTTTGCGGTGCCGGCCTCGTTGATGATGGCGTCGATCCCGGTGGCGTTGATGCCGTTCTTGCAGAACAGATACGTCGCAGCACTCAGCAAGCGCCCGCGCGCGGACTCGTCATCGCTGGCATCGTGAGGACCGGCTGCGCGTTTCTTTGAAGATGGCTTTCCCATGGCCTCACTTAATCCGACTGGCCCGTCCGGTTCAAGTTTCATCTTGCCTGCGTGCAAATTGATCGCAACGGACGCGCAGATGCATCGCGATTGGGCAGCAGGCTACTGATCGGTTTCCAGGCAGATTCGGCTAAGCGGCTTTAGAGGTTTGCGTTTTCCCGTGCGCCTCTTCTGGCACGCTTCGTGCAGTAAACAGACCGTTCGGTATCCTCGCGCCCAGGGAGAAAACAAATGACCGCGGCCGCTCCAAAAACAGTACTCACCGGTTGCCTCGCCCCCATCGACAAGAACGGGCTGGAACAACTCATCATCAACGGCAAGGCCAACCCGAAGGTCATCAAGACCTTGAAGTGCAAGACGGTCGCCGAAGGCAAGTTCCGTCATGCCAACTACATCCGCAACCTCGCGCCTTATATCGTCGACGAACCGCCGGGCCTTCTCGGCGACGACACCGCGCCCAATCCCTCCGAGGCCTCGCTCGCCGCGCTCGGCTCCTGCCTCGCCGTCGGCCTGCACGCCAATGCCGTGCATCGCGGCTGGACCGTCAACAAACTCGAACTGGAACTTGAGGGCGATCTCAACATCACCGCCGTCTGGGGCACCGGCGACGTCAGCGAGAAGCCGGTCGGTTTCACGGATGTCCGCGTCAAGGTCGACATGGAATGCGAAGGCGTTCCGAAGAGCGAGATCGACGCGCTGGTCGACCACGTCAAGAAGTGGTCGCCGGTCGCCAACACCTTCACCCGCCCGGTCAATCTCGAGGTCAACGCCACTTAAGAGATTCGGCGAAAATCGGCAGAGGCGGAGGCTTTTATGGGTTCAGTGGCTTTAAACCGGCACGTCATCGACGACGACTTGCCCTCGGCATCGATCGCCGAACAGGTCGCGACGATCGCGCGCAAGAACCTTGCACCCATGGCGGCGGCCATCGACGCCGGAACGGTCTACCCGGACGAACTGCTTCATCGCCTCGGCGATGTCGGCGCCTGGGGCAGTCATCTTCCGAAGAATGGCGCGGCCGATCTGCGCTGCGCCATTCACTCCATTTCCGCGCTTGGCGAAGTCTGCGGCGCGACTGCCTTCATGGCCTGGTGTCAGAACACGCTGGTCTGGTACGTGGCCAATTCGACTAATCCGGCCTTGATCGCGAAATTCGGCGACAGGTTTGCAACCGGGCAGATCCTCGGCGGGACTGGTCTCTCCAATCCGATGAAGAGCTTCTTCGGGATCGAGAAGCTGAAACTGAAGGGACGCAAGGTTGACGGCGGCTATATCGTCAAGGGCGCGCTGCCCTGGGTGTCGAACCTCGGGCCCGGTCATTTCTTCGGCACGATTTTCGAGCGCGAGGACGACGGCGGCCAGGTGATGTTCCTGGCCGATTGTTCAGATCCCGCGATCACCTTGCAGCCGTGCAAGCCGTTCCTCGCCATGGACGGCACCGGCACCTACGGCGTGCAATTCCGCGATGTCTTCGTGCCCGACGATCTCATTCTGGCCGATCCGGCCGGACCGTTCGTGAAGAAAATTCGCGCCGGATTCATTCTGCTTCAGGCCGGCATGGCCACGGGCCTCATTCGCGACTGCATCGCCATCATGACCGAGGTCGATCCGCAGCTTGGCCACGTCAATCGTTACCTGCCGCAGCAGCCCGTCAACTTCCAGGAACTGCTCGCCGAGCTCGAAAAGGAAACGATGGCGTTGGCCGCCGATCCCTACAACGAAGAGGACAGCTACTGGCGCAAGGTCGTGGCGCTTCGGCTGCGTGCGGGTGAGGCGAGCGTCGCGGCTGCGCATGCCGCCATGCTCCATTGCGGCGCGCGCGGCTATCTGATGAGCCACCGCGCCCAGCGCCGGCTTCGCGAAGCCTATTTCGTTGCCATCGTTACCCCCGCCACCAAGCAACTGCGGAAGATGCTGGCGGACATGTGAGGTTTTTCGACCCAACCAAAACTTGCACTTGTAAAAAGGAGAGGCTGCCATGACGGACGTTCTGATTTCTGCCAGCGAACTCGCCGAACTCGTCGGGAAAGAACCGTGTGTCGTCATCGACACCCGCAACCCCGATGCCTATGCCGCGGGACATCTGCCCAATGCGGTGAACGTGCATGAAATCTTCACCTTATCTCGCGACTTCCACGCCGGAGGGCATTCACGAACTGAAGACGAAATTCGCCGACGCGTTCGGCAAAGCCGGGCTTTCCGGCAAGGAAACCGCCGTCATCTACGAACAGTCGATGGATTCGGGCTTCGGTCAGTCCTGCCGCGGCTATTACCTCCTCACCATGCTCGGCTATCCCAAGATCAAGGTACTGCATGGCGGATACGACGCCTGGGTCGCCAAGGGACTGCCGACCACGACGGCGGTGCCTGCGCCCAAGCCGGCCTCGTTTGCGATCGTCCCGGAAGCCGGAGACATCCTGATCGACGCCAAGACCATGCTGGCCGCCGTCGGCAAGCCCGGCATCGCGCTGCTTGACGTGCGTGATATCGATGAGTGGATCGGCGAAAGCTCGTCGCCCTATGGCAAGGATTTCTGCCCGCGCAAGGGCCGTATCCCCGGCGCGGTCTGGCTCGAATGGTACCGCATGATGAAGCCGACCGCCGAAGGGCCGCGCTTCAAGTCGAAGAACGAAATCCTGGCCGAATGCGCCACTGTCGGCATCACCCAGAGCACCCCGGTCTACCTTTACTGCTTCAAGGGCGCCCGGGCGTCGAACACTTTCCTGGCGCTGAAGAATGCCGGCGTGAAGGATGTGCGGATGTATTTCGGCTCCTGGAACGAATGGTCGCGCGATCCCTCGCTGCCGATCGAGGAAGGTCTGCCGATCGAATCCAAGCTGACCGAAAAGGCGGCATAGAACCTGCATGTTTTTTCATCGCCCGGCCGTATCCGCGGCCGGGCGATGAACTCGATGGTGTGGCCGCACTGTTTAACGCGCCAGGAAATGCAGGCATATGTCCACGTTCGATAATCCCTTCGATGCCGATAGTCCGCTGTCGCTGACAGGCTGCGCGTGCGGCCGGCACCGCTCGAAAGTCGAGCACGATCAGGCAACAGTCGCCATGCGATGCGAGCCGGTTGCGCGCCAGGAGACGGGCCAAGCGGCAAGCGAAGAGACAGGCGAAGAAAAGCTTTATGAGGGCGTCGTCGCGTCGGCGGTGATGCGCGCGTTGTTCCCCAAGGATGCCGCGCGCCGCGCGTTCCTGAAATCGGTCGGCGCTTCCACAGCGCTTGCCGCGATCTCGCAATTCTTTCCGCTGAAGACGGCGACCGATGCGTTTGCCGACGCGGGCGTGCCCGAGAAGAAAGACCTCAAGGTCGGCTTCATCCCGATCACCTGTGCGACGCCGATCATCATGGCAGCGCCGCTCGGCTTCTATGCCAAGCACGGCCTCAACGTCGAGGTGGTCAAGACCGCCGGCTGGGCGGTGGTTCGCGACAAGACCATCAACAAGGAATATGACGCCGCCCACATGCTGGCGCCGATGCCGATCGCGATTTCGCTCGGGCTCGGTGCGCAGGCGATCCCTTTCGCGGTGCCCGCGATCGAGAACATCAACGGGCAGGGCATTACGCTGGCGATCAAGCACAAGGACAAGCGCGATCCGAAGGAATGGAAGGGCATGAAGTTCGCCATTCCCTTCGACTACTCCATGCACAATTATCTGTTGCGCTATTATCTCGCCGAACACGGTCTCGATCCCGATACCGACGTGCAGCTCCGCTCGGTGCCGCCGCCGGAAATGGTCGCCAACCTGCGCGCCGACAACATCGACGGCTTCCTCGCGCCCGACAATATCTGCCAGCGCGCGATCTATGACGGCGTCGGCTTCATGCACATCCTGTCCAAGGAGATCTGGGACGGTCATCCCTGTTGCAGCTTTGCAGCCAGCCGCGAATTCATCACGACATCACCCAACAGCTTCGCGGCCTTGACGCGGGCTATTCTGGACGCGACGACCTACGCCTCGAAGGCGGAGAACCGCAAGCAGATCGCGGAGGCGATTGCGCCGGCCAATTACATCAACGCGCCGGTCACGGTGTTGGAGCAATCTCTCACCGGCACCTATGCCGACGGGCTGGGGAACATCAAGACCGACCCCAAGCGCGTCGATTTCGATCCGTTCCCGTGGCAGTCCTTTGCGGTCTGGATGCTGACCCAGATGAAGCGCTGGGGGCAGATCAAGGGTGATGTCGACTACAAATCGATCGCCGAACAGGTCTTTCTCGCAACCGACACCCGCAAGGCGATGACGGAGATGGGGCTGGCGCCGCCGGCCGCCGCCTACAAGTCCTTTGCCGTGATGGGAAAGACTTTCGATCCGGCAACGCCTGAAGATTATCTCAACAGTTTTAAAATCAGGAAGTCGTCGTGAGGGGGAAAATAGTTGCTGGGCGCATCCTTCGAGACGCCCGCCTGTGGCGGGCTCCTCAGGATGAGGAGTCAATTAGCGGCGGAATCTTGGACCCTCATGGTGAGGGCGCGGCGGAGCCGCGCGTCTCGAACCATGAGGCCGGAAGAACGGAGGAGATCTGAATGACCTCGTCCCTTCGCCTCCGCGCCGCGATCATTTCGGTGGCGCTGTTTCTGGCTTTCATCGGCGTCTGGCACCTCGCCACCCGCAGCACGAGCGCGGTCGGCAACATGAGTCCGGAATATGCCAAGCTGATGGGGCTAACCGCAACGCAAGGCAAATCGGCGATGCCGGGCCCGTTCGAGGTCGGCGCCAAGCTGTGGGAGCACCTGAAGCGGCCGTTCTACGATAATGGCCCGAACGACAAGGGGCTCGGCATCCAGCTCGGTTACTCGATTGCGCGCGTTGGCCTTGGCTATCTGCTTGCCGTGCTCGTTGCCATTCCGCTGGGTTTTCTGATCGGGATGTCGCCGTTGATCAGCCGGGCGCTCGATCCGTTCATCCAGGTTTTGAAGCCGATCTCGCCGCTCGCCTGGATGCCGCTCGCGCTCTACACCATCAAGGATTCCGGCCTGTCGGCGATCTTCGTCATCTTCATCTGCTCGATATGGCCGATGTTGCTCAATACGGCGTTCGGTGTCGCCGCCGTGCGCAAGGAATGGATCAACGTCGCACGCACGCTCGAGGTCGGCACCTTGCGGCGCGCGTTCACCGTGATCCTGCCGGCGGCAGCGCCAACCATTCTGACCGGCATGCGGATTTCGATCGGCATTGCCTGGCTCGTGATCGTCGCGGCCGAAATGCTGGTCGGCGGCACCGGCATCGGTTACTTCGTCTGGAACGAGTGGAACAATCTCTCGATCACCAATGTGATCATCGCCATTCTGCTGATCGGCCTTGTCGGCATGCTGCTCGATCAGATTCTTGCGCGTTTCACCCGCATGGTGACGTTCCCGGAGTAGGATGATGCGACAGAAAGTTTTTGCGGCAAGCTCTGCTCTGCACCCCTCCCCCTTGCGGGGAGGGGTTAGGGGTGGGGGTAAGTTCTCGCACAGCCGTCGAGTGACACCCCCTTCCCTGACCCTCCCCCGCAAGGGGGGAGGGAATGGAAAGAGCGTGCCATGACCGACAAATTCATTTCGATCGAGGCCATTGCCAAGCGATATCCAGGCGCGACAGGCGGCGACGTCGCGGTGTTTGAGAATCTCTGGTTGTCGATCCAGCGCGGCGAATTCGCCTGTGTGATCGGCCATTCCGGCTGCGGCAAGACCACCGTGCTCAATATCCTCGCCGGGCTCGATACGCCGAGCGAAGGCGCGGTCATCGTCGACGGCGAAGCGATCCAAGGCACGAGCCTTGACCGCGCCGTGATCTTCCAGAGCCACGCGCTGTTGCCGTGGCGCACTGTGATGGGCAACGTCGCCTATGCCGTGACCTCGAAATGGCGGGACTGGGACCGCGCCAAGGTGAGAGCGCACGCGCAAGGATTCATCGATCTCGTCGGCCTCACCGGTTCCGAGCACAAGCGCCCGTCAGAATTGTCCGGCGGCATGAAGCAGCGCGTCGGGATTGCGCGCGCTCTCTCGATTACGCCGAAGATCATGCTGATGGATGAGCCGTTCTCGGCGCTCGACGCGTTGACGCGCGGCACCTTGCAGGACGAAGTCCGCCGCATCTGCCTTGAGACCGGACAGACCGCCTTCATGATCACGCACGACGTCGACGAGGCGATCTTTCTCGCTGACAAGATCTTCCTGATGACCAACGGTCCGGGCGCGGTGCTGGCCGAGATCGTCGAGAATCCGCTGCCGAAGGATCGCGGCCGAGCCGATCTGCATCGCCATCCCTATTACTATGGGTTACGAAACCACATCGTCGATTTTCTGGTCAGCCGCAGCAGAAGTTTCGCAACCGACACGCCCGATCACGATCCGCGCCACGTGCCGGTGGTCGAGATCGCAAGGTCCGGCCTGGCGATTGCCGCGGTTTCGGACGGGTTGCCGGAGGCGCCAAGGATTGCGGCGCGGCCGAGCCTGTCGCGGCCGCTCTAGAACATGGACGGTAACTTCCGGCCGACCGCCGGTGATGACAACTTGCAAAGGGAGTGACACATGAAGCGATCCGACCTGACTGAAAAGCTGCTCGACATCAAGCGCGAGAAGGGCTGGACCTGGAAATACATCTGCGAAAAGATCGGCGGCTATTCCGAGGTGCTGATCGTCGGTGCCTGTCTCGGCCAAATGAAGCTGACCAAGCCGCAGGCTGCGAACGCGGCCGAACTGTTCGGGCTCTCCAAGTCCGAGACCGCGATGCTCAACGAAGTCCCGATGCGCGGCATGCCGATGCCGCCGACCGATCCCTTGATCTACCGCTTCTATGAACTCGTGATGGTCAACGGCCCGGCCTGGAAAGCGCTGATCGAGGAGGAATATGGCGACGGTATCATGTCGGCGATCGATTTCGACATGGTGATGGAGCGCCTGCCGAATCCGAAGGGTGATCGTGTCAAGATCTCGATGTCGGGCAAGTTCCTGCCGTATAAATATTACGGCGCCAGCGGCAATGTGCCGGAATACGGGTTTAAGGAGGGGTGAGGGTTCGTCATTGCCTGCGACAAACGCGGAGCGTTTGCGTAAGGGAGCATTTGCGACGAAGCAATCCAGTCGTTTGAAGCTCTGGATTGCTTCGCTAGCGCTCGCAATGACGCTGGGATGACATGCTCTGTCCCCACGTTGCAGCTTGTTTTGCTGGTTAATTCGTCGTGAAGCGGAACGCGCGATTACGATGTCCGCGCTTCGTTAATCTGCAATCCGGGGTTGATAGAACGTCTCGCGTAAAACGTTCTCAATCCCGGAGTGTTCAATGGCTTCCCTTAAAAGCGCGCTTGTTGTGAGCGTGGCCCTGTTGCTGGCTTCCCCGGTCCTCGCCCAAAATCGGATTATTGTCGAGCAGGGAAATAATCCTCCGCGCCAGGAAAACATGGTGCGCGTTCAGAACAACATCAGCTTTTTCATCGTCGGGCCGACAGGTGACGGTGACGAAGCGCAGAAGCTGCGCGACAAGGCCCAACGCACGGTTTACGAAATGGCCGGGCGTCAATGCGATCTGCTTCGGGACATCCTCGCCAAGGATTGCCGGATGGAATCGGTCAACGTCAATGTCAATGCCAACAACAGGCAGTTCAATCAGCAGCAGAGCGAAGGCCTGAACGTCAATGGCACGATGAGCCTGCAAATCACCTTGAAATGAAGAATATCAAGTGAGGCCAGCGTTCAGGTGCCGGCCTTTACCTGGACGATGGCCTGCGCCAGCAGTTCGGCCATGCGCGAGCGGATTTCGACGTCCGTCACGCCCTTTGCCGACAAATCACGGGTAAGGCGGGCAACGACTGCTTTGTCGCCACCCTGGGCAAACGTCCCGGCAATCGCCTCCCTGGCGTAGGTGGCGGCCGCTTCCCCCGTGATTCCCTGCTTCTCCGCCGCCCACAAGCCGAGCAGGCGGTTGCGCCTCGCCTCCGCCTTGAATTTCAGCTCCTCGTCCAGGGCGAATTTCTTCTCGAAGCCTTCCTCGCGCTTGTCGAAGGTCGTCATGACGAAGTTCCTCCCGGGCGGCTGTTTTGGACCTGCCGCCGTCGTGTTGCGGCGAGGCGCCCTGATACCTAAATAATACCGTGAATTCAGCGGTTCGCGAACCTCAAACCGTCGAGGTTAATCTGGTAAAACTTGGGCCGCCGGGGCCGGATCGATTGTACTGGATAGGCCAATCGGATAGGTTCGATTCCAGGCTCGGTTCTCGTTCTGTTTCTTGGTCCCTGGCCTTCACGGCAGCTCCGTCGTGGGTCGTCCCTCTTGGCATCCGGAGCACACCAAAAGCATGGATTTCAACAACACACGGTACATCCCAATGAGCCGTCGACGCCGCATTTATGAAGGCAAGGCAAAGGTTCTTTACGAGGGTCCGGAGCCGGGAACCCTGATCCAGCACTTCAAGGACGATGCGACCGCGTTCAACAAGCAAAAGCACCAGGTGATCGAGGGCAAGGGCGTCCTCAACAACCGGATTTCGGAATACCTGTTCCAGCACCTCAACGACATCGGGGTGCCGACCCACTTCATCCGCCGTCTCAACATGCGCGAACAACTGATCCGCGAGGTGGAGATTGTGCCGCTGGAAGTCGTGGTGCGGAACGTGGCGGCGGGATCGCTGTCGCAGCGCCTCGGCATCGAGGAGGGCACCCAGCTGCCGCGCTCGATCATCGAGTTCTACTACAAGAACGACCAGCTCAACGACCCCATGGTCTCCGAAGAGCACATCACGGCGTTCGGCTGGGCCACGCCGCAGGAGATCGATGACATCATGGCGCTTGCGATTCGCGTCAACGATTTCCTCACCGGTCTCTTCCTCGGCATTGGCATTCGCTTGGTCGATTTCAAGATGGAGTGCGGCCGCCTCTTTGAAAATGAGATGATGCGGATCATCGTCGCCGACGAGATATCGCCGGACTCCTGCCGGTTGTGGGATATCAAGTCGAACGAGAAGCTCGACAAGGATCGCTTCCGCCGCGACCTGGGTGGACTGCTTGAGGCTTACACCGAAGTGGCAAAACGCCTCGGCATCCTGATGGAAAACGAGCGTCCGGCGGGCTCAGGCCCGGTGTTGGTCAAGGGGTGAGGGAAGCATCATCCCGACCCGAACGGCCGCGTTAGCGCAAAGTGGGAACCGGTTTTCGGAAAAGATGATGCTCAAGGAGACGAGATCGTGAAAGCGCGCGTTACCGTTACGCTGAAGTCCGGCATTCTCGATCCTCAAGGCAAGGCCATCGAAGGCGCGCTGAAGTCGCTCGGCGTCGACGGCGTTGCCAGTGTCCGCCAGGGCAAGGTGTTCGACATCGAGCTTTCCGGCGCCGACAAGGCGAAAGCAGAGGCAGCGTTGAAAGACGCTGCCGACAAGCTCCTGGCCAACACCGTGATCGAGAATTACCGGGTTGAAGTCTTGAGTTGAAGTTTCCCTCTCCCCTTGCGGGAGAGGGTGGCGAGCGAAGCGAGCCGGGTGAGGGGTTCGCGCAACTCGTTTTCAGATAACCCCTCACCCGGTTCTTCATGCCGCAAGCGGCATTTCGAGCCACCCTCTCCCGCAAGGGGAGAGGGCAAAGAAGCAGGTTCGTCTGGAATGAAATCCGCCGTTCTGGTCTTTCCCGGAATCAATCGCGAGCGCGATATGGCCCGCGCGCTGAAGCTCGCCTCCGGTAACGAGACCGCGATGGTCTGGCATGCCGAGACATCGCTGCCTGATGGCACCGACCTCGTCGTCGTGCCGGGCGGATTTTCCTACGGCGACTATCTGCGCTGTGGCGCGATCGCGGCACGCTCGCCTGTCATGGATGCGGTGCGCGACTTTGCCGCCAAAGGCGGGCTGGTGCTTGGCGTCTGCAACGGCTTTCAGATCCTGTGCGAGGCTGGGTTGTTGCCGGGCGTGCTGATGCGCAACGCGCGGCTGAAATTCATCTGCAAGGACGTGCATCTGCGGGTCGAGCGTTCCGATACGCCGTTCACCCGCGGCTACAATGCCGGTCAGGTCATTCGCGTGCCCGTCGCCCATGGCGAAGGCAACTACGAGGCCGATGAAGAAACCTTGAAGCGGTTAGAGGGCGAGGGCCGGGTGCTCTACCGTTATTGTTCGGTGGACGGCGATGTCGGTGAAAGCGCCAATATCAACGGCGCGGCGCATTCGATCGCCGGTATTGTCAGCGAGCGCGGCAACGTGCTCGGCATGATGCCGCATCCGGAAAACCACGTTGAAGACATCATGGGCTGTACCGACGGGCGCGGCCTGTTCGCGGGCCTCGTCGCCCACGTAAAGCAAGCGGCGTAGGCCCATTTCAGCACAATGCAGATCAATCAGCCACAAATCACCCCCGAACTGGTCGCCGCGCACGGGCTCAAGCCCGACGAGTATGAGCGCATTCTCAAGCTGATCGGGCGGGTGCCGACGTTCACGGAGCTCGGGATTTTCTCGGCGATGTGGAACGAGCACTGCTCATACAAATCCTCCCGCATCCATCTGCGGGGCCTGCCGACCAAGGCGCCCTGGGTGATCCAGGGGCCCGGCGAGAATGCCGGCGTCATCGACATCGGCGACGGCCAGGCGGTGGTGTTCAAGATGGAGAGCCACAACCATCCGAGCTACATCGAGCCCTATCAGGGCGCGACCACCGGTGTCGGCGGCATTTTGCGCGATGTCTTCACCATGGGCGCGCGCCCGATCGCCTGCCTCAACGCGCTGTCATTTGGTGCACCGGAACATCCCAAGACGCGTCATCTGGTGTCGGGCGTGGTCGCCGGCGTCGGCGGCTATGGCAATTCGTTCGGCGTGCCGACCGTCGGCGGGCAAATGCGCTTCCACACCCGCTACGACGGCAACATCCTGGTCAACGCGATGGCGGTAGGCCTCGCGGATGCCGACAAGATCTTCTACGCTGCGGCTTCCGGTGTGAATATGCCGATCGTCTATCTCGGCTCTAAAACGGGGCGCGATGGCATTCACGGCGCCTCGATGGCCTCGGCCGAATTCGACGACAACTCGGCCGAGAAACGCCCGACTGTGCAGGTCGGTGATCCCTTCGCCGAAAAGCTGCTGCTGGAAGCGTGTCTCGAAATCATGGCGGCCGATTGCGTGATCGCGATCCAGGACATGGGCGCGGCCGGGCTGACATGCTCTGCGGTCGAGATGGGCGCAAAGGGCGATCTCGGCGTCGATCTCGATCTCGATGCCGTGCCGACACGCGAAACCGGCATGAGCGCCTATGAGATGATGCTCTCGGAAAGCCAGGAGCGCATGCTCATGGTGCTCAAGCCCGAGAAGGAAAAAGAGGCCGAAGCGATCTTCCGCAAATGGGGGCTCGATTTCGCGGTGGTCGGTCACACCACGCCAAGCAAGCGCTTTGTCGTCAAGCATGGCGGCGAAGTGATGGCCGACCTGCCGATCAAGGAGCTCGGCGACGAAGCCCCGCTCTACGACCGGCCGCACGTGCCGCAAGCCGCCAGGCCAGTGATCGCCGCGCGCGAAGTGAAGCCGCCGATCGGCATCGCGCAGGCGCTTGAAAAGCTGATCGCCACGCCTGAACTGTGTTCGAAGCGCTGGGTATGGGAGCAATACGACCACGTCATCCTCGGCAACACGGTGCAGCGGCCGGGCGGCGATGCCGCGGTCGTGCGCGTAGAGGATGGACCGAAGGGACTGGCGCTCACCGTCGATGTCACGCCGCGCTATTGCGAGGCGGACCCTTTCGAAGGTGGCAAGCAGGCCGTCGCCGAAGCATGGCGCAACATCACCGCGGTCGGCGGTCGGCCGCTTGCGATCACCGATAATCTCAATTTCGGCAACCCGGAACGGCCCGAGATCATGGGCCAGTTCGTCGGGTGCCTGAAAGGCATTTCGGAAGCTTGCCGCGCGCTCGACTTCCCCGTCGTGTCCGGCAACGTCTCGCTCTACAACGAGACCAACGGCCGCGGCATTCTGCCGACGCCTTCGATCGGCGGGGTCGGCCTGTTGGATGATTTCACCAAATCAGCCACGCTTGCGTTCAAGGCCGAGGGCGAGGCGATCCTGCTGATCGGTGACACCCAAGGCTGGCTCGGACAATCCGTCTATTTGCGCGACATCTGCGGCCGCGAAGAGGGCGCGCCGCCGCCGGTCGACCTTGCGGCCGAAAAGCGCAATGGCGACGTCGTGCGCGGCATGATCCACGCAGGGACTGCGACCGCCGCCCACGACATTTCCGATGGCGGGCTTCTGGTGGCGCTCGCCGAGATGGCGATCGCAAGCGGCATCGGTGCGAGGCTGCTGGCCGCACCCGGCTCGATCGTGCCGCATGCGTTCTGGTTCGGCGAGGACCAGGCGCGCTATATCGTTACTGTTTCCGCCGAACAAGCGGGCCTCGTACTTGCCAAGATGAAGGGCGCCGGCGTGCCTTGCGTGCGGATCGGGACCACGGGCGGAGATGCGATCGCCATTGCCGGCGAAGATCCGGTTTCGGTGGTTACGCTCAAGGATGGCTTCGAAGGCTGGTTGCCCGCTTACATGGCCGGCAAAGCCTGATCTGCTTCTAAAGTACTTCCGCCACACCCGGGATTTTTCGTAAGGCGCCGGTTGCGGCCCAGCTGATCGCGAGCGTCAGCACGAACACGATCAAGGCTTTCAGGATCGCGGTCACCTGCATGGCGGGAGCCAGCGTAATGCCGAACAAGGCATATTGCAGCCAGAGCAGCGGGACATAGTGGATCAGGAAGATTCCGAACGAGCTTTCGCGCAATGAATCGAGACTGCTTCGGCCTTGGCTTTCGAATTTCAGGAACAGCGCGAGCAGATTGATGGTTTGCGATGCGCTGAAGCAGGCAAAGAAGATGGCATGCGCGGTGTCCCACCATGGCGGTGGGTTGTTGGGATCAGCCAAGAACTCGCGCTTGTAATAGATCAGCCCGATCAGGCCGGCGAAGGTCACGAGTGTGGCCAAAAGCCAGGCCGGCCAACGCCGCGCCAGTTCGCCCTGGTCGGATAGCAGGCTTCGATCTCCCTTGACCGCGCCGATGCCGGCGCCGACGAAAAAGTAGAGCAGGTAGAGAAGAATCCGGTCGGCCTGGATTGCGAGCGGCCCCAGCGTGAACCAGCGCCCGATCCCGAAATAAGAATCGAGCGGCACGTAGACGACCACCGATGCCGCGACAAACATCCAGAACGCGTAAGCGGGATGCTCCGGATTGGCGGTCGACAACCGCCCGATGGCTTCGACCGAGCCGGGCGCGGCGCGATAGATGGCGGCTGCCAGCATGTCGAACGCGAACAGCACCGCCAGGAACCAGATCGGCCCGCTCTCCCAGGGGCCGACCGTCACGGTCTTCCACCAATAGGCGAGGAAGCCTGCGCCCGGGCCGGAATTGCGAAGTTCGATCGCGTAGTAGGCAATCGGCATCAGGATCACGGCGCCGACGGCGTACGGCAGGCCGAGGCGCAGCAAGCGCCCGCGCAGGAAATCGCTCACGCCCTTGCGCTGGAGGCTCGGCCAGACGAACAGCCCGGACAGCAGAAACATCGCCGCCATGAAGTAGCTGTCGTTGAAGGTCACCAGCCCGTCAAACCCGAGGAACGACTGACGGTCGGTGTGGCCGTAATGGGTATAGGGAATGACCGCATGGTGGAGCAGCACCATGACGATGATGCAGCTGCGGGCGCGGTCGAAGGCCAGATTGCGGGCGCCCGAAACCGGCTTTGTTTCGATCGCCTCAGTGGCGGAAGGCAGGACGACGGTCATGCATGATCCGGCATGTTGACTGTCGCCAATGTTGCCGAATGCGCGAGGATTTCAACAAGCGTCGTCAACTGCATCCCTGGCGGATTCCACCGCATGGAATGGCGCCGGCGGGCGGAAGCCGGAAAAGTCGGCTCCCATCGCCGCGACAGCGCCAGTGGCGCGGAACTTTCGTGCGGAACTTTCGTGAATGGCTCGAAGTTAGATCAGCACATCGAGATCCGCCGGCCCGGCGGACGGCGTGGAGGGATAAATGACGCTTCTGAAGTGGGCGCTGATTTTCTTCGTGGTGTCGGTGATCGCCGGCGTCCTCGGCTTTACCGGCATCTCGGCAGCCTCGGCGGATATCGCCAGATTTCTGTTCTATGTGTTCGTGGTGATCTTCCTGGTCCTGCTCGTACTGGGACTGACGATATTCAGGGTGTAGCAGCGTCGAGCCCGGAAATTCGAAATTCCGGGTCTGGTGCTTGCGCACCATCCCGGAATGAGCTGATGAAATCAGGTCACTTCCTCGATCTTGACCTTGTCGGGATAGAAGGCGAGGTGGCCTGAAATCTCGGTCATGGCCGGAAACGGGTTTTCATAGGTCCAGATCGCATCCGCGATGGTTTTTCCGTCGGCATTGATGCTGAAATAATTCGCATCTCCCTTATAGGGACAGTGCGTCACCCGCTCGGTGCGCGAAAGCAGTGCCATGTTCGCATCCTTGCGCGGCAGATAATTGACCGCCGGATAGCTCGCTTCCTTCAGCGTCAGGGCATTTGTGGACTCGGCAATCACGACCCCGCCCGCGGAGACGCGCACGCGCCGCGGATTTGCCGTGATCGTGATCGGATGGTCGGGGCCTGGTAATTTCATTTTTCTCCGCCTTTCGGCCCTCGTCGCGATGGGCCTTGCTGTGATCTTGAAGTGAATATACTGCCAGAAGGCGTGACCCAGAAGGCCATTCGCGCTAAGTTGAAGAACTTCAGCCCATGGAGCGGGCCGGAGAGGGCGAGGGGAAAAGGAGAAATCTGGGATGCCGATGGACGCCCACGATATCGAATCGATGATCAAGGCCGCGATTCCCGACGCCGAGGTGACGATCAGGGACCTTGCCGGTGACGGCGACCACTACGCGGCCACCGTGATTTCGGAATCGTTTCGCGGCAAGTCGC